>CAZVRW010000026.1:0-24336 GCA_964630265.1 uncultured Rhodospirillaceae bacterium
TGTCGGCGGGACGAAGGGACCAGACTCGGTCTTACTGATGACCTCTCGGAGGTCCTGCGGGACGTAGACGCGGAGAGAAAAGTTGGTGCTTCCACGCGGCTTGCATAGGCTGGGCATTCGCTGCCGGAAGGTACCAGACCCTAGGTACAAATTGGTCTGAAGCCCACCTTGCAGCTCGAGGATGACTGAAAGATTCACGACTTATTAAGATCTGGTGCCGGATGAGGGATTCGAACCCCCGACCTACTGATTACAAATCAGTCGCTCTACCAGCTGAGCTAATCCGGCGACGAGACGGCGGCGCCCGAGTCGCTGACGGCCTCGCCTTATAGCGCATTCCCGGGCCCGCGGAAACCGGCTGCCTGCACGCAGTTGCCCTCGGCGGTGGCATCCACTATGTGCCGATGAGTGGATGGGCGGCGCCTCGGGCGCGAAAGGTTTGCGATAGACGATGACGACGATGCTGACGCGCCGCGAGGCGGCGCTGCGTGGATTGGGCGCCCTCAGCGTGGCGGCAGGTTGCACCGGGCGCAACGCGTGGGCTGTTGCCGCCGGCGCCGGGACCGACGACATGCTCGGCGCCATCCGCTTCCACACCACGCGCTACGAGGACACGCTACTCGACATCGCGCGGGCCAACCGCCTCGGGCTGATAGAACTGATGGCCGCCAATCCTGGCGTTGATCCGTGGCTGCCCGGTGAAAACCTTCGCCTGGTGCTGCCGACCGCCCACATCCTTCCCGACGCCCCGCGCCGTGGCCTCGTCGTCAACGTGGCAGAGTTGCGCGTGTACTATTTCCAGGACGCGGATCGTCCGCTGATCAGCCTGCCCCTCGGCGTCGGTCGCGAGGGCTTCAAGACGCCGCTGGGGAAAACCAAAGTGGTTCGCAAGAAGCAGGGGCCGACGTGGCGGCCGACCGCGAATGCGCGCAAGGACGATCCCGAGCTGCCTGCGGTGGTGCCGCCGGGACCGGACAACCCGCTCGGCGACTTCGCACTCTATCTGGGTTGGCCGACCTATCTCATCCACGGCACCAACAAGCCGTGGGGCGTCGGCCGGCGGGTCAGCCGCGGCTGCATCCGCATGTATCCGGAAGATATCGAGTGGCTCTTCAACCAGGTGCCTGTGGGCACGCCGGTTACCGTCATCGATCAGCCGGTCAAGATCGGCCGCTACCGCGGCGACCTCTACCTGGAGGTACATCCATCGAAGACGCAGATGGACCAGATCGAGGAAACCCATTCGGCCGCCCCCGATCCCCCGAAGGAACTGCAGGACCACGAACCGATCATTCGCGCGGCGGGGCCGGATACGGCGCGGCTCAACTGGACGATGATCCAATGGGCGCTGGAGCGGCGGGAGGGGCTGCCCTATCGGATCACGCAGTAGGCTGCCGTCGTTCTCCTGGCGACAGCGGCCGCCGGTCGCTATTCCACGGTCACGCTCTTCGCCAGATTGCGCGGCTGATCCACATCGGTGCCCTTGACGACGGCGACGTGGTAGGCGAGCAACTGCACGGGAATGGTGTAGAGCAACGGCGCAACAAACGGGTCGACCTCGGGCAGTTCGATGCTCGCCGCCGCCATGTCGCCAAGCTTGGCGATGCCGGGCGCATCGGACAGAAAGATCACCCGGCCGCCGCGCGCAACCACCTCCTGCATGTTCGACGCGGTCTTATCAAACAACTCGTCCGAAGGCGCGATGACGATGATCGGCATGTTTTCGTCGATCAGCGCGATGGGACCGTGCTTCATCTCGCCGGCGGCATAGCCTTCGGCATGGATGTAGCTGATCTCTTTGAGCTTGAGGGCGCCTTCCAGGGCGATCGGATAACCGGTGCCGCGACCCAGATACAACACGTCGCGGGCATCGGCGATCTCCCGGGCAAGTTCGGCGAGCCGCTGGTCGTGGATCAACACGTCGTTGGCGCGGCTTGGTACCTCGGTCAGCGCCCGGCAAAGCCGCTTCTCCAGGTCCCGGTCGATGCGGCCACGCGCACCCGCAAACGCCACCGCCATGCAGGCGAGCACGGTGAGCTGGGTGGTGAACGCCTTGGTCGAGGCAACGCCAATCTCCGGGCCGGCGTGGGTCAGCAGCACCGCGTCGGACAGCCGCGCCATGGAACTCTCCGCCACGTTGACGATGCTAACCAAGTACTGCCCCTGGCTGCGCGCGTATTTCATGGCGGCCAGCGTGTCGGCGGTCTCGCCCGACTGCGAGATGAAAATGGCCAGCCCGCCCTGCGCCATGTCGGCGCCGCGGTAGCGAAACTCCGAGGCGATGTCCACGTCCACCGGGATCCGGGCGAGCTGCTCGAACCAGTAGCGGGCGGTCAGCGCCGCATGGAAGGACGTGCCGCAGGCGACCAGGGTGATCCGCGGAACGCGGGTCGGATCGACCGGCAAGGGCGGCAGCTTGACCACCAGATTCCAGGGATTGAGCAGGGAATGCAGCGTATCGCCGATGACCGCCGGCTGCTCGTAGATCTCTTTCAGCATGAAGTGGGCGAAATTGCCCTTGCCGATCATCGCCCCCGAGGTCGCGGTCAGCTTGACCTCGCGCTCGACCACGGCACCGCTGGCGTCGTGGACGATGGCGCCGGTCGGCGTCACCTCGGCCCAGTCGCCCTCCTCCAGGTAACAGATCCGACTGGTCAGCGGGGCCAACGCCAGCGAATCCGAGCCGAGATACATCTCACCGTCACCGAATCCGACGGCGAGCGGGCTGCCGCGCCGCGCGCCGATCATCAAACCGGCGTGGCCGGCGAAGAGGATGGCCAACGCGAAGGCTCCGTCCAGCCGCGTCAGCGCTCGCTGCACCGCCTCTTGCGGCGTCTCTCCGGCCGCCAGGAGCCGGCTGATCAGGTGGACGACCACCTCGGTGTCGGTCTCGGTCTTGAACTGGCAACCGCACTCCATCAACTCGCGGCGCAACTCACGAAAATTCTCGATGATGCCGTTGTGCACCAGGACGACACGCTCGTCGGCGTGGGGATGGGCATTGTTTTCCGTGGGCGCGCCGTGCGTCGCCCAGCGGGTGTGGCCGATGCCGATGTGACCGTGGACCGGATCGGCAGCCAGGGCGGCCTCCAGGTTAGCGATCTTGCCCTGCGCCCGACGCCGTTCGATGGTGCCGTTGACGAGCGTCGCCACACCGGCGGAATCGTAGCCGCGGTACTCCAAGCGCTTCAACCCGTCGATGAGCAGCGGCCCGACCTCGGCCTTGCCGATGATGCCGATGATGCCACACATACCGCCTCACCCTTTACCCTGATCCTTTTCAGCAGCCTTTTCCGCCGCCTTCTCTGCCGATCGTCGCTGACGGAAGGACCGCGCCCAACCTGCGCGCATCGTAAAGGAGCCGCGGACCACGGCGAGGGCATCCGCCGGCACGTCGCGGGAGACGGCGCTGGACGCACCGACGATGGCGCCGTCACCGATCTTCACCGGCGCCACTAGGCTGGTATTGGAGCCGATGAAGGCCCCGGCACCGATGTCGGTGTGGCTCTTGAAGAAGCCGTCGTAATTGCAGGTGATCGTCCCGGCACCGATGTTGGCGCCGGCGCCGACTCGGGCATCGCCGATATAGGTGAGGTGATTGACCTTGGCGCCGGTCTCGATCGAAGCCTTCTTGATCTCGACGAAATTGCCGATGTGGGCCTCCTCACCGATGCGGGCCTCGGGGCGCAATCGGGCGAAGGGACCGATGATCGCGCCGTCGGCCACGCTGGCGCCCTCCAGGTGGCAGAAGGCCCTGATCTCGACACCGTTGCCCACCGTCACGCCAGGTCCGAACACCACGTTCGGGCCGACGGTCACGTCCCGGCCGAGCACGGTGTCGAAGCTGAAATAGGTGGTCTTGGGATCGAGCAGGGTCGCGCCCTCGGCCATCGCGCGGGAGCGGAGCGTCTCCTGCAGCAGTGCCTCCGCCTCGGCCAGATCGGCGCGCGAATTCACGCCTAGCAACTCCGCCGGATCACCCTCGACGACGGCGCAGGGGCACCCGTCGCCGCGCGCGAGATGCACGATGTCCGTGAGATAGTATTCCCCCTTGGCATTGTTGTTGTCGACCCGATCAAGCAGCCCGACCAAACTGCTGCCGTCGATGCACATGACGCCGGAGTTGCAGAGCGTGGCGGCGAGCTGATCGGGTGTCGCATCCCGCGCCTCGACGATGCGCTCGAGGGAGCCGTCCGTCCCAAGGATGAGCCGCCCGTAGGCGCCCGGATCGGCGGGGCGGAAGCCGAGAACGACGACGGTGGGATGCGGTGGGCTTCGGCGGGCCGCCAGCATCGCCTGCAGCGTCGCGACCGAGATCAGCGGGGTGTCACCATACAGCACGAGAACGTCGCCATGAAAGCCGGCGAGAGACGGCAGGGCGGCCGTGACGGCGTGACCGGTGCCCAGCGGCGGATCCTGGACGACCGACGGCAGCGGCGCCACATGTTGCTTGACCGCGTCGCCGGCGGCCCCGACAACCATGGTGACCCGCGCCGGCTCAAGCTCGGCAACGGTGGCGAGAAGGTGGTCGAGCATCGGTCGCCCGGCGATCGGGTGCAGGACCTTCGGCAACGCTGATTTCATACGCGTGCCGAGGCCGGCGGCCAGAACCACAACGGCGGTTTTCCGGTCGGTCATGGCCGAACCCCTGGTGACATGAACAAAGCTGACGATATCGGAAGGAGCACGCGACCTTGCCACACGCGACAAGGTGCGCCAAGCGAAAGGTTGACGGCGACCATGCCGGGGGCAACTTAACAATGCGTGAAATCAAGGCGGTGGTGTTCGATCTCGATGGCACACTGGTGGACAGCGCTCCGGACCTGCGCACCGCGGTCAACCGCCTGCTCGCCGAGGAAGGGCGTGGCCCGCTCGACCTGGACGCGGTGATCGGGATGATCGGGGACGGCGCGACCAAGCTGGTCGAGCGGGCGCTGGCGGCGTCGGGTGGCGTCTCCGGCAACATCGATGTGCTGACACGGCGCTTTCTCGCCCACTATGAAGGCCAGGCCACCGAGCGGACGGCACCCTACCCCGGCGTGCCGGAGACCCTGGCGAGGCTCGCCGCCCGGGGCATCATGCTGGGCATCTGCACCAACAAGCCGGAAGCGCCGACCCGCGAGGTCTTGCGCGACCTCCATCTCGCGTCCTGGTTTTCGGCGGTCATCGGCGGCGACAGCCTGGACGGTGTCCGCAAGCCCGATGGGCGGCCGCTCCTTGCGGTGCTGGAGCGCTTACAGGTCACCGCCGACGCGGCCGTGATGGTCGGTGACAACGCCAACGACGTGGGCACGGCGCGGGCCGCCGGCATCCCGGTGATCGTCCGCGCCGGCGGCTACACGTACGTCCCCACCGCAGAACTCGGCGCCGACGCCATGTTCGGCCATTTCGCTGAGCTGCCGCCCCTGCTCGATCGCTGGGCGCAAAGCAAGCGATGAAGCACACGACACCCCGAACCGGGCGCATGCCGGGTATTCCCGGGGCTCACGTCCCGGCACTGCTCGGGCTGGCACTGGTGTGTCTGATCTTCGGTCTCAGCGTCCCGATTCTCGTGGTGCGACAGTTCTGGCTATTCGAGGGGACCTATTCAATTGTCGGCGGCATCGCGCTGCTGCTGCGCGAGGGTGAGGTGTTCATCGGCACCATCCTCCTCGGGTTCTCCGTCCTGTTGCCGTTTTTCAAGATTCTCGCCTTGCTGGGGACGTGGCTGCGGCTGCGCAGCGGCGGCCATACTCCGCATCGCTTGGCGACGTTTCTCGAGGTCATCGGCAAATGGTCGATGCTGGACGTTCTCGTTGTCGCCCTGATCGTCTTCGCGGCCAAGGCGGGGCCGCTGGTCGATGCCGAGGTGGCGCCGGCGATCGTTCCGTTCGTCGCCTCGATCGGGCTCACGCTCTATTGCGCGCGAACCATCCGATCAGCCGTGGCGACCGTCGCTTCCCGATCGCGGCCTTGACGCCGTCCCGGCACCGCCCTATGTGCCCGTCGGAAGGTTTTGCCCCGAAAAAGCGTGAAATGTCATGACCATCATGCCGATCCTCGTTGCTCCCGATCCGCGCCTGAAACGGCACGCGACGCCCGTCGAGCGGGTGGACGCCGTGGTTCGCCGTCTCATGGACGACATGCTGGAGACCATGCATGAGGCGCGGGGGATCGGTCTCGCTGCCCCGCAGGTGGGCGTATTGAAGCGCGTCATCGTCGCCGATGTGGCAGGACCCGACGAGGCGCCTCGCCCGCTGCGTCTCGCCAATCCGGAACTGCTGTGGGAATCGGATAGCGTCGTTAATGGTGAGGAAGGCTGCCTGTCGTTGCCGGACCACTACGCCGAAGTCGTCCGCCCCGGCAAAATCCGCGTCCGATTTCTTGACGAGGAAAACGAAATCCGCGAAATGGAGGCCAAGGGACTGCTCGCCCGGTGCCTTCTGCATGAGATGGATCATCTGGAAGGCACCCTGTTCGTCGATCACATCTCGTCACTTAAGCGCAACATCATCTTGCGGCGGTTGTCCAAGACGAAGAAGCAGAAGCTGGCGGCCGCCGGCTGACGCCGCCGCGGGCATGCGGCGGGCTCGACGATGAGCGCTCTACGCTTGGTGTTCATGGGCAGCCCCGAGTTCGCCGTGCCGACCCTGGCAGCGCTTCTGGACAAGGGGCACGAGATCGCCTGCGTCTACGCCCAGCCGCCGCGCGCAGCGGGGCGCGGACAGTTCCAGCGGCCGACGCCGATCCAGGTCTTCGCCGAGTCCCATGGCTTGGCGGTGCGAACGCCGCGTACCCTAAAGGATGCCGACGCGCAGCGGGCGTTTGCTTCGCTTGCTGCCGATGCGGCGGTAATCGCGGCTTATGGACTGATCCTGCCGCCGGCGGTGCTGGCCGCACCCCGGCTCGGCTGCTTCAATGTGCACGGCTCGCTGCTCCCGCGCTGGCGCGGCGCCGCGCCGATCCAACGGGCGATCCTCGCCGGCGACACCCAGACGGGCGTTACCATCATGCGGATGGAGGCCGGTCTCGACACCGGGCCGATGCTGCTCTCCCAGACGGTGCCCATCACGCCGACGACGACGGCGGCCACCCTGCACGACACTATGGCGAGGCTGGGAGCGGCTTTGATGGTCGATGCCCTGGACGGCGTCGCCGCAGGGACGCTGCATGCCGTGCCACAGCCCGAGCGGGGGGTAACCTACGCACCGAAACTGGAGCGCGACGAGGGGCGGCTCGACTGGCGCCAATCGGCCGCGGACCTGGAACGGCGGGTACGCGCCTTCTATCCCTGGCCGGGAGCTTGGTTCGAGATCGGCGGCGAAAGGATCAAGGTGCTGTCGGCGGCGATCGAAGCCGCCGGCCCGTCGGCGCCAGGAACGGTCATCGATGACCGGCTGGCCATCGCCTGCGGAAAGGACGCCCTGCGGCCCCTGCGGATCCAGCGAGCGGGACGGGCGGCGATGGACACGGATGCCTTCTTGCGGGGAACGCGGATCCCCGCCGGCGCGGTGCTCGACTGATCCTGACGCAAACGCGGCCCGGTGGTGCCGGCGTCAATCGACCGTCGCGAGAGTCTGTCCCGCGCTTTCCAGATGGCGCAGTTTCTCGATGCCTCGCCGCATCTCGTTGACGATGAAATCGGCCCGCCGTACCGGACCGCCGGCCTCGGGCAACGGAAATTTCTGTGTCCACGCGTCCATCTTGACGGTGAGGGCACACAGGATGCCGCCGATCGTGGCGTGCGACTCGGTGATCATGCGCCGCACCGCGCGGAAGCGCTCGGCCGAGACGTTTGACCAGAAGTCTTGCGTGCACCGGTCGAATTCCATCAATCTGCTGCGGACATTGTTCAGCCCGCCGGCCAGTGATGTATAGACCGCCCGGCAAGTTTTCGTGATCTTCTCGTCCTGCTTGAGCTGATGATGTTTCCCGATCTCGTTCAGGGTCCGGCGCAGATCTTCGAGACTTGGCGACAACTGCTCGAAGGCGGCGCGGTAATAGGACAAGGACAGAAAGACATCCCCGTACTCTTCGAGAAATTGCGGCACCTGGAGGATCGGGATTTCCAGCTTGGCCGCCAGCATCTTCAGCCGGGCGAGCGCTTTGCGACCGTCGGGATCCTGAAACAGGGCGAGGAGTTGCTCGAACCGCTCGACGTCCACGGCCTCGCCACCATAAACTCGGGCGATCAGCGGGCGGGTGAAGGTCTTCATATAGCCCGTCAACTCGGCGTTCTTGGCCTCCGAAAGCTTGAGGCTGGCGGCTTCGTTGACGGCGATCCCGTGGCGGCGAAGCAGAATGCGCAAACTGTAGACGTCGAAACTGGGCAGCAGGCCGAGCTTGATCAAAACGATCTGATCGGGATGCGGCTCGGCGGCCTTCCAACCAAACTCTCGCGGTACGTTCTCGATGTCGATTTGACCACTGCCGGTGCCGGCGTCAGAAAACAACTCGACAACGCTTTCCAGGCTGGAGTTCTTGATCATCCGCGCGCGCGCCAGTGCCGGCGTCTGCAGCGGGATGAATCCCAAGGGCAGGATGTGGAGGGCATCGCGATCGGCATCGGCGATGGTCGGTTGTGGCGGGAACGCGGCATGCAGGACCTGCGCCATGTTCACTTGATCTCCCCTTGTGCGGCATTGACCGCGCCGCCCGGACAGACCATGCCGCCACGCCCGTTAACGAATGCCCAACGCCGGGCTCACCGCGACCGCCGATCGGCCGTGAATGAGGCGAAAGCCAGAACAGGATCATGCCGCGTTACGCGCTAACCCTCGAATACGATGGTCGCGACTTCGTCGGCTGGCAACGCCAGGCGAACGGCCCCTCGGTACAGCAGGCCGTGGAGTCGGCGATCCTGGCATTCTGTGGCGAGACCGTGGCGGTGGTCGGCGCCGGCCGGACGGATACCGGCGTGCATGCCCTTGCCCAGGTTGCCCACGTCGACCTTGCACGGGCCCACGCAGCACGGACCGTGCGTGACGCCGTTAACTTTCATCTGCGCCCGGTGCCCGTGGTCGTGGTCTCGACGGTCGAGGTTGACGACCGCTTCCACGCGCGCTTCTCGGCGACGGGCCGAGCGTACCGATACCGCATCCTCAACCGGCGACCGCCGCCCGCGCTCGACAGCGGTCGGGTCTGGTGGGTGGCGACGCCGCTGGACGCGGCAGCCATGCACGCCGCCGCCGCACGCCTCATCGGGCGTCACGATTTCACCACCTTCCGCGCATCGCTCTGCCAGGCAGCATCGCCGGTAAGAACCCTGGACCGGCTCGCGGTCAGCCGCGATGGCGACGAGGTCACCGTCGTTGCCGAGGCGCGTTCGTTCCTGCACCGCCAGGTCCGCAACATGACCGGCGCGCTGAAACTCGTCGGCGAAGGCAAGTGGTCTGCGGAGGACCTCGCCACCGCGCTCGCCGCGCGTGACCGTGCTCGCGGCGGACCAACCGCACCCGCGGCGGGGCTTTATCTGACCGGCGTCCGGTATCCGGAATCGCTTCAGTAGAAACCGCTGGCGACTATGGCGATGACGACGCCAAGGATGATGTCGAGCGTGACGATCGCCATGGCAGAGATGGGCGTCACCTGCAGGACGGTTCGGGCGATGAACCAAAGATAGGCGCACAGGGCCATGAAGGCGGTGAGCCAGAGTAACGTTCCAATATCCGGGGGAACGAGGCGCGCCGCCGTCAGCATATTGATGGGAATGAATACGATCGCCTGAATGACGGCTGCCCAGTTGTAAACGACCAGATAGGGGATGAACCGCTCGCGGCGCCCCAGCGACTCGCTGACCATCGCCATGACGATGGGATAGGCGGTCCAGGAGATAACGTAGGCGATGACCTCCGCGGCCCAATACCGCGTCGGATTCGCGAATTCAGGGCTAGTCGTCGGTCCCATGGCGATGAGGGAAAAGAACAGCGGCGCGACGATCACCGCCGCGAAAAAGGACCGCCATGCCCCCTCTACCGTCGTGTTGAATTGTCCGACCGCGCTCGTGTCCAGGTTGGCCAGACGCCAAGCGCCGTAGATGGAGCGGGCGGCCTCGGCGAAAAGGGTCATCGGCCCGCCGACGCGAACCAGCGTACAAGAATCCCCTCGTAGATCTGCGTCAGCCATTCCAGGTCGGCGACGGCGACGTTCTCGTCGACCTTGTGCGCCGACTCGCCGGGCATGCCGAATTCCGCGACGGGGCAGACGGTTCGAATGAAGCGTGCGTCGGATGTGCCGCCGCCGGTGTCAAGCACCGGACGGAGCCCGGACACGGCGGAGACGGCGTCGACCACTGCGGCCGCAAGTTGGCCCGGTGGGCTGAGAAATGGTTCGCCCGAACACTCGGTCTCGAGGAGAAAGCGCGGATCGACGGCTGCAAGCCGTTCCTCCAGAAGCTGGCGAACATCGCTACTGGTGTGCCGGTCGTTGAACCGCACGTTGAAGCGGGCGACGGCGCATCCGGGAATAACGTTTGTCACCGGGTTGCCCACATCAACGCTGGTGATGGCCACCCGCGACGGTTCGAAGTGCGCGGTACCGTCGTCGAGCCAGACGCCATCGATCGCCGCCAGCATGCGGATCAGGCGGGGGATCGGATTGTCGGCGCGTTGCGGATACGCAGCATGCCCCTGCACTCCGTCAATCTGCAGTCGCCCGTTGAGACTGCCGCGCCGCCCGATCTTGACGACCTCACCCAGTGTCGTCGGGCAGGTCGGTTCTCCGACCAAGCAGGCATCCAGGCGCTCTCCCCGATCGGCCAGCCAGTCGAGCACCTTGACGGTTCCGTTGACGGCCGGCCCCTCCTCGTCCCCGGAGATCAACAGGCTGATCGAGTGGCCGAAGCCGCCCGCGTGCAGGAACCGTCCCACGGCGGCGACGAAGCAGGCAATTGCCGTTTTCATGTCGCTAGCGCCTCGCCCGTACAGGCGGCCTTCGCGGATCTCTGCGGCGAAAGGGTCGACGGTCCAGCCGGTGAGATCACCCGGCGGCACAACGTCGGTATGGCCGGCAAAGCAGAAGTTCGGTGGTGCCTCGCCGATGCGGGCGTACAAATTGTCCACGGTCTCGGTTCCGGGCGCCGTGAACCGCAAGCGATGACAGGCGAAGCCCAGGCGATTCAGGGCCCCCTGCAGTACGTCGAGCGCGCCCGCGTCGGTCGGCGTGATGCTGGGGCAGCGAATCAGGTCGCGGCTTAGCTCCAGCGGGTCCGGCGGCGCATTCATGCCGCGAGACTGTCGACGGTTCGGATCATTCGCGCAAAAGGTCGTTGATCGAGGTGCGGCTGCGCGTCTTCTCGTCGACCCGCTTGACGATCACGGCACAGTAGAGGCCGGGGCCGGGCCGGCCATCGGGCAGCGGCACGCCGGGCATGGAGCCGGAAACGACGACGGAATACGGCGGCACCATGCCGTAATAAATCTCGCCGGTGGCGCGGTCGACGATTCGCGTCGACGCGCCCAAGTAGACGCCCATCGCCAGCACCGAGCCCTGGCAGACCCGCACCCCCTCCGCCACCTCGGCACGGGCGCCGATGAAACAGTCGTCTTCGATGATCACCGGCTCGGCCTGCAGAGGCTCCAGCACACCACCGATGCCAGCGCCGCCGGAAACATGGCAATTCCGTCCGATCTGTGCACAGGAGCCGACGGTGGACCACGTGTCGATCATCGTGCCGCTATCCACGTGGGCACCCAGATTGATGAAGCACGGCATCAGCACGACGCCGGGCGCGACATAGGCCGACCGGCGGACGATGCAGTGGGGCACCGCGCGAAAGCCGGCGGCGCGGAAGCGCTGCTCGTCCCAATCGAGAAACTTCGACGGCACCTTGTCGAACCACAGGGCACCACCCGGCCCGCCGGCGATCGGCGCCATGTCGTTGAGGCGAAAAGACAGCAGCACTGCCTTCTTCAGCCACTGATGCACGCACCACGTGCCATCGACCTTTTCGGCGACCCGTGCTTGACCGGAATCCAGCGCCGCCAGTGCCACCTCGACGGCCTCACGGACCGGCCCGGCCGTTTCGTAGCCGATGTTGTCCCGGTCTTCCCAGGCTTGATTGATGATCGCGGCGACGTCGTTGGTCATTTTTGGGATCCGTACGCGGGAAGGAGACGCCGGACGATGGTCAAGGCGCATCGCCCTGTCAACCGCCTCTGACACGTCCGGCGGTCACGTCGTGGCCACGACCTGCTGCAGCCACACCACAAGGTCGTCGACCACATGGTCGATGGGCACACCATCGATCTCGGCGACGCCGTGATCCGTTTCATTGCGAACCCACACCGTCGTCATGCCGAGGGCGGCGGCGGGTGTCAGATTGCGCGCCACGTCCTCAACCATGGCGGCCGACCGCGGATTCAGGCCGAAGCGCCGAACGAGCTCGCCATAGGGGCGAGGTTCGGGCTTCGGCTCATAGTCGGCCTCGACGATGTCGTAGACCGTGTCGAAATGATGGCCGATGCCGAGCCGGGCCATCACGCGCTCCGCGTGTCCAATCGACGCATTAGTGTAGATCACCTTGCGACCGGGAAGGGCGCCGAGCGCCGCGTCCAACGCCGGCGAGGGTGGCAATACCGAGACATCGATATCGTGCACGTGATCGAGAAACGGCTTCGGGTCCATGCCGTGCTGGCGCATCAGGCCGCGGAGTGACGTGCCGTACTGGCGGAAATAATGCTTCTGCACCCGATACGCGTCCTCGGCGGAAATCCCGAGAAAGTCAGCAATGTAGTCCCGCATGCGGATGTCGATCTGGCCAAACAGATCCAGGGACGCTGAATACAGCGTGTTGTCCAGGTCGAAAATCCAGGTCTCGATGTCGCGAAGCCGACGCTGGGGCGGGGTCATGGCGGGAGGGGTCCGGAAACGCATTGTTCACTCTTTCACGCCTATGGATGGGATCGAGGCGCGTGTCTGACAAGGCTTAACACAAGTCGGACCGCGAGACGGCACGACACCGAAGTTGGGCCGCGAGACGGCGGCGGCGCTGGCAGAAGCACACGGGGCAAAAACGACCGATGCCCACCGCGTTTGCAACAGTTCGGATCGAGTCCGCAGGCTACGACGGGGCGACGGTCGCCCGTCGCGAGCGCGACCGGTTCGTCGCCCTCGCCTTTTGCTGGGGCGAGGTGCTCATAGAACTCGACCCGGATGGCGCCGTCGTGTTCGCCGCCGGGGCGTCGGCCGCTCTGATCGACCGACCGCCGGCGGCGCTTCTGGGGCGCGCCTTCGCCGACCTCGTCGCCCCCGCCGACCGGCCGCTGGTGGAGAGCCTGCTTGCCTTCGCCCGGCGATGTGGCCGCATCGACGGCGTCATGGTCCATCTTCTCACCCCGGGCGGCGGGGAAGCGCCCGTGCTGCTTGCTGGATACCGTCTGGAAGATCTGGACGACCACTATTTCCTGGCGTTTCGCCAGCCAGCAAAACCATTGCGTGACAACACCGCCCGCGACGCCGGGACCGGCCTGCTCACCGCAGAGTCGCTCATCGACCTGCTCACCGTCGACGATGCGACCTTCAGCGTGGCCGCGGGGAGCCGCATGACGTTCATCGACACCGACGGCTATGCGGAATTGTGCGAACGGCTCACCGTCGATGGCGAGCGCACCGTTCAAGCCCGGGTCGGCGCCCTGATCAAGACCAATGCCCTCGGCGCCGAAGCCGCGGCGATCCTGGCACCCGGACGGTTCGGCCTCCTCCATGACCCGGCACTCGATATCTTTCGGCTGGAACAGGATCTGGGCTCACTGTTGGTGGCCGCCGATCCCGCGCAGCGCGGAGCGCCCGTCCGAACCGCCTCTCTCGACTTGGATGCCAACGGTTTGCGAACGGCGGATGTCGCTAAGGGGCTGGTCTACGCCATCAATCGCTTCCGTGCGGCGCAGGGCGATGCCCTCAGCGTCGCCGGACTATCGGACAGCCTGTCGGCGCTGGCGTCCGAGGCCGTGGCGGCGGTGCGTGCCTTCAAGATGACCGTCGCCGAAGCACGGTTTCACATGGTCTTTCAGCCCATCGTCGATGCGCGAACCAGCCGGATTCACCATTACGAGGCGCTGGCGCGGTTTCCCCAAGACGACGCCTCCGATGGACCGTTTCAGCAGATCCTGTTCGCCGAGGAAACCGGGCTGATCGTCGAGTTCGATCTGGTCATGGTCGCCAAGGTGATCGAATGGCTGGCAAGAGCGCCGCTCAACAGCAATCTGCAGGTCGCCGTCAATCTGTCGGGCCTGTCCGTGGGCGCCGATGGCTTTCTCGCCCGGCTGGATCGTCTCCTTGCCGACAATCCGTGGACCCGAGGGCGGCTGATGTTCGAGATCACCGAATCGGCGCGAATGGAACGCCTCGGCGCCGCCAACCGCTTCATCCAGCGACTGCGCGAGCAAGGTTATCCGGTCTGCCTGGACGACTTCGGCGCCGGCGCCGCCAATTTCCAGTATTTGGCACAGCTCGAGGTCGATGTGGTCAAGCTGGACGGTGAGGCCGTTCGCAATGCGCGGCGCGGCACCAAGGGCCGGTCATTCTTGCGGGCGTTGGTCAACCTCTGTCGCGATCTCGGGGTCAAGACGATTGCCGAGATGATCGAGGACGAGGGCGACATGCACTTCGTCCGCACCTGCGGCATCGACTACGTTCAGGGCTATCTGTTCGGCCAAGCAACGACCGACGTCCGCGCCTCCGCCAGCACCATTCCCAGGCATCTGTTCCCCGGCACGACACCACGGTAGCTCAGAGCGACGCCGCTTGAATTCAGGCGTCGTCGTCCGGGCTCACCAGCGTGCCGGCACCGTGCTCGGTGAACAACTCGAGGAGCACGGCATGGGGCGTGCGGCCATCGACGATCACAGCGCCGTCGACGCCGCCTTCGACAGCTTCGAGACAGGTCTCGATCTTGGGGATCATCCCCCCGGTGACCACACCACTGGCAATCGCCTCACGCGCTTGGCTGACCGTCAACTGCGAGATCAGGTCGCCATTCTGATCCAACACGCCTGGCACATCGGTCAGCATCAGCAACCGCCGCGCGCCGACGGCCGCCGCGATGGCACCGGCGGCGGTGTCGGCGTTGATGTTTAAGGTCTCGCCGCGCGGCCCGACACCGATAGGTGCGATTACGGGTGTGATGTCGGAGCGGCCATAGAACTGCAGGATGTGCGGATCGATCTCAGTCGGTTCGCCAACCAGGCCAAGGTCGAGAATCCGCTCAATGTTCGAGCCGGGATCCCGTTTCGTCCGGCGCAGCTTGGTGGCAAGGATCAGGTTGGCATCCTTGCCGGACAACCCAACGGCAAAGCCGCCGGCCGAGTTGATCGCCGTCACGATCTGTTTGTTGATCGAGCCGGCGAGAACCATTTCCACGACCTCGACGGTCTCCTTGTCGGTCACCCGGAGGCCGTCGACAAACTCGCTCTTGATCTTCAGGCGCTCCAGCATCCGGCCGATCTGCGGGCCGCCGCCATGCACGACGATCGGGTTGGTGCCGACCTGGCGAAGCAGCACAATGTCCCGCGCGAACAGCTCGGCCAAGTCGGGATTGCCCATGGCGTGGCCGCCGTATTTGATGACGAACGTCTGGCCAGCATGGCGTCGCATGTAGGGAAGCGCTTCCGAGAGGGTGCGCGCCTGCTGCAGCCACTCTTCCTGGGTCTTTTGAGAAATCTTGCTCATGGCGCGGGGGTACAACGGCCGCAGTGGGAAGTCCACAGGCAAAACGGGGCTTACCGGTCGCCGACGTTACCTGCCGCGGCAAGCGCCGCAAGCGCCGCCCGAACCTCGGCGAGCCCCACCCCATCGCGGGCGCTGGTTGTCAACACCTCGGGGTGGGCCGCCGTGTGTTGTGCCACCTCTGCAGCGGTAGCTGCGTGGACATCGAGCAGGTCGCCTTGGGGAATCTTGTCGGCCTTGGTCAGGACCAATTGATAGGAGACGGCGGCGCGGTCGAGCATCGTCATCACCCGTCGATCCACGTCCTTTGCACCGTGCCGGGCATCGATGAGCAGCAGCGCGCGACGCAGAGCGGGGCGTCCGCGAAGATAGGCGTCCACCAAGCGCGTCCAACGGTCGACCTGAACCTTCGGCGCCCGAGCGTAGCCGTAGCCCGGCAGGTCCGTCAGCATCAACCGTCCTCCCAGGTCGAAGAAGATCAGCTGCTGCGTGCGGCCCGGCGTATTCGAGGTGCGTGCCAGAGTCTTGCGGCCGGTCAGCGCGTTGATCAGGCTCGACTTGCCGACGTTCGACCGGCCGGCGAAGGCGACTTCGGGCAATCGCGTCTCCGGGATCTGATCGAGTTGGGCGGCGACAGTCACAAACGCACACGGGCCGGCAAACAACCGCCGGCCGGCCTCGATGGCCACCGCGGCCGCCGCCGCCGGATCATCCGTCAGGGCTTCACGCCCATGCGGCGCATGATCACCCACTGTTGCGCGATCGACAGGAGGTTGTTCCAGGTCCAATATACCACCAGCCCCGCCGGAAACTGCGCCAGCATCACCGTGAAGACAAGCGGCAGGGCCATGAAGATCTTTGCCTGCAAGGGATCGGGCGGCTGCGGATTGAGGCGCTGCTGCAGATACATGGACACCCCCATGATCAACGGCCAGACGCCGATCATGAGGATCTGCGGCGGTTCCCACGGGATCAGTCCGAAAAGGTTGAAAAGCGTTGTCGGGTCCGGCGCCGAAAGATCCTGAATCCAGCCGAAGAACGGAGCATGTCGCATTTCAATGGTCACAAACAGGACTTTGTAGAGAGCGAAAAACACGGGGATCTGGATCAAGATCGGCAGGCAGCCGGATGCCGGGTTGACCTTCTCCCGCTTGTATAGCGCCATCATCTCCTGATTCAGTCGCGCCCGATCGTCGCCGAAGCGCTCGCGCAGCTTCAACATTTCCGGCTGCAGCTTGCGCATCTGACTCATGGACTTGTACGACTTGTTTGCCAGGGGGAAAAACACAAGCTTGATCATGACGGTCAGAATCATGATCGAAAGTCCGAAATTGTGCACGTAGCTCTGGATGAACGTCAGGACGTAGAACAGCGGTTTCGTCAGGAAGTAAAACCAACCAAAATCGATGGCGCGATCGAACAAGGGAATGCCATAGGCTTCGGCGTAGGCGTCGAGCAGCCGCGCCACCTTGGCTCCGGCGAACACCCGCCCGGTCCATTCGGCGGAACCGCCCGCGGCGACGGTTACGCCACGATCTGACAGATAGTCGACTTGGTAAACATCGGTGCTGCCCGCGCGGAAGTGGACGAAGCGCGCCGTCACTGGTTCATCCTGTTCGGGCACAAGGGCGGTCAGCCAGTACTTGTCGGTAATGCCGATCCAGCCTCCCGTCGTCTGATAGGCGATGACCCCCTGCGGGGCATCCTGCAGGTCATCGTAATCATATTCCCGCAGCGTCTCGTTGAAGACGCCGATGGGGCCCTCGTGCAGGATGAAGAAACCGCTGGTTTCCGGCCGACCCCGACGCGACACCAACGAATAGGGATACAGGTTGACCGCCGTGTCGCCCGTGTTCATCACCCGCTGAGTGACGGTCAGCATGTAGCCGTCATCGATGGCGAACGTCCGCTCGAAGCGCAGGCCGGCACCGTTGTCCCAGCTGAGCGTCACTGGCGTGTCCTGGGTCAGGATGTCCCGATCGGCGGACCATTCGGTGGTGTTGTCGGGCATCGGGATGCCGGCGCGGGCATCATCCCAGCCCATTTCCACGAAATACGTGTCCGGCGCTCCCATGGGGGACAGCAGCGTCACCGGCGGGCTGTCAGGAGCGATGGTTTGGCGGTGGTTCGTCAGCGTCAGATCATCGAAGCGGGCACCGATGAGCGAGATCGAACCTTGCAGCCGCGGTGTTTCGATCCGGACCCGGGGCGTTTCGGCAAGGACCTCGTCGCGGCCCCGCGGACGCCCCGGCGCCGCCTCGGCCCCGGCCGTCGGCGCGGCTGATGGGGCCGCGGCAGGCTGTCCCACGGGCGCGGCCGCCGGGCGGGCGGCATCGCCCGGAGCAGCCGAGGTTGGCGCCGCGGCGTCGCCGGGTGCTGCCTGTTCGGACGTCGGTGCCTGAGCCTCGTTCTCCGGCGTCGGCGGATACTGCCATTGGATATACGCCTGAAATCCGAACAGGATGGCCAGGGACAGGACGATGGCGAGGAGCAGGTTCTTGTTATCGGCCATGGAGCGCGTCTCGTTCTCGGGCAGCGATGGCCGGAGGTCAGCGGGGCAGCGGTTCACTGCTGCCAGTGGCAGTGCGATGGGAACAGTCGGGTCGGCCGGCGGCGTCGGATTCGGGCACCGGATCGTACCCCCAACCGCCCCAAGGATGACATCGGAGCAGACGTGTCGCCGCCAAGCGGCCGCCCCGCCAGGCACCATATCGGCCGATCGCGTCAAGGGCATATCGGGAACACGTGGGGCGGAAGCGGCAACTGCCCGGCATGATCGGCGACAGCAGCGTACGATAGGCGAAGACGAGACCGCGCAAAGCGTGGGCCATGGGTCTCATGGCGACGCCTTGCCCCTCACTCCAGCCGGTCGACGGGCAGGTCGACGCGCCGGTTGATCGGGCTGCCGATCCCGTGCCACTCGCGCGATCGCGCGTTCCAGGTCATCCATCAGCGCGGCGTAGGGGCGATTCAGGGTAGCCGCCCGACCAATCAACACGTAATCGCAGCCGCATTCGGCTCGCCTGGGCAGAACCTGCTCGGCGATCGCCCGCAAACGGCGGCGAGCACGGTTCCGGGCGACCGCATTGCCGACGCGGCGGCTCGCGGTCAGACCATATCGAACCGTCTCGGCCGCGCCCTCTCCGGCCGGCCGCCGTCGCTTTTGCAGGACAAGCCCGGGCATGGCGCACTTGTATCCGGATCCGGCCACGCGCAGGAACTCCGATCGACGTTTGAGACGCGCGACAGCCGCAGGCACGACCGGTCAGGCAGACAGCCGCTTCCGCCCCCGCTTGCGTCGGGCGACGATCACGCGCCGGCCGCCGACCGTGGACATGCGCTGGCGAAAACCGTGTCGCCGCTTTCGAACGAGATTGCTCGGCTGATAGGTACGCTTCACAGGGCCTGCTCCGTCTTCAGATTGGGGCGCTGTATACGGGCTGGCCCGGACGAAGTCAACGCCACCCCGTCGGCGCGAGGGCGCGGCATGCGGTCACGGCCTGGTGAGCAAACGTGACTGGTTTGCGCCCGCGAACACGGCAAAGCTCTCGGCGCGATGCAGCCGTCGCGCCCACATACACTTGTCAACGTAACCTTTCGCGATCGGAACGCCATGACTGATGAGGCCAAGACCCCTGTCGCGCCGACGTCCTCGCGCCGCGCCGGACTGAAGCGTCTCATCCCGCTGCTGGTCATCGCGGCCGGCATCGCCCTGTTCTTTGCGCTGGGCTTGGATCGCTATCTGTCGTTCCAGGCGCTCAGCGACAACCGTCAAATCCTGGTCGCGTGGACCGAGGCCAACCCCGTCGTCGCAGCGGTCGGCTACATGACGTTGTATGCCCTGACGGTGGCGTTCTCGATTCCAGGCGCGGTCTGGCTGACCATTGCGGGCGGGTTCGTTTTCGGCGTCATTCTCGGCACGTCGTACACGGTGATTGGCGCGACCATCGGAGCGTGCGGCATTTTTCTCGCGGCCCGGTATGCGCTCGCCGACTTCTTTCACGCCAAGGCCGGCCCAGCGCTCCGGCGCATGGAAGCAGGCTTTCGAGAGAACGCGGCAAGCTATCTGCTGTTCCTCCGTCTCGTGCCCGTGTTTCCGTTCTGGCTCGTCAACCTGGCGCCGGCCTTTTTCGGGCTGCGGTTACGGACCTTCGCCCTGTGGACGCTGATCGGCATCATCCCCGGCACCTTCGTCTACGTGCTGGTGGGCAACGGCGTCGGCGAGTATCTGGATCGCGGCGAGAAGCCCGACCTTGGGATCATCTTCGAGCCGCAGTATATTGCGCCGATACTGGGGCTCGCCGCACTCGCCCTGCTGCCCATCGTGATCAAGCGCTTGAAGCGTGGATCCCGCTACCTGGAAACCGCGGAGCAAACGGATGCCAAAGGTTCATGACGTCGACCTGTGCGTGATCGGTGCCGGCTCCGGCGGCCTCTCGGTCGCTGCCGGCGCATCGATGATGGGCGCCAGCGTGGTGCTCGCCGAAAAGGGCAAGATGGGCGGCGACTGCCTGAACTACGGCTGCGTGCCGTCGAAGTCCCTGTTGGCCGCCGGCCACGCCGCCCACGCGCCGGCCGAAGCGCCGGCGTTTGGCATCGACCTCGACGGCGCACGCATTGACGGACAGCGCGTCTACGACCACGTCCGCTCGGTCATCGCGGCGATCGCGCCCAACGACTCGGTGGAGCGGTTCGAAGGGCTCGGCGTTACCGTGCTGCGGGGTCGTGCGCGCTTCACCGGGCCGACGGAGGTCGCGGTCGATGGCGTACGGCTGAAGGCCCGCCGCGTCGTGATCGCCACGGGCTCTTCGCCGTTGGTGCCGCCGATCCCCGGCCTCGACCACGTGCCTTTTCTGACCAACGAGACGGTGTTCGACCGCGACGCCGTGCCGCAACGGCTGCTGATCATCGGTGGCGGGCCGATCGGCATCGAAATGGCCCAGGCACACCGGCAACTCGGCGCCATGGTGACGGTCTGCGAAATGGGTTCAATCCTGCCGAAGGATGATGCCGAGTTGGTCGATGTCGTGCGAACACGGCTCAAACGGGAGGGGGTCGAGCTTCGCGAAAACGTCAAGGTGGTCGGGGCCGCCGCCGCGGATGGCGGAGGCATCGTCCTGACCCTCGCCGAGAATGGCCAGGAAAGCCGGATCGACGGCACGCACCTGCTCGTCGCCGCCGGCCGGCGCCCCAACGTCGATGGTCTCGACCTGGAGGCTGCCGGTATCGCCTATTCAGCGAAGGGCATCCAGGTTGATGCCGGACTGCGCACGACCAATCGCAAGGTGTTTGCCATTGGCGACGTCGCCGGCGGCCTGCAGTTCACCCACGTCGCCAACTATCACGCCAGCATCGTCCTCAAACGGGCGCTGTTCCGCATGTGGTGGGCGAAACAGGACACGCACGCCATCCCGTGGGTGACCTACACGGATCCCGAGCTTGCCCAGGTGGGGCTGACCGAAGCGCAGGCGGTGGAGCGCCACCGTGATATCCGCGTGCTCCGCTGGTCATTCCACGAAAACGACCGTGCCCAGGCCGAGCGCCGAACCGACGGCGTCGTCAAGGTCATCACCACACCCAGGGGCCAGGTATTGGGCGCCGGCATGGTCGGCGCCTCGGCCGGCGAACTGATCCAGCCATGGGTCCTGGCGATGAGCGCCGGTCTGTCCGTCAGCAGGGTGGCCAGCATGGTCGCCCCCTATCCGACGCTGGGCGAGGTCAGCAAGCGCGCCGCGGGCAGCTTCCATACGCCGAAGCTGTTCAGCGAGCGGACCAAGAAGGTCGTGCGATTTCTCGCCCGCTTCGGCTGAGCGCGCGGACGGACGACAACATCTGCCGGCGCCGCTATAATCCAATGCCATGAACGAGACGCCGCGTCGCACGCCGTCTTTACGTCTGGGTTTGTCCGCTCAGCTTCTCGTGCTGACGATCGTGTTCGTCATGCTCGCCGAGGTGCTGATCTTCGCTCCCTCGATCTCCCGGTTTCGCGAGGTCTGGCTGCGCGATGCCCTGGAGAAGGCGAACATCGCCGTTCTGGCCGCGCAGGCCAGCCCGGATGACAGGGTGGCGCAGGGCTTGACCATGGACCTGCTGTTCCGAACCCAAGCCCACGCGATCATCCTTCACACGTCCGATCGTCGCATGCTGATGGTCCGGGGCGAGATGCCGCCGGCCACCGACCTGACCGTCGATATGCGCTCGGGATCGGTCGTCGATCGGATCCTCGGCGCCTTCGCCACCCTCGCCCAGTCGGAAAATCGCATCCTGCGCGTCATCGACGTAGCACCCGACGATGCAGACGGCACGCTCGAGATGCTGCTTGATGAGACGCCGCTGCGCTTGGCGATGTACGCCTATTCCTGGCGGATCCTCACGCTCTCGGTGATCATCTCGCTGATCACGGCGGTCCTCGTGTTCGTCAGCCTGCGCTATCTGCTGGTACGGCCGATTTGCCAGATGATTTTGTGGATGATGGCCTTCCGGGAGAACCCCGAGGACGAAAGCGCAACGCCGCCACCGAGCCGCCGCCGCGACGAAATCGGCATCGCGCAACAGGAACTCGCGGTGATGCAGAATGAACTCCGCGCCGCCTTGCGTCAGCGCGAACACTTGGCGGCGCTCGGCGGCGCAGTGGCGCGCATCAATCATGATCTCCGTAATTCGCTGGCCACCGCGGTCCTGGTGTCGGACCGGCTAGCGACCATCGATGATCCGGAGGTCCAGCGAGTGGCGCCGCGGCTGTTCGCTGCGATTGATCGTGCGGTCCGGCTCTGCGCACAGACGCTAACCTTCATTCGCGACCCCCGGCGCAGTCTGCGGCCGACCCGGTTCGCCGTTGGCGACCTGGTCGTCGATCTGGAGGGCGACTTCGCCGACAATTGTGGCGCGCCGACGGCAGCGATCGGTGGCGCCGGGCACGAGGTCGAGGTCAAGGCCGACCGGGAACAGCTGGCGCGAGCCGTCGCCAACTTGGCCGTGAATGCACGCAAGGCCGGCGCCCGGACGATTCGCCTTGACGCGCATCGCGAGAACGGGCGCGTGATCATCGACGTCGCCGATGACGGACCGGGCATTCCGGACGCTGTCCGTGATCTGCTGTTCCGACCGTTCGAAAGCGCCGGTCGTAACGGGGGAACCGGCCTTGGTCTCGCCATCGCCCGCGAGATCGTCCACGCGCACGGCGGCGATCTGGTGCTCACCAACACCGGGCCCGACGGAACGACGTTCCGCATGGACCTGCCGGCGGCAGCACAACCGCGAGAGCGCCTTTGCGACTGACGCCTGTTCGCCAAAAGGGGTTGCGCCGAAGCGCCGTTGGCGGTGAAATGGAGGGGTTGTGCATCCGCTCACTGTCGCCAGCGAGGAACGTCTCGTGCCCCATCTCGACCGCTGGATCATCGGGATCATGGTCGCCATCGTCGCCGTGTTCGGCCTCTATCTGGCCTCCCAGGCCCGGGACGACGTGATGTACGTCACCGGCATTTTGATCTTCATCGTCGGTGTCGTATTCAATTTCTTCCAGATCAAAAAGGTCTTCGGTGCAAAGCAGTCGGACTAGATCCGCCGGCCGCGTGGCCTGTCCTCGACGTCGGCGGGAACGCGGAGGCGGCCAATGACAGATACCGTTGATCTCGCCCACGGTCGCTACTCGGAGACGACGGGCGGTGTGACCGTCTCCGTCAAGCCGATTTTCCTGCCGCATCAGTCCGCCCCGGACGAACGGCGCTGGGTTTGGGCCTATCACGTCCGCATCGAAAACCACGGGGACGACGACATTCAACTCATCAGCCGACACTGGCGGATCACCGACGCCACCGGCCACATGATCGAGGTCAGAGGTGACGGCGTGGTCGGCGAGCAGCCGCGCCTGCGGCCTGGCGAATCGTTCGAATACACGAGCGGCACCCCGCTCTCCACACCGTCGGGCATCATGTGGGGGACCTATCAGATGGTCACGCACGGTGGCGAACCGTTCGACGCGGTGATCCCGACATTCTCTCTCGATTGCCCCGACGCCGACGCGCCGATCCACTGATCCCGACGCGGGACACCTCTGGAGGTACGATCCCCAATGAGCGACACGCAGCGGCCTTCGCGGGCCGAGGCCGAAGCTGCGGTACGGACGTTGCTGCGCTGGGCAGGCGACGATCCGGAGCGCGAGGGATTGCTTGGGACGCCGCGGCGCGTCGTCGATGCCTACCGCGAGTTCTTCAGCGGCTACGGGGCCGACCCGGAGGACATCCTCCGCCGCACCTTCGAGGAGGTCGACGGCTACGACGAGATGGTGTTCCTGCGCGACGTCCGCTTCGAATCCCATTGTGAGCATCACATGGCGCCGATCATCGGACGGGCGCATGTCGGCTACCTGCCGGACCATCGCGTCGTTGGCATCTCCAAGCTGGCTCGAGTCGTTGATCTCTACGCCAAGCGTCTGCAGATCCAGGAAAAGATGACGGCGCAGATCGCCAACGCCATCGACGCGGTGCTGGAGCCGAAGGGCGTGGCCGTGGTCATCGAGGCCGCACACCAGTGCATGACGACGCGCGGCGTGCACAAGCCGGGGGTGACGATGGTGACGTCGCGGATGCTCGGAGCGTTTCGCGAAAGCGCGGTGACCCGGCGCGAGTTTCTCGCAGTGATCGGCCGGCCGGCGGCGGGCGAGACCGCGTTCGTCTGATGCAGGGGGCGATCTTC
>CAZVRW010000026.1:24436-37121 GCA_964630265.1 uncultured Rhodospirillaceae bacterium
TCTGATGCAGGGGGCGATCTTCGGCCTGTCCGGTACCGGGAGATTGGGCGGTGGCGTTGCAGGGCACGGCGCCGGCCAGAGCCATCGCCGCAGGACAGCCCAGGCATGATTGATTTTCGCCCGATCTTCCTGGTCATCGGCCTGCTGCTCATCGCCCTCGGCGTGATGATGCTGGTGCCGGCGGCGGTCGATGCGATCCTCGGCAGCGCGGACTGGATGGTGTTCGCCGTCTCATCCGGTCTCACCCTGTTCGTCGGCGTGACCACGGCGATGTCTTGCCGGGTGGGTCGGTTTCGCATGTCGGTGCGTCAGGGCTTCGTGATGGCGAGCCTGATCTGGGTGGTGATCACGCTGTTCGCGTCGCTGCCGTTCGTCTTCTCGGACCTCAACATGAGCTTCACCGACGCCTTCTTCGAAGCGATGTCGGGCATCACCACCACCGGCTCGACCGTCATTATCGGCCTGGATTCGGCGCCGCCGGGACTGTTGTTGTGGCGGGGGCTGCTGCAGTGGCTGGGCGGCCTCGGCATCGTCGTCATGGCGGTGGCGGTGCTGCCGGTCTTGGGTGTCGGCGGCATGCAGATGTTCCGCGTCGAAGCCTTCGAGACCGGCGAGAAGATGCTGCCGCGGGCGACGCGCATCGCCGCTTGGCTGACCATCGTCTACGTCGGCCTTACGGCGCTCTGGATGATCATGCTGTGGTCTGCCGGCATGACCGGCCTGGAGGCTGCGGTCCACGCCATGGCGACGCTGTCGACCGGCGGCTTCTCCACCTCCGACGGCTCGGTTGGCCACTTCGACAGCGTCGCCATCGACATCATCATCACTGCGGGCATGCTCGTCGGCAGTCTGCCATTCGTGCTCTACGTCCGCGCCCTGCAGGGCCAGCCGGGACCGCTGCTGACCGATTCTCAGGTTCGCTGGTTTCTCATCCTGACCGCCGTCGCCACTCTCGTGGTGGCCTACTTCCTGGCGGCGCAGCAGGCCTATCCCCTGGGATCGGCGCTCCGGTACGCCGCTTTCAACGTCATCTCGGTGTTCACGGGCACGGGTTTCGCCACCGCCGATTTCTGGCTGTGGGGCGCATTCGCCGGACCGATTTTTTTCCTGGTCATGTTCATCGGCGGGTGCACTGGGTCGACGACTTGCGGAATTAAGGTTTTCCGCTTTCAGGTCTTGTCGGCCGCCGCCGACACACAGTTCAAACACCTATTGCGTCCGCACGGCGTCTTCATTCCGTATTATAATGGCCGGCCGATTAGTGACGAAATTATTGGTTCTGTCTTAAGTTTTTTCTTCGTATTTATCATATGTTTTGCGATCGTGGCCGTCGGGCTCGGCATGTTCGGGTTGGATTTCATCACCGCCGTCTCCAGCGCCGCCACGGCCATCTGCAACGTCGGACCGGCCCTCGGTCCAATCGCCGGCCCCGCCGGCAACTTCCAATCGTTTCCGGACGGAGCGAAGTGGCTGATGAGTGCAGCGATGCTGCTCGGCCGACTCGAATTGTTCACCGTGCTGATGCTGTTCTCCCCCGCGCTCTGGCGGGCGTGAGCCGGGTCCACGATTCAACGGCAGCGTCTGCCGGTAAGACGGCACACGCTCGAAGGATGCCGGGCGTTTCCCCATGCCCCAAAAAAGCGAAATGGAACTTCTCGAAATCTCCGACGACCAGTTTGCGGCCCGACTGAGCCCTCTGGTCGATATCGACACAACCAACAAGCAATGACGGCAGTGGATTCTGATCCCTGTTATTGTGCATTGTGTTGCGAGACTGTTTTTTGAGAATGAAAATCAAACACACCGACCGCAAAAGTCCCTGATTTCTTGAAAAATCGATTGCGATTCGCGCGCCGATCTTGCTTAATGTGACAAAAGTAAGATGCCAAATGGTGCGGCGGGGGCCCGCGCCGATCTGGGATCAGATGTACTCAATAAGTGAATCTAGAGGGAAGGAATCGCATGTCGTCCGCGAGCCAAGAGTCTGCCCACATCCCTCCAATCGAGAATGAGCGACAGGTTGGCGCCGTCGGTGACCTCGACGGCTACCATGGCGCCCTCGGCGGCCTGAATCGCCGCGATTTTCTGAAGTATTGTACCGGCGTTGCCGCCTTCCTCGGGCTGTCCCCGGCGCTTGGCATGCGCATCGCCGAGGCCGCCACGTCGCCGGCGCGGCCACCGGTGATCTGGATTTCGGCGCAGGAATGCACCGGCTGCACCGAGTCGCTGCTCCGGGCCTATCACCCGACCATCGAGCACCTGATCCTGGACATGATCTCCCTCGACTACCACGAGGCGTTGTGCGCCGGCGCTGGCCATCAGGCCGAGGAGTTCAAGGACCAGTCGGTCAAGCGGAACTGGGGCAAGTTCATTCTTGTCGTCGACGGCTCCATCCCGACGAAGGACGGGGGCATTCACTGCAAGATTGCCGGCAAGACGGTGGTGTCGATCGTCAAGGAAATCGCCGACGGCGCCGCCGCGATCGTCGGTATCGGCAGTTGCGCATCCTGGGGCGGTATCCCCTCCAGCGACCCCAACCCGACGGACGCGCGAGCCCTGCATGAGGTTCTGCCCGGCAAGACCATCGTCAACATCCCCGGCTGCCCGCCCAGCCCGTATAATTTCCTGTCCACCGTCCTCTACCTCCTGACTTTCGGCAAGCCGCCGGTCCTCGATCAAAAAAACCGGCCGATGTTCGCCTACGGTCGGCTGATTCATGAAAACTGCGAGCGACGCGCCCATTTCGATGCCGGTCGGTTCGCGCTCGAATTCGGCGACGCCGGCCATCGCCAGGGCTTCTGCCTCTACAAACTCGGCTGCAAGGGACCCGAGACCTGGGCCAACTGCCCGACCCTCGGCTTCAACGACGTCGGCGAGGTGTCCTGGCCGGTCGGCACCGGCGCGCCGTGCTTCGGCTGCAGCGAGCAGGGCGTCGGCTTCCACAAGCCGGTGCATGCGCTGGCCAACGTGGAAACGGTGACGCCGCCAACGGCATTCCCGCGGGTCAACGAGCTCAAGGGTGTCGGCATCTCGGCCGGGGCGGCGGCGCTGACCGCCGGGGTCGTCGGCGCGGCGGTCGGAGCCGGGGGGGTGCTCGCCACGCGCCTCGGCAAGAGCCCCCCGAAACAAGCCGAGTTCGAGCCCACCCACTACACCGAGAAGTCCGACGACGAGGCTTGAGGAGAGCGTCAATGTCGATTAACCGTCGCCAATTTCTCGGCGGGATGGCGGCTGGCAGCGCGGCCGTTGCCGCGGTGGCCACGTCCCCGGAAGCGCAAGCTGAGCCGTTCATGCGCGATGCCAAGGCGCGGCCGGACGAAGCCCTCGGCCTGCTATACGATTCGACCCTCTGCGTCGGCTGCAAGGCCTGCGTCGCCGGTTGCAAGGCCGCCAACGGCATGCAGCCGGAGGTCCCCGCGGTTCACGTCGGCTGGAACGACGGGACGTGGGATACCGCCAAAGATCTCTCGGGGAGCACCCTCAATATCATCAAAGTCTACATGCACGGCACGGTCGAACGGAAGGACCGCGCGGAAGACGGCTTTGCCTTCATCAAGCGGCAGTGCCTGCACTGCGTCGATCCGTCCTGCATGTCCGCCTGCCCGGTCTCGGCCATGATCAAGGATCCGGTGACCGGCATCGTCAGTCACGACGTGGACCGCTGCATCGGCTGCCGCTATTGCGTCTATGCCTGCCCGTTCGGCGTCCCGAAATTTGAGTACGATAACGCCTTCGGCAAGATCCAGAAATGTCAGCTCTGCAATCATCTGCTGCCGGAGGGCAAACTCCCCGGGTGCGTCGAGACATGTCCCACCGGAGCGACGTTGTTCGGCCGCTACGCCGACCTGAAGCGCGAAGCGGAGCGGCGCCTTACCCTGAAGCCGGGCGACACCTATGAGTATCCGCGCGGCGACATCAGTGGCCGGATCGAGGACCGCTACCCCGCGCACGAGAAGGTGGTGGAAGCGAAGTACTTGCCGGAAGTGTACGGTGAACGAGTGCTCGGCGGCACCCAGGCCCTGTACCTGTCGGCAGTGCCCTTCGACAAGCTGGGACTGCCCTACAAGGAGGACAGCTTCGGCCGTCCGATCCCGGACTACGCCTACGCACGGCTGACCGAAGGCGTCCAGCACTTCCTCTATACCGGAATGATCGCGCCGGCGGTGGTTTTGACCGGACTGATCCTGCTCGCCCGGCGCAACTTCGATCAGCATCATCACGAGGCCGAAGAAGACGGCGAGGACGAGCAGAGTGAGGGCGGCAAATGAGCACGCATGAGCATTCCCCGATCGGCGGCCGGCTGGTCACGGGGCCGTTCCTGTTCCTGTTCGTCATCCTCCTCGTGGCGGCCTTCGTTCTGACCCAGCGCTTCATCTTCGGACTCGGCGCGGTCACCAATCTCAACGATGGTTATCCCTGGGGGATCTGGATCTCCATCGACCTGATCATTGGCACGGCGCTGGGCTGTGGCGGCTTCGTCATGGCGCTCTTGGTCTACATTCTCAACAAGGGGGAATATCATCCGCTGGCCCGCGCCGGTCTCATGACGGCGCTGTTCGGCTACACCCTCGGTGCCGTCGCGGTGATGATCGACCTGGGCCGTTGGTGGCAGGGCTACAACATCCTGCTCCCCTGGCTGATGAACCCGAACTCCGTTTTGCTTGAGACGGCACTGTGCATCTTCGCCTACATCATCGTGCTTTCGTTCGAGTTCGCCCCAACGGTCTTTGAGCGCTTCGGCATGAAGGACGCGCGCCGGCGCCTGCATCGGGTGCTGTTCGTATTCGTCGGCATCGGCGTGCTACTGCCGATGATGCATCAGTCGTCCATGGGCACCGTCGTCGTCATTCTCGGCTACCAACTCTCGCCGCTCTGGCAGTCGCAGCTGCTGACCCTTTATTTCCTTCTCACCGCCTTCACCATGGGCTTCGCCATCGTCGCGTTCGAATCCTTGGTCTCGTCCATCGCCTTCAAACGGCCGTTCGAGACCGCTCTGCTGCCAAGGGTCGCGCACATCATGGTGTGGATCACGCTGGTCTTCCTGGTCTTGCGGATTCTGGACGTCATCCGGCTGGGCGCGCTGGGGCTGGCCTTTCGCGGCGATACAATGGCCGTCTTCTGGTGGATCGAGATGGCGCTGGGCTTCCTGGCGGTGGCCTGCCTGCTGCCCGCAAGTCTTCGCATCCAGCCACGCTATCTGTTCATCGGGGCGAGCGCGTTGCTCGCCCATGGTTTCCTCTATCGGCTGAATTGTTACCTCATCGGCTATGACCCAGGAAACGGCTATCAGTACTATCCGTCGATGAGCGAGATCTTTGTCACCCTCGGCATCTTTGCGATGCACATTTTCCTTTACCTGATCTTCGTCAAGAATTTGCCGGTTCTCCACACCGTGCACGAAGCCGAGCCCAAATCCGCCACTGCGTCGGCGTAATGTAAGTTTCCGGGAGACTCATCCATGCGTATCACCGTCGATCCCGTCACCCGCATCGAGGGGCACCTTCGCATCGACTGCGAAATCGAGAACGGTGCGATCGCCAACGCATGGTCCTCGGGCCAAATGTGGCGAGGCATCGAGTTGATCCTGAAGGGCCGGGATCCCCGAGACGCCTGGATTTACACCCAGCGGATCTGCGGCGTCTGCACCACCGTGCACGCCATCGTCTCGGTGCGTGCCATCGAGAATGCCCTCGCCATGGAGGTGCCGCTCAACGCCCAGTACATCCGCAATATGATCATTGCGGCGCACGGCATTCACGATCACATCGTGCACTTCTATCAGCTTTCGGCCCTGGACTGGGTGGATATCGTCTCGGCACTCAGCGCCGATCCGAAGGCGGCGGCGAGGCTTGCGCAGAGCCTCTCGCCGGCGTGGCCACGCAATAGCGAGCAGGAATTCGTCGCCGTCCAGAACAAGTTGAAGGCCTTCGTCGATTCGGGGCAGCTCGGCGTGTTCGGCAGCGGTTACTGGGGCCACCCGGCCATGAAACTGCCGCCCGAGGTCAACCTGCTTGCCGTTGTCCACTATTTCCAGGCGCTGGACTATCAGCGACGGGTCAATGCCATCGTCGGCGTCCTCGGATCGAAGACGCCGCACATTCAGAACCTCGCCGTCGGCGGTGTCAGTAACCCGATCAATCCCGACAGCCCGTCGACGTTGTCGCTCGAGCGGCTGCACAAGGTCCGCCGCGTCATCGACGAGATGCAAGGGTTCGTCAACGACGTCTACTTGGTGGATGTGGCAGCCATTGGCGCGCTCTATGCCGATTGGACAAACTATGGCGCCGGGGTGATGAACTATCTTTCCGTCCCGGACATGCCGCTGGATACCAAGGGCACCCAGTTCGCCATGCCGGGCGGTTATATCGCCGGCGGCAACATCGCCGGCTTCAAGCCGATTACCGGCTTTCAGGACGCCTTCTGGAAGGATGGCGTCAAAGAGGGCACCAAGCACGCTTGGTACGAAACTGGATCCGGCCCGCTGCACCCGTGGCAGGGCGAGACCAAGCCCGAATACGTGGAGTGGGCCGATGACGGCAAATATTCCTGGGTGAAAGCGCCCACGTTCTACGACGACCGTGCGCAGGTTGGGCCTCTCGCCAATGTCCTCGCCATGGTCGCTGCCGGCCACGAACCGACGAAGCGGCATCTCGACCGTCTGCTGGCCATCGCCGGCACCGTCGCGGGCGCCCAGATCCCGCTGGCCGCCGTGCATTCGACGATCGGTCGCCACGCCGCCCGCGCCGTGCGCTGCGCCGTCCTCTGGGAGGTGCTGGACGAGCAGTGGAACCTGCTCATGGCCAACATCGCCAAGGGAGACATGGAAACCTTCAACCGGCCGCGATTTCCGAGAGGCGAGGTGCAGGGCGTCGGCATCCATGAGGCGCCACGCGGCGTCCTGTCGCACTGGGCCGTCCTGGAGAACGGCAAGATCAAGAACTACCAAGCGGTGGTGCCTAGCACCTGGAACGCCGGACCGCGCGACGACAACGGCGTCATGGGGCCCTATGAGGCATCGCTCGTTGGCAATCCGGTCGCCGACGAACGCCTGCCGCTGGAGGTGATCCGCACCGTCCACTCCTTCGACCCTTGCCTCGCCTGCGCCATCCACATGGTGGATCCGGACGGCGGCGAAATCATCCGGGTGAAGGCGCTCTGACTCGAGGGGAACGCCGGGGGGGCGACGGGCGGCGCAGCGCGCGGGCGCCGCCCGGCCTGCCTGCGAGCACAGCGTTCGACACCACGGGCCATCGCCATCATGAACATTCTGGTTCTCGGCGTCGGCAACATATTGTTGTCCGATGAGGGCATTGGCGTTCGCGTCGTCGAGCGCTTTCCCGAGCGCTGGGCCGTGCCAGAGACCGTCGAACTGGTGGACGGAGGCACCTGTGGGATGGGGCTGCTCGACATCATTGCGGAGCGGGATCATGTCGTCGTCGTCGACGCCGTCCGGCTGAACCAGAAGCCGGGCACGATGGTCCGCTACGCAGGGGCAGAGGTGCCGGCATTTTTCCGCAATCGCATCTCGCCGCACCAACTTGGCCTGTCGGACGTGCTGGCGGCGCTCAAGTTGCTCGAGCGGGAGCCGAAAGGCCTGACCCTGCTCGGTGTGGTCCCCTTGGACCTTCAGCCAAGCCTCGACCTCTCGCCGCTGATCGCGGAGCGGCGGGAGGAACTGGTCGACCGTCTCGCCGAAGAATTGCGAGCCCTCGGCGTTCGGCTAACGGCGATCGTCTCTGGTACGGCCTGACAGGTTGGCCGATCCCTGACGGCGGCGTTGCAGCAATCACGGTTGGGATGGACGGCGGCCGAGTTCGCGGCGTTTCGCGGTTGCGCCGGCGCGGGATCTGCGCCACATCCGCGTCAGGGTTACGGCCGCCCACCCCACTCGATCTCCTCCAAGGACAGGACCGCCCCATGAAAGCCGCCATCGTTCCGGTGACCCCGTTCCATCAAAACTGTTCGGTCATCTGGTGCGAACGGAGCATGCAGGGGGCCGTCGTCGACCCCGGTGGCGACCTGGACCGGGTTCTTGCGACGGTCGACAAACAGGGCGTCACAGTCGAGAAGATCCTGATCACTCATGGGCACCTCGACCATGCGGGGGGCACCGCCGATCTGGCGGCGCGGCTCGGCGTTCCCGTCGAGGGACCGCATAGGGACGACCGCTTCTGGATAGATGGCATGGAGCAGCAGGCGCGGATGTTCGGAGTCGCCGGCGCACGCTCCTTCACCCCGGACCGGTGGCTGGACGCCGGCGACTCGGTGACGGTCGGGGAGGTCAGTCTGGAAGTGCGCCTGTGCCCGGGCCACACGCCGGGGCACGTGATCTTCTTCGACCCGATCGCACGGCTCGCGCTGGTCGGCGACGTCCTGTTCCAGGGCTCGATCGGTCGCACCGATTTCCCGCGGGGCGATTTCGACACGCTGATCCGCTCGATCCGTGAGCAGCTTTGGCCACTCGGCGACGACGTCACTTTCATTCCCGGACATGGCCCGGTCTCCACGTTCGGCGCCGAACGGCGTAACAATCCCTTCGTCAGCGATCGCGCTCTCGCCAGCCCGCCCTAACCGAGCCATGGGCGGATCCCAGACTGGCCAAGGTTCACGCTGCGCGCAGGTGTGAGCGAGATTACAGTTGGAGAAGCGCCCGGGTGGTAAACCGGCGGCATACGACCGTGAGCACCTTGTGATCGTGGTTATGAAAGCCCCGCTCTGCAGCGATCGACTGGCAGGAGGAAATGTAGCGTGCCCGACCACAAGGACGGCATCAACCTGCGCGCCCTGGCGTTCTGGATTATCTTGCTGCTATGCGTCGAGGTTATGCTGATCGTCGCCGCCTGAAATACGCTCGCTGATCCGCGGTCAACCGTCCGTCGGCGGTCGCCGTCGCGGTCGCCCTGCCCCCTTTCGTCGGGGGGTTGCCGGAGGAGAGCCCCTCGGATATCTGCCTCGGGCGATGCCACTTCTCGCCGCACCGCCGCACCGGGCGCCGCGGCGACGACGCGCTGAACGGCATCCGGCAGAAGGACGGACCGGCTATGCGAACAGGCGGCACCTATGGCATTCTGATCCGGCTGCGACGAGTCCTTGCACTCCTCTACCGTGGTATCGACACGGCATGGATGGTCGTTCGAGACTTTGTCACAGCATTGCATCCAGCCCGCTTCTGCGTTCTCGGCGTGCTTTCTGTAACTGTCGTTCTGGCGGTGAATGACCAAGCCGGCGATGCCTTGGTCGCGGTCGGCGAGGATGGCGTGGCCGGCCGGCAGGCGGTCTTGCTGCTTCTCGCGACCACCGCGTTCGCGATCCTCGTGTGGGCCTGGGCACGACTAGGGTCCAATCTCCGGTTCGGCGTCGCGCCATTGGCCAGCGAATGGCGGACGCTGCTGGACTATCGTCGGCGCTTTCCGGCTCGCTTCCATGCGCGGCGCCCCTCCCATCACGCCAAGCGGCGGGTGCGGATGATCCTTGTGATCCGGGCGCAGGCGCCGCGCGTGCTCGCCGGCCTCTCCTTCGCGGCGGTCAGCGGAGCATTGCTCCTGGCAGCCGGAAGTGCCGATGACGCGTTCGACAACACGGCGGCCACGCTCAAGCAGCTTGCGTTGATCTGGTTGCCAGCCCTCGGCGGACTCACGGTCCTCGCTCTCATCAAGCGGCGCACCATCAGTCTGTTCCTGGCGCGCCGTCTGACGGTCCTGGGCGCAGCGCCCAGCCTTGCCGGAGCATTGAAAACGGCGCCTACGGCGGGCGCCGACGTTGGGCGGTCGGCCACGTTGCCACGCCGGCGATGGTTATTGCTGGTGCTGATGTCCTTGGGCCTGCTCGGGTTGGCAGTGGCTGCCGCTGCGGCGCCGGTCGCCGTCGGTGACCGCCTGGGTTCGGTCGCGGTTTTCTTTCTCATCGCCGGAGGCTTGGTGACGGCGGGCAGCCTGCTGACCTTTCTGAGCCGGCAGTCGGGACTGCCGGTGGTCTTCGCAATGGCGTTCCTGATCGTTGTGCTTTCGGCGTTGCCGTCGCACCACGTGGTTCGCGTGGTCGAACAGAACGACGCAGCGGTCGAGGCGATCCCCGCTCGACCGGCCGCGGTTCCCGTGGTCGAGACCTGGATGCGGCAGGTGGCACGGTGTGACCAACCTGTCGATCCGGGAGAACCCGCAGAGGCCGTCCCGCTCATCGTCGTTGCCACTGCCGGCGGCGGTAGCCGTGCCGCCTATTGGACCGTCACGCTACTCGGTCACCTGCGTGATCGCGTGCCTTCGGTCAGCGACCATATCCTCGCCATCAGCGGCGTCTCCGGCGGGGCCCTCGGCGGCACGGTGTTCCGCGCGCTGGAAACAGCGGCCCGGGCCGATGCGTTCCATGGGTCGTTCGCCGCCCGCGGGCAACGGATCATCGCCCACGACTTCCTTGCGCCGACCCTTGCGGCTCTGTTCACCCGCGACCTCGGACAGCGAGTCTTCCGCCTGCCGGTTCCCGATCGTGGTACGGTCATCGAATCGGCCTGGGAAGCGGCATGGCGCAATGAAATGGGCGCGGAAGACGATCGCTTCGCCAGCCCCTTCCTGGATCTCTGGAAGAATGAAGGCAACACCCCCTGGCCGGCGCTGTTTCTCAACGGGACGGTGGTGGAGACCGGGGATCGCATCGTCGTCAGTAACTTGGACGTCGCCGCCTCGGGTGTCCGCGCACTCGATGCGTTGGCCTTGCTCAATGCCGACGTCCCCGTGTCGACGGCCGTCAACAATAGCGCACGCTTCCCCTATGTTGGGCCGGCGGCCCGTTACACGGCCGCTGGTGAGACCCCGTACGAGACCGACCTGGGTCTCAGGCCTGCCGGCCACGGAGCATCCGACCGGGCACCTGTTCCTCGTCGGTTTGACAGCCTGCGGGTGGTCGACGGCGGGTACTTCGAGAACTTCGGCGCGACGACGGCCTTGGAGTTCCTCCGCGCCGTGCGGACGACAACCGAGGGCTGCACCCATCGGCGCATCCTGCCCGTCGTCATCGAGATCACCAGCGATCCCGCCATCGAAGCACCCCGGGAGGCGATTACCGCCCTGGACGGCATGATCCCACAGGTCCGCGCCATTCCGGGAACCGCGTTGGCCGCCCGCAACGCACATGGTCTGCTGGCGCTCGACGCACTGCGCCGCCATGTTCTCGATGAGGTCGGTGGCGAGTATTTGCGCTTTCGCATGTGTCCCGCATCGGCCGGTGGCACGCTCAACGCGACGACGCCGCCGCTCGGCTGGGTCCTCTCGCGCGCCGCCCAGGCGGCGATCGACAAGAACCTGGCCGAGGATCCGACGGACCCACATCACGAACGGTGCAACGCCGCGGATCTCTGCCGGCTGCTCTGTCTCCTGAAGACCGCGGGTCTTCGGAGCGCCGTCTCCAAGCCCCTCGCGACGGGCTCGTGTCCCTGCCTGATCGAAGACTGACCGGCCGGCACGTGTCGCCGAGGTCTGAGTGTCAATCGCGGCCGGGGTTCCGCGCCGGCGGGCCGGTCGCTATGATGACGCGCTGTTAACACCCGGCTGCTAATCCATCGGTTCGGGCGATCACGCGATCGCCGCCGGTTCGCATCGCCGCCGGTTCGCATCAACGGCGACGCGCGGAGACGGACGTGCGATGAACCAGGTCGTCAGCGAACCCCTGACCGTTCGACGCCTCGACGCAACACGCGATTCAGCGTGGGACGCATTCGTGCGTGCCTGCCCGGAGGCAACCTTCTTCCATCGCGCCGGCTGGCGGCGGGTCATCGGTGACACCCTTGGGCATCCCTGTCACTTCCTCATGGCCGAATCGGCCGGTGTCATCCGCGGCGTCCTGCCACTCGTCCACGTCAAGAGCGCGTTATTTGGCAATGCCCTGATCTCCAACGGGTTCTGTGTCTACGGCGGGCCTGCCTGCGCCGATGGTGCGGCGCGGGACGCCCTCGATGCCGCGGCCATCGACCTCGGGCGAACGCTCGGCGTCAATCACCTGGAGTATCGGTCGGTCCATCGGCAGCGCCCCGACTGGATGTGTAAGGACGGGCTCTATGTCACCTTCCGCAAGCTGCTCGACTCCGATCCGGAGAAGAACCTCGCCATCGTCCGCCGCAAGCAGCGGGCCCAGGTGCGCAAGGGCATCAAACACGGACTGATCTCCGAAACGGACGGCACGGTCGACCGTTTCTTCGCCCTGTATTCGCTGAGCGTGCGGAATCTCGGGACACCGGTATTGCCCAAGCGATACTATGCCTGTCTGAAAACCGAGTTCGGAGAAGATTGCGAAATACTTACCATCTGTCATACAGGTCAGGCGGTGGCCAGCGTCATGAACTTCTATTTCCGTGATGAGGTTCTCCCCTACTATGGCGGTGGCAATACTGCTGCCCGCGATCTCGCCGCCAACGATTTCATGTACTGGGAGGTCATGCGTCGGGCAGCCGAACAGGGCCTTGGCGTCTTCGACTTCGGGCGCAGCAAGGTCGGCACGGGGGCCTATGACTTCAAGCGTCATTGGGGATTCGAGCCGCAGCCGCTCCACTATGAGTACAAGCTATTAAGCGGTCGCGAAATCCCGGATGTCAATCCGCTCAATCCGAAGTACCAGCGGGCCATCGCCATCTGGAAACGCCTGCCGTTGCCGGTGGCCAATGCACTCGGACCGATTCTGGCGCGACGCCTCGCCTGAT
>CAZVRW010000027.1:0-21596 GCA_964630265.1 uncultured Rhodospirillaceae bacterium
CGGCTACCAGCGGAGGGTCATTTTGTCGCCGCGGACTTCGTAGCCTTCCAGGCGGCCGAGGAAGCTCATGCCGAGCAGTGCCATGCCCGGCATCGGCCGCTCGGTGACGTGCGCCGGCATGTTGCGCAGCCGCACCGGGCCGACGCCGAGGTTGCGGATGGTTACCGGCGCGGTGCGGGCGATGCCGTTGGCGGTGCGACTCCGCTGGGTGAAGTCGGCGTCGACCAGCCGCAGGCCGGCGGCGCGGGCGGTGTCCGGGCCCAGGGTGATGCCGCTGGCGCCGGTGTCGATGATGAAGCGGACGGCGGTGCCGTCGATGGCGCCGTCGATCCAGAAATGGCCGCGAGAGTCGGCGCGCAACACCACGGTGCGGGCCGACGCCGGCGCGCCCGCCCCGCTCGCGCCCGATTGCGACGCCGCCGGACGAACGGCGGCGCGGGGCCGGCCAGCGCGGGATGCCGGCGGTTCCGCGGACGAAGGCTCGGTCGCCCTGTCTGGCGAGGCCGGGCGGACGCCGCCCGCGGTCTCGCCGGGGACGGCATCAAGCAGGTCAACGACAATGGTGACGGCCATCGCTGCCACGATGCAGCCAAGCAGCGCCTTGCCCAAGCGCGCCCCGACGGGGCTTGCCATGTCGGTCATGCGCGAGACTCAGAACGTGAGGGAGGCCAGCAGCACGGTGCCGGCATAGAGGAGCAGGTGTGCCGCCGTTCGCGCCTGCGCCCGCTGTCGCCGCCGGCAGAAGATGCGCCGCGCCGCCGGCACGCTCGCGGATCCCGGGAAACCGATCGCCGTCATGCCAAAACCTTCGGGAGAGGCCGCGAGCACGGCGGATCCTGCCGCGTGCGGCGCGTTGCGCGACCCATTCTCCGGTCGCGTCGGTCATCGCACGGCAGTCTAACAAGGGGAAGGTTGGCAAACGGTTACCGGGACGGCGTTACGCTTCCGGTTCGGTGGCGAAGTGCAGCGGATAGCCAGCCTGCTGGCCCTCCTCGGTGGCGGCGTTGGCCTTGGTCTCGGCGACGTCGCGAGTGTAGACGGCGACAACGGCGACGCCTTGCGTATGCGCCGCCCACATCACCGCGTGCGCGCGTTCTTCCGCCATGCCGAACACCTGCTTCAGCACCGTCACCACGAAGTCGCGGGGCGTGAAGTCGTCGTTCAACAGCAGGACCTTATAGAGCGGCGGCCGCTGCAGCTTCAGCCGGGTGCGGCTCCTGGTCCTCGTCTTGGGCACGGCCATCCCCGCCTCCACCATCTCCCGCCTTTGCCGATGGTACGCAACATCGCCCTGCGGCGCCAGTCGCCGCAGTAATGATGCGGCGCCCGTCGCCGCATTGATCGCGCGGCGCCCGTCGCCGCATTGATCGCGCGGCGCCCGTCGCCGCATTGATCGCGCGGCGCCCGTCGCCGCGTGGATGGCGCCGCGGCCGTCGGCTGGTCTATGTAGGGTCGGACCCAGGGCCGGAGGATTGCATGGATATCCGCACGTCGCCGCTGCTCACCGATCTGTATCAGCTGAACATGATCCAGGGCTATCTGGACCACGACATGACCGACACGGCGGTGTTCGAGTTCTTCGCCCGCAAACTGCCGCCCGGCCGAGGCTTCCTGCTTGCCGCCGGCCTGGAACAGGCGCTCGTCTTCCTGGAGACGACACGCTTCGGCGACGAGGAACTGGCTTGGCTGAAGCGCTCCGGCCGCTTCCGCGACAACGCCATCGACTACCTGGCGGCGTTCCGCTTTCGCGGCGATGTCCACGCGGTGCCAGAGGGCACGCCGGTGTTCGCCGACGAGCCGATCCTGCGCGTCACCGCGCCGCTGCCGGTCGCCCAGCTGGTGGAGACCCGGCTGATCAACATCCTGCACTTCCAGACGCTGATCGCCTCCAAGGCGGCGCGGATGGTGCTGGCCGCCGCGGGGCGGACGCTGGTGGATTTCGGCCTGCGCCGGGCGCACGCCGCCGAGGCCGGGCTGTTCGCGGCACGGGCCGCCTACCTCGCCGGCTTCGCCGGCACCGCCACCGTCGCCGCCGACGTCGCCTACGGCGTGCCGCTCTACGGCACCATGGCGCACGCCTTCGTCCAGGCGCACGACGACGAGACGCTGGCATTCGAGCACTTCGCCCGCTCCCGACCCGAGGGCGTGGTGCTGCTGATCGACACCTACGACACCCCCGACGGCGCGCGCCGCGTCGTCGACCTCGCGCCCCGCCTCGCCGCCGATGGCATCAGCGTGCGCGGCGTGCGGCTGGATTCCGGCGATCTGGCGCAGCATGCGCGCACGGTGCGGGCGATCCTGGACGCGGGCGGTCTCGACGCCGTGCGGATCTTCGCCAGCGGCGGGCTCGACGAGCAAAGGATCGCCGCGCTGGTGCGGAGCGGCGCGCCCATCGACGCCTTCGGTGTCGGCTCCAGCCTGGTCACCGGCGACGACGCGGCGGCCCTCGACTGCGCCTACAAGCTGCAGGAGTACGCCGGCCTGCCGCGCCGCAAGCACTCCGAGGGCAAGGTGACATGGCCCGGACGGAAGCAGATCTTCCGGCGTCGCGATGCCGACGGCAGCCTCATGGGCGACGTCCTGACGATCGAGGGGGATGAGCAGGAGGGGACGCCCCTGGTGCAGCCGATGCTGCGCGGCGGCCGCCGCGTCGCGCCGGCGCCGAGTCTCGATGCCATCCGGGCCCACGCCGCCGCCGAGATCGCGGCGCTGCCGGCGGCGCTGCGCCGCCTGGACGCCACGCCGCCGGCGGTCACCGTGGCACCGGCGCTGCACCGTCTCGCCGAGGAGACCGACCGCCACCGCGGCGCTTGACCGGCGCGGCGTTGCTTCGCAGGGTAGCGATCGGGTCGTCGAGGACATGGCGGGAGGCGCGCTGTATGTGGAGTTGGTCGCTGAATTGGGGCGAGGTGCGGGGGGATCTGGTCATCGGCTCGTGTCCGATGACGCCGGACGACGTGCCGACCATCCGGTCGGGCACCGGCGCCACGGCCCTGCTGTCGCTGCAGACGGAGGAGTGTCGCGGTGCCTTCGCCATCGACCTGGACGGCATCCGCCGGGCCTGCACGCAACACGACATGACGATCAGCGTCGCACCGATGCGCGACTTCGACCCGCCCGATCAGCGCCGCCACCTGCCAACGGCGGTCGCCGAACTGCTGCACTTGCTGGCCCGCGGCAACCGCGTCTACGTGCATTGCACCGCCGGCATCAACCGCGCGCCGCTGACGGTGCTCGCCTACCTCACGTACGTGGAGGAACTCAGCCGCGAGCACGCGCTGGCCCAAATCCTCGCCGGGCGACCCGAGGCGGAGCCCTACTGGGAAGCCTACGACGGCTGCTGGGCCGACCTGGTCGAGCGCTTGCGGGACTCCATCGCCTACCACGCCTACATGCTGGCCGAGCGTGACCCGCTCGGCACGCCCGAAGGTCACTGGTGGCGGGCCGAGCGTGAGGTGATACGCAACGACTTCCTCGGGCAGATGGCCGGCCGCCCGCCGCGCCGCGATCCGCACAGGGAGTGACAGCCGCGGGGGGTGAAATCCGCCGTGGCGTGCTTGGCGCCGTGGCCGTGTCGTTGCGGATTCTGCCGAGCCGGCCGGGCGTCCGCCACCCTTTCAGGGCATTGATGGTGCTCGTTTCGGGGTGGTCGGTCCGCGGTTAGTGCTTGATCCATTTAGGCTTTTCTTAACGGCACGGCGCTAGGGTCCGGCCCGCGAGCCAATCCGGCCGACAGCGATGGGCGACGACGATGGATCAAGCACACGGGCGGCCCCTGCCTCCGGCAACCTCCGCTCCGACCAAGGCTGCCGGGCGCCGTGACCGGTTGCCCCTGGATCTGCTGCCGCCGCCGAATACGGTGCGCTGGGTGGCGCGCCGCAAGGCACAGGTGGTCACCGCCGTCCGCGAGGGCGTGCTGACCCTGGAAGAGGCGTGCGCCCGCTACGCCCTGTCGGTGGAAGAGTTCTGCGCTTGGCAGCGCTGTTTCGACCGCGAAGGCGTGCGCGGCCTCCGGGTCCGCGCCCGCTCGACGGAGTGACGGCGAACCGTCATCCGCCGCGCCGCATCACCCGGCAAAAACTGCCCGGTCGTTAAGGCTCCGTTCACCAAACCCCGGCTAGCGTCCACGGCATCGCAGACGTACCGGCCCACGGCGGCCGGGCACGAGGGGCGCCATGGAGTCGGTTCTACACGTCATTCGCAGTCTCGGGGTGGTTCGGCTGGTGGCCATCGGCGCCGTCCTGCTGCTGGTCACCGGCTTCTTCGTCGTCATCCTCACGCGAATGTCGGGGGACGAATACGCCCTGCTCTATGCCGACCTGGACGCCACGGACTCGGCGCAGATCGTACGCACCCTGGAGCGACAGGGCGTCCCCTACCAGCTCACCGAGAGCGGCAAGACGCTCCACGTTCCCGCCGATCTGGTGCCACAGACGCGCATGCAACTCGCCGATGCCGGGCTGCCGTCGGGCGGCTCCATGGGCTACGAACTGTTCGACGATAGCGATGCCTTTGGGACCACCAACTTCCTGCAGAACGTCAATCTGGTGCGCGCGCTCGAGGGCGAACTGGCCCGGACCATCCGCGCCATCGACGGCGTTCGCGCGGCGCGCGTTCATCTGGTGCTGCCGAAGCGCGAGCTGTTCAGCCGACAGCGGCAGGAGCCGAGCGCCTCGATCGTTCTCACCCTCGCCTCCCGACGCGGCCTGGCGGCGGCACAGGTGGTGGCGATCCAGAACCTGGTGGCGTCGGCGGTGCCGGGCCTGCAACCCAACCGCATCTCCGTGGTCGACGCCTCGGGCAATCTGCTCGCCGGTGGCTTCGAAGGCGCCGAAGGCGGGGTCGCCCTGACCAACAAGGCGGAGGAGCAGCGGATCCGCTACCAAGCACATTTGGCGTCGACCATCGAACGCTTGCTGGAGCGGACGGTGGGGCCGGGCCGGGTGCGCGCCGAAGTGACGGCCGACATGGACTTCGACCGGATCAACACCAGCGAGGAGACCTATGATCCGGACGGCCAGGTGGTGCGCTCCAGCCAGTCGGTTGAGGCCGAGTCGGAGAGCCGCGAGGGCACCGGCGAACCGCCTGTCGGTGTCGCCACCAACCTGCCCGATCCCGCGTTCGCCCTCGACGAGGGGGCATCGGCCGAGACCACCGAGCGTCGGCTCGAGGAAGTGGTCAACTACGAAATCTCGAAGCGCGTGGTCAATCACGTGCGGGAGGCGGGCGTCGTCAACCGGCTGTCGGTGGCGGTGCTGGTGGATGGCCTCTACGGCACGGACGCCGAGGGCAACGCCGTCTACCAGCCGCGTTCCCAGGACGAGATCAACCTGCTTGCCAGCCTGGTGCGCAGCGCCGTCGGCTTCGATGCCGAACGCGGCGACACGGTCGAAGTGATCAACATGCGCTTCGTCGACCTGGAGCCCCTGGGCGGCGAGGGCATCGAACTGCTGTTCGGTCTGGACAAGCAGGATCTGCTGAAATTCGCGCAGTACCTGGTGCTCTGCATCTTCGCGCTGCTGGTGATCCTGCTGGTCATCCGGCCGCTGCTGGCACGCACCCTGGAAGCGCTACCGATGCCGGCGACCGGGCCGATGGGCGACCTGCTGACGCACGACGACGGCACGCCGGCGCTGACCGGCCCGGAGTCCGGCGGCCTGATGGCGCGCAGCGAGAAGACGCCGGACGACAGCGAACTGGAGGAGATGATCGACCTGGACCGCGTCGAGGGCCGGGTGCGGGCCTCGACCGTCAACAAGGTCGGCGAGATCGTCTCCAAACATCCGGACGAGGCGATCAGCATCCTCCGCAACTGGCTCCACGAAGACGACTGAGGCATTTCGGCGATGACCCGTCTGAAAGACGAATACCGGCTGCTGAGCGGCCCGCAGAAAGCGGCGATCTTCATGCTGGCGCTGGGCGCCGACCAGGCCAGCCGACTGTTCGAACGCATGGACGACGACGAGATCCGCGACCTCTCGCAGAACATGGCGAACCTGGGCACCATCAGCGCGACCATCGTCGAACGGCTGTTCGTCGAGTTCGCCGATCAACTCTCCACGTCCGGCTCGCTGGTCGGCAGCTACGACAGCACCGAGCGGCTGCTCTCGCAATTCATGGACAAGGACCGGGTCAGCCAGATTTTGGAAGAGATCCGCGGCCCCGCCGGCAAGACCATGTGGGACAAGCTCGGCAACGTCAACGAGGCGGTGCTCGCCAACTACCTGAAGAACGAATACCCGCAGACCGTCGCGGTGGTCCTCTCCAAGGTCAAGTCCGACCACGCCGCCCGGGTCCTCGGCGTGCTGCCCGAGAACTTCGCCATGGAAGTGGTGATGCGGATGCTGCGCATGGAAACGGTGCAGAAGGACATCCTCGACCACGTGGAACGGACGCTGCGCACCGAATTCATGACCAACCTGGCGCGCACCGCCCGGCGCGACAGCCACGAGACCATGGCCGACATTTTCAACCACTTCGACCGCAGCACGGAGAGCCGCTTCATGACCGCGCTGGAAGACCGCAACCGCGAGTCGGCGGATAAGATCAAGCAGTTGATGTTCACCTTCGAGGATCTGGGCCGGCTGGATCCGCAGAGCGTGCAGATGCTGCTCCGCCGCATCGAGAAGGAGCAGCTCTCCCTGGCACTGAAGGGCGCGTCGGACGCCATCAAGGAGATGTTCTTCGCCAACATGTCGGACCGCGCCGGCAAGATGCTGCGCGAGGATATCGAGGCGCTCGGCCCGGTGCGGCTGCGCGACGTCGACGATGCCCAGGCGGCGATCGTCGCCACCGCCAAGGATCTCGCCGAGTCGGGCGACATCGTCATCGGCACCAGCGGCTCCGGCGACGAGCTGGTCTACTGAGCCGACGGTGAGCCCCGCGATGCCCGCAAGCCCCTTCCTCTTTTCGCGCCGCTTCGATGCGGAGCACGATGACGACGGCACGGTCGCGGCACCGGTCGCGACGCCGTTCGAGGCAGCGGTCGCGACGGCAGGGGCCGACGTGAGTACCCCGGCCGAGGCGAGCGAGCCGCCCGAGAGGGCCGCGCCGGAACCGGCGCCCGCGGGTTACACGGATGCCGACCTGGAACGGGTCCGCGCCGCAGCCCACGCCGCCGGCCGCGCCGAGGCCGAGGCGGCGTCGGCGGACGCGGCACAGCTGCGCCTCGCCGCCGCGCTGGAGAGCATCGCCGACCGCCTGACCAATGCCACGAAAGCGGCGGCGGCCATGGAGACGGCGTGGTCGGCGGCGGCCGCGCGCATCGCCACCGGCGTCGTCCGCAAGATGCTGCCCGCCCTGCGCCGACGCTCGGCCGACGACGACGTGTTGGAGGTGTTCCGCAGCGTCTTCGCGGGCCAGGCGGAGCCGGCCGCGCTGACCGTCACCGTCGCCGCCGAACTGCATGAAGCGGTGGCGCCGAAACTCGCCGAACTGGCGGAGCGCCAGGGCTTCGCGCAACCAGTCGCGGTCACGGCCGACCCGGAGATGGCCGCGGGCGACTGCCGGATCAGCTGGGCTGGCGGCGGCGCGGTGCGCGATCAGGCGGCCCTGTGGGCCAGCGTTGAAGTCGCCGTCGCCGCGCTTGCCGGCGATGCCCGTTCACCGGAGACGCCCGCCGAGACGGCGGCCTCCGATCCCCTCGCCTCGGCCGCTTGAGCCCCCCGGGAGACCGCCAGGAGACCGCCATGAGCCAGGACAAGAATTTCGATCTCGACCAGTTGGATGACGGGACGACGACGCCCCACAAAAATCCGGCGTCCACCGCCATCGGCGACGACGACGACAGCGACCGGCCGCGCAGCGCCCAGGATCTGGAAGCGGTCTACGATATCCCGGTGCAGGTCTCCGCCGTGCTCGGCAAGGCGACCATGGAGGTCAACCAGCTGCTGAAGCTCGGCCGCGGCGCCGTCGTCGAACTGGACCGGCGCGTCGGCGAGGCCATCGACATCTATGTCAACAACCGCCTGGTGGCGCGCGGCGAGGTGGTCGTCGTCGAGGACCGCCTGGGCGTGACGATGACCGAGATCGTCAAGGGCGAACGCGGCTGAGGAGCCGGCCATGCCCGTCGATCCCATGGCACCCCCGGCCATGCCGCTGGCCGATACCGAAGACCCAACCGGCCGCCGCTCCGGGCGCCGCTCCGGGCGCCCCTCCGGGCGTTGGCGCCTCGGCGTCGATTTCGGGACGCTCGCCGGCCTGGTGTGCGGGCTCGGATTGATCGGCGCGGCGGTGGTGCTGGGCGGCTCGGCCGGCTCGTTCGTCAACGCCCCGGCGCTGCTGATCGTCATCGGCGGCACGCTCTCGGCCACGGTCATCTGCTTCTCGTTCGACGACGTGCTGCGCACCCTGCGCCTCGCCGCCGGCACCGTGTTCGCCCCCGCCCGCTCGCCGTCGGACGGAGCGCTCTACATGGTGCGGCTGGCCGAGTCGGCGCGCCGTCAGGGGGTGCTGCCGATGCAGCGGCTGCTGCCGGAGATCGACGCCCAGGCGTTCCTGCACAAGGGCCTGTCGTGCCTGATCGACGGCCTCGCCCCGGCCGACCTGCAGGCGATCCTGAGCCGCGACCTGCAGGCGAGCATCGAGCGCGACGGTCTCGGCGCCCAGGTGCTGCGGCGGGCGGCGGAGTTCGCGCCGGCGATGGGACTGATCGGCACGCTGATCGGGCTGGTGCAGATGCTGGGGCGGCTGGATGACCCGGCGGCCATCGGCCCCAGCATGGCGGTGGCGCTGCTGACCACTCTCTACGGGGCGATCCTCGCCAACCTGGTATTCGCGCCGCTGGCCGCGAAGCTCGAGCGGAACGCCGGCATCGACGCGCTGATCGGCCAGATCCAACTGGTCGGCCTAGTCTCCATCGCCCGGGAGGAAAACCCCCGGCGGTTGGAGATCCTGCTCAACACCATGCTGCCACCGGCGCAGCGCATCCACCATTTCGACTGAACCGGAGACTCCGGCCATGCGGCTTCTGATAATCGGCATCCTCGACGGTCATATCGGCGCGGCCAGCCGGATCGCCCTGGAGCGAGGCTCCAAGGTCCTGCACGCCGAGAGCGTCGAAGAGAGCCTGAAGATCCTGCGCGCCGGCAGCGGCGCCGACCTGGTGATGATCGACGTCTGTCTCGATGTCCGCGCCCTCGTCGACAGCTTGGCGGCGGAACGGATCGTCGTGCCGGTGGTCGCCTGCGGCGTCGGCAACGACACGCGCGCCGCCGTCGAGGCGATCAAGGCGGGCGCCCAGGAGTACGTGCCGCTGCCCCCGGACGCCGAGCTGATCGCCGCCGTGCTGGCGGCGGTCAGCCGGGACGACCACGCCATCATCCATGCCGATCCGGCGATGGCGGAGTTGCTGACGCTGGCGCAGCGGATCGCGCGCAGCGACGCCAGCGTGCTGATCACCGGACCCTCGGGCACCGGCAAGGAGCTCCTGGCGCGCTATGTGCACGCCCGCTCGCGCCGCGCCGAGCGCCGCTTCGTCGCCGTCAACTGCGCGGCGATCCCGGAAAACCTGCTGGAGTCCGAGCTGTTCGGCCACGAGAAGGGGGCGTTCACCGGGGCCATCGCCCGCCGGGTCGGCCGCTTCGAGGAGGCCCACGGCGGCACCCTGCTGCTGGACGAGATCAGCGAGATGGACATCCGCCTGCAGGCGAAGCTGCTGCGCGTCATCCAGGAACGGGAGGTCGATCGGGTCGGCGGCAGCGCCCCGGTGAAGGTCGACGTCCGCATCATCGCCACCACCAACCGCGACCTCGCCGCCCACGTCCGCCAGGGGCACTTCCGCGAAGATCTGTATTTCCGGCTGAACGTGGTGACGCTGGACGTGCCGGCGCTGCGCGATCGGCCCCGCGACATTCCCGCCTTGGCCGAACACTTCGTCAAGCGGTTCGCCAAGGACAACGGCCTGCCGGTGCCGAGCCTGACGCCGGAGGCGCGGCGCGCCCTCGTCACCCACGCCTGGCCGGGCAACGTGCGCGAGCTGGAAAACACCCTGCACCGCGCCGTCCTGCTCGCCGACGGCGACACCATCGGCGCCGAGGTGATCACGCCGGTCCCTGGGTCGGGGGGCGGGATGGGTGGTGTCGGGGCGACGGCAACCTTGGGCGGCGATGCCGCCGGCGGCACGTCCACCGCCGCCGGCACCATCGGCCTGATCGGCCGCACCGTGGCCGATGTCGAGCGCGACCTGATCCTGGACACCCTGCACCACTGCCTCGGCAACCGCACCCACGCCGCCAACATCCTCGGCATCTCCATCCGCACCCTGCGCAACAAGCTGCGGCAGTACACGTCCGAAGGCTTTCCCGTGCCGATGCCCGGCGAGGGCGAGCGGACGCTGGCCTGATCCCGGCGCAGGGCGGCGAGACCCGCGATGACCGACGCTCTTCGCCAAGCGGCTCCCGGCTCCGGCTCCGGTTCTGGCGCCGGCGTCGCCGACAGCGCCTTGGGCCGGCGCCTGGTCGGGCTGCTGGCGCACGGCGACATCGCCCTCGCCCTCGGGGTCGTCGCCATCCTGGTCATTCTCATCCTGCCGATGCCGCGCTGGCTGCTCGACCTCAGCCTGGCGTTCTCCGTCACCTTCTCGGTGCTCATCCTGATGACCGCGCTGTTCGTCCAGAAACCCCTGGAGTTCAACGCATTCCCGACGGTTCTGCTGCTTGCGACCATGGTCCGGCTGGCCCTCAACCTGGCGTCGACCCGGCTGATCCTGGCCAACGGCCACGAGGGACCCGACGCCGCCGGCCGGGTGATCGAAGCCTTCGGCGGCTTCATCATGGGCAGCAACTACGTCATCGGCCTGATCGTCTTCGCCATCCTGGTGATCGTCAACTTCGTGGTCATCACCAAGGGTTCCGGCCGCATCGCCGAGGTGTCGGCGCGCTTCAGCCTGGATGCCATGCCGGGCAAGCAGATGGCCATCGACGCCGATCTGTCGGCCGGGCTCATCGACGAGGCCACGGCGCGGGCCCGACGCAGCGAGCTGGAGCAGGAGAGCACGTTCTACGGCGCCATGGACGGCGCCGCCAAGTTCGTCCGCGGCGACGCCATCGCCGGGTTGCTGATCACCTTCATCAACGTCGTCGCCGGCATGATCATCGGCGTCGCCCAACAGGGGCTGACCTTCGGCGTCGCCGCCGACACCTACACCCGGCTGACCGTCGGCGACGGCCTCGTCTCGCAGATTCCGGCGCTGATCGTTTCCACCGCCGCCGGCATCATCGTCACCAAGGCGAGCGTCAACGGGGCGACCGAGAAGGCGCTGTTCGATCAGCTCGGCGGCCGGCCGAAGGCGCTGGGCGTCAGCGCCTTCCTGCTCGTCGCCCTGGCCACCCTGCCCGGCGTCCCGGCCCTGCCCTTCCTGATCCTGGCGACCGGGGTCGGTGGTCTCGCCTGGGGCGTCGCCTGGTCGCGCAGCCGCCGCACGGCGGCCGATGCCGCGGCAACGCAAGCCGCCGCCGACAGCGTGCCCGTCGCCGAGGAGCCGATCTCCAGCGCCCTGCACATGGACCAGATCCGCCTGGAACTGGGCTATGCCTTGCTGGCGCTGATCAACGGCGACGGCGAGGGACACCGCCTCACCGACCAGATCAAGGCACTGCGTCGGCAGATCGCCATGGAGATGGGCTTCGTCATGCCGAGCGTGCGCATCCAGGACAACGTGCAACTGCCGGCCAACGCCTATCTGGTGCGCGTCAAGGAACTGGAGGCCGGCCAGGGCGAGGTGCGTCCCAACATGCTGCTGGTGATGGATCCGCGCGGCGAGGAGCTGACCATTCCGGGGGAGAAGACCAAGGAGCCGACGTTCGGCCTGCCCGCCGTCTGGGCCGACCGCTCGCATCGCGAGGAAGCGATGTTCCGCGGCCTGACCGTGGTCGACGCGGCGACCGTCGTCACCACCCACCTGACCGAGATCGTCAAGGACAACATGGCCGAGCTGCTCTCCTTCGCCGAGACGCAGAAGCTGCTGGACGAGTTGGACGAGGATCAGCAGAAGCTGGTCGCCGATCTGATCCCCGCCCGCATCTCGCTCGGCGGCGTGCAGCGGCTGTTGCAGACCCTGATCGGCGAGCGCGTCTCGATCCGTGACCTGCCGACCATCCTGGAGGGAATCTCCGAGGCGTGCGGCTACACGCGCTCCGTCACCCAGATCACCGAGCACGTGCGGGCCAGGCTCGCCCGCCAGATCAGCGCCGCCGCGACCAACGAGCACGGCGTCATCCCGCTGCTGACGCTGAGCCCCGATTGGGAGCAGACGTTCGCCGAGAGCCTGGTCGGATCCGGCGACGACAAGCAACTCGCCATGGCACCGAGCCGCCTGCAGGAGTTCATCGTCGCCGTGCGCGCGGCCTATGAGCGGCACGCCATGATGGGCGAGTCGCCGGTGCTGCTGACCAGCCCGGCGGCCCGGCCCTATGTCCGTTCGATCATCGATCGCTTCCGCCCGTCGACGGTGGTGATGTCGCAGAACGAGATCGCCGCGAAGGCGCGCATCAAGACCCTGGGTCAGGTCTGAGCGGCGGGAGACGAGAGCCATGCGCATCAAGGTCTTCACCGCACCGACCGTCGACCGGGCGATGCAGCGGGTTCGCGCCGAGCTTGGCGAGGACGCCATCATCCTCGGCGTCGAGACGCCGGCGGGGGCGCCGGTCCGGGTGACCGCCGGGCTGGACGACGACGTCGGTCACGATGCCCCCGCCGACGACGGACCCTACGACGACGGGCCCTATGACGACGGGCCCGATGGCGCGGGCGAGGCGTTCCCCTGGACCGAGGCGGGCTGCGTCGCGGCCGCGCCGGCCACCACGCCGGCCCCCGAGGACGCGGACGCGGTGCTCGCCGAGATCCGCCACGCGCTGTCGTTCCACGGCGTGCCGCGGCCGATCGCGACGCGCCTCGCCGCCACTGCCGAGCAGGTCGCCGCCGAAGCGCCGTCGCTGGCTCTCGCCGGGGCGCTGCAGGCGACGTTCCGCTATGCGCCCTTGCGGGCCAGCGCGGCCGCGGATGACCGCCCCATGCTGCTCATCGGCCCGCCCGGCGCCGGCAAGACCCTCGCCGTCGCCAAGCTGACGCTGCGCGCCCACCGCGCGGGACGGACGGTGCAGGTGATCAGCACCGACCGGCGCCGCGCCGGCGGCGTCGAGGAACTTGCGGCGCTGACCCGGATCCTCGGTGTCGAGCTGGTAGCCGCTGACGACGACACCGCTGTGGCCGCCGCCGTCGCCGCCGCCGCCGGACCGGTGTTCATCGACACCGCCGGAACCAATCCGTTCGATGCGCACGACCTGGCGATGCTGGCCGAGAGCATCGACGCGGCCGACGCCGAGCCGCTGCTGGTCCTCGCCGCTGGCGGCGATCCCATGGAAAGCGTCGACATCGCCGCCGCCTATGCGACCCTCGGCGTGCGCCGGCTGTTCGTCAGCAAACTCGATCTGGCGCGGCGGCTGGGCGGCCTGCTCGCCGCCGTCGATGCCGCCGCCGCCGCGTTCAGCGAGGCCAGCGTCAGCTATCAGGTCGCCGATGGCCTGCGCCCGTTGAACGCCGTTGCCCTCGCCCGGCTGCTGCTGCCCCACGCCGCCGAGATCCCGGAGACACCGTTGCTGCAAGAGGCCCTGTCATGACCATCGCCACCGCTTCGCTTCCGCGGCCCGCGGCCGTGCCGAAGGCCCGCAACCTGGTCGCCATCGCCTCCGGCAAGGGCGGTGTCGGCAAGACCTGGTTCGCCATCACCCTGGCGCATGCCCTGGCCCGCCGTGACCAGCGCGCGTTGCTGTTCGACGGCGATTTGGGGCTGGCCAACGTCGACATCCAGCTCGGCCTGATGCCGAAGCACGATCTGGGCGGCGTCCTCGGCGGGCGCCTGACCCTGAGCCAGGCGGTGCTGACCCACGAGTCCGGCGGCTTCGACATTATCGCCGGCCGCTCCGGGTCCGGTCGCTTGGCCAACGTGACGGCGAGCCGGTTGCAGATCCTGACCGACGAACTGGTCAGCTTCGCACACGGCTACGACCGGGTGATCCTCGACCTCGGCGCCGGCGTCGAACGCACGGTGCGGCAACTGACGCGTGCCGCCGCGCTCTGCATCGTCGTCGTCACCGACGAGCCGACGTCGCTCACCGATGGCTACGCCTTCGTCAAACTGACCCACGTGGAACAGCCGACCGCCGACATCCGCATCGTCGTCAACATGGCCAACTCCACCCGCGAGGGCGAACGCACCCACAACACGCTGCGCAAGGCCTGCGAGGGATTCCTCAAGATATCGCCGCCGCTGCTGGGGGTCATCCGCCGTGACGCCAAGGTGCGGGACGCGATCCGCAGCCAGGCTTCGATCCTGACCCGTTATCCGGGCTGCGAGGCGGCGGCGGACGTGGAGGCCATCGCCGAGCGGCTGATCGGCGCGACAGCGTGAGCGGCGTGCCACCGACGCCGCCCGCCGCCGCGCCGCTGCCGCCGGTTGGCGGCGGCGCGGGCGGGCCCGTCGTCACGGGACCGGTGACGGGACCGGTGACAGGTCCTCTGACCGGCCCAGTGATGGCCCCGGCCACGGGCGCCGTGGTCGGATCGCTGCCGCCGGCCCTGGCCGCCCTGCCGCCGGGTCAACGCCTGCCGGCCCTGGTCGAAGCCCCGACCGCCGGCGGCGGCGTGCGGCTGTCGACGCCCTACGGTCCGCTCACCGTCGCCGCAGCGCCGCCACCCCCGCGCGGCACGGCGGTGATGCTGGTGCTGCAGCAGACGGCCGCCGGGCCCATGGCGAAGCTGCTGCCGCCGGCGGTCGGCGGCAACGGCGCGACGGGCGCCGCGCACGGCGCCGGCACGACGACGATCCCGCGTCTCGCCACCGCCACCTTGCTGACGCCGCTGTCCTGGTCGGAGACGGCGACGGCGACCGCGACGTCCCCCTCCGGGTCGGCCGCCGGGGCGGCCGTCGCGGCCGCTCCGGTATCGGCGACGCGGACCCTGCCGGCGGGCAGCCTGCTCGTGGTGCGCTGGACCGATCGCCCGCCGACGGCCGGCGGTGCCGGCGAGACCCGGCCGGCGACCGTGCTCACCCCCGGCAGCCGGCACGCCGGCGAGATTATCGGCACCGTCGGCGGCAACCGGACCATGATACGCGTTGCCGGCGGGGTGATCGCCGTGGACGGCACCCCGGCGCCGTCGACCCGCGCGCCGATGCTCGAGATCGTCCGTCTCGCCGGGCCGACGACGGCAACGCCGATGCCGGCCGCAAGCCCGCCACCGGGCGATGCGACCAGCCGCTGGCCGGCCCTGAGCGAGGCGGCGGCCTTGATCTTCGCCGCCGATCAGCGCGGCAACTCGGCGTTGCGCGGCGACGTCCTCCGGCCCGATCGAGACCTGGCGGCGGCACTGCTGCGCTTCCTCGCCGCGCTCGGCGGTGACGACGGCGCCGGCTGGCCGAGTCCCGCGGCGCAACGGCTGCTCGATCGCCGGGCGCCGACGCTGCTGCCGCGGGTCGCGGAGGAGATGCGGGAGGCGACGCGGCTGTTCGAGCCCCCGACGCCGGGCGACTGGCGCAGTGCCATCCTGCCGTTCGTCACACCGGACGGCACCCGGACCCTGCGCTTCAGCCGGCGCGGCGGCCGCCAGGGGCAAACGGCCGACGGCGCGCCCGCCGGCACCCGTTTCATGGTGGACATTCGCCTCAGCCGGCTCGGCCGCGTCCAGCTGGATGGCCTGGTGCCGGCGGACGCCCGCCGCTTCGAGCTGATGGTGCGCACCGAAGCGCCGCTGCCTGGCGACGTCCGCGACACCATTCGGGCGGTGTTCGCCGAGGCGACGGCGCTGGGGGGCCTGGGTGGCGCACTCGGCTTTCAGGCCAGCCCGGAGTCGTTCATCGAGGTCGAGGCGCGTGAACCGTTAGAGGGCGGCGGCATTTTCGCCTGAAGGCGAAAGGGAACGATGCGGCGCCCGCGCGGCGCCACTCACCGGGAGCCGCGTTGGAAGCGGTCCAGGGTCAGTTCGTCGCGCTCCGCCTGGACGGTGCGGCGGAGCGCCGCGGCCCGCCGGTCGGCGCGAGCGTCCCGTGCCAGTTCGAGTGACCGTTTCCGGCGCCAAGCCTCGACCACCGCTTGGCGGGCCGCCTCCACCTGCCGCTCCGTCTCGGCGCTCTCCGCTGCCAAGGCGCGCTGCCGCTCGACGGAGACGCTGGCCCAGGTGGCGTAATCGCTCATGGCGGGCGCCGCCGCCGCCTGTTCCCGCGCCACCGCCTGTTCCCGCGCCACCGCCAGGACCAGGGCGTCGCGCCGCGCCACGAGCTGTCCGGCACGGCCCTGGAGCTCGGCGAGCGATCGCTTGCGGGCGTCCACCTCGGCCTCGGCCAGCTTGATCAGGGTCGCCAGCGCCTCGACCATGGATCACGCGGTCTCCGACGCGGCAGGCTCAGTGCCGACGATGCCCGCGAGCGCCGCGTACAGGCCCTCCAGGGGCGCCGGTTCGGTGCAGGACTGGGCGAGAAACGCCTCCAAGGCCGGATACAACCGGATCGCCTCGTCGACGTCGGGATCGCTGCCGGGGCGGTAGGCGCCCAGCCGGATCAGTTCCGCCATCTCTTCATGGGTGGCGAGCAGCCGACGGGCGCGGCCGACGATCGCATTCTCGGCCGCGGAATTGCAGGCCGGCAACGCCCGCGAGACGCTGCGAATGATATCGATGGCGGGGAAGCGGCCGCGCTCGGCGATGCCGCGATCGAGGACGATGTGCCCGTCGAGAATGCTGCGCACGGCATCGGCGATCGGCTCGTTGTGATCGTCGCCGTCGACCAGGACGGTGAACAGACCGGTGATGGTGCCCTCGCCCTCGCGGCCCGGGCCGGCGCGCTCGAGCAGGCGCGGCAGCTCGCTGAACACGGAGGGCGTGTAGCCGCGTGAGGCCGGCGGCTCACCAACGGCCAGACCGATCTCACGCTGGGCCGTGGCGAACCGGGTGACGCTGTCCATCAGGCAGAGCACGTCGTGGCCGGCCTCCCGGAAGCTCTCGGCGATCGCCAGCGTGGTGTGCGCCGCCAAGCGACGGGTCAGCGGCGGCTCGTCCGACGTGGCGACAACGACGACGCTGCGCGCGAGGCCCTCCGGGCCGAGCGCATCGTCAACGAACTCTCGCGCCTCCCGGCCCCGCTCGCCGATCAGCCCGATGACCCGCACGTCGGCGTCGGTGCCGCGCGCCATCATCGCCAGCAGCGTCGACTTACCAACGCCGGAGCCGGCGAAGATGCCGAGACGCTGGCCACGGCAGCAGGTGAGAAAAGCGTTCACGGCGCGCACGCCCACGTCGATCTTGGCGCCGATGCGGCGGCGGCTGTGCGCCGGCGGCGGCGGCGTGCGGATCGGCCGCGGCCGCTCGGCCTGCGGCAAGGGTCCCCCGCCGTCGAGCGGCCGGCCGAAGGCATCGACGACGCGGCCGAGCCAGCCGGACTGCGGCGCGATACTCGCCCCCTCGCTGCCACACGCCACGCGGGAACCGAGGCCGAGGCCGTCGACGCTGCCGAATGGCATGACCAGCACCCGCCCGTCGCGCAGGCCCACCACCTCCGCCGGGATCTCTTCGCCATCGCGGCGGATCAGCCGGCAATGATCGCCGATGGACCGTCGCCCGGCCAGGCCATCGACCTCCACCAGCAGCCCGGTGACCGCAGTAACACGCCCGAAAACAATGGCTTCTGGGAGCATTTCAAGGTCTTGAATGAATTTATCGATGATCATGAAGGAGGCTCCGAGGGCGGCGTCGCATGGTCAGCCGGGCACCAGGACAACGAAAGAATCGGTCGTGATTCTGCGTTTTTGCTACACGTGATACGAGAAAAATCAACGCTATGACACTTTTTGCTTGCACTCCATACGGGGGATCTTTACAACCCGTCTTGGGTTAAGAAAGCTTTATGGACAAACAGAGGTTGTGCCATGCGTGTCCTGCTGATCGAAGATGATCCGACCACGGCGCAGGCCATCGAACTCATGCTCAGCAAAGAAGGCATGGTGGTTGACGCGACCGACCTGGGCGAAGACGGCTATGAACTCGCCAAGATCTACGACTACGACATCATCCTGCTCGACCTGATGCTGCCGGACATCGAGGGCTACGAGGTGCTGCGGCGGATCCGCCGCTCGCGCCTGCATACGCCGGTGCTGATCCTCTCGGGCATCGATGCCTGCGAGAACAAGATCAAGGGACTGCGCAACGGCGCCGACGACTATCTCACCAAGCCCTTCATCCGCGAAGAGTTGGTGGCGCGGATCCATGCCATCGTTCGCCGCTCCAAGGGGCATGCGCAGTCGCTGATCCGCACCGGTCGAATGGTGGTCGACGTGGCCGCCCGTTCGGTGGAGATCGACGGCGGCCCGGTCCATCTGACCGGCAAGGAATACGGCATGATCGAACTCCTGAGCCTGCGCAAAGGCACGACGCTGACCAAGGAGATGTTCCTCAATCATCTCTACGGCGGCATGGACGAGCCGGAGCTGAAGATCGTCGATGTCTTCATCTGCAAGCTGCGCAAGAAGCTGATGGCCGCGACGGGTGGCGAAAGCTACATCGAGACGGTCTGGGGGCGTGGCTACGTGTTGCGCGATCCGGTGAAGGAGACCGCGACCGCCGCATCGCGGGCGGCCGCCTGAGATGCGCTCGTCGGGCGGCCGATGGCGTGCGCGCGCGGCGCCGCCACCGCGCGCCGGCGGGCGGGTCCGCGTCAGACGGGACGCACAAGACTGCACGGCGACAACGACCTTTACCGCTCCGTAACGATCCTGGCTCATGCTCGGGGTGCATATCGCGCCCCGATCCCGGAGGAAGCCCCGATGAAAGCACGCGTTGCGTACTCAGGCCCCTCGCATGTCGAACCCGAAAACCTCGACGAATGGCTGCTGGCCCTCGACGAGTTCTCCAACCCGGACGATCTCGACGATACCGACGAGCTGCGCCCGGCGGTCGCCGACCCGGCGCGCCAGCCGCTCGACTGACCGGCCGGCAGCCGCCGCCTCAGGCGTCGGCCGACGCCCCGGCGCGGATGCACAGCCGATCCGCGGCTGGCATCGCGACGGACAGGCGGATGCCCAGCGCCTCGGCGAGCCGGCGCGCATAGAAGGCGTGCGCGGCCGGCGCCGTCACCGCCCTGACACGAACGGTCGGGTCCATGGCTTGGCGCAGCGCCTCGGGCAGCGCCACGTCGCCACCCGTGGCCTCGCAGACGACCTCACCCGGAGCCGGTGACGCGACGACGTCCAGCCGGATGTGACCGCCGCGCGGCAGCAAGCCGGCGGCGAGCAGCACCACACTCAACAGCAGCCGTCCGAAGTCGGCGCCGACGACTTCGTGGGCCGAATCGTCGGGCCAGTCGAGGATGAGCTTGCTGCCGTCGAGATAGTCGACGGCGAGCGCGCGGGCCTTGGCCAGCGGCATCTGCGGGCGCCCCCCCGAGAGCCCGAAGGCGGCGCGATAAAGCGCGAGACCGCGGCCGAGCCGCCGACTGCTCGCCGCCAGAAGCGCGCGGGTGGCGGCATCGCCGGCGGTATCCTCCAGCAATTCCAGACCGTTGGCGACCGCGCCCGCCGGTCCGGCCAGGTCGTGGCAGAGGCGCGAGCAGAGCAGCTGCGCCAGCCTGAGATCGTCGGCCACGGTGTTTTGCTCCCGGTGCTGATGGCGGGCCGCCAAGCTGATTAGCCCACATGAGGTAGCCGTATACATTGGTTATACCCATTTGGGTAATACTTTGGTAAGGAGAGGTTGCTTGTCTGGGATGAAGGGGCCCGTGCCCGGTCCACGCCGCTGACGGCGCCGGCCGGGATGGGCCGACGGAGCCATCCGCCATGACGCCCCGCGACGCCGCTTCGCCGAACACCTCCCCGCCACCGCCCAACAGCGGCGCCGCCGGCCCCGACACGCCGCTCGCCTCGCCGGCCGCACCGGCCGCATGGACCCCCGCGTTCGCTGCCACATTGGCCCATGCACCGGCCGGGACGATCGTCCTCGCCGAAGGGGCGGTGACCATCGTTCGCGCCGACGGCACGCGCGAGGTCGCCGCGCCCGGCCACGCCCTGTCGGTCGGCGACCGCCTGGAAACGGGCGACGCCGGCGGGATCACGCTGCGCTTCGTCGACGACAGCCTTGTGGTCCTCGGACCGGGCGGCAGCCTCGCCATCGACGGGTTCGCCTTCGACCCCCAACTCCCCGACGGCCAGATCCACCTGAACCTGGCGGCCGGGACGGCGCTCGTCATCGCCGGCGGCATCAACCGCCTCGCGGCGTCGGCGATGGTGGTGACGACGCCGCAATCGGCCGAGGTGATCGACGGCCCCGGCATGGCGATCGCCGTGCTGCCGGCGGCCGACGGCGGCGCCGAGGTGCATGTCGTGCCGTTCGACGGCATCGACGGGCCGGATTGGGCGCTGCCGTGGACCTGCCGCGACCTGCCGCTCTTCGACGCCATGTTCGCCGGCGGAGCAACCGGCGGCGGCGGCGGCGCCACGCTGCATCCGACCGGTCTGCTGGACGACAAGGTGCTGGATGAGGTGCTGGACGGGCTGGATACCCTCGCCGCGGCCTGCGGCGACGACCCCGTGCTACTGACCGGCCTCGCGCTCGCCGCGGCGGCGGACGACGCGGTGGCGGACGACGGCCTCGGGGACGTCATCATCGTGAGCGGACCGTCCGTGGACGCCGGCGACCCGACCTCCGGCCACGGCTTTCCTGACGACGGCCAGCCGCGCGTCGTGACTGTCGCCGACCTCGATCCGGACAGCGGCCTCGATCCGGATAGCGGGCGCGGTGGCGGCACGGGAACGAGCGACGGCGCCAACTCCGGCCCGCCCCTTGGCGGCGGTACCGACCCGGACATGATCGGCGGCAGCAGCGGCAACGCCGGGACCGTCCCCGTGCCGCCGCCCACCGATCCGGGCAACGGTGCCCCGGACGGCCTGCTGCTGATCGGCACGCCAGCCCCCGACTCGCTGTTCGGTGGCGCCGGCGACGACCTGATTTTCGGCCGGGCCAGCGACGACGCCATCTGGGGCGATGGCGGCAACGACACGATTCATGGCGAGGGCGGGAACGACCTGCTGATCGGCGGCGCCGGTGACGATGTCTTCGCCGTCAAGGGCTACGGCCAGGGCCTCGATGCCATCGACGGCGGCGCCGGCTTCGATGTCATTCGCGGCAGCGAGGTTCGCGACATCTTCCTGGTCGCCAGCGATCTCGCCAACTGGATCGGCATCGAACGCGTCGACGGCGGCGGCGGCGACGACCTGATCCTCGGCTCCAGCGGCGACGATCTTTTCGACCTCGCCGCGCCCGGGGCGCCCGAGATCGTCAACATCGACCTGATCGACGGCGGCGGCGGCAACGACACCATCATCGGCACCGCCGGCGACGACGTGCTCGCCGGCGGCACCGGCGACGACCTGCTGATCGGCGGCGCCGGCGACGACGTCTTCGCCGTCAAGGGGTATGGTCAGGGCCTCGATGCCATCGACGGCGGCGCCGGCTCCGATGTCATCCGCGGCAGCGAGGTTCGCGACATCTTTGCGGTCGCCAACGGTCTCGCCAACTGGATCGGCATCGAACGCGTCGACGGCGGCGGCGGCGACGACCTG
>CAZVRW010000027.1:21696-36540 GCA_964630265.1 uncultured Rhodospirillaceae bacterium
CATCATCGGCACCGCCGCCAGTGACACGATCGCCGGCGGCACCGGCGACGACGTCCTGATCGGCGATGGCGGCGACGATCTGGTGATCGGTGGATGGGGCGCCGACCTGTTCGTCGTGGCCGCCGGTGACGGCTTCGATCGCATCGCCGACTTCCAGGTCAACGACGCGCTGCGCTTCGCGGGGTTCGCCATGGCCGACATGCTCGCCCCGGCCGTGGTCGGCAACGACCTGGTGATCGGCGCGGAAAACGCCTCGGGACGGGTCGATGTGGCCTTGGACGGCTTGGCCGCCGCCGGCTACACCCTGAGCGGCGACGCCACCGGCGTGGTCCTGACGGTCGACGCCTGACCAATGGATCAGGCCCCATCACTCGGACGGGGCCTTCCCCCCCCTGAAGACGACTTCAGAAGTCTTTCAGATCGCGAGCGGTCCCGCGATACCAGCTATTTGTAGAAGCCGACGGCGCAGATCTGGTCGCCGATCTTCGTGACATAGGCGATCTTCTCGACGGGCTCGGTCTCGCCCGGTCGCGGCCACATGTAGGACACTTCGGCGACCGAGCCTTCGGCGGCTTCAGCGTAAATTTCCTCGCCGAAGGCCTTGTCGGTCTTGTCCTTGAGTCCCTTCAAATTCATGGCACGCACGTTTTCACTCGGATGGGCCGAAAAGCTGCCATCCGCGTTGCCGCAGTACGGATAGAGATCCCGGTCCTTGATCTCTCCGGCATTGATCTTCGCAATCGTGCCCGCCTCGTCGGCTTGCATCATGGTGACGGTTTGTTCGAGCATCGCCTTCGCTTCTTCGGGAGTTCCGAAATCAGCGGACAGTGCCGTGCCGGCGGCGAGAGCCAGGGAAAGAGTCAAGGGTAGTGCCAAAGAACGCATGTCGTTTTCTCCCGGATGATCAAGATAGGACTTGGACAGGGATTCCCCCGATGCTTGAATGACACGCATCACGGGAACCTGGATGCCGTTCACCTTCGAGGTGTCTCGTTGGCCGGCATTTGACATTGAAACAATGAGGCAAATGTCAGCCCGAGACAAGGACTGTTGCTCGTGGTTCGATGCTGACGGATGAGGCCCATCCGTCAGCTGAATCGAACCACCAGATTAATAGTTAAGTGGATCGACCGATCTGGCGCTTGGGCACCAAGCGTCAGATCCGATCCTTTAGCGCGGCATCATGGCAAAAAAAGGGCCGGCGAATACCGGCCCCTTCGCTCAGCGAGCGGGCGTCCTCACGCCGCTGCCTTGGCTCCCTCCCCGGCCTTCTTTTCCGCCGCGGGCTTCTCGAGGCTCGGCGTGCCGCTCACCGGAATCTTCCGAAGCTTCGCCTCGGCCTTCGGATCCTTCGGCAGAACAACGGTCAACACGCCGTTCTTGAAGCTGGCTTCGACCTTGTCCGCGAGGATCGGCAGACCGATCGGCAAGGTCCGCCGGAACGCGCCGTAGCTCCGCTCCATGGTCCGGACGCCCTCTTCCGTGGCTTCATGCTCGGCCGTCTTCTCACCGCTGATGGTGAGGCTGTCCTCGCCGAGCAGGATCTCGACGTCCTTCTCTTCCAAGCCCGGAAGCTCAGCCGTCACCAGGATCCGGTGCTCGTCCTCGGTCACGTCGACCTGCGGCGACACGAAGCCGCGACTACGGCCCAATCCACCGAAGCTCGACCAGTCGACACCGCGCATCACCTCGTCGAACATCCGGTCCATTTCGCGCTGCATAGCGAAAATCGGATGCTCGAAAGCACGCCGTTCAGGAGCGAGGTCGCGCCCGCGACTCCACGGGATCAGATCACGAATGGTCAACATTGCTGCACCTCCTATGCCAATCCGAACGGGCCGCCGGATGGCCAGCCCGCTCCCGTTGCATCCAACCGCCGGCGCAGAGCACCGACGGCGCCGGTCCCGTACTCGGCTACCGACACCAGTTATACTAATAACTTATGTATAATATGTCAAGGCCCGAACCGCCGGGGCGCCTTCGGGCTCGCTGCAATTGCGCTTTTTCAACAATATGTTAGCGTTCTGCACGAAAGTCAGAGGTGATATGTCGTGACCGCAATGCACGGCAGCCGCGCGCATCCCGGGTCAGGGCATGCCCGGCGCCGCGGGATCGATCGCGACCGTGGCGATGCCGGCGTCAGCCGTCCAGCGGGCGAGCGCCTCGGCCGGGTCGCGGGCCAGCGCGCGCTGCAGCCGCCGCTGTCCTGCCACCGGGTAGAAGCCGAAGCCGAAGTCCGGACGGCCGTTGCGAAGCCAACAGGCCATGTCGGCGCGCCCGCCGCTCACCGCCGCGGCGAGCCGCGTGGCCAGGCCGGCGGGCGGATCGGGCACGACTCCGCGGATCGTCAGCAGCCAGGCGGTTTCCGCCGCACGGGCCTGAGTCCAGGCCAGCCCCGCCAGGATACAGCCGGCGAGGCCCCTGCCCGGCGCCACCGTCAGCACCGGCAGGCCGAAGCCGCCAAGACCGCCGGCGGCGTCGCCCTCGACCGCCAGCGCCCACTCCGGCGCCTGTGGCTCGGCCGCGGCGATGGCTCGCGCCACGACGGCCGGGTCGGCTCCTGCGGCGTCCGTCACCACGATCACACCGAGCCACGGTCGCGGCACCGCCGATGGGGCACTCCGGATGATGCAAACCATGGACTGTTCGTCCGCCGATCAATAGTCCTTCTGCCATAACAGCCCGATAGAACCGCCGGTGTCGGCGTCGGCGCCGGTCCCAGTGCCGCCGAACTGCATCTCCGCCGAGATCTGGGGCGTGATCCGGTACTCGGCGCGATAGGTCGATGTTCCCGGCGTCGTTCCCTGGCGGGTTTCCACATAGATGTCCGGGGTGACGTAGCGGCCGACGCTCACACTGGGGCCGTCGTCGCCCGTCAATCCCGCATCGACCGCCAGGGTGTCGATCCCAAGCACGTCCCGGACCGAGCCGAGGATGCCACCGGTAACACCGCCACCGCCGCGCAAACCGTCGATGGCCAAGGCCAGCTCCAAGGCCTCCCCGGGGGAGAGTTCCGAGGAGTTCTTGCTGAACAGGGCGCGTGGCAGCACCTCGCTCTCAGGCAGGCCGTCGGGTGAACTGATGTTGATCTCGAAATCGGATACCGGGCCGGAGACGCCGATCACCGCCGTGGCGTCACGCCCAACGAAGGTGGCCTCGACGTCGATCCGCGGGTCGATGGTTCGCTCGCCCAGGAACTCGACCAGCCCCTTGGTCAGCCGGAACTGCTTGCTGGCGAAGGTGAAGCTGCCGCGGATCACCTCGATGGAGCCGACGATGATCGGCGTCTCGGTGGTGCCGGTCACGCGCAGATTGCCGTTCCACTCGGATTCCAGGCCTCGGCCCCGGACGAACACCCGCCGCGGCATGTCCAGCTCCAAGTCGAGTTCGATCGCCGCGGCAGGCGACGCCGGCGGCTCGGCCTGCGCCATTTCGGCCGCGGCCGCCGCCTCGGCGTCGGTGCGGATCTCGATGACGTCGAGATCGACCACCGACGGCGGCAGGGTGTCGACCAGTTCAACGTTGACGCGGTCGGTCTCGACCCGCCCGGCGATGCGCCCGCCGTCGGGGCCGATGTTGGCGTTGATGTCGCCGCTCGCCTGCGCGGTGACGTCGTCGCGGCGCACCAGCACCGCCCGGCGGAACGAGGCCTCCACGGTCAGCTCGCCGCCGTCCAAATCGACGCGGCCGCGACCGGTCAGGCTGCCGTCGCCACCGTCGCCACTGTCGATGCTCACCGTCAGGGTGTCGTCGCCCGACGCTTCGGCCCGCAGGGTGAGTGGCCGCAGCAACGTGCCGAAGATGAGGTGCTCATAGCTGCCGCCCTCCAAGGTCACCTCGCCGCTCAATGCCGGATTGCCGAGCGTGCCACCGACATCCAGGGCGATGCGGCCGGGCCCGGTCACCCGATGCTCGTCCAGCGGCAGCGCCTCCACGAGCGGCTCCATCTCGCCCTGCCAGCGGACCTGCCCGCTGATCGGCGCCCGGTCATCCAGCGCCGGCGTCAGCGTCGCGGCGTCCACCGAGATCGGGACCCGGCCCGATGCCCGCAAATCGTCACCGAAGCCGCCGACCGTGGCCTGGAGATCGAGAATCCCACCGCGCCAGGTACCATCGACGGCGGCATTCAAGGTCGGCATGGCGGCCAACGTCGTCCTCTCCTCGGCCACGTCGGCGAGCCTCAGGGAGAGCGTGCCGCCGAGTTGGCGGCCATCGCGGCGCAGGTCGATATCGGCATCGAGGCTGCCGGCAAGGTTGAGGTCGGGGACCGCCAGATCGGCCAGGCTCAGCGGCAATCCCCGCGCCGTGATGCGCGCCGCCGGCTCGGCACCGCCAAGATCGGCGGTGGCGGTGAGCGTGCCGCCGTCGAGGGCGAGGTCGAGGGTGTCGACGACCGTGCGCCCGTCGGCCAGGGTCACCGTTACCGGGCGTTGCAGAGCCAGCCGATGGTCGCCGGCGCTGGCCGCGAAGGTCGCCAAGTCGATGCGGGTGGTGCCGTCGCGGACGCCGAAAGTGCCGGCGGCGTCCATTTGGAACGCCGGCTCTCCCGGCCCGGCCGCGGTCAGGGCGAAGCGGGCGGATTCGAGATTGCCGCCGACGTCGGCGGTCACCGTATCGATGGTCACGCCACCGACGACGATCCCCTCGCCGCGGGCGTCGAGGCGGAGACCCGGCGTACCCAACGCGTCGGTGACGCCTCCCCGGGCCGTGACGCGTCGCACCGCCAGGGTCTCGGCGCCCGCCTCGCTGAGGCGCAGGTCGACGGCGGTCAGGTCCACGGAGACGGTCTGGCCGAGACGCGCATCGCCGCCGAGCTCGACGTCGAGGCTTGCCCGCCCGGACAGCCGCTGGCCGTCGAGGGCAACCCCCTGGGGCAAGAGCCGCGCGGCCAGCGCCCCCTCGATCGGCGTGCCGTCGAACGGCACCACCAGGGCGCCGTCGATGCCGAGGCCGGCGGCTTGCACGGCGATGCGCTCGAGTCGCAGGCGATCGCCGCCGGTGACGGCGAAGGCCGTCGCCAGCGAGACGGGTCCATGGGGCGTGGTTGCGGTGACCGAGAGGTCGCCGGTCGGCGCCGACGCCACGGTCGTCGCCGCCAGTTCGGCCGCGATGTCGTCCAGGCGGGTTTCGCCCACCGCCACCTCGGGCGCGCGCAACCGCACCCGCACCGACGGGTCGGCCACCGGCCCGGCGGCGGTCGCGGAGACGCCGAGCCGCCCGGCGAGGGGCGTGCCCAGCGCGTCGGAGAGCGGCGCCAGCGCAGGCACCTGGGCGGTGAGTTCGGCGGTCACCTGCTCCAGGCCATCGTGCAGCCGCGCCTTGCCCTGCAGGCTGAGCAGCGCCGCCTCGACGACGAGGTCGTTGATCGTCAACGTCTCGTCCCCGGCGAGCGCGAAGGCGGCCGACAGGTCGACCGCCGGGCCGAACAGCGCGTCGAGCAGGGCATCGCCGGTCACCGCGTCCACCAGCCCCGCGGCGACAGTGCCCTGCAGCGCCAGCGTCTCGACGTTGCCGTCGACGCCCAGGCTGAGCAGCGCCGAGCCACCGAGCGGCATGCCGGCAACGGACGACAGCGCGGCGAGATCGTCGACGGTCAGGTCGGCCGCCGCGTCCACGGCACCATCGCCGAAGCCGTAGCGGGCGCGGCCGAGCAGCCGGGCGAAGGCCAGATCAACGCTGAGCCGATCGACGACGGCGACCTCCCCCGGCACATCGACGCTGCCGGTGAGCGCCAACGTCGCCGTCTCGCCGACCAGCGGCGCCGCCGTCGGATCGTCGAGCAGCACGCCTGCGGCGTCGACGCGAAGATCGATGTCGATCGTCTCGACCGCGGCCGACGTCGGCAGGGCGGTCAGCTGGAGATCAAGGGTCTCGGCGGTGACGCCGGGGGCCCGTGGTGACTCCAGGCGGCCCTGCACATTGAGCCGCGGGGCGGACAACGTGCCGCTCGCCTCGGCGCGCACGCGACCACCGCCGAACGCCGCCGGAGCGACGACGCCGTCGAGCCGGGCCGGGTCGGTCACCGTGAGCGTCGCCTCGGCGGCGACGGTCTCGCCCTCGAGGCGCCCCGCCGCCGCCAGTTCGGCCGCGGCGGCGCGGACGAGCAGCCGCTCGACGGTGACGACTTCGTCGCCGAACGCGGCCTGGAGATCGAGGTGGAGGGCATCACCGACCGCCGGCCGCAGCGGCTCATCCAGCAGCCCGGAAACGTCCGCCGTGCCGGAAAGATGCAGAACGGAGAGCGAGACCAGGCCGACATCGGCGGTGACGTCGAGCAGGCCGTCGGCCGCGGCGGTGACGGTGCCGCGCCAATCGTCGAGCGGCCCCTCGCCGGCCAACGTCACCCGCAGCGCGGGATACGGCTCGAGGCCGGCGAGGCGAAGGATCATGCCGCCCTCGGGCTCGGCGATCCGCGCCGTCAGCGCCAGCGTCGCCGCCGCCGGATCCAGGGTCGCGTCGACGACGACCTCGCCGCCGGCGCCATCCAGCCGGACCAGTTTGAGGTCGGTGACGATGGCATCGCCGGCGTCGGCGGCCAACTGCCCCTCCAGCCGCCACGTCGCCGCCTCGCCGACGACGGCCGCGTCGATGTGGATCGGGTCGGCGAGCAGGCGATCGATGCGCACCGTCACCGGCAGCGACGGGATCTCGAACACCGCGTCCTCATCCGGCTCGGGAGCCGCCGGCTCGGGGTCCGCCTCGGGCTGCCGCAGCACCTGGAGGTTTTCCATCGATGCGTCGGTGACGTGCAAGCGCCCGGCGAACAGCGCGGCGGGCCGCCACGTGATCACCGCCGCGTCGAGCGTCAGCCACGGGCCCGCGGCATCGGCGACGGCGACATCGGTGACGGCGAGGCGCAACGGAAAGCCCGCCCCGACGCCGCCGATGGTGACGCCCGAGCCGTCGTCGGCGCGGCTGACATCGCTGAGCACCCGGGCCAGCATCGCCCGGCCGGGCTCCGTCCGCAGGTAGACGGCGGCGCCGATGCCGAGACCCACGATGACGACGATCAAGCCGAGCAGCGACCAGCCGGCAATGACGAGTGAGCGGCGCATCTCAGAAAGCCTGCCCCAAGCTGATGTAGAACTGGAACGCGTCGTCGATGCCCGGCCGTCGGTTGATCGGAAAACCGACGTCGAGGCGCAACGGTCCCGCCGGAGAATGATAGCGCAGGCCCAGCCCCGCTGCCCACTGCAGCGGTTCGTCGAAGTTGGGAAGTTGATTGTCGTAGACGTTGCCGCCGTTGATGAATGGCACGACGGCGATGTTGCCCCAGACCCGCAGCCGCGCCTCGGCGGCCACCAGGAACAGCGAGCGGCCGCCGATCGGGTCATTGTCGGCGTCCAAGGGGCCGACGAGCTGGAAGCCGTAGCCGCGGATCGAGCCGCCGCCGCCCGCGTAGAAACGCTTGTTGGCGGGAATGTTGGCCGTCTCCTCGCCGAAGATGGAGCCGATCCGCAGACGACCGGCGAGGACGTAGCGCCGGTCGCTGTCGAGCGGCTGGTAGACGGCGAGATCGGCCTCGGAATGGACGAACGTCAAGCCGACATCGGACGCGCCGGCGTAGGGGGTGAGTGCCAAGTTGAAGCGCACGCCCTCGGTCGGGTCCAGGTCGTTGTCGTGACCACTGTAGCTGAGCGTCGACGGCAGGCCGAAGAGCAAGGTGTCCTGGGTTCCCTCGGTATCTTCCAGGCGGCTGTACTCCAGGCCGCCGGCGACGGTAGCGTCCCACTTGTCGGTGAGCGGCCAGCCAATACCGACAGTCGTCGCCGCTTCGATGCCGGTGAAGGCGTCGGTGTTACTGTTGGTGAACGAGGCCCTGGCGAACAGCTCCCGATCGAGCGCATGGAAGTTGGGACGCTGGAACGCGGCGACGAACGACTGCTCAAGGAAATCGCCACCCAGCCCAATGTCCAGGTTCTCGTCGCGGCCGAACAGGTTGCGATGCCGCCAGAACACGCGGCCGCCGGGGCCGCCGTCGGTCGAATAGGAGATCCCCGCCCCGACCGTGCGCGGCTTCGACTCGGTCAGCTTGACGGTTATCGCCAGTTGCCCGTCGGCATCGACGGTGTCGGCCAGCGCCAGGATGACGCTGGAGAACAGGCCGGTATCGCGCAGGTTGCGTGTGAAGGCATCCACTTGGCTGAGGTCAAAGGGCTCGCCCTCTCGCCACGTCACCCATTGGCGCAGGTAGTCTTCGTGGGTGCGCTGCAAGCCTTCCAGCGTCAACGCGCCGAACCGCGCCGGTGGCCCGGGATCCATGACCCAGGTGACATTGACGGTCTGGTCGCGATGGTCGACGGTGATGACGCGATCCACCTGCCGGGCCAACGGCCGCGCGTTGTTCTCCAGATGCTGGAGCAGGCGATTGCCGACCTCGACGACCTCGGCGCCGCGCGCCGGTTGCCCGGCGACGAAGCCCACCGCCTCCGGATCGGGCGCCTCCGGCGGCGGCCGATCCCCGGCGAACCGCACGGTGAAGCTGCCGAAGCTGTAACGCGCACCCGGCTCGACGGTCAGCACCACCGTGGGCGGTTCGGTCGTCTCCTCGAACGCCGACTGCACCTTCCCATCCCAGAAGCCCTCGGAGCGGAGAACGACGCGCAGCCGCTCCTCGTCACCCTCGATCCGCCGCAACAGCCCGCTCAGGGTCGCCGGCGGCCGATCCGCCAGGGTCTTGAGATTGAGGCTGCGCTCCATGACATCGCGCAGGTCATCGTCCTCGACGCCGAGGAGCTTGACCTGATAAGCGACGCCGTTGGTGGTGGGAACCTCGGCGGCCTGTTCGTCGAGAACCGGATCATCCGGCTCCTCAGCCGCCACCATCGGCGGCGCGGCGAGCCACGCCGCTACCAGCATGGCGACACCAGAAAGCACCAGCCAAACGCGCAGAACCATGTGCCGTCGGGCCGTCCGTTGCCCGCCGCGGGCCGTTGCCGGACCGGTGGTCAGCCTCCTCAGCGGATGGGAATTCCCTGCAGAATGTAGAGTGCGATCAACAACTCACTCGGTTGCGCCTCTGGGAAGTGGCGCGCGTAGAGGTTCCAGATCTCGCCCGAGCGATAGGTCTCCGCTAGGGCGGCGTCGGCGACGAGTTTCAGGTCGTCGTCGCCCCGTCGGAGCATGATGGCGTACGGCTCGTAGGAATAGAACTGACCCGAGAGCTTGAAGGCGTCGCTGTCCGCCGCGTCCCGCAACAGACCGAAGAGCAGGATGCGATCGGCAAAGTAGGCATCGATGGTGCCCTCGCGCAGCAGACCCAAAGCTTCCGTGTGCTCATCGACGGTGCGGACCGTGGCGGTGATGCCTTCGCGTTGCAGGGTGTCGCGCAGTCCCGCCTCGGTCGTTGTCCCCTGTAATACGCCGACGGCCTTGCCCTCCAGATCCTTGAATTCCGCGATCGGCGAATCGGCCTTGAGCGCCATCTCGGCGCCGGTGACGAAGGTGGAGAGGGTGAAGGACACCTCCCGCTGCCGGTCCAGGGTGTGGGTGGTCGAACCGCACTCCACGTCGATGGCGCCGGACTTCACCATCTGCAGGCGCTCGCCGGCGGCCACCGGCACGAACTCGACCTGCATGTCGGTCCGCCCGGTGGCGGCACGCACCCCTTCGGCGATGGCGCGACACAGGTCGACGCTGTAGCCTGCCGGCTCGCCAGCCGCATCCCGATAGGAGAATGGCCGCGCGTCCTCGCGGAAGCCAATGGTGAATTGTCCGGTCTGGCGGACCGTGGACAAGGTATCCGCGGTGGCGGTGGCGGTGGTCGCGGCGACTGCGGCCACGACCGAGAACGCGATCACTGCCGCGGCGCACTTGATGCGCATATTGACTGCTCCTTCCCATGAGATGACGCCAAGATGGGCGACCTTACGACCGCCCATGCAGGTCATCAAGCCCGCTCGGCTGGCCGCGGCCCGGCAGCACGGAGGGGATACCCTCACCAAAAGTATGACGGGGGGTACCCTCACCAAAAGTACGAGGGGGGGTACCCTCACCAAAAGTATGGACGACACCGGCCGCGGCGTCGTGTACCCTGATGGTTCGGAAATTTACGAGCCGTGACAAAACGGTTCGCAAGATCGAGAAAAATGCTCGGGAGGGCTGTCCGCTTCCATGATCGATCCCTTCGGCCGCCGCATCACCTATCTGCGTGTCTCGGTTACCGACCGCTGCGACTTCCGCTGTCAATATTGCATGGCAGAGGAGATGACATTCCTGCCGAAGGCGGAGGTGCTGTCGCTGGAAGAACTGGACCGGCTGTGCAGTGCCTTCGTCCGCCACGGCGTGCGCAAACTCAGGCTCACGGGGGGCGAGCCGCTAGTCCGCCGCAACATCATGTCGCTGTTTCGGGCCCTCGGCCGGCACTTGGCGCGCGGCGACCTCGACGAACTGACGCTCACCACCAACGGCAGTCAGCTTGCCCGCTATGCGCAAGAGTTGAAGGATTGCGGCGTGCAGCGCATCAATGTTTCCCTGGACTCGCTGCGTCCCGACCGCTTTCAGCAGATCACCCGGCGGGGCCGTCTTGACACCGTGCTGGACGGTCTCGACGCCGCCGACTGTGCCGGCCTCGCCGTGAAAATCAACACCGTGGCCCTCAACGGCATCAACGACGACGAAATCGACGATCTCGTCCGCTTCTGTGGCGATCGCGGCTACGACCTCTGCTTCATCGAAACCATGCCGCTGGGCGAGGTCACCGTCAGCCGCGTCGATCAGTATCTCTCCCTCGCCGCCGTGCGCCGAGAGATCGAACACCACTGGACCCTGGTCGACACCACCTATCGGACGGGCGGGCCGGCGCGCTACGTCCAGGTTGCCGAGACCGGCCGGCGTATCGGCTTCATCACGCCCATGTCCCACAATTTCTGCGAAAGCTGCAACCGCGTCCGCGTGACCTGCACCGGCACGCTCTACATGTGTCTGGGCCAGGACGACGCCGCCGACCTGCGCACGCCCATGCGCGCCAGTGAAACGGATATCCCGCTGCTCGCCGCCATCGAGGCGGCCATCGCGCGCAAGCCGAAAGGCCACGACTTCATCATCGACCGGGCGATCAATCGGCCGGCGGTGGTCCGCCACATGAGCATGACCGGCGGCTGACGCTGTACCGGCGTCCGGGCCGGGCGGCCGCCACTGCCGCGTCGCCCACCGCTGGCCCGGCGCAGTGGTGTGGCATTCTTGCCAACGCATTTACCAATTCATCACGCATGCACACTAAAACCGGCGAGTGCACGCATTTCCACAAGATCGTCTCTTGCCAAAGTAACCCATACGGGTATCGTTCGCCGGACGCTGCGTACATAACGTGACGTCGTTTGGTTTCCGTACCTTGCCCGGCAACGCCCGGCGCGGAACCCCCAAGAAGGAAGGATAGCGACAAGACATGTCCAACCGAACGATGCTGAGCCCGCCACAGGCTATGGCGACCCTCGACGTCCCCCTGCCCAACACCTGCCCGGCGCCACCGGACCCCGCGCCCGCGGGTGCCAGCCAAACCGACGGTATCCTCGAGGCCGCTCTCCGCTACCTGGCGGCCGACCTCAAGGATCTCGCCCAGCAGGCCCCGGCGCACAAGCGCGATGCCCTGTTCGCCATCGTTGGCCTGATCGACAGCCTCGCCGAGCAATAACCGCCTCGCGGCGTCGCCTGCCCGCCCCCACATCTCAAGCCAGGTAAGCAGTGTGGATGGAGGGCGCGATGTGGTTCGGTGCACGTAAGAGTTTGGCGATTCCGACGGCCGAAGAGGCGCTGCCCGGTCGGTCGGAGGCAATGCCGGTGCCGGCAGAGCATGCCGTGAACGGCACGCCGCTGCAGCCGCCGTTCCCGGACGGGCTGGCGACGGCCATCTTCGGTCTCGGCTGCTTCTGGGGCGCGGAGCGGTTGTTTTGGACGACTCCCGGCGTCTACACCACGGCCGTGGGCTATGCGGGCGGCCACACCCCCAACCCCACGTACGAAGAAGTCTGTTCCGGACGCACCGGGCATGCCGAGGTGGTGCTGGTCGTCTACGATCCGTCGACGGTGAGCTACGGCGCCCTGCTCAAGGCGTTCTGGGAGGGCCACGATCCCACCCAACTCATGCGTCAGGGCAACGACGTGGGCACCCAGTATCGTTCGGCCATCTATGCCACCTCGGCGGCACAGCGGGCGGCGGCCGAGGCGTCCCGCGACACCTTCGCGGCGGCGCTGACGGCGGCGGGGCACGGCGCCATCGCCACCGAGATCGCCGAGGCCCCGACGTTCTATTACGCCGAGCCGTATCATCAGCAGTATCTGGCGAAGAACCCCGGCGGCTATTGCGGGCTCGGCGGCACCGGCGTCGCCTGCCCGACCATTGCCACCGCCGCGCCGGCCGGGTGAGCTACAGCGGTGGGCGCAGGTCCATGCCGGTGCGGGGGCGGCTGAGCCAGTCCTCGAGAGGCGGCGCCGGCGGCAGCGTCTCCAATGGCGGTTCCGACACATAGAGCCGCCAGTTCTGCGGGGTCCGCGGCGCGGTCGGCGGCGGCGGCGATATCGGAGACGAAACCGGCGTCGGGTCGCTGCCGGCGGTCGGATCCACTGGCGCTTCGGCGGGCGGCGACCAGGCATCAAAGCCGCCTTGCGCCAGAAACCCATGGCGTGGCTGATACCAAGCGTTGGCGGCATCGCTGGCATGTGCGACCGACATGCCCATGACCCCGAAGCCGAGCAGCACCAGTGCGGCCAGCCTTGCTGGTCTGTTGCGCGGTCGCATCGTCACCCCCATCCCGGTCCGGTTGCCTTCTGTCGGCAAACCTCGCCCGTTTCCAAGATCGCCACACTCATGGGCGTTCCGTCCCGTCGAATGGCCGGACGGTGTGGGCGTGGTTGAGCGGGCCGTGCCCGTGGCCAAAACCGGGCGCGGTGCGGATCGACTCCAACACATAGGCGCGGGCGCGCAGCGTCGCCGCACGCAACGTCAAGCCCTGAGCGATGCCGACGGCCACGGCCGATGCGAGCGTGCAGCCGGTGCCGTGGGTGTGCCGCGTCTCGATGCGCGGGTTCGTAAACGACTCGGCCGGCACGCCCCGCTCGGCCAGCACGTCGATGACCACCGGGCCTGCGGCGTGGCCGCCCTTGAGCAGGACCGCGGCCGGCCCGAGGGCGAGCAGTCGCCCGGCCAGAGCGGTGGGGGCGCCCGCATCGCCGCCGGCGAGGGCCTCCGCCTCCGGGAGATTGGGCGTCAACAGCCTGGCCCGCGGCACGATGCGCGTGCGCAGCGCCGCCGTGGCGGTCTCGGTCAGCAGCGGATGCCCGCCCTTCGCCACCATCACCGGATCGACGACGACCGGCACCGCCGGCGCCTCCGCCGCAAGCACCTCGCAGACCGCCTCGATGATGTCGACCCGATGCAGCATGCCGAGCTTGATGGCGTCGGCGCCGATGTCCCGCAGCACCAGCCGCATCTGTTCGGCGACGAACGCCGCGGGCACCTCATGGATGCCGAAAACGCCTTCCGTGGTTTGCGCCGTCAGCGCGGTGATCGCCGTCATGGCGAACCCGCCGAGCGCCGTCACCGTCTTGATGTCCGCCTGAATGCCGGCGCCGCCACCGGAATCGGAGCCGGCAACGACGAGAACGCGCCCCTGCACGCTGGCGACCGCGGGCTTGGTCAGCTGACCGATTGCCGGATGGAGGTGCAGATGTCGCCGACGATCTGCGCCATCACCTGCTTGTCCTCGCACTCGGCCATCACCCGGATCACGGGCTCGGTGCCGGACGCCCGGATCAACAACCGCCCCTTGTTGCCGAGGCGCTGCTCGGCATCGGCGATAGCCTGCTTGACCGCATCGGCATCCAGCGGCTGGCCGCCAACGAAGCGGACGTTCTCCAACAGTTGCGGCACCGGCTCGAACACCCGGCAGACCTCGCTCGCCGGGCGGCGGGAGCCGACGATCACCGACAGGACCTGCAGGGCGGCGATCAAGCCATCGCCGGTGGTCGTGTAGTCGGCGAGAATGATGTGCCCCGACTGCTCGCCGCCGATGTTGAGGCCGTGCTTGCGCATGTGTTCGACCACATAGCGGTCGCCGACCTTGGTGCGGTGCAACCGCATGCCGCGGCGGGTGAGGTGCTGTTCCAGGCCAAGGTTCGACATCACGGTGGCGACGATGCCGTTGCCCCGCAGCTTGCCCGTCGCCGCCCAGTGGTCGGCGATCAGCGCCATCAGCTGGTCGCCGTCGATCAACTGCCCCTGCTCGTCGGCGATGAGCACCCGATCGGCGTCACCGTCCAGGGCGATCCCCAGGTCGGCGCGGTATTCACGCACCATCTCGCACATGCGCTCGGTGGCGGTGGAGCCGCAGCCGCTGTTGATGTTGAAGCCATCCGGCGTGACGCCGAGGGGAATGACCTCCGCGCCCAGTTCCCACAACACTTCGGGCGCGACGCGATAGGCGGCGCCGTTGGCGCAATCGAGGACGATGCGCAGGCCCGACAGGGTGAGACCCTTGGGAAACGTCTGCTTGACGAATTCGGTGTAGCGGCCGAGCACGTCCTCCAGCCGCCGGGCCCGGCCGAGATTCTCCGGTTTTTCCAGATGGTCGGCGATGCCATTGCAGACATGCGCCTCGATGGCGTCCTCGACATCGTCGGACAGCTTCTGACCGTCGGGGCCGAACAGCTTGATGCCGTTGTCCTGGTAGGGGTTGTGCGAGGCCGAGAGCATGACGCCCAGATCGCAGCGCATGGAGCGGGTGAGCATCGCCACCGCCGGCGTCGGCAGCGGGCCGACGAGAATCACGTCCATGCCCATGGAGATGAAGCCGGCGGTCAGCGCCGGTTCCAGCATGTAGCCGGACAGCCGCGTGTCCTTGCCGATCA
>CAZVRW010000028.1:0-24328 GCA_964630265.1 uncultured Rhodospirillaceae bacterium
CTGGAGATGACCGAGATCCAGACCCGCCTGCTCGCGACGGGCGGCCCGGCGGTGCTGTTCGAGCGCGTGATCGGCACCGACGCCAAGCCATATGAGATGCCGGTGCTGGTCAACCTGTTCGGCACCGTCGAGCGGGTCGCCTGGGGCATGAACCGTACGCCGGCGCAACTGCGCGAGGTGGGCGAGATGCTGGCCTTCCTGCGCCAGCCGGAGCCGCCGGGCGGCTGGCGCGAGGCGCTGGAGATGCTGCCGCTGCTGAAGACGGTGATGGCGATGAAGCCGAAGACGGTGGGCCGGGCGCCGTGCCAGGAGGTGGTGCTGACCGGCGATGCCATCGACCTGGCCCGCCTGCCGGTGCAGACGTGCTGGCCGGGCGAGCCGGCGCCGCTGATCACCTGGCCGCTGGTGGTGACCGAGGGGCCGAGCCACGCGGCGCGCGGCGGCGACAAGCGCGATACCGCCAATCTCGGCATCTATCGCATGCAGGTGACCGGGCGGAACACGACGCTGATGCGCTGGCTGAAGCATCGCGGCGGCGCCCAGCACCACGCCCGCTGGAAAGCGGAGAAGCGGGAGCCGCTGCCGGCGGCGGCGGTGATCGGCGCCGATCCCGGCACCATCCTGGCGGCGGTGACGCCGGTCCCCGACACCCTGTCGGAGTATCAGTTCGCCGGGCTGTTGCGGGGCGCCAAGGTCGATCTGGTGGACTGCAAGACGGTGCCGCTGAAGGTGCCGGCGACGGCCGAGATCGTCCTGGAGGGGCACGTGTCGCTCGACGACTACGGCGACGAGGGGCCGTATGGCGATCACACCGGCTATTACAACGCCGTCGAGCCGTTCCCGGTGTTCACCATCAGCGCCATCACCATGCGGCGCCAGCCGATCTATCTGTCGACGTTCACCGGCCGGCCGCCGGACGAGCCCTCGGTGCTGGGCGAGGCGCTGAACGAGGTGTTCGTGCCGCTGCTGATCCAGCAGTTCCCGGAGATCGTCGATTTCTGGCTGCCGCCGGAGGGCTGCTCCTACCGCGTCGCCGTGGTCGCCATGAAGAAGGCCTATCCCGGCCACGCCAAGCGGGTGATGATGGGCGTGTGGTCCTATCTGCGGCAGTTCATGTACACCAAGTTCGTCATCGTCGTGGACGCCGACATGAACGCCCGCGACTGGAACGACGTGATCTGGGCGATTTCCACCAACGTCGATCCGGCGCGCGACGTGACGATGATCGAGCGCACGCCCATCGACTATCTGGACTTCGCCTCGCCGGAGTCCGGGCTCGGCAGCAAGATGGGGATCGATGCGACGGCGAAGATCCCGCCGGAGACGAAGCGCGACTGGGGCCGGCGCATCCGCATGACCGACGACATCATCCAGAAGGTCACCGACACCTGGCCGCGCTACGGCCTCCCCGGCAAGGGCGAGGCGATCTGGTAGAGGGGGCGGGGAGCACCCGTCGGCGCCGGCGTCAGAGGCGTTCGGAGAGCCAGATGGCGGCGCGGGAGCCGGCCTTGATCACTTCGGTCAGCGGCCGGTAGGCGGGCGAGAGGCGCGATCCGTGGGCGACGGCGGTGGCGCCGTGCTCGACCTCGTCCAGGCGGTATTGCTCGCAGAGGCCGCGCAACGCGGCCTCGTCGTCGCCGAGGAGGGCGACCTGGCGGGCATAGTGCTCGTCGATCACCTCTTCCACCGCCTCGGTGCAGGCCATCGCCGCCTTCTCACCGAGCAGTGCCGTCGCGGCCCCCAAGGCGAAGCCAGCGACATGCCAGACCGGCTGCAGCGCCGTCGGCCGCACCTGCCGCTCGCCGACGAGGCGGGTGAACTGGGCCAAGTGTTCGCGTTCCTTTTGGGCCATCTCGCGGATCACCGGCGCCGCCGGCGATCGGCCGAGGACGGCGAGCTGCCCCTCATAGATGCGGACGGCGCCGTATTCGCCGGCGTGATCGACGCGGATGATGCGGTCGACCAGGTCCTCGCGGGTGAGATCGCCGGGCAGCCGCCGCGGCGGGGTGGTCGTGGGCGCGGTCATGGGCGATATCCTCTCGTCATGTGGCGAAGGCCGAAGAGCGTCGCCGCGGCCAGGGCCAGGGAGCCGATGGTGTTGAAGCCGGCCATGGACAGCCCGAACAGCCGCCGGTCGACCTCGTCGCAGGGCTTCGGCGGCTTGGCGGCGAGCTGGCGTTGAAGCTCTTCGGGGCTGAGGTCGGTATCCAGGAATGCCGTGGCATCGGGCGCGGCGCAGCCGGGGATCGCCGTCTCCCACCAGTGCTCCTCGACGCCGACGTGATAGAACGCGATGCCCGCGCCGACGAGAAAGACCGCCGCGGCGATGCCCATCAGGACCTGTCGCGCCCTGATCCCCGGGACGACCAGGGCGAGCCCGCCGAGGACGGCGACGGCGACATAGGGCACGCGCTGATAGATGCAGAGAACGCAGGGCTCGAGGCCGAAGACGTGCTGGGCGATCAGCGCCGTTGCCAGCCCGCCGACGCCGACGGCGATGAGCGCAAGCGGGATGAGCCGCTCCAGCGACGCGCCATCCGGGGAGAGGGGGAGGCTCACACGTGTCATACCTCAGAAAATGGATGCCTGGGGCCCAGCCGGCCAGGGACCGATCTGGCTACCAGAGGTATCGGACGACCAGGAAGCCCCCCAGCAGCAGCACGAAAAACAGGCTGGTGACCAGCGCCAGGTTCTTCTCGAGGAAGCTGCGAATCGGCGGGCCGAACCACCAGAGCAGACCGGCGACGAAGAAGAAGCGCAGGCCGCGCGACAACACCGACGCGACGATGAACGTCGCGAAATCGAGAGTGAAGACGCCGCTGGCGATGGTGATCACCTTGTACGGAAACGGCGTCAGGCCGGCACCGAAGACGATCCACGAGCCCCATTCCGCGTAGCCGGACTGGAACTCGCCGTACTTGCCGGCATAGCCATAGGCGTCGAGCAGGGGGCGGCCGACCTCCTCGAAGAAGAACAGGCCGATCAGGTAGCCGAAGACGCCGCCGGCGACCGAGGCGAGCGTGCAGATGGCCGCGTAGAGCCAAGCCCGCTCGCGGCGCGCCATGACCATGGGAATGAGCAGGGCGTCTGGCGGGATGGGAAACACCGAGCTTTCGATGAACGAAACGCCCGCCAATCCCCAGCCGGCATGCCGATGACCCGCGAGTCGCATCGTCCGGTCGTACAGCCGTCGAAGCACGGTCGCGGCCTCCTTCGGGGCGAGCGCGGGCGGAGCGGCGCCACACGACGACTCGGCGCTGTGCTGCTGGTCCATCAGGGAAATAACAGGCAGGTGCGGTGGGCGCGCGCCGGGCCCGACGGATCAGGAGGTGCCGGCTTCGAAACGCGTCGGCGGCCCGAGATCGGCAAATTTGAAGAGCCGGAACGCTCGCTGCCCATTGAAGTCAAGGACACGCAACTCGTCATGCTCGTGCGTGTCATGTTCGACCGTGGTGAAATGCCGGCCGTAACGCTCCTTGGCCACGTCGTAGGGGATTTCGTAAGCGATAAACTTGTCAATGCCCTTCGAGGCCAGCGCCCGCAACAGCACAGGAGAGGTTGCCGATTCCGAATTGGTCATAATGACCATTGGACCCCCAGCGGTAAGGAGTAACATGACTTTCATAGTTGACCTGACCCCTTGATTCGAATTGCGAATGCCTCATGTCCGCCGCGGCTATATCACAGCCCGTCGGCGAGTGCCATATCCCGATTGAAAGCCTTGCCGCCGCGGTCGCGCCGCTCAGAACTGGTAGCGGCGGAGGACGGTCAGGGCGGAGATCACCCCGACCAGCTTGTTGCTCGCCGGATCGACGACGGGCAGCCGAAGCACGCCTTGGCTCAACAGTTTCAGTGCGTCCGAGAGCGGCGAGTCCGGCTGGATGATCGGTGTGTCCCGGGTGACGAAGTCGCGGACGTAGCGGCCGAGATGCGGCATGATCCGGTCATCCACGTCGTTGATGGTTTCCAATTCGGCCTGCTCGCGAGTCTGCGGTCCGGCGGTCTCGTCGGGCAACAGCATTCTTGCGAGGGTGGACGACGTCATCTCTCCGACATAGTGGCCGTCATCGTCGGTGACGATGAGGTGCTGGCGGCGGTGCTTGACCATGTGCGCCAGGACCTGACCGAGGGTCGCGGTATCGTTCACCTTCGACAGGGCCGATTCCGACCTGACCATGAAATGCTTACACAACATTGCTTTGGACCTCTCTCCCGTGCCCCCCGAGGGCCTGGGTTCCGGTTGATCGGATCTCCGGCTCGGCGCCCACGCGTGCGATCCTGGGAACGCTGCGGATCACCGAGCGGTTCCTCGAGTGGCTCCCAAATGGTTCGCCGAGTGGCTTCCCGAGTGGTTCAGGGCGATATCCCTCGCCGGGCGGCCCGCTTCGGGTCGCGCCGGCACTCTCGCCGGGTTTGTGCGTGTTTGCAACAACGCCGTGTCGATAAATCGCAGGCCGTGACCAGCACTGGACCGTCGATAAAAACCTGAGTAGAAGCGGCGCACACAAGGCGTCCAGGGTCTTGAGACGTCCGGACTTTGCAGAGCGAGGAGGCCAGTTATGATCCCGGGTGCCAACATCGGCTTCGTGGCGATGATCGCCGCTGCCGGCGGTCTGCTCGTTGCAGCCGTCCTGTATCTCTTGATCATTCGCCGGTCCACCGGCAACGATCGCATGCGCGCCATCGGCGAGCAGATCCACTTGGGCGCGATGACCTACCTGCGCGGTCAGTATTTGAAGATCGCGATCTTCGTCGCCGTCGTTGCGGTGCTGCTCACTTTTCAGTACGGCATCGGTATGACCGCGGCGTTCGTTTTCGGGGCGCTGAGCTCCGGCCTGGCCGGTTTCGTCGGCATGAAGGCGGCGACCAAGGCCAACGTGCGCACCACCGCCGCGGCGCTGGAACAGGGCGAGGCGGCGGCGCTGAAGACGGCGTTCGACGGTGGCTCGGTGATGGGCATCGCCGTCGCGTCGTTCGGCCTGCTCGGCCTCGGCGCGCTTTACTGGTGGTTCGGCGGCGTCGACACTGTGCGCACGCTATGGGGCTTTTCCATGGGCGCGTCGTCCATCGCCCTGTTCGCCCGCGTTGGCGGCGGCATCTTCACCAAGGCGGCCGACGTCGGCGCCGACCTGGTGGGCAAGGTGGAAGCCGGCATTCCCGAGGACGATCCCCGCAACCCGGGCGTCATCGCCGACAACGTCGGCGACAACGTCGGCGACGTGGCCGGCATGGGCGCCGATATCTTCGAAAGCTTCGTCGGCGGTATGGTGGCGGCGATCACCATCGCGGCGACCATGTCCTCCACGGAGATACTGGCGATGTTCGGCGGCGACGCGCCGGCGCGGCTGCTGGGGATGACGCCCCTCGTCGATGTCCAGGTGGTCGCCGGCAGCGAGGTCGAAGCCGTACAGCTCATGCTGATGGCGCTGCCGCTGGCGCTCGGGGTGATCGGCCTGGTGGCGTCGCTGATCGGCATCTTCAGCCTGCCGCTGTTCCATCGCTTCGGCCCCGAGAAGGCCATCACCTTCGCCGAGACGCTGGCGGCGGCGCTGTTCGTCCTGTTCATCATCATCTTCCTGGCGGTGTTCGGCTACGGCCACGGCATCTTCTTCGCCATTCTCGGCGGCAACCTGGCCGGCATCCTGATCGGCCGCGCCACTTGGTACTACACCTCGTCGCGGCCGGTGCTCCGCGTCGCCACGGCTTCGAAGACCGGCCCCGCCACCAATGTCATCACCGGCTTCGCCGTGGGCCTGGAATCCTGCGCCGTGCCGCTCTTGGTGATCGCGGTGACCATCCTGCTCTCCTACGAGTCGGCCGGCCTGTTCGGCATCGCCATCGCCGCCGTCGGCATGCTGTCGACGGCCGGCATGACCATGGCGATCGATGCCGCCGGACCGGTCTCCGACAACGCCGGCGGCATCGCCGAGATGGCCGAACTGCCCGACGAGGTGCGCCGCATCACCGACCACCTGGACGCCATCGGCAACACCACGGCGGCGACCGGCAAGGGCTTCGCCATCGGTTCGGCCGCGTTGACCGCGCTGGCGCTGTTCGTCGCCTTCAAGCAGGCGGTGGAGGTGGAGTCCGGTCAGCCGCTGTCCCTCGACCTGACCGACCCGCGGGTGGTGATCGGCGCGCTCGCCGGCGCCACCGTCGTGCTGCTGGCCGCGGCGATGACCATGAACTCCGTCGGCAAGGCGGCGGTGGAGATGGTCGAGGAGATCCGCCGGCAGTTCCGCGAGATCCCCGGCCTGCTGCAGGGCATGGCCGAGCCCGACACGGCGCGCTGCGTGTCGATCTCCACCAACGCGGCGCTGCGCGAAATGGTCTGGCCGGGCATCGTCGCGGCCGGCGCCCCGGTGATCATCGCCATGTTCATCGGCCCGCAGGGGCTGGGCGGCATGCTCATGGGAGCGCTGGTGGTCGGCGTCTCGCTGGCGCTGTTGATGTCCAATGCGGGCGGCGCCTGGGACAACGCCAAGAAGTTGATCGAACGCGGTGAACTCGCCGGCGAATCCAAGGGCGGCGACGCCCATGCCGCGGCGGTCATCGGCGATACCGTGGGCGATCCGTTCAAGGACACCACCGGTCCGGCGATGAACATCCTGGTGAAGCTGCTGTCGGTGATCTCGCTGATCCTGGTGCCGTTCGTCGCCTGATCGCGCATGGATTGACCAGCCACGGCGTCCGGCTATCATGGCCGGGCGCTGGCGGGCCCCTGTGGCGGAATCGGTAGACGCGGCAGACTCAAAATCTGTTTCCGGCAACGGAGTGGGAGTTCGAGTCTCCCCGGGGGCACCAGCGCGGGCTGCGGCGATGGTCAGTCGAGGGCGGCGATGTCGGGGCGCTCGCGATGCTGTTCGGCATAGTCGATGCCGTAGCCGACGATGAACACGTCGGGGACCTCGAATCCCGTGAAGTCCGGCGTGAACGCCACCTCGCGGCGTGACGGCTTGTCCACGAGCACGCAGGTCCAGACGCGTGCCGCCCCGTGCTGCCGCAGCAGGGGGACGGCGAAGGCTAGGGTGTGGCCGGTGTCGACGATGTCGTCGACCAGCAGCACCGGCCTTCCCCTGATGCCCTCGGGGACGGCGCCCGAGAGGCCGACGTGGCCGCTGCTGGCGCGGCTGAGCCCGTAGCTGCTGAGCCGGATGAACTCGACGCGCAACGTGACGCCGCGCCGAAACAGCGCCCGGACCAGATCGGCGGCGAACACGAAACAGCCCTTGAGGACGCCGACCAGGACGACCTCGGGGGGCAGGGTCGCGGCAATCCCATCGGCCAGGACCTCGACCCGCGCCGCGATGTCGTCCGCGGAAAACAGGGTGTGCAGTTTTGCCAACCTCGGCTCCCCCGACCTCGCCCCCCGACCTGGGTGCACCGATGCCGGCCCGCGCGCCCCGCGCGGATCACGACGCCCGCTCGGACCCTAACGAATGCCATCATTCGCGGATAGTATGGATCGATCATGCCCACGGGTCGCGGAGGGGCCGCCATGACCGATGTTGCCCGGTTCATCGCCGGACTGCCGAAAGCCGAGTTGCACCTGCACATCGAGGGCACGCTCGAGCCTGAACTGATGCTCGCGCTCGCCGCACGCCACGACATGGCGCTGCCGTTCGCCTCGGTCGAGGCGCTTCGCGCCGCCTATCACTTCGGCAACCTGCAGGACTTCCTCGACCTCTACTATCAGGGCATGGCGGTGTTGCAGACGGCGCAAGACTTTCACGACCTGGCGGCCGCCTATTTCGCGCGGGCACACGCCAACGGGGTGCGCCATGCCGAGATCTTCTTCGATCCGCAGGCGCACACGCGCCGTGGCGTCGCGTTCGCCACGGTCGTCGATGGCCTCGCTGCCGGGGCGGCCGAGGCGGAGCGACAGTTCGGGCTGACCTCGCGACTGATCATGTGCTTCCTGCGCGACCTTTCAGCCGACGACGCCGCCGCGACGCTGGCGGCGGCGATGCCCTTCCGCGACCGGATCGCCGGGGTCGGGCTCGACTCGGCGGAGCGGGACCATCCGCCGGGGGTGTTCGCAGAGGTGTTTGCCCGTGCCCGCGCCGCCGGCTTCCGCGCCGTCGCCCACGCCGGCGAGGAAGGCCCGGCGGCGTATGTGCGCGATGCGCTTGACTGTTTGAAGGTGGAACGCATCGACCATGGCATCCGGGCGCTGGACGACGACGCCCTGGTCCGGCGCCTCGCCGCCGAAGGTATCCCGCTCACCGTTTGCCCGCTGTCCAACGTGCGCCTGCGCGTGGTTGCGGACATCACCGCCCATCCGTTGCCGAGACTGCTGGCCGCCGGCCTCATGGTCACGATCAATTCCGACGATCCGGCCTACTTCGGCGGCTACATCAACGCGAACTACGTTGCGGCCGCCGAGGCGTTCGGTTGGGACGCGGAGCAGCTCGCGGCGCTCGCCCGCAACTCGTTCGCCGCCGCGTTTCTCGACGCCGCCGCCAAGGCCGCCCACCTGCACGCGGTCGACGCCTACCTGGACGCATGGAAAGGCCGGTCGCCGCCGCGGCTGGATCCCGCGTGAAGCGGCCGGCCCCCGCGGCGGCGCTCAGGCCTTTCGGGCGCGGGCGAGGAAGGCGCGATTGATCGGGCTGTGCGGCTTCAGCGCCAGACGCTCGTGGGCGAGTGCTTCGGCCAGATCGGCAAGGCCGCCGCGCAGCGCCGCCTCGGTCAGCGTCCAGTCGATGATGTCGCGCTGGGCGTGACTGCCGCCGATGCGGTTGACGACGTATCGCGTGCGATGCAGGCGCTTGACGCTGGCGTCATAGTCGCCGCGCCAGAACGCGGTGAAGCCCTCAAGCAGAGGGACGCCGACGTGGCCCGCCCAGTCCGCCATCGGCGTGGCACCCGCCGCCGTCTCGGTCAGCGCCGCGGTCAGGCGCGCCACCGCGTCGTCTCGGCCGGCGCCCAGGTGGGCCATCACCGCATGCCAATCGTTGAAGGGATAGGTGCGGCCGTCGGCATGCTGCTCCCAGGTGGTGGACAGTTCGCCCCAGCGGTCGCCGACGTCGATGCCGGCGAGGTGGAGACGTCAGAGCAGCGCCGAGGCATCGACCAGATCGAGCGCGACGTCGCTGCGCACGCCGCGGATCGGCCCATCGTAGAGCGCCAGCACCTCGGCGTGGTTGCCAAGATCCAGGTTGAATAGCGCCAGGTGCCACCAGTTGTGAACCTTGAAGAAGTTGTTGTCGCCGGACCAGTAGGGCTCGCGCGTCGTCATCCAGCCGATGCCGTCCTGGGCGCGGCCCTGCATTTCCATGACGTGCGCCACCGCATGATGCGCCCAGCAGTCCAGCGGCTCACGGTCGATCGCTTGGCGCCCGACGTCCTCGGCACGCGTGTAGTCGCCCATCTCCTCCAGCCCGAATGCGTACATGCCGAGGACGCAGGAGTGACCGGGCACGTCCGCTGACCAGTGGGGCAGGGCGCGGGCAACACGATCGCGCAAGTCCCGGGCATTGCCGCGGTAGAAGTCCATGGAATGGCCGGATTGCAGGGCCAGCATGTCGCGCGGCCAGACGGTACAATGGTGGTCGAGGGTGATGGCTGCGGCGTCCCAATCGCCGCGCAGCACGTGGTCGAGGGCGGCAACGTGCGAAGCCTCGCGGGCGTCGGCCGGCAAGGTTCTGGCACGGTCGACGAGGCTTCGCGCCTCGGCCATGGCCGCCGGCTCGGCGGCGAAGAGCATCATGTGGGCCTTCGCCAAATGGGCCATGACAAAGGTGGGCGCCACGGCGATGGCTTGATCCAATTCTGCCAGCGGGGCGCCGCGATAGATGTTGAATTGCTCGATGGCGCGGTCGTAGAGGCCCATCGCCTTGGCCGCCGCGCCGGCGCACGCATTGCCCTGACGATCGGTGATCATCCGCGTGTCTCCCTGCCGTGTCTCCCTACAATGAGCCCGACCATCAAAGGTTTGGACTCGGTCCGTCTCAATCGGCTACGGGACGTTGGGACGGCCGAAACGGCGGTCAAGGGGTGTCCGTCAAGCAGCGGCGATCAAGGGGCGGCGGCAAGACCCAGGGCTTCGACGACGATGCCTACCGCTCGCCACCCGGCACCCACAGCACGTCGGTGGCGCCGTGATCGTTGAGGTGGCGGGCGAGGACGAAGAAGTGGTCGGAGAGGCGGTTGATATAGCGGACCGCCGCCCCGTTGACCGGCTCGCTGCCGGCAAGGGCCGTGATCAGCCGCTCGGCCCGACGCGCGACGGTACGCGCCAAGTGCAGGTAGGCCGCGGCCGGCTTGCCACCGGGCAGGATGAAGGAGGAGAGCGGCTGCAGGTCAGCGTTCATGACGTCGATCTCCCGTTCCAGCCGCGTGACCTGGGAATCGACGATCCGCAGCGCCCCCTCCGCCTTCCGCCCCTGCTCCGGCGTGCACAGGTCGGCGCCGAGATCGAACAAATCATTCTGGATGCGCGCCAGCATGGCATCCACCTCACCGGCCGTATGCAGCCGGGCGAGACCGACGACGGCATTGGTTTCGTCGACCGTGCCATAAGCTTCGACGCGGAGATCGTGTTTTGCCACGCGGGTCCCGTCGCCCAGTGACGTCTCGCCGGCATCGCCGCCTCGGGTGTAGATCTTTGTCAGGGTGACCATCGGGGTGCTCCATCGCCGCGTTCACGTAACGATATAGGCGAGGACAGGGCGGAGGTCACGCCTTCGCCGCCGGTAGATCGACCGCGGCGTCGGTGGACCGTCGGGCCATTCGATCAGTTGGCCGACAGCAGCACCATGGCGGCGAACACCAGGATCGCGAGCCCTTGCAGCGCGACGCGCGCCGTCATCAGTTTCGTGGCGAGGTGGCGATCGGTACGGCTGCCGAACGCGAACGAGATCACCCCGGCAAACAGGGTCACGACGACGGCCGCCATGACGGCTCCGAGCACATACGGCAAGATTGTCTCCATCGATTGATCCAAACACGCGTTGGACGCGCCATCCCCCGGAGGTTACGGCGCGTCCCGCGCTTCGGTTTGCCGCCTCAGGTGCGGGCGCTGAGCAGGCCGCGGGCCACGACGTGGGCCTGAATCTCGGCGGCGCCCTCGAAGACGTTCAGGATCCGGGCATCGCAGAGCACCCGCGAGATCGGATATTCGAGGGCATAGCCGTTGCCGCCGTGGATCTGCACGGCGTTGTCGGCATTCGACCAGGCGACACGGGCGGCGAGCAGTTTGGCAAAACCGGCCTCGATGTCGCAGCGCTGGTCGAGATCCTTCTGCCGCGCCGAGTCGAAGGTGAGCTGGCGGGCGATCATCGTTTCGACGGCCATCCACGCCAGCTTGCCCCAGACCCTGGGGAAGTTGAAGATCGGCTGACCGAATTGGACCCGCTCCTGGGCATATTGCAGGCCGAGTTCCATGGCGTTTTGGGCGACGCCGACGGCACGGGCGGCAGTCTGGATGCGGGCGCCCTCGAATGTCGACATCAGCTGCTTGAAGCCGTTGCCTTCGGCGCGGCCGAGCAGGTTCTCCGCCTTGACCTCGAAGCCGTCGAAGCCGAGCTCGTATTCCTTCATGCCGCGGTAGCCGAGCACCTCGATCTCGCCGCCGGTCATTCCCGGCGCCGGGAAGGGATCGTCGTCGGTGCCGCGGGGCTTCTCAGCAAGGAACATGCTCAGCCCCTTGTAGCCGGAGGTCTCCGGATCGGTGCGGGCGAGCAGGGTCATCATGTCGGTGCGGGCGGCATGGGTGATCCAGGTCTTGTTGCCGGTGATCTTGTAGACGTCACCCGTTTTGACCGCGCGGGTGCGCAGCGAGCCCAGGTCCGAGCCGGTGTTCGGCTCGGTGAACACCGCGGTCGGCAGGATCTCACCGGCGGCCAGCTTCGGCAGGTAGTGCGCCTTCTGATCGTCGGTCCCGCCGAGCTTGATCAGTTCGCCGGCGATCTCCGACCGGGTGCCGAGGGAGCCGACGCCGATATAAGCGCGCGACAGCTCTTCGGTGACAACGCACATCGCCAGCTTGCCCATGCCGAGGCCGCCGAACTCCTCCGGGATGGTCAGGCCGAAGACGCCGAGTTCCGCCATCTCGTCGATGATCTCCATCGGGATCAGCTCGTCGCGCATGTGCCAGCCATGGGCGAAGGGCAGGACTTTCTCCTCGCTCCAGCGGCGGAACTGGTCAGCGATCATGGCCAGGTCTTCGTCGAGACCCGCGTCACCGAAGTGGCCATCGCTGATGATCGCCGCTATCCGCCGCCGCACGGCGTCGGTGTTGCCCTGCTTGATCAGCAGGGAGACGGCCGGCGTGAAGAAGGCATGCAGCGCGTCATCGCCGACGCCCATGTCGTAGGGGCGGACGATTTCCCCCTGCGCCATGGGAATGCCGCCGACCATCTGCGACAGATACTCGCCGTACGCCGCTTGCAGGTATAGCATCTCCAGTTCGCCCAGCCGGTCTTCGCCCTGCAGCCGTTCGGCCCAGGCGACCATGCCGCGCAACGCCGACGCATAGGTGGAGAACCAAGCGTAGCCGTGGGCGGCGAACTGGTGCCGGTCGACCAGATCCGACGGGATCCGGCCGTCGCGGACGACAAGACGCGACACCTCCTTCCGTACTTCCACTTGAAGGTGTTGGACCGCGTTGTAGGCGTCGAGACAGGTGGTAATGAGGTCCGTCAGAACTAGGCTTTCGGTGTCACGAATAGGGGCATCCATGGCGTTCATATCCTTCATCACAGCATCGGCACTAAAGCATCGGCATCGAAGGCTCGGGCATCAAAGCAAACGGGGCCGGATCGCTCCGGCCCCGTCGTTGCAAATGTCGCGATGGTCGCTGCGCGATCGCGGGCCGAGCGCTCTAACGTTCTCCGCTAATGTGACGGCCAGGATGCGCCTTGACAAGCGAGGCTCCGTTCAGTCGGCGGTGATCGCCTTGCGGACGACGTCGGTCATCGACAACACGCCCACCGGCTTGCCCTGCTCGGTGACGACCAGGCGGTGGATGCGCTGCTTCAGGAGGATGGTGATCGCCTCGGACATGGGCGCCTGCAGGTCGATCGAGGCACATCCCCGCGTCATCCAGTCTCCGACGCTGAAGTTGCGCACCTCGGCCGCCGTCCGGCCCTGCCGGGCCAGGACGATGTCGGTCTGCGACAGCACGCCGATGGCCTCGTCGTTCTCGATGACGACCAGTGCGTGCACCTCGTTGTCGATCATCTTCCGGGCCGCGTCGTGCAGGTTGTCGGAGGTCCGGCAGGAGATGATGCCGGCGTTCATCCGATCGCGTACCTTGGTGCCGTCGTCGACGAAGGTGAACTCCTCGGCCCCCGTGGAGACATCGGGGAGGGGCACCGACAACGGATAGGGACGCGGGGTGTCGTGAACGTCACCGGCCGGCAGGTGGGCATCGATGGCCGTGACCGGCGCCTCGGCGGATTTGCCGAGACCGAAGTCCGGCGCACCGATCAGCACCGCCATGTTGCCGTGCGGGTGCAGATTGTCATGCATCAGCTGATGCACGTGCGGCACTTCGTCATAGGTGAAGGCCTTGGACATGCACGGATTGAGCAGCCCCTTCAAGGCCAATTCGTTCATCGCGTAAGACTGGTCGTCATTGGCGAAGTGGGAGCCCTGCACGCGCTTCTGCCGCATCCACAGGTAGCGAAGGTCGACCGTCGCGTTGTAACCGGTGGTGCCGGCGCAGATCACGACCATGCCGCCAGTCTCGCAGACGAACATGGATGTCGGAATTGTCGCTTCGCCCGGATGCTCGAACACCAAGGTCGGCGACCGTTTTTCCCCGAGCTTGTCCCAAAAGGCGGCGCCGAACGCGCGCACGCCCTTCAACCAGTTGGCGTAGCCGACGCTGTCCTTCCAGTGCGGCAGCATGCCCCAGTGGTCGAAGTCCTTGCGATTGATGCAACCCTGTGCGCCGAGCTGCATGCAGTAATCGATCTTGTCCTCGCCCGAGACCACGGCCACCGGAATGGCGCCGGCGGCGCGGACGATCTGAATGGCCATGGAGCCGAGGCCGCCGGCCCCGCCCCAGATCAGCACCGGATCGCCGGGTTTCATGGCGTTCTCGGGCCAGCCGTGCAGCATCCGATAGGCGGTGGCGCCGACCAGGGTGTAAGATGCCGCTTCTTCCCATGTCATGTGCTTGGGTTTCGGCATGCATTGGTGCGCCTGCACCCGGGTGAACTGGGCGAAGCTGCCCCAGTTCGTCTCGTACCCCCAGATCCGGAAGGTCGGAGAATACATGGGATCGTTGCCCGCCGTGACCCAAGGACAGTCACGCGACCACATGCCGCAATGGATTACCACCTCATCGCCGACTTTGACGCTGGTGACGTCCTTGCCGACCTTGTAGACGATCCCCGACGCGTCGCTGCCGCCGATGTGAAAGTCTTCCGGCTCGCCTTGCTTGTTGCGCGCCTTGATGACGTTGACGGGGATGCCGAGGGCCGCCCACACGTTGTTATAGTTGATGCCGGCGGCCATGACGTAAACATAGACGTCATCGTCACGGAGCGGCGGCAGGCTGACGACTTCCTTCTGGAAGCCGGTTGTCGGTTGACCGAACCGCTCCTCGCGGATCAGCCACGCGTTCATCTTCGGCGGGACTTCACCGATCGGTGGGGCTTCGCCGATGGGGTATAGCTCTTTGGTCATGGTGTCTCCTCCGCAGGCGGCTCAACGGGGCGGACGTCGACGCTTTCCCCGCGCCGGTCTCCATCGTACACTAAAAGCCTGGGAGGGGCCAAAACGCGCGGATCACGTGGTCCAAGTCGATGAATCGTTGTAGACCGATGAGCCTTTCTTCGCAATGCACAATTTGTTAGATTCTTGGACGCACCCGGGAAAACGGGCGGTTTTTCCAAGGTTTTGTGCCGTCGGCGCGACCGCGGCCCAGCCGAGAGGAGGCAGGAAATGTCGAGTGAATTAGCAACCGCAGCACAGGCCGTGAAACGTGACAAGCCGTGGTTGATCCGAACCTATTCCGGCTACGCCTCGGCGAAGGAGTCCAACGCGCTGTACCGTAAGAACCTGGCGCGCGGGCAGACCGGTCTCTCCATCGCCTTCGACCTGCCGACACAGACCGGCTACGACTCCGATCACGTGTTGGCGCGCGGTGAGGTGGGGAAGGTCGGCGTCCCGGTCTGCCACCTTGGCGACATGATGACGCTGCTCGACGGCATTCCGCTCGATCAGATGAACACATCCATGACCATCAACGCGCCGGCGGCTTGGCTGCTCTCTCTCTACATCGCCGCCGCCGACAAGCAGGGCGTCGCCCGAAAGCAACTGTCGGGCACGACGCAGAATGACATCATCAAGGAGTACCTGTCCCGCGGCACCTACATTTTCCCGCCGGCGCCGTCGATGCGGCTCACCGGCGACGTCATCGCCTTCACTTACCGCGAGGTGCCGAAGTGGAACCCGATGAACGTCTGCTCCTATCACCTGCAGGAGGCGGGGGCGACGCCGGTCCAGGAACTGGCCTTCGCCCTGGCCACGGCGATCGCCGTGCTCGATACCGTGCAGGCATCCGGCCAAGTGCCGGAAAATGAGTTCCCGGAGGTGGTGGGGCGGATCAGTTTCTTCGTCAACGCCGGCATCCGGTTCATTACCGAGATGTGCAAGATGCGGGCGTTCTGCGAGCTTTGGGACGAGATCACGGCAGAGCGCTACGGCGTCGCCGACGAAAAGCTGCGGCGGTTCCGCTACGGCGTTCAGGTCAACTCCCTCGGCCTCACCGAACAGCAGCCGGAAAACAACGTCTATCGCATCCTGCTCGAGATGCTCGCTGTGGTGCTGTCGCGGAGCGCCCGCGCGCGCGCCGTCCAGCTGCCGGCGTGGAACGAGGCGCTCGGTCTGCCCAGGCCGTGGGACCAGCAGTGGTCGCTGCGCCTCCAGCAGATCGTCGCCTACGAAACCGATCTGCTTGAGTATGCGGACATCTTCGACGGCTCCCGCGCTATCGCCGAGAAGGTCGAAGAGCTCAAGTACCAGGCGCGTGAAGAGTTGAAGCGGATCGAGGAGGTCGGTGGCGCGGTGCGCGCCGTCGACACCAGCTACATGAAACAGCGGCTGGTCGAGTCCAACGCCCGGCGGCTGGCCGCCATCGAGGCCGGCGAACAGATCGTCATCGGCGTCAACAAGTTCGTCGACGCCGAGCCGTCGCCGTTGAGCACCGGCGAGGGCAGCATCATGACCGTCGATGCGCGCGCCGAGGCCAATCAGATCGAGTCGCTCAAGGCTTGGCGTGAGGGCCGCGATCAAGCCGCCGTCGGCGCCGCCCTCGACGACCTCGCCGCCGCCGCGCGGGAGGGCCGCAACATCATGGAGCCCTCCATCGCCTGCGCCCACGCCGGCGTCACCACCGGCGAATGGGCGGGGGCGCTGCGCGAGGTCTTCGGCGAATACCGGGCGCCGACAGGCGTTGCCCAGGCCTCGGTCGCCGGCGACGTCGCCGCGCTGAAAACCGTCCGCACCCGTGTCGAGGTGCTGACCGATCGGCTCGGCCGCCGGATCAAGATGCTGGTCGGCAAACCGGGCCTCGATGGCCACTCCAACGGCGCCGAACAAATCGCGCTGCGCGCCCGCGACTCCGGGCTCGAGGTGGTCTATGAGGGCATCCGGCTGACGCCCGAGCAGATCGTCAACGCCGCGCTCGAGGAAGGGGTGCACGTGGTCGGACTGTCCATTCTTTCGGGGTCGCACGTGCCGCTGGTCGCGGAGATCATGCGGCGGATGCGCGACGCCGACCTGGGTGACGTGCCGGTGGTCGTTGGCGGCATCATTCCGCCCGAAGACGCGCAAACGCTGCGTCAGGCCGGGGTGGCGCGGGTCTACACGCCCAAGGACTTCGACCTGAACGCGATCATGGCCGACATCCTCGACCTGCTCGAGGAAACGACGCCGGAGGCGGCCTGACCGCGACGGCGCGCCGAGGGGAAAGGGTTATCGGTCGGATCAGCCCGCCGCCGGTTGCAGCGCGGCGTCGGGTGCGTCCTCCAGGTCGTCTTCGGTCTTGACTTGGTTGCGGCCGCTGTTCTTGGCGAGGTAGAGCGCACGGTCGGCACGCTCGATCAACGTTTCCATGGTGTCGCCGAAGGCGAACTCGGCGACGCCGATGGAAACGGTGACGTTGCCCTTCCGTTCACCGGTGGTTTTGCGCACGATCGCCTGCTCGGAGACCGCCTTGCGCAAGACCTCGGCGATGCGCTTGGCTTGGTCGATGCCGGCGTCGCACAGGATGACGACGAACTCCTCGCCGCCGAACCGGGCGGCCAAGTCCTTGCCCTTGATGTTGTTCTGCAAGGTCGCGGCGGTGAGCTTGAGAATCTTGTCGCCGACGATGTGGCCGTAGCTGTCGTTGACCCGCTTGAAGTGATCGATATCGATGACGAGCAGGCACAACTGCGAGAGGGAGCGGTCGGCCGCCTGCATCGCCGCCGTCACCACCCGCTGAAACTCGGCGCGGTTGGCCAACCCGGTCAGCGGATCGGTGATCGCTTCCTTTCGGACGCTGGTCAACTCTTCGGACAAACTGTTGATGGTGGATGCACTGTCGATCAGCTTGCGTTCCAGCATCTGGCTGTGGGCAACGACGGACTGCGTCTCCACCAACACCCGGCTGATGATGTCACGGACATCGGTGGTGCCGACGTCGGAGGATAGTCGGTCCGACGCGGATTCCAGGGTCGTTTTGTAGTCCGAGGTGTTGCGACCGGCATCGCCGATGATCTCCAGCAGTTTTCCGAGTTCGTCGGCGACCGAGCCGGCAAGCTGGGAGAGGATGAACGTCTCATCGGACTTCAAGCAGAACTGGTTGTAGAGCTCGGTGACCGTCGTGTCGCCGATGGGCAGGTTATTCAGGAAGATGTGGTCGAGCTGTCGGTTGAGCTCGGCGCAACCACCTTCAAAATACGTGAAGAAGACGACGTAGGCATTGGGTGACGGCGTCAGCCCCAGGTCACCGATGCGGGCAAGCGCGAGACCCGCGCATCGGGCGTCCCGTTGTCTTTTCTGACTGCTGCTCACGCATCGCCTCCATCGTTCTGACCCGAACCTGCCGGTGGCCGGAAATGTGGCTCAAATGGGTTATTGCACGGTTAATGCCGACGACGAGGCCAAGGCGGCGCGGCCACGGCAGCGCGGCCGTAACCCGCAGCCACGCCGGCACCGCCGCTCGCCGACGGCAGGCCGCGGTCACGTCAGGATGGGATCTTGCCCCGGCGCCAGCACCGGGATCGGCACGACATCGGGCGGCAGCGCGCTCGCGGTCGGAACCCGCGGACGCAGGGTCGCGATGAGATGGGCGGCAACGCCGTGGCAGTGGTCGAGATGGATCCGGGCCCAGGTGCAGAACAGCCCGCCGTTGACCTCGAACACCATGACGTCGGGATCGGCGGCGACGGCATGCATGGCGGCCGCCAGGTCGCTGCTGTAGCCGACGTAAACCCAGTCCGGGCTGACGCCCGAATGCCAGATCACGAACACGCCGCTGACGCCGGCGAGCCCCTGGGCCTCCGGATCAACATGCGGCAGCCGGAAGAACCGCCCCGCCGGCGACCGGGTCCATCGCGGGTCGTAGCGGGGCCGCTGTGCGATCGCTGACTTTCTGGCGCCACCGAACACGGGGTCCACCTTTTGACGGAATCTCGAGAGGAACGCTACCACGCTGACCGCAGGCCGAACCGCTCTCGGTCCGATGCCCGCACACGATGATGCTTCAACATGCTTAACAGACGCTTATGCGCCGGCGATGCCTCCTGCGGACCTGCGTCGTCCGGGTCGACGGGAGAAACGGCTGGGCTGCGGTCCAACCATTTGCTAGCGTGCCGACGCGGTCGCGGCGGGCGGAGAGGATCACGATGAACGGGGCTGGCAGCATTCGCGAATTCAAGGTCGGCGCCGTCATCAGCCAGGGGTTCTCGGTGTTTTTCCGGAACATCGCCGCCTTCCTGGCACTCGGGGCGATCGTGCTGTCGCCGCTGGCCGTGCTGAACCTGTTCTCTTTCGAGGCGTTCGTCGGCGACGGCATTCCCGCCCCGGGCGGTTTCGAGATGTCGGTTGACCCGGCGGACGACGGCGTTCCCGATGCTGGTGCGATCGGTTTCGGGATGACCTACGGGCTGCTGCAGTTGCTGCTGTCGGTGCTGCTCACCGCGGCGGCGGTGTTTCTCACGGTCCGCGAGATCCGCGGCCGACGCGCCAGCATCAGCGAGGCGCTGCGCATCGGCCTCGGTCGGGTGCTGCCGGTGCTCGGTGTTGCCCTGCTCGTCAGCCTGGCCGTCGGCCTCGGCTTCATCTTGCTGATTATTCCCGGGTTGATCTTGTTGGTGATGTTCTGGGTCGCCGTGCCGGTTGCCGTCGTCGAGCGTCCGGGCGTGCTGGCGAGCCTCGGCCGCAGCGCCGACCTGACGCGGGGGCACCGTTGGAAGATCCTCGCCATCCTCGCTCTCATGATGCTGATCGCCATCGGCTTCACGCCCCTCGCCGGCGTCGCCGCCTGGCTGCTCTCATGGGTCCTCGGCACGTTCGGCCTGGTCGTCGCCGATTATCTCTGGAGCATCGTCGTCGGCAGCATCTCGGCGGTGATGCCGGCGGTGACCTATCACCACCTGCGGAGCGTCAAGGAAGGCACCGACATCGCGCAACTCGCCGCGGTCTTCGACTGACCCCGCGACGACGACGGCCTCGTGTCAGTCGATCTCCAGCTTGCCGTCGATGGTGATGTCCAAGGCAATGCCGGCGACGGTGACGCGGGCGGTGGCGGCAAGCGGTCCGGACGGCAGGGTGCCCGCCTCGGCGGCGGCGCGCACCGCCTTTTCGATTTCGCGCTGGCTGGTGACGCCGAGCGTCTTCAGGAATTTGCGCGTCGACATATTGAGGGCGTCTTCGTTCATCGGGACCTCCGGGATGCGGGTTAGGCCGGCGCCATTACTGGCAGGTTGACGAGCAGGTTCTGCGGCTTCAGCCGGAGCCGGTTGTCCGCCGCCATCGCCATGCCGAGATAAACGGGCCGGCCGGCCATCTCCGGCAGCACCGCCGCCGGCGTCTTGAACTCCAGACGAAACAGCGCGAGCAGCCGCTGGAGACGGTCCTCCGTCACCTCTTGCTCGGACCACAGATCGTTGAGGATCGCCGTCGCCTCGGTATCGAGGCCGATGTGCCAGCGCCAGCGCTCATCACGGATCGCGGCCACCGGTTGGATGCTCACATCCGCCCCGAGGAAGTGGCGGATCCAGGCCTCGAGCACGCGGGCCAGCGCGTCCTGGCCATAGCGGGTAAACGCCGCGTCGAACACCAGATCGTAGGCATCGCTCCGCGACCAGTATGTGTCCGTCCCCTCGGGGTCGAGGACGTCGAGAGTCACCCGTCGCGGCGCCGCCTCGGCGCGGAGCGCCCCCGGTCCGGTATCGCCGCGTGCCGCCAGCATGGTCAGCGTCTCGTCGTCGGCCATGAGGATGCGACCCTCCTCGATCGTCACCCGCTGCGGACGAAACAGCAGTTCGGCGGCGCGCGCCCGGAGCCCGTCGTCCGATCCCTCCAACATGCGGCGGACGATCACCTGCACGACGTGATCGATGAACAATGGCGGTACGCCGTCGACGCGGCCGCGCGCCGCATCAAGATAGAAGGCCTCAAGCGTCGGCCGGGCAAGCAATTCGTCGCGGAAGCGCAGGAAGACCGCGTAGTTGTCGCGCGCGTCGGGATCGGCGAGCGTGCCGAGGCGCCCCGGCGAAACGTCGATCAGCGGGTTTTCCGTCAGGTCGCGATGCAGCGTCAGTTCGGCATGGCAGGACTCCGGCTGCGGGCGGATCTCCGGCCGCTCCAAGTAGGCGACGAGAAACGGGTCCGTGGCGACGAGGCGGCCGTCGGCGGTTCGGGCGAGCAGATGATAGCCAGATCGGTGCCAGAAGTCGGGCATGCACGTTTCCCCGGGTTCTCAAAGAGTCAGCGATCGGCGTCGCGCTTCTGCTGGGCCAACTGCGCGCGGGCGCGCTCGAGCAGGTCGTCCTCGGTGGTGCGCATCCGTGGCCGCGGGCCGGCGGCCATCGGCTGTGGCTCGTCGAACTGGGCAATCACCCGGCAGTCCTCGCACATCTTGATGATTTCGATGCGCCCCGGCGCGGCGAACATGGAGTGCCCGGCCAGCCGATCGACCAGCCGCTCGATCGTCGACCGGGTGCCGAAGGGCTTGCCGCAGCGAACGCAATGCCAGGGCTCCTCCTGCTTCAGCACCCGCTTGCGCCGGGCATCGTCGGTGAAGTCCAGGCGCGGCACCAGCGTCACCGCATTCTCGGGACAGGTGGTGCGGCAGAGCCCACACTGGACGCAGCGCTCCTCGGTGAAGCCGAGCTCGGGCATGTCGGCGTTGGCGCCGAGCGCACCGGTCGGGCAGGCACCGACGCAGGCAAGGCAGAGCGTGCACGCCGCTTGGTCGACGAGGACCTGACCGAACGGTGCCGCGTCGGCGAGGGCGATGACATCGACGGGGGCCGGCGCCTGGGCGTGCAGGTGGCGAAGCGCCAGGGACTGCGTCGTCCGCTTGTCATCGAGGATGCGGAAGCCGGCGGCCGTGGCGACGGGGCGCGGCGGCGCCAGCGCGTAGAGGCGCTGCTCCAACTCCGCCGGATCGGCGATCTCGTCGATCGCCACGCGCTCGCCGCCGTAGCCGAGCCCGCCGAGGATCGCCGCCAACAGTTGCGCGTGCCCGCGCATCGGCTCCAGCGCGTCGCGGTGCTCCGGCCCGGCGAGCAGCCGCACCTGCGCCGCCCCGTAGGCCAGGGCCGCGAGCAGAAAATCCAGGCCGATCATCGTGATCTCGTTGACGACGAAGGGCAGCACATTGGCCGGCAGGCCGCGGCCGGTACGGGCCAGCAGCGTGATCGTCGCGTCCCCGCGTCGGGCATCATGGACCAACAGCACCGGCAGCATGCCGCCGCCGGTCCGATAGGTGCGAAGCAGCGTGCGCAGCCGCTCGAATAGCGCATTGCCGCTGGGCAGATCGAAGACGATGGCGCCGGTCGGGCAGACGCTGGCGCAGGCGCCGTGCCCCGAACAGATCGCCGCATCGACGGCGGTGTGGTCGCCGGCGGGCTGGATGGCGCCGGTGGGGCAGACGGCGAGGCAGAGGTCGCAGCCGACGATCTCGTTGCGCTTGTGCGCGCAGATCGCCGGATCGACGCGGAGATAGCGGGGCTTCTCGAAGGTGCCGACGAGGTCGGCGGCGGCGAACAGCGCTTTCTGGACGGCGACCAAGTCCGACGGCTCGGCGCGGACATAGCCGTCGCGGAGATCGGGGGCGGGAAACAGCGGCGTGCCGCCCGACAGGTCGACAAGCACATCGCAGCGCCAGACGGCACCGTCCTGCCCGGGCAAGAAGGCGAAGCCGGCGCGGGCGGACGGCGAGTACGCCGCGAAGTCGTCGATCGTCAGTTCGAACGCCCCGAGCCGGCCGGCGGCGCCGCGGATACGCCCGCGGAACACCGGAACGTCGATCACCGGTCCGGGCAGCAGGTCGTCTCCGCCCGCGAGCAGGCAGGTGACGTTGAGCCGCCCGGAGAGCTGCCGGGCGGCCTCGATGGCCGCTTCGCCAAAGCCGTACACCAGCGCGACGCCAGCGGACGCGATTTCGATCGCCGGCGTCGGGGCAATGTCGCTTGCCGCCTCGGCGATCAGCGCCGCCATCTTCGCCGCCGCCTGGTCGCCCTCGTCGGACCAGCCGGCACGTTCACGGATGTTGACGAAGGCGGGGCGTGTCGCGGCGCCGAGTTCGCCGGCAATCTCGTCGAACAGCGGCGCCTCCTGCGTGCAACAGACGAGCAGCGGCGCGTCGCTCGCCGCCGCGTCGCGAAAGGTCTCGATCTGCGAGCGGCAGAGGTGCGTCTGCAGCACTGGTTCGTCGGTCTCGAGTGCCCGCGCCAGCGCGCGGACGTCGATGGCCATGGTCTTTTCGCAGTCGCAAACGAGGACGCGTTTGCCGTTAACCTGCATGCACTGTTCCTCCCGGCCGTGCGGCCATCTTTCTTTACGCCCAGTGTTTCCCATATGCTCATCGGATTGCAACACCGCACGGATGGATAGGCGCATCCGATTGATAGGGGACGCCATGGCGCCGTCCGAGATCAGATCAACGCCGCCGGTCGCCCGGATGACGCTCGGCGTCGTCGCCGAGCATCGCGAGAGCCATCATGCCTGGGCCACCGCCACGTGGCGGCCGACGGCGGTGATCGCCGGCGGTGGACCCGACGATGCGCCGCGGCTGCTCGATCGGGCGCCGGGGGTGGCGCGCTGGTACCTGGGGCGAGTCGCCGTCGAGTTGTTTCCCAGGGAAACCCCTGGCTATCTGGAGAACCTGGCGAGCGGTCGGCCGCAGGTCTTCGTGGTGCTGCGCCGGCGCGGCGACGCCGCGGGCGTCATGCCGTTTCTCGCCACGGTCTGTCCGTTTGAGGCCCAGGGTTATCTCGACAGCGGCGAGGACGTGGTCGAGGGCGTGGCCATGCCGCCGGCGCTGGTAGCCTGGATCGAGGCCTTCGTCGCCCGCCACCTCCTGGACGAGCCGTTCGTCAAACGCCGGCAGAAGCCGAAGCGGGAGGTCGCCGAGGCCGATCCGTTCCGCCGCGAGCCGCCAGTGGCGCGGGGGCGCGACGGAGGTGATCGTGGCCGTTGACCGCGAAAGTCCGTTCGCCCGCTGGTCGCGGCTGAAGCGGGCGCAGAGCAGACACGTCTCATCGTCGCAAGCAGTGCCGGCGGAGCCACGGCTGCCACCGGCCGCGCCGGAGGCATCGCCGCCGAGGCCTGCGCCGATGTCGCCAGACGTGCCGCCAGACGCGCCCATGGACATACGGCCAGACGGACCGCTGGATGCGCCGGTGGGCGAGGGGGACCTGCCGGACCCTGAAACCCTCGGCAAGGACGGCGATTTCGCCGCCTACTTAAGGGATGGTGTGCCGGAAGTCCTGCAGCGCCGGGCGCTCCGCGCCCTCTGGCGGAGCGACCCGGTTCTGGCCAATCTCGATGGCCTCAACGATTACGACGAAGACTTCCGCCACGTCGGCACCGTCGCCCAGGCCGTGCAGACCGCCTGGCGGGCCGGTCGTGGCTATGCCGTCGACGACGCTGCCGCGGCAGGGTCCCCAGACGTTGCGCCCGCTGCCGAGGCGATCGCCGATGCTGGGGCGGCGCCGAAGATCAAGACGGATGCTCCGCCCGCCGGAGACGACACGATCGACGCCGCAGCGGCTTCAGAGGATGGGGTGGAGGACGCTGCCGATGCCGCCCGGCGCGCCGGCGGTCCGGTGTCGGGCGGCTGATCCGTCGCCGCGCGCCTGACCCTTGCCGGGCG
>CAZVRW010000028.1:24428-36292 GCA_964630265.1 uncultured Rhodospirillaceae bacterium
GCGCCTGACCCTTGCCGGGCGACGAAACCGGCCCGCAATCGCCGCAGCGCATGCGGACGATTTGTCATTGACACTCTCTGGCGTGTGCGGGACGATGCTAAGAGTCATGAGATTTGCGGCTCGTGATCCAAGCGCGCTGAAGTAGCGCAACAATCATAAATAATTAACCGCAAGGAGGAAACGCCACCGTGCTGCCAATGCGCAGCCAGAGTCTAAGTTTGCCTGAAGAAGATGCGCTGCGCGCCCACTTCTACGGGCTACTGGCGCGTCTTCTGAGTGCGCCGCCGAATGCCGACCTGCTCGTCACCCTAAGCCGACTGGATGGCGACGACAGCGACATCGGTTGCGGCTTGGCCGCCTTGGGCGCGATGGCGGCGGGCGTCACCGCAGAGCAGGCTGAAGAAGAATTCTCAGACCTATTCATCGGCCTGACCGAGGGCGATCTGCGCCCCTATGGCTCCTATTATCTGACCGGTTTTCTCTTCGAGAAGCCTCTCGCCGACCTGCGCTGGGACATGCAGAGGCTGGGCATCGAGCGCGCCGAGGGGGTGGTCGAACCGGAGGACCATGTCGCCTCGCTGTGCGAGATCATGCACGGCTTGATCACCGGCGCGTTCGGCAGTCCGGCGGACTTGGCGACGCAACGCAGCTTTTTCGAGTCGCACGTGGCGACCTGGGCGCCGCGCTTTTTTGAAGATCTGGAGGAGGCCCCCCGGGCGCATCTCTATGGGCCGGTGGGGACCATCGGCCGGACGTTCATGGCCGTGGAGCGAGAAGCCTTCTCCATGGTCGGCTGACGGCACCGGCGACCCTGGGGCCGCCGGCGCGCACATGGGTGATCGCTCGCGGCGAGCGCCCGAGCATTCTCTCCCGCCCCTCGGGTGGCGTGAGGGCCGGTTCTTGGACTGAGGGAGACACATTCGCATGAGCCAGGACACGAAGACGCAGGACACGAAGACGACGGTGAGCCGTCGGGCGTTCATCACCCGCGCGGGACTGGCGGCCGGCTCCGCCGGTGCGGCAGTCGCAGCGCTGAGGGGGGAGCGGGCGGCGGCCTCGACGGTCTCGGTCGGTCGGCAGGTGGCCGGCTATCACGAGACCGAACACGTGCGGCGAGCCTACGAACTCGCCCGCTTTTAAGAACCGCGCAAGGAGGAAACATCCATGTTCGTGAAGAGACATGACGGCGTGGCGAACGGCCCGCGGATGACGCGCGCGCTGCAGAGCGTTCTCGGCGGCGCCATCGACCGCCGCGCGTTCCTGCGGCGTTCCGGCCTGACCGCCGGCGGCGCCGCGCTGGCGGCGGCGGTGCCGCTGGGCACGGTCCGGCGCGCCGAGGCGCAGCAGACGGCGCGCGTGCGCCAGGCAACCGAAGTGAAGAGCATCTGCACCCACTGCTCGGTCGGCTGCACGGTCGTCGCCGAGGTGGACAATGGCGTCTGGGTCGGCCAGGAGCCGGGCTTCGATAGCCCCTTCAACCTGGGGGCCCACTGCTCCAAGGGCGCGGCGGTACGCGCACACGCCCACGGCGAGCGCCGCCTGAAGCATCCGATGAAGCTGGTGGATGGCAAATGGACGAAGATCTCGTGGGATCAGGCGATCGACGAGCTTGGCGACAAGATGCTGGAGATCCGGGAAACTTCCGGTCCGGACTCTGTGTACTGGCTCGGTTCTGCGAAACACAGCAATGAACAAGCCTACCTGTTCCGCAAGTTCGCCGCCTACTGGGGCACCAACAACGTCGATCACCAGGCGCGGATCTGTCACTCGACGACCGTCGCGGGCGTGGCTAATACATGGGGCTACGGCGCGATGACCAACAGCTACAACGATATCCATAATTCACGCTCGATCTTGCTGATCGGCGGCAACCCGGCGGAAGCGCACCCCGTGTCGCTGTTGCACATGCTCAAGACCAAGGAGCAGAACAACGCGCCTTTCATCGTCTGCGATCCGCGGTTCACGCGGACGGCGGCGCACGCCAGCGAGTTCGTGCGGATCCGCCCGGGGTCGGACGTTGCCCTGGTCTGGGGCATCCTCTGGCACATCTTCGAGAACGGCTGGGAAGACAAGGACTTTCTCAGTCAGCGCGTGTGGGGCATGGACCAGATCCGCGCGGAAGTCGCCAAGTGGACGCCGGAAGAGACGGAACGGGTCACCGGCGTGCCGGGGTCGCAGCTCCGCCGCGTCGCCCGGACGCTGGTCAACAACCGTCCCGGCACCTTGATCTGGTGCATGGGCGGCACGCAGCACACCAACGGTAACAACAACACCCGCGCCTACTGCGTCCTGCAACTGGCGCTCGGTAACATGGGGGTGAGCGGCGGCGGCACCAACATCTTCCGCGGCCACGACAACGTCCAGGGGGCCACCGATCTTGGCGTCTTGTCCGATACGCTGCCCGGCTACTACGGCCTGGCGGCGGGAGCGTGGAAACATTGGGCGCGTGTCTGGGGGACCGACTACGAGTATCTCAAGGGCCGGTTCGCCGACGAAAAGATCATGCAGTCCAAGGGGATCCCAGTTTCCCGCTGGATCGACGGCGTGCTGGAGGACAAGGCGAACATCGATCAGCCGGACAATCTGCGGGCCATGGTGTTCTGGGGGCATGCGCCCAACTCGCAGACGCGCGGTCCGGAGATGAAGAAGGCCATGGAGAAGCTGGATCTTCTCGTCGTCATCGATCCCTATCCGACGGTCACCGCGGTGATGCACGACCGCACCGACGGCGCCTATCTGCTGCCGGCGACGACGCAGTTCGAAACCTACGGGTCGGTGACGGCGTCGAACCGCTCGCTGCAATGGCGGGAAAAGGTGGTCGATCCGGTGTTCGAATCGAAAACCGACCATGAGATCATTTATCGATTCGCCAAGAAGTTTGGTTTTGCTGACGAGCTCTGCAAGAACATCCAGGTGAACGGCGACGAGCCGCTCATTGAAGACATCACCCGCGAGTTCAACCGCGGCATGTGGACCATCGGCTATACCGGTCAGTCTCCGGAGCGGCTGCGCGCCCATATGCAGCATCAGGCAACGTTCGACCGGACGACGCTCCGGGCGCGCGGTGGGCCGCTGGACGGCGACTACTACGGCCTGCCGTGGCCGTGCTGGGGATCGGCGGAGATGGGCCATCCCGGCTCGGCCAATCTTTACGACACGTCGCTGCCGGTGGCCGAAGGCGGCATGGGCTTCCGCGCCCGCTTCGGGGTCGAGCGGGACGGGGACAACCTGCTCGCCGAGGGCTCGTATCCGGTCGGCTCGGAAATCCGCGACGGCTACCCCGAGTTCACCATGGCGATGCTGAAGAAACTCGGCTGGGACGCCGACCTCACCGATGCCGAACGCCAGGTGATCGAAGGCATCGCCGGGGACGAGACGAATTGGAAGATCGACCTGTCCGGCGGCATCCAGCGCGTCGCCATTGCCCACGGCTGTGCGCCCTACGGCAACGCCAAGGCGCGCTGCGTTGTCTGGAACTTCCCCGATCCGGTGCCGCTGCATCGCGAGCCGCTGTACACCTCGCGGCGGGACCTAGTGGCAGACTACCCGACCTATGCGGATACCAAGGCTTGGCGGCTGCCGACGCTGTACGAGAGCGTTCAGAAGCAGGACGTGACCGCCGACTTCCCGATCATCCTGACCTCGGGGCGGCTCGTCGAGTATGAGGGGGGTGGCGATGAAAGCCGCTCCAACCCGTGGCTCGCCGAACTGCAGCAGACCATGTTCTGCGAGATTAATCCCCGCGATGCCAACAATGTCGGCGTGCGCGACGGTGACATGGTGTGGGTCGTCGGACCCGAGAACGGTCGGGTGAAGGTGGCGGCCATGGTCACCGAACGGGTGGCCCCGGGCGTCGCGTTCATGCCGTTCCACTTCGGTGGCCATTTCCAGGGGGAGGACCGGCGCGGCAAGTATCCCGCGGGGGCGGACCCCTACGTGCTGGGCGAGGCCTGCAACACCGCCATGACCTACGGCTACGACTCGGTCACCCAGATGCAGGAGACCAAGTGCACCCTGTGTCGCATCGAAGCAGCGTGAGGAGTTGATCGATGGCTCGAATGAAGTTCCTGTGCGACGCCGAACGCTGCATCGAATGCAACGCCTGCGTCACGGCGTGTAAGAACGAGAACGAGGTCCCCTGGGGCATCAACCGCCGGCGGGTGGTCACGCTGAACGACGGCCAACCGGGCGAACGGTCGCTCTCCGTCGCGTGCATGCACTGTTCGGAGGCGCCGTGCATCGCCGTCTGTCCCGTCGATTGCATCTACGACACCGAGGAAGGCGTCGTGCTGCATTCCAAGGATCTGTGCATCGGCTGCGGCTACTGCTTCTTCGCCTGCCCGTTCGGTGCGCCGCAGTTCCCGCAGGCCGGCAACTTCGGCAGCCGCGGCAAGATGGACAAGTGTACATTCTGCGCGGGAGGGCCGGAGGAGAATCTCTCGGCTGCCGAGCGGACGAAGTACGGAGCCAACCGTCTGGCCGAAGGCAAGCTGCCGATCTGCGCCGAGATGTGCGCCACCAAGGCCCTGCTCGCCGGTGACGGTGACACGGTGTCCGCCATCTACCGGGAGCGCGTCGTTGCCCGAGGGTTCGGCTCCGGCGCTTGGGGGTGGGGATCGGCCTACGGTCGCCAGTCCGGCGCGACCTGAGCCTGCCGGGTCGGTAACGAGGCGGCGGCGGCGCACGTGCGCGCCGCCGCAAGTCCCGTTCCGTCCCGGTCCGGCGCCATCCTTGATCACGCGTTCTTGTGCCCGGAAGATGATGACAGCGATCAGACAACTGCTCGTGATGTTCGTCCTGCTGGCGACCCCCTGTCTGCTGGCCGGTTGTGATTTCGGCGAGAGTCGGCCCTTCAACTACAAAAAGGGCACATACCTCGGTAAGCCGCATACGCCCCTTGACGAGACCACCTTGGCGGCGCTGCAGACGCGCGCCCTGCAGCAAAGTGGCCCCAGTGTCGGTGCGACGGCCGGAGGGGGCATGCCGGCGAGCGCGCGGCCGCCCGCCGACGGGCCCGGAGCGGCACGACACCGGGCTGCCTTTCAATCGTCCCAGGGCGCCGCCGGCGACCCGCGGGCCGGCAACCGGACGACGGGTGCGTCGCCGGATGCGCTGCGCCACCGCGCCGGCCGGCAACGGGGTTTTTGAGATATCGATGGGGAGGGAGAAACCGACGATGAAGCCGACCCGCCGCCCCCCGCCGCGCCGGGGTCTGTTCCGCCACCTCGTCTTCGCGACGCTCTTCGGCCTGCTCGCGGCGCTCACGGCGCTCACCGCGTACGTGGAATTCGCGCCGGCGCTGGCGCAGTCGGAAAATGGCTTCCCCGCGGCGTCGCGCGGCGGCCTGAGTGACGCCGAGATGTGGCGACAGATCCGCCAAGGTGCCACCGGCACCGTGTCGATCCCCGACCAGAAGGCGGCGATGCTGGTGCAGTCGGAGGGGGACAACTGGCGCGCCTGGCGGGCCGGACCGATCTATTGGGTCGGGGCGGCTGCCTTCTGGGTCATGTTCCTGGTGATCTTCGGCTTCTACATGCTGCGCGGCAAGGTGCGGATCTCGCACGGGCGATCGGGGCGGAAGATCCTGCGCTTCAACGCGCTGGAGCGGTTCGGCCACTGGCTGACCGCGGGCTCGTTCATTATTCTTGCTGTCACCGGTGTCAACATGCTGTACGGCAAACACGTCTTTATGCCACTGGTCGGGCAGGAGACGTTTGCGACGCTCACCCAGCTTGGCAAGTACGTTCACAATTACGTGGCGTTCGCCTTCATGCTCGGCCTCATCATCATCTTCGTCGTCTGGGTGAAGGATAACCTTGCCGACCGCTACGATTGGGGGTGGATCAAGGAGGGTGGAGGTCTGTTCTTCGAGACCGAACATCCACCCGCAGCGAAGTTCAACTTTGGTCAGAAGACGGTGTTCTGGATGGTGATGGGCGGCGGTCTGGTGTTGTCCATCACCGGTCTCAATCTCCTGTTTCCCTTCCAGTGGGCGACGCTGGAGCAGATGCAATGGATGCAGGCGATCCACGGCACTGCCTCGCAGGTTCTCTGCATGCTGATGCTGGCGCACATCTATATCGGTTCCATCGGCATGGAAGATTCGATCCATGCGATGACGACGGGCTACGTCGATGAGAACTGGGCCAAGGAGCACCACAGCGTCTGGTACGAGGAAGCCAAGGCGAAACAGCGGGCGGAGGCCCCGCCCACCTCGTCGGCGACGGCCGCGCCAGCCGAATAGATCGGCAGGCGCGTCCTGCCCTGGATCCGGCGGCGACGGGCCGGCAACTGCGCCCGACGCCGCTGCGCGGGCGTTGACAGGCGGCGCACGAGAGGTCTAAAAAAACGATCGCGCGCTGACCGGCGACCGTCGGGAGCGCGCGCCTGTTTTTGTGGTGAACCGAGGCTTGTGAAGATCGAGGCGAGGGTCGAAGAATGTACGCAGTGGTCCGCAGCGGCGGAAAGCAGTATCGCGTTGCGCCAAACGACCGGATCTCGGTCGAGAAGCTGGTGGCCGAGCCCGGCGAGACGATCACCCTCGGCGACGTATTGATGGTGGGCGGCGGCGAAGCGGCGCCGCTGGTCGGGTCGCCGCTCGTCGATGGCGCGACCGTGCTGGCCCAGGTGGTCGAGCACACCCGCGCCGACAAGGTCATCATCTTCAAGAAGAAGCGGCGCAAGAACCATCGTCGTCTCAAGGGCCATCGCCAGCACCTGACGGTGCTGCGGATCACCGACATCGCCGCCGAGGGCTTCGATGCCGCGGCCATTGCGGCAGCCGAGCCGGAAGGCGCGCCGGCGCCGGACGCAACCGCAGAGGCGGCGCCGGAGCCGGCGGCAACCGACCTCGCCGAGACCGCCGACAGCGACGACCAGCCGAAGGAGTAGCGCAGCATGGCACATAAAAAAGCGGGTGGCAGCTCGCGCAACGGGCGCGACAGCCAAGCCCAGCGCCTCGGCGTCAAGAAATTCGGCGGCGAGGTGGTCATCCCCGGCAACATCATCGTGCGCCAGCGCGGCACCCGATTCCATCCCGGCCCCAACGTCGGCATGGGCAAGGACCATACGCTGTTCGCACTGGCCGAGGGCCAAGTGAAGTTCATGATCAAGAGCGGGGGACGCAAGTTCGTCGCCGTCGAACCGGCCAGCTGAGCGGCGACCCAGCGGCCGCCGAGGGCAGGGGGAACGGACGGCCGTTCCCCTTTTTTCGTGCGCCGCCTCGGGAGTCCGACGCCTCGCGCACCGTTGAAATGCGGCTTGGCGGCGGCAAGCGAACGACGTAGGAAGCGGGTCCGTGAAGTTCCTTGATGAAACCAAGGTCTACGTGCGCAGCGGTGACGGCGGCAATGGCTGCCTGTCCTTCCGACGGGAGAAGTTTGTCGAGTTCGGTGGTCCCGATGGCGGCGACGGCGGGCGCGGCGGCGATGTCATCGTCGCCTGCGTGCCGGGCCTCAATACGCTGATCGACTTCCGCTACCAGCAGCACTTCAAGGCGGCCAGGGGGGGGCATGGCATGGGCAGCAATCGCACCGGCGCCGATGGTGCGGACGTGGTGCTGCGGGTGCCGGCCGGGACCGAGATCCTGGATGAGAGCAAATCGACCCGGCTTGCCGATCTGACCGAGCCGGGAGCGCGTGTCGTCATCGCCCGCGGCGGGCGCGGCGGGCGTGGCAATGCCCGCTTCAAGTCATCGACCAATCGCGCGCCACGCCGAACCGAGCGGGGCGAACTGGGACAGGAGCGCTGGCTTTGGCTGCGGCTCAAGCTGATTGCCGACGCTGGCCTCATCGGCCTGCCGAACGCCGGCAAGTCGACCTTTCTCGCCGCGGTGTCTCGGGCCCGACCGAAGATCGCCGACTACCCCTTCACCACGCTGCATCCCAACCTCGGCGTGGTCGCCGCGGACGACGACAGCTTCGTGCTGGCCGACATTCCCGGGCTGATCGAAGGGGCGCATGCCGGCGCCGGCCTGGGGACGCGATTTCTCGGCCACATCGAGCGCTGTCGCGTACTGCTCCACCTGGTCGATGGGACGCGGCCAGAGGTCGCGGATGCTTACCGGACGGTGCGGCAGGAACTCGCCGCTTATGGCGCCGCGTTGGCGGCGCGGCGGGAAATCGTCGTCCTCAGCAAGGCGGATGCGCTGACCGAGATGGAGATCGCCGAACGCCGGGCGGCGCTGGCAGGCGCCGCGGGCCAGCCGGTCCTCGTTGCCTCGGGCGTCAGCGGCGCCGGGGTGGACGAGGTGTTGCGGGCGGCGGCGGCCTGCATCCGCCGGGCCCGCGAACCGGATGGTTCGGTCGCGACGCCTGCCGTGCGATGAGTTCGGAACGGCACAGCACGTCGCTCGCCGACGGCAAGCGGCTGGTCGTCAAGATCGGCTCGTCGCTGCTGGTGGACGAGGAGCGGGGCACCATCCGCCGCGCCTGGCTGCAGGCGCTGGCCGAAGACGTGACGGTGGCGCGAACCCGCGGACAGGAGGTGCTGCTGGTTTCGTCCGGCGCCGTCGCCGTCGGCCGCCGCCACTTGGCACTAGGGAACGGCAGCCTGCGTCTGGAGGAGAAGCAGGCGGCGGCTGCCACCGGGATGATCCGCCTCGCGCACGCCTATCAGGACGCTTTGGCGGTCTGGGACATCACCGTCGCCCAGGTGCTGCTGACGCTCTCCGATACCGAGGACCGTCGTCGCTACATCAATGCGCGGGCGACTCTGACGACGCTGCTCCGTGCCGGGGCGGTTCCGTTGATCAACGAGAACGACACGGTCGCCACCGACGAGATCCGCTTTGGCGACAACGATCGGCTGGCGGCGCGGGTCGCCGCCATGGTCGGCGCCGATACTCTGGTGCTGCTCTCCGACATCGACGGCCTCTACACTGCCGACCCTCGCGCCGATCCCTCGGCGATGTTGATCCCCGAGGTGCGGGCGATCACGGCTGACGTCGAGGCGGTCGCCGGTGCCGCCGCGCCGGGCTGCGGCACGGGGGGCATGGTCACCAAGCTCGCCGCCGCGCGCATCGCATTGGCTGCCGGCTGCCGCATGGTGATCGCCGACGGCAAGCCGATGCATCCGCTGGCCCGGGTCGCCGAAGGCGTGCGCTGCACCTGGTTCCTGCCACAGGCCACCCCCCAGACCGCCCGCAAGCGCTGGATTGGCGGCTCCCTGAAGCCAACGGGCACGCTGGTCATCGACGACGGCGCCGCGCGCGCCCTTGCCGCCGGCAAGAGCTTGCTGCCAGCGGGCGTCGTCGAGGTGGTGGGGGCGTTCGACAAGGGCGATGCGGTGATCGTCAAGAGCCGCGACGGACGCGAGCTCGGCCGCGGGCTGGTCGCCTACGCGGCCGCCGACGCGCGGCGGATCATCGGAGGAAAAACCGTCGAAATCGCCGAACGGCTCGGCTACCGTGGACCCGACGAGATCATCCATCGCGACGATCTGGCCCTGGGATGACGGGGCCGCGAGCGGATCGGGAGACGCAGCCCCCCATGACCCTGGACAGCACCGGACCCATCGACAGCATCGAGGACCTGATGCGAGGCATCGGGCAAGCCGCCCGCGCCGCAGCCGGGGTCCTAGCCGCCGCCTCCACCGACCTCAAGAACCGGGCGCTGCGCGCCAGCGCCGATGCGATCCGGGGTGCCACCGCAGAGCTGCTCGCCGCCAACGCCCAGGACATGCGGGCGGGAAAGGCCAAGGGGCTGTCGAAGGCGATGCTGGATCGGCTGGCGCTGGACGATGCGCGGATCGAGGCGATGGCCCGCGGCCTCGAAGAGGTCGCGGACCTGCCCGATCCGGTCGGCAGCGTCCTTGCCGCCTGGCAGCGCCCGAACGGATTGCGGATCAGCCGGGTGCGCACGCCGCTGGGGGTCGTCGGCGTGATCTACGAGTCGCGTCCGAACGTCACCGCCGACGCTGGCGGCCTCTGCCTGAAAGCGGGCAACGCCGCGATCCTGCGCTGCGGTTCGGAAAGCTTCAATTCGTCGTCGGCGATCATGAACGCGCTCGGCGTCGGCCTGATCGCCGCCGGCCTGCCCGCCGCCGCCATCCAACTGGTGCCGACCACCGACCGCGCCGCCGTCGGCACGATGCTGACCATGAGCGACACCATCGACGTCATCGTCCCGCGTGGCGGCAAGTCACTGATCGAACGGATCAGCGCCGAGAGCCGGGTGCCGTTGTTCAAGCATCTGGAAGGCCTCTGTCACACGTACATCCATGCTGAATGCGATCGCGAGAAAGCGCGCCGCATCGCGGTCAACGCCAAGATGCGGCGCACCGGCATCTGCGGCGCCACCGAGACTTTGCTGGTCGATCGCGGGGTGGCGATGACGCTACTGCCGCCGCTGCTGGATGATCTCGCCGCCGCCGGGTGCGAGGTGCGCGGCGACGCAGAGACACAAAAGCTGGACGGCCGCGTCGTTCCGGCCACCGCGGCGGATTGGGATACGGAGTATCTCGACGCTATTCTGTCGGTGCGCATCGTCGACGGACTCGACGCCGCGCTGGAGCATATCCGAAGGCACGGCAGCGGCCATACGGAAGCGATCATCACCGAGAACGCGGATGCCGCCGATGCGTTCGTCACCGGACTCGACAGCGCCATCCTGCTTGTCAACGCCTCCACCCAGTTCGCCGACGGTGGCGAGTTCGGCATGGGGGCAGAGATCGGTATTTCCACCGGCAAGCTGCATGCACGGGGGCCCGTCGGCGTCGAGCAGTTGACCAGCTTCAAGTACGTCGTTCGCGGCGACGGCCAGTGCCGACCGTGACCGCGGCACCGGGCGCACCGACCCGTCGCCATTCGCCGGCCCGTCGCCGCGTTGGTCTGCTCGGGGGCTCGTTCAATCCCGCCCACGCCGGGCATCGCCATATCTCGCTGGAAGCCTTGCGACGTCTGGCACTCGACTGGGTTTGGTGGATGGTCTCACCGCAGAACCCGTTGAAGGATCGGGCCGACATGGCGCCGCTGGAGCGGCGGCTGGCGGAGGCCGAGACGGTCGCCGATCACCCGCGCATTCGGGTGACCGGCATCGAGAGCGAACTCGGCACCGTGCACACCGTCGACACCCTCATCGCGCTGTCCCGAAGATTCCCCGCGGCCAATTTCGTGTGGCTGATGGGCGCCGACAATCTGCTGCAGATTCATCAATGGAAACAGTGGGAGCGGTTGTTCCGACTGGTTCCCATTGCGGTTTTCCCGAGGCCCACTTATTCTTTACGAGCGTTGTCGTCGGTGGCGGCGCGGCGGTTCGCCGAGGCACGGGTTCCGGGCTGGAACTGGCGGTGGCTGGCGGATGCCGAACCCCCAGCCTGGGCTTTTTTGCACGGACGTGCCCATGGCGCATCGGCGACATCGATCAGGGCGCGGCGGGCCGACTGATCCGCCGAAGCCTCGGACAGGGTGGCTCACGAAGCCACAGACAGGGTCGCTCAACCAGCGAGGGAACCGAAGCCATACAACCCATGATGCAGCAGAGATCGGTCACAGAGCACCGCCTGCTCTCGATCGTTCAAGCTTCTCTTGATGACGACAAGGCCGTCGAAGTGGTCGTCATCGATCTCGCGGGTAAAACCAACATCGCCGACCATATGGTCATCGCCTCGGGGACGTCGCAGCGCCACGTCGGGGCCATGACCGAGCACCTGCGCGAACGCCTGAAGCGCGCCGGTGTCAGCGGTGTTAGTGTCGAGGGTCAAGTCCATTGCGACTGGGTACTCGTCGACGCCGGCGATGTGGTCGTTCATCTCTTCCGGCCCGAGGTGCGCTCGTTCTATGCCCTAGAGAAAATGTGGGGGACGGCGGCCGGCTGGTCCATGGCCGCCGCGGAGCCGATCCGGATCGGCGCCTGACCGGCCGCTAG
>CAZVRW010000029.1:0-35139 GCA_964630265.1 uncultured Rhodospirillaceae bacterium
CGTCTTCACCATGGGCGCCCGCCCCGTCGCCAATCTCAACGCCCTGCGCTTCGGGGCGCCCGCCCATCCCAAGACCCGGCACTTGGTCGCCGGCGTCGTCGCCGGCATCGGCGGCTACGGGAATTGCGTCGGCGTGCCCACCGTCGGCGGCGAGTGCACCTTCCACGCCGGCTATGACGGCAACATCCTGGTCAACGCCATGACCGCCGGCGTCGCCGATGCCGAGCGGATCTTCTATTCGGCGGCCGCCGGCGTCGGCAATCCCATCGTCTATGTCGGCTCGAAGACCGGCCGCGACGGCATCCATGGCGCCACCATGGCGTCGGCCGAGTTCAGCGACGACACCGAAGAGAAACGGCCAACGGTGCAGGTGGGCGACCCGTTCACCGAAAAGCTGTTGATCGAGGCCTGCCTCGAGCTGATGGCCACCGATGCGATCATCGCCATCCAGGACATGGGCGCGGCCGGTCTCACCTCGTCGTCTTTCGAAATGGCCTCGAAGGGCGGGCTCGGCGTCGACTTGGACCTGGACGCGGTGCCGGTGCGGGAGACCGGCATGACCGCCTACGAGATAATGCTGTCGGAAAGCCAGGAGCGCATGCTGATGGTGTTGCGCCCGGGCGCCGAGGAGCGGGCACGTGCCGTCTTCGACAAGTGGGAACTGGACTTCGCCATCGTCGGCGCTACCACCGACAGCGGCCGCATGGTGGTGCGCCACCACGGTGGCGTGGTCGCCGACCTGCCCATCGATCCGCTGGCCAAGGCGTCGCCCAGCTACGAGCGGCCGTGGACGCCGCCGTCGCCGCGCCCCGCGGTCGTCGCCCGCAGCGTCACCCCGCCGGCCGATCCCATCGCCGCCCTCACCCGGCTGCTCGCCTGCCCGGATCTCGCCTCGAAGCGCTGGATCTGGGAGCAGTACGACCACATGGTGATGGCCGACACGGTGCAGCCCCCGGGCGGCGATGCCGCCGTCGTCCGCGTCCACGGCAGCAACAAGGGCTTGGCCCTGACCACCGATTGCACCCCCCGCTACTGTTTTGCCGACCCCTACATGGGCGGCCGGCAGGCGGTGGCGGAGGCGTGGCGCAACCTGACGGCCGTCGGCGCCGACCCGTTGGCGATCACCGACTGCCTGAATTTCGGCAATCCGGAACGGCCGGAAATCATGGGGCAGTTCGCCGGCTGCGTCACCGGCATGGCGGAAGCGTGTCGGGCCCTGGACTTCCCCGTCGTTTCCGGCAACGTCTCCTTCTACAACGAGACCAATGGCGTGGCGATCCCGCCGACGCCGCAGATCGGTGGGCTCGGCCTGATCCGCGACCTGGATCGCATGATGACGCCGACGGCGGCGGCGGATCTGGCCCTTGTCGTGCTCGGCGGCCCGGAGCACGGTGACGCCGGCTGGCTCGGCTGCTCGCTCTACCTGCGCGAGATCGAGGGACGCGAGGATGGGGCGCCGCCGCCGGTCGACTTGGCGGCGGAGCGGCGCACCGGCGATCTGGTGCGGCGGCTGATCCGGGAGGGGCTGGTCACGGCCTGTCACGATGTTGCCGACGGCGGGCTCTTGGTCGCCCTTGCCGAGATGGCGCTGGCCGGCGATGTTGGCGTCATTCTCGACGGCGACGACTTGGCGCTTGCGCCCGAAACGCTCGCCGCGTCACTGTTCGGCGAAGACCAGGGCCGCTACATCGTGGCGGTCGAGCCTGGGGCGCTGCCCGCCGTCGTTACCGCCGCACGCGCCGCCAACGTCCCGCTGCAGCGCATCGGCCGCACCGGCGGCGATCGGTTGACGCTCGGAAGCAGGTACGCCATATCCGTTGCCAGCCTGAGAGATTGCCACGAGGCTTGGCTGCCCGGCTTCATGGCCGGGACCTGACATCGCCGACCGCCGGGAGACTGCCCCATGGCCATGGAAGCCGCCGACATCGAGCGCCTGATCAAGGCGGCGATCCCCGACGCCGAGGTCACCATCGAGGATCTGCGTGGCGACGGCGATCACTACGCGGCCCTCGTCGTGTCCGGCACGTTCAAGGGCAAGTCACGGGTTCAACAGCATCAAATGGTCTATCAGGCGCTGCAGGGCCGCATGGGCGGCGAACTGCATGCGCTCGCGTTGCAAACCGCGGCGCGCGAAGACGCCTGAAGCCGGGTCCACAGACGAGGCAAAGACGATGAACGACAACGCCGTTTTCACTCGCATCCGTCAGGAGATCGACGACAATCCCGTCGTGCTGTTCATGAAGGGCACGCCCATGTTCCCGCAGTGCGGCTTTTCTGCGGCCGTGGTCCAGGTGCTGACGCACCTGGGTGTCAAGTTCAAGGGGATCGACGTGTTGACCGACCCCAGCCTGCGCGACGGCATCAAACAGTTCTCCAGCTGGCCGACCATTCCGCAGCTCTACGTCAAGGGCGAGTTCGTCGGCGGCTGCGACATCGTCCGCGAGATGTATCAGTCGGGCGAATTGCAGACGATGCTCGCCGACAAGAACGTCGCCGTTGCCGGCTGACCAAGCGGCGGTCGCGGTGGCCGCCGGGGCGGCCAGGGCAGGCAGGTGAGGTCAACGGGCCGCTTCGCCATCGTCGTCGCGGGGGCCTTGCTCACGTCCTCCCTCGCGCACGCCGCGTCCGACGCGGAGGCGCGCACCGCGTCGATCATGATGGTCCTCGAGCGCGAGCGCACCGGCACGGTGCATGTCTGGCGCAATCCGGCGACGGGAACCTCCGGCACCGTGACCGTGCTCAGGACATTTGCCGTGGCGGGCGGGACGCCCTGTCGCGACTACCGCGCCACCATCGAACAGCCGTCGGCGCCGCTGCGCATCCTTGAGGGCACCGGCTGCCGATCCGGGCCCGGCCTCTGGCACCTGAACGAGAGGAGTGCCGGTGCGGCCGCGGCATCGCCGACAGCGACGCAGGCGCAGGTCCGGGCAGTGCAGCAGGGGTTGGCCCGCATCGGCTACGACGTGGGCGTCGCCGACGGCATCCTTGGCCCGCGCACCCGGCAAGCGATCTCGGCCTACCAAGCCGATCGCGGTCTTCCCGTCGATGGACGGATCTCGCCCGGCCTGATCGATGGCCTAGCCGCCGAGCCGATCCGCGCTCCGTCCAGCGCTGCGGTGCGCTCGCGAACCGATGGCGTGGCGCCGCGAAGCTGGCAGCCATTGACCGCGGTCACCCCGTCGGTGCCTGGGCGCGTCGCGCTCGACGCGACCGAAACCTTCAAGCGGGTCAACCGTGCCGTCTGGGTGGTGGTCGCCGCCGCTCCCGGCGACCGGCGCCGCGCCGGGAGCGTGTCACTCGGCTCCGCGGTCGCCGTGGATCGTCGCCATCTCCTCACCAATTGCCACATCATGGCGGGACGGCCGAGCCTTCGCCTCATGCAGGACGACCGGGTCCGTGAGGCGCGCCTAATCGCTGCCGATCCCGCCGGCGATCGGTGCATTCTGGCGGTCGACGGCGAGCCGCTGCAGCCCGTTCCCGGTGTCCGTGACTTCGCCGATCTTGCGGTGGGCGAACGCGTCTACACCGTCGGCACGCCGAGCGGGCTCGAACGGACGCTAGGCGAGGGGATCGTCTCCGGCCTGCGGACGCGGGACGGCTTGCGCTATGTGCAGACCACGGCACCCATCTCCATGGGCTCGTCGGGTGGTGGTCTGTTCGATGCCCGCGGGAACCTGATCGGCATCACCACCGCCTATCTCGGTGACAGCCAACTCCTCAACTTCGCCATCGCCGCTGACGAGTATTGGCGCTGAGCCGGCCGCGCGGCCGTGCACGCCGCCCGCATCATCAGCCGGCTCGGCTTGCGCGTCCCCGCCGCAGGCTCCCATTTGTCGATCGTTAGACCACCCCGGCCCCCGAGAATGGAGCGCGACCATGCAGTATTTGCACACGATGATCCGCGTCAGCGACGTCGACGAGAGCCTTGATTTCTTCTGCAACAAACTCGGCCTTGAAGAGGTCCGCCGCCACGACAGCGAGAAGGGCCGGTTCACCCTGATCTTTCTGGCTGCTCCCGAGGACCGTGCTCGGGCCGAGCAGGACAAGGCGCCGCTGATCGAACTGACCTACAACTGGGACCCAGAAGACTACCACGGCGGTCGCAACTTCGGTCATCTGGCCTATCGCGTCGAGGACATCTACGCCACCTGCCAACGCCTGATGGATGGCGGCGTGACCATTAACCGGCCGCCGCGCGATGGCCACATGGCGTTCGTCCGGTCGCCGGACGGCATTTCCGTCGAACTGCTCCAGGCCGGCGACCCGCTGCCGCCGCAGGAGCCGTGGGCCAGCATGCCGAACACGGGCACGTGGTAAGCAATATTACCCAAACGGGGAACAGATTCCTTGACCGGCGCTCGCCCGCCGTTATGTCGCTGGATATGACATAACGGCGCCCGCCGGGGGTCCCGCGGGCTTGCAGGTCGGGAGTTGCGCCATGCCGAAGACGGGGAAGACCAAAGCTCGTGCCAACCGCTACCACCCGGTCAGCGATGTCGAGCGTCATCTGGAGGAATGGGTGGAAACGCTCGATGAGTTGCACGAGTTGTCGCAGGACGAATTGGACGAGCTCATGAAGCTCGTCGCCAACGACGACGACCCCGAGGACGATCGCTAACCATCGACCTCGTCAGAGAGCAGGGCCGGCAACGTCGTCATGTCCTCGAACACGTGGTCGGCCCCTGCCGCGGACAGCTTGGCCCCATAGCCCGGTCCCGCATGGCCGGCGCCGGCGAATCCGAGCGCCCGCATGCCGGCTGCGCGCGCTGCCTGAATGCCGGCGACGCTGTCCTCGACAACGATACATTCCGTGGCCGGCACCCCCATGCGCTCCGCCGCGAACAGGAACAGGTCCGGCGCCGGCTTGCCTTGGGCGACCTGTGACGCGCTGAAAATGTGCGGGGCGAACAGCGGTTCCAGCCCGGTCACCGCCAGCGTCACCGCCATCTTCTCGAAGCTGCCCGAGGACGCAATGCAGCGCGGGTGGGTGAGCCGCGCCAGCATCTCGCGCACCCCGGCGACCGGCTGCAGGCTGTCGCGGAACCGGGCATAATCCCGCTCCTGCAGGCGCCGGCGGAAGTCGGGCGGCAGTGGCCGGCCGAGTTCCGCCTCCAGCAGTGTCAGCACCGCGCCGAGGCTGATGCCGGTAAAGCGGGCGATCGCCTCGTCCGCCGTCATCCCGAGGCCGACTTCGACCGCCATCTCCGCCATGACGCGAGCGCTGATTGGTTCGGAGTCGACGAGTACGCCGTCGCAGTCAAAGATCAGCAGGGCGGGCTTGTGCCACTTCGCCGCAGTCGCGCCGGTCACGGCGACTGCCGGCGCAAGTGATCGCAGAGCCCCCGCGCGCCGGCCTCGATGAGGTCAAACATGTGTTCGAACGCCGCGTCGCCGTCGTAGTAGGGGTCCGGTACCGATTCGTGCCCCGTTTCGCGTGCGAACCCCAGGAACAGGCCGAGCCGGTGGTGGGCACGCTTCGGCGACGCGACGACCAGGTCGGTGAGGTTGTCGCGGTCCATGGCCAGGAGGTAGTCGAAGCGGCGGAAATCGTCCGCGGCGATCGCGCGGGCGCGCAACCCGGTGAGGTCGAGGCCGCGTCGCCGGGCGGCGGCGATGGTGCGGGGATCGGGGGGCTTGCCGGCGTGCCAGTTCCGCGTGCCGGCGCTGTCGCAGTGTACCGTATCGGCCAGCCCCTCGGCTTGGATGAGCGCGCGGAAGACCCCCTCCGCCGCCGGCGAGCGACAAATGTTACCGAGACAGACGAACAAGACATTGACCACGGGCCTGGGCTCCTTAGCTTGAGCGACGCGGATTATGGGTCGGGCGGATGGAGGCGGCAATGGCTTCAGCGGGCACCTCAGCGGGGGGCTATGATATCGTCATCCTCACCGGAGCGGGCATCTCCAAGGAATCCGGTCTCGACACCTTCCGCGATGCGGATGGCATCTGGGCCCAGGTTCGGCTTGAAGACGTGGCGACGCCGGAAGGGTTCGCCCGCGATCCCGAGCGCGTGCAGGCGTTTTACAACGCCCGGCGGCAGCCGCTGGCCCAAGGCACCGTCCATCCCAACGCGGCGCATGAGGCCCTTGCCCGTCTGGAGCGGGAGTGGCCCGGGAACGTCCTGGTGGTGACGCAGAACATCGACAACCTGCATGAACAGGCCGGCTCGCAGAACCTGATCCACATGCACGGCGAGCTGCTGAAGGCGCGCTGCGACAATTGCGGCGCCGTGGTCGCTTGGTATGAGGATCTGGGCGCCGACGACAGCTGTCCGGCCTGCGGCATCGCCGGCTGGCTCAGGCCGCACGTCGTCTGGTTCGGCGAGATGCCTCTCGAAATGGAGCGGATCTACGCGGCGCTGGAGGATTGTGGGCTGTTCCTGTCGATCGGCACCTCGGGCAACGTCTATCCGGCGGCCGGCTTCGTTGCCCACGTCCGCCGTGTCACGGCCGCGCGGACCATGGAACTCAACATGGAACCCTCCACCGGGGCGACACTGTTCCACGAAACCATCTACGGCGCGGCGACGGAGGTGGTGCCGCGGGTGATCGACGATCTCCTGGCCGGCCGCGCCTGACCCCGCCCGACCGCGTTGATCTCGCGGCCAGCGTTGACATCCTCGCGGCTGTGAATAAAGTCGGGTTTTTTGTTTGCGCAGAACGTGTTTCGGCGCGCCGCGTACCCGGAGGCTCGCGTGACCTCGGCCCTGATGCAGAACTATCGCCGCTTCGATGTCGCGTTCGAGCGCGGCGACGGCCCCTACCTCTTCGCCACCAATGGGCGGCGCTACCTCGACTTCGCCGCCGGCATCGCCGTGACCGCGCTGGGCCACGCGCATCCCCACTTGGTCACGGCGTTGACCGAGCAGGCGGGGCGCCTTTGGCACTGCTCCAATCTCTATCGCATTCCTGCGCAGGAAAAACTCGCCGAACGGCTGGTGGCGCAGTCCTTTGCCGACGCGGTGATGTTCACCAATTCCGGCGCCGAGGCGCTGGAGGCAGCCCTTAAGCTCGCCCGCAAATATCACGATGACGCCGGCCGGCCCGAGCGCTACCGCGTCATCTGTTGCACTGGCGCCTTCCACGGACGGACGCTGGCGACCATCGCGGCGGCCGGCTCAGAGAAGCTGCTGGCCGGCTTCGAGCCGGTGATGGACGGCTTCGACCACGTAGCCTTCGGCGACGTGGATGCCGTGCGGGCGGCGATCACCGACGAGACCGCGGCGATCCTGGTGGAGCCGGTGCAGGGCGAGGGCGGTATCCGCCCCCTGGCGCCGGACGTTCTGCGCGGCCTGCGGGCGCTCGCCGACGCCAACGGGTTGTTGCTGATTCTGGACGAGGTACAGTGCGGCATGGGCCGCACCGGCCGGTTGTTCGCCCACGAATGGGCCGGGATCACCCCGGACGTGATGGCGCTGGCCAAGGGGCTGGGCGGCGGCTTCCCGATCGGCGCCTGCCTCGCCGCTGGGCGTGCCGCGACCACGCTCACCCCCGGCAGTCACGGCAGCACCTTCGGCGGCAACCCGCTGGCGATGGCGGTGGCCAATGCCGTGCTCGACGTGATCCTGGACGACGGCTTCCTCGACCACGTGGTCGCCGTCGGCGAAGGGCTCAGGACGCGGCTGTCGGGCCTGCCCGTCCGCTATCCGGGGGTCATCGCCGAGGTGCGCGGCATCGGCTTGATGCTTGGGCTGAAGTGCGTCGGCGATGCCGCTGCCGTTGTCGCGCGGCTGCTCGATGCCGGCCTTCTGACGGTGCCGGCCGCCGACAACGTGGTCCGCCTGCTGCCGCCGCTGATCATCGACGAGGCCCACGTCGACGAGGCGCTCGATATCCTCGAGCGGACCTGCGCCGCCACTGCCGCGAAAGCCGCCTGACATGCAGCCGCACCCCATCCGGCATTTCCTCGATCTCGACCGCTTCAACGAGGCGACGCTGCGCCGCATGCTGGACCGCGCCGTCGCGTTCAAGCGCACCGCCCGCAAGCGTCGCGGCCGCAAGCTGCTCAACGGCCGGACGCTGGCGATGATCTTCGAGAAACCGTCGACCCGCACCCGCGTCTCGTTCGAGGTGGCGATGCGGCAGCTCGGCGGCCAGGTGGTGATCCTTACCGACAACGATTCACAGATGAAACGCGGCGAGACCCGGGCGGATACGGCGCGGGTGCTGTCGCGCTATGTGGACGCCATCATGGTGCGAACCACCGACCCGGCGTTTCTGGCGGAGTTCGTCGAGCACGCCACGGTGCCGGTGATCAACGGCCTGACCAACGACTCCCACCCGTGCCAGCTGATGGCTGACGTGATGACGTTCGAAGAGCATCGCGGCAGCATCGCCGGGCGCACCGTCGCCTGGAGCGGCGACACCAACAACGTCGCGCGTTCGTGGATCCATGCCGCGGTGCGCTTCGGCTTCCGGCTGCGTCTCGCCTGTCCGCTGCCGCTGCGCCCGCATGGCAACGGCTTGCTCGACTGGGCGAAGGCGGAGGGCGGCGACGTTGCCTTCACCGACACCGCCGAGGAGGCCGTTGCCGGCGCCGATCTCGTCGTCACCGACACCTGGATCTCCATGGGCTGCGATCCGAATGAGAGCCGGCACAACCTGCTCGCACCCTATCGGGTCGACGAATCGCTGATGGCGCGGGCCAAGGGGAACGCGCTGTTCATGCACTGTCTGCCGGCGCACCGCGGTCAGGAAGTGACCGCCGCGGTCATCGACGGGGCGCAGTCGGTGGTGTGGGACGAGGCCGAGAACCGGCTGCACGCCCAGAAGGGCATTCTCGCTTGGTGCCTGAGCTGACGCGCCACCGCAACCCGGGCGAAGGCCGCGCCTGATGGCGCCGTTCGGCGACTTCATCCAACCCTTCCAGATCGAGGCTCCCGGCGTGCGCGGCCGCCTCGTGCGACTGGGCCCGGCGCTCGCCTCGGCGCTCAAGGGGCACGGCTACCCCCCACCGGCGGCGCGCCTGTTGGCCGAAGCCGTGGCGCTGGCGGCGGTGCTGGCCAGCGGGCTGAAGTACGACGGCGTTTTCACGCTGCAGATCCAGGGAGACGGACCCATCAGTCTCATGGTCGCCGACGTCACCAGCGATGGGGCGCTGCGCGGCTATGCCCGCGTGGATGCTGCGCGTTTCGATGACTCGGGCGGCGGCGATGCGCCGGTACCGCGCCTCCTCGGCGCCGGTCACCTGGCCTTCACCGTCGACCAGGGCCCGAACACCGAGCGCTATCAGGGCATCACGCCGCTGGAGGGGGCCAGCCTCACCGACTGCGCGCACACCTACTTCCGGCAATCGGAACAGTTGCAGACGGCGATCGTCCTGTCGGCGACCGACTTGCGCGGGGAGGCGCCGCGGGCGGCGGCGCTGATGATCCAGCGGCTACCCACTAGCCTGCGCATCGATCCGGAGTCCGACGACGACTGGCGGCGCGCCGTGATCCTGACATCGAGCGTCACGCCCGCGGAACTGCTGGATCCGGCGCTCAGCGTCGACGCCGTGCTGTACCGCCTCTTCCACGAGGATGGCGTCCGCGTCTTCCAGCGACGGTCGCTGCTGCACCGCTGCCGCTGCTCCCGCGAGCGGGTCTCCCGGACGCTGGCGTCGTTTCCACGGGAGGAGGTGGCCGCCATGGCCGACGATGACGGCCTGATCCGGGTCACCTGTGAATTCTGCCGGGCCGAGTATGTCTTCGACGATGTCGCGCTCGCCAGCCTATACTGATCGACCTGTTTGTCGAGGACGATCCCGTCGTGCCGTGCTGGCCGCGGCGCTCGGCACGATCATCGCCGGGTGTACGTCGACGGTCGCCGTCGAGCGGCCGCCGCGTCTGACCTTCGCCCACCGCCCGCGGGTCCGGCTGGCGGTGGCGGCGGTCGAGACGGTGGACCGGAGGCCGCCGCCCGGCGGCGGGCGAAGCGCGGTGGACGTCCTGCCCGTGTCCCCGGCGGCGGCGCTCGGCCGCTGGGCTGAGGAGCGGTTGCAGGCGGTTGGGGGCGACGATGGGGCGCGCTTCCTGATCACCGAGGCCTCGGTGATGGAGGCGGACGCGGTGCCCGCCGGCCTCGATCGCCGTGGCGGCGACGCCTACCGGGCGGTCGCCGCCGCCACCCTCGAGATCGCGGACCCGGGAGGGGGCCGCGTTGCCTTCGCCGAGAGCCGCGCCGAACGCATCCTGACGATACCCCGGAACTTCACCCTCAATCAGCGGGATCTCGCCTGGTTCGAGATGGTGGAAGCACTGATGGCCGACTTCGATGCCGACATGGAGATGCGCATCCATCGTCACCTGGCGCCCTGGGTGCGGTAATCGTGGCCCGGCCGGTCGGCGCGGTTTCGCTCCTCCTGCTTCTCCTGCTCGCCGCCTGCTCGCCGTTTCGTCTGGTCGAGGCGGTGGACGTGTTGCAGGACGCTGCGGCGGGGCCGGCCCCCAGCACGCTCAAGCGCACGACGCCGGCGCCGAGTCGCCGCGCGCTCACCGTCGCCGTCGACGCAACGGCCATCGACGCCCACCTTTATGAGCCGGGCGAGCCGGCGCGTGCCGGCATGCTGCTGGTGCCGGGGGCGACGCGGCTGGGGCCGGACGATCCGCGCGTCGTCGCTTTTGCCGAGACCCTGGCGCGGGCGCGGTTTCGCGTGCTGGTGCCCGATCTGCCGGGCCTGCGCAGTTTCCGTTTCGGCAGCGGCGACGCGGTGCTGATCGCCGCCGCCCTCGGCGAATTGGCGGCGCGGAGCAAAGGTCAACCGCTCGGGGTTACCGCCGTGTCTTTCGCCGCCGGCCCGGCGGTCCTGGCGCTCCTCGACCACGATCCCGGAGCCGCGTCCGGAGCCGCGTCCGGTGCCGCCTTCGGGGCCGCCGTGGATTTCGCCGTGCTGATCGGCGGCTATCACGACATCACCGCGGCGATCACCTATGTCACCACCGGTTTTTATCGCCATGGGCCGGCCGGGACGTGGCGACAAGGAGATCCCAGCGGGATCGCCAAGTGGGCGTTCGTGTTGTCGAACGTCCACCGGCTTCGGTCCGCCGGCGACCGGGAGACGCTCGCGGCGATCGCCGAAGCGCGCATCGCCGATCCCGCCGCCGACGTCGCCGCGGCCGCCGCCGGGCTGGGGCCGGAAGGCCAAACCGTCTGGGCGCTCCTGGAGAATCGCGATCCGGAGCGGGTGCCGGCGTTGCTGGACGCGCTGCCGCCGTCGATCCAGGCGGAGATTGCCGCCCTGGACTTGGCCCGCCGTGACCTGCGAGGGCTGCCCGCCGTCTTCGTCCTGATCCACGGGCGCGACGATCCGATCCTGCCGGCGAGCGGCAGCGTCGCTCTCGCCGCCGCCGTCGACCGCGCCCACCTCTACGTGGTGGACTCGCTCGGCCACGTGGAAGCCGCCGATACCGGGCTCGGCGACAGCCTCACCTTGCTCCGCGCCACCCACCGCATCCTCGAGTTGCGCGACGGCCGGTAGTGCACCGTTCGATCCGATCGGTCCGATCGGATCGAACGGTCATGCACGCCACCCTCGACGTGCCGCAACGACGACCGTTGCGCCACCGGCGACGTGAGGCGCGCCCGCTGCGCCCTTCTGCCGGGCTATCGCAATGAGTGTAATTTTACGAGTTAACCAAAATCAAGTTGCATTACTCCCTCATTTAGGGTACCCATGACCCATTCGAGCACGGGAGGTTGTGATGCGGCTGACCACCACCGACGCGTTCCGAGCCGATACCACGAGCCCGCTGGATATCGATGCCCTGCAGCACGTCGAGGCCGTGTGGGACATGGAAGTTCGCTTGCCGGACCTGATCCGCGGTGCCGCCCGGTCGCGCCGGCTGGCCGACCAGCACAAGCGCGCCGCATGGTCGCATCTGCGCGCCGCCCAGGCGGCACGGGAGCTGGGCGACGCCCTGATGCATCGCGACTATCTCAGCGATGGCGGGACGGCGCTCAGGCGCGCCTCCGCCTGCATCGTCTACGCCCGGCGCTGCGAGCGGGAAGCCAACGCCATCGCCGTCGCCTCCGGATTCTTGCGGTAGAAATCCGCCCCAGACCGGGCCCGGCCGCGCAGAAGGCGTGGCCGGGCCGGCCGCCCCGCTGACGCCATCGATCGATCGGGCGCCCAAACCCTTGTCGCGGCGATCGCTTTTCGGCATTCTCCCGCGATCTCGACAATCAGGCCCTCGAACCGCCAGGACGCGACCGATGAGCGACGACCGCATCTATCTCTATGACAGCACGCTGCGCGACGGCGCCCAGACGCTGGGCGTTGACTTCAGTGCCGCCGACAAATCGGCGATCGCCCGCGAGCTCGACGCCATCGGCATCGACTACGTCGAGGGCGGCTGGCCCGGCGCCAACGCCACCGACGATGCGTTCTTCAACGCCCCGCCGCCGCTGCATCGCGCTAAGTTGTCGGCCTTCGGCATGACCCGGCGGGTCGGACGCAGCGCCGAGAACGATCCGACCCTGCAAAGGGTGGTCGGCTCCGGCGCCGGCACCATCTGTCTCGTCGGCAAGACCTGGGACTTCCAGGTGGAGGTCGCCCTCGAGGTCGAGCTCGACGAGAACATCCGCATGATCGAGGAGAGCATCCGCCACGTCGTCGGCCGCGGCCTGGAGGCGATGTTCGATGCGGAGCACTTCTTCGACGGCTACAAGGACAACCCCGCCTATGCGTTGCGGTGCGTCGAGGCGGCGTGGCGCGCCGGTGCCCGCTGGGTGGTGCTGTGCGACACCAACGGCGGCACCCTGCCGCATGAGATCGAAGAGATCGTGGGTGCCGTCACCGCGCGCATCCCGGGCGATCACGTTGGCATCCACTGCCATGACGACACCGGCAACGCCGTCGCCAACAGCCTCGCGGCGGTACGCGCCGGAGCGCGCCAGGTGCAGGGTACGCTCAACGGCCTCGGCGAGCGCTGCGGCAACGCCAACCTGATCACGCTGATTCCGACACTGGCATTCAAGCTCGGCTACCGTCTCGGCGTCGATGCAAACGACATCACCCGGCTCACCCACGTCTCGCGCCTCCTCGATGAGCGGCTGAACCGCGCGCCCAACCGCGGCGCCCCCTACGTCGGCGAGTCGGCCTTCGCCCACAAGGGCGGCATGCACGGCCAAGCAGTGGCCAAGAACCCCCGCTGCTACGAGCACATCGTGCCGGAGCTGGTCGGCAATCACCGGCACATCGCCGTCTCCGACCAGGCCGGCCGCGCCAACATCCTCGCCCGTTTCCGCGATCTCGGCATCGATATCGACAAGGATGACCCGAAGGTCGCGGCCCTGGTCAACGCCGTCAAGGATCGGGAATTCGACGGCTATGCGTATGACGGGGCCGAGGCGAGCTTCGAGTTGCTCGCCCGCCAGGCCCTCGGCGGCGTGCCCGAATACTTCCGCTGCAGCAGCTTCCGAGTCATCGACGAACGGCGCTGGAACGCCCGCGGCGAGCTGGTCACGCTCTCGGAAGCGACGGTCAAGCTGGAGGTGGCCGGCAAACAGGTAATGACCGTCGAGGAGGGCAACGGTCCGGTCAACGCCCTCGACGCGGCGCTGCGCAAGGTGCTGATTCCCGCCTACCCGCAGCTCTCGACCGTGCGCCTCGTCGACTACAAGGTGCGCATTCTGACCCCCGGCGACGGCACCCGGGCCGTCACCCGCGTGATGATCGAGAGCGCGTCCGACCACGGCGACCACTGGACCACCGTCGGCGTCTCGACCAACATCATCGACGCCTCCTATCAGGCGCTGCACGACAGCATCGTCTACAAGCTGTACCGGGAGCAGGCGGTGGCGCGCGCCGCCTGACCCCGCGTGGCGGGCACCGACCTCAGCCGTGTCGGCGCTGTGGCGCCCGGACCGAATGTGTCCGGTCCGCAAGCACCCGGTCCGGTCATCGTCCTGGTCGAGCCGCAGTTGGGCGAGAACATCGGCATGGTCGCCCGCGCCATGCTGAACTGCGGCCTTGCCGGGCTGCGCCTCGTTCGCCCGCGTGAACCCTGGCCCAACCCCAAGGCGGTCGCAGCCGCCTCCGGCGCCGATCGCGTCCTCGACGCCGCCCGGCTGTTCGAGACGACGGCCGCGGCGATCGCCGACTGTAGCCGTGTCTACGCCGCCACCGTGCGCGACCGGGCGATGGTCAAGCGCGTCGTCACGCCGCGCCGGGCCGCCGAGGAGATGCGCGCGGCGGCAGGCGGCGTGATGGGTGAGACGGCGGCGGTGTTGTTCGGCAAGGAGGCCAAGGGCCTGCACAACGACGACGTGGCGCTGGCCGACACCATCGTGACAGTGCCCCTCAATCCCGGCTTCGCATCCCTCAACCTGGCGATGGCGGTGCTGCTGGTCGGCTACGAGTGGTGGCAGGCGGCGGATGTCCGCCCGGCCGAGGTGCTGCCGTTGCCGCCGGAGACCCGGCCGGCCACCAAGGCCGAGCTCTTGGGCCTGTTCGCGCACCTGGAGCGCGAACTGGACGCCTGCGGTTTCCTCCGCGTCGTCGAGAAGCGCCCGATCATGGTGCGCAACCTGCGCAACCTGTTCGGCCGCGCCGACCTCACCGAGCAGGAGGTGCGCACCCTGCGCGGCGTCGTCGCCTGTCTCGCCGGTGACCGTCGGCGACCCGGCTCCGACGGCTGATTGCTGCACCGCACAAGTCGGGGGTTGCGGCCGGCGGCGCGGCCGGCTAATCGGGGTGATCGGCCGGCGAAACGGCGGAGGACACCACGGCGGGGGACACCAGCATGACCGACGCGACCATCCGCAGCATCATCGGCAGCCAGAACATCGTCACACTGCCGCCCGACACCAGCGTGCGCGCCGCCGCCAAGCTGATGGCGAAGCGCCGGATCGGCGCCGTGCCGGTGACCGACCTGGGCAAGCTGCTCGGCATCTTCACCGAACGCGACCTGTTGAGCCGGATCATCGCACCGGAACTGGACGCCGACGCGATGACCTTGCGCGAGGTGATGACGCCCGATCCCCAAACCATCGACATCGACGCGCCGGTGGCCGACGCCTTCAAGCTGATGTTCAAGGGCGGCTTCCGCCACCTGCCGGTGCTCCAGGAGGGGCGGCTGGTCGGCATCCTGTCGCTCCGCGACATCCCGCCGGAATACTGGAACGGCCGGTAGGGCCAGGGCGGACCACGCGCCTTCCCCGCGCCTCAGTGCGTCAGGATCTGGCTGAGAAACAGCTTGGTCCGGTCGCTCTTCGGTGCTTCGAAGAATTCCGAGGGCGCCGCCACCTCGACGATCGCGCCCTCGTCCATGAACACCATGGTGTCGGCGACCGTCTTGGCGAAGCCCATCTCGTGGGTGACGCAGATCATCGTCATGCCGCCCTCCGCCAGCTCGACCATGACGTCGAGGACCTCCTTGATCATTTCCGGGTCCAGGGCGGAGGTCGGTTCGTCGAACAGCATGATCGACGGGCGCATGCACAGCGCGCGGGCGATGGCGACCCGTTGCTGCTGGCCGCCGGAGAGCTGCCCGGGATACTTCTGCGCCTGCTCCGGGATGTGGACGCGCTCCAGATACTCCATGGCGAGTTCGACGGCCTCCCGCTTCGGCATCTTCTTCACCCAGATCGGCGCGAGGGTCAGGTTTTCCAGCACGGTCAGGTGCGGGAACAGGTTGAACTGTTGGAACACCATGCCGACGTCGCGGCGGATCGCTTCGACCGCCCGCACGTCGCTGGTGAGTTCGATGCCGTTGACGGTGATGCGCCCCCGCTGATGCGGCTCCAGGGCGTTGATGCAGCGGATCATCGTCGACTTGCCGGATCCCGACGGCCCGCAGACGACGACCCGCTCGCCGCGATGTACGGTCAGGTTGATGTCCTGCAGCACGTGGAACGCATCGAACCACTTGTGCACGCCCTCGAAGGCGATGGCGATGTCCTGGTCGGGCCGATGCGCCCTGGACGTGCTCGCCGTCGGCGTTGCCTCCGATGCCATCTCCACCCCTCCCTCAGCTTCGTTTCTGGCCGGTATCGAGCCGCCGTTCCAGATACAGGCTGTAACGCGACATGAAGAAGCAGAACGCCCAGTAGATGCCGGCGGCGAACACGTAGGCTTCGACGTAGAACGGTCGCCAGGGCGGATCGGTCAGCGCCGTCTTCGTCGTGTTGAGCAGGTCGAACAGGCCGATGATGATGACCAGCGAGGTGTCCTTGAACATGCTGATGAACTGATTGACGATCGGCGGGATGGAGATCTTCAGGGCCTGCGGCAGGATGATCAGCCGGGTCTTCTTCCAGTAGGAGAGACCGAGCGCCTCGGCCGCTTCATACTGGCCCTGCGGCACCGCCTGCAGGCCGCCGCGGATGGCCTCGGCGAGATAGGCGGCGGTGAACAGGATGATGCCGACCTGCGCCCTCAGCAGCTTGTCGATGGTCACCCCCTCCGGCAGGAACAGGGGGAACATCACCGAGGCCATGAACAGCACGCTGATCAGCGGTACGCCACGGACCAGTTCGATGAAGCCGACGGACACCGCGCGGATCGCCGGCAGTCCGGAGCGCCGGCCGAGCGCCAGCAGCACCGCCAGGGGAAACGACACGACGATGCCGACCACGGCGAGAATCAGGGTGAGCGGCAGGCCCCCCCACTTGCTATTCTCGACATAGGTGAGGCCGAACACCCCGCCCCACATCAGCACGGCAAAGACGCCGAGGACGGCGACCCACATGGGGCCCAGCCACCACCGCCACATCTGCGGATTGGTGGACACGACCAGCGCGATGATGAACACCGCCATGGCGAGCAGCGGTCGCCAGTGTTCGTCGAAGGGATAGAGGCCGAACAGGATGAAGCGGTGCTTCTCGCCGATCAGCGCCCAGCATGCGCCGGCGGCTTGGCGGCACTCCGTCGGCGAACCGCTCCACACCGGCGTGATCAGTGCCCAGTCGAGGAAGGGCGGCACCGTGATCCAGAGAATATAGAGGCAGAAGAGCGTGAGCAGCGTATTGGGCACGCTGCTGAACAGGTGGCGGCGCGGCCAGCCGATCACCAGGTCGGCGAAGCCCGGCTGCCCACGCGGACGGATCGACGCGGACTCGGCGGCCGGCTCCTCCTCGCGGGCGAAGATGCGATCCGCGGGGGTGTCGTCGCGCCGCGTCATGCGCGGCCTCCCTTCAGCCGGATGCGGGCGTTGTACCAGTTCATGAATGCCGAGATGGTCAGGCTGACCGTGAGGTAGACGGCCATGATGATGGCGATCCCCTCGACCGCCTGGCCGGTCTGGTTGATCGCCGTGTTGGAGACCGCGACGATGTCCGGATAGCCGATGGCGACGGCCAGCGAGGAATTCTTGGTCAGGTTCAGGTACTGGCTGGTGAGCGGCGGCACGACGACGCGCAGCGCCTGCGGCAACAGGATCAGGCGCATCACCAGGCCGCGGCGCAGTCCGACGGCGAGGCCGGCCTCGGTCTGACCGTGCGAGACGGCGAGGATGCCGCCGCGCACGATTTCGGCGATGAAGGTGCCGGTGTAGAGGACGAGGCCGATCAGCAGCGCCGCGAATTCCGGCGTCAGCAGGCCGCCGCCGCGGAAGTTGAAGCCGGCAAGGGCCGGTGCGTCCACCGCCGTCGGCGCGCCGCCGATCAGCCAAGCGACGAGCGGCAGGCCGAGGATCAGGCCGGCGCCGACGCCGAGCGTCGGGAACGTCTGCCCCGTCCGGTCCTGCCGCCGCCGCGCCCAGCGGGCCACCAGCGCCGCGGCGATGACGCCGACGCCGAGGGCGGCGGCGGCCAGCGTCCACCCCGGGGCGGCCAACGGTTCCGGATACACCAGCCCGCGGTTGCTGAGGAAGATCCCGGCACCCAGGTCCAGCGCTTGGCGGGGCCCCGGCAGCCCCTCGGTGATCACCGCGTACCAGAAGAACAATTGCAGCAGCACCGGGATGTTGCGCAGCGCCTCCACATAAACGGTGGCGAACTGGGCGACCAGCCAGTTGCGCGACAGCCGGGCGATGCCGGCGATGGTGCCGATGATCGTCGCCAGCACGATGCCGATCACCGCCACCCGCAGGGTGTTGAGAATGCCGACCCAAAGCACGCGGCCATAGGTGTCGGCGGCGCTGTAGGCGATCGGTGACTCGCTGATGGCGAAGCCGGCCTCGCGCTCGAGAAAGCCGAAGCCGGTGGCGATGTTGCGGGTCGCCAGGTTGTCCAAGGTGTTGGAGACCAGGTACCAGCCGAGCAGCACCACCCCGCCGATGACCAGCACCTGATAGAGCACGCCGCGGACGCGGACGTCATGCCACCAAGCGCCGCGCGACCGGCGGTCGGTGCCGCGGCTCACGCGCGGATCGGCGGTCATGGCCCTTGCAAGTCGACGGTCGCCGCCGCCGTCATGGATGGCGGCGACCGTGAACTCTCTGCGTCTGCCGCGGCACTAACGGATCGGCGGAGCGTACTGCAGGCCGCCGTTGATCCACAACGCGTTGAGGCCGCGCGGCAGCTGCAGCGCGGAGTTCATGCCGACCGTCCGGTCGTAGACCTCGCCGTAGTTGCCAACCTGTTTGATGATATTATAGGCCCACTTGTCATCGATGCCGAGCTTCTGGCCCATGCCGCCGGTGACCCCGAGCAGCCGCTGGATCGTCGGGTCGGGGCTGGCCAGCATCTCGTCCACGTTGGCCTGGGTGATGCCCCGCTCCTCGGCCTCGATCATGGCGAACAGAGACCACTTGACGACGTCGAACCACTGGTCGTCGCCGTGCCGCACCGAAGGGCCGAGCGGCTCCTTGGAGATGATGTCGGGCAGGATCACGTAGTCATCCGGGTTCGGCGTGTCGTTGGCGCGGATCGCCGCCAGCTGCGAGGCATCCGAGGTGAGCGCGTCGCAGACACCCTTGACGAACGTCTGCGTCGTCTCGGTGTAGGACTCGTAGGCCTTCGTCTCCAGCCGCATCCCCTTGGCCCGGAAATAGTCGGCGAGGTTGAGCTCGGTCGTCGTGCCCTGCTGCACGCAGACGGTGGCGCCGTCGAGTTCGGTGGCGCTGCTCACGCCCAGCGCCTTCGGCACCAGGAAGCCCTGGCCGTCGTAGTAGGTGACGCCGGTGAAGTTCAGCCCCAGGTCGGTGTCGCGGGAGATCGTCCAGGTGGTGTTGCGCGACAGCACGTCGACCTCACCCGACTGCAGCGCGGTGAACCGCTGCTGCGCGGTCATCGGCACGAACTTCACCTTGTTGGCATCGCCGAAGACGGCGGCGGCGACGGCGCGGCAGACGTCCACGTCGAGGCCCTGATAGATGCCCTTGTCGTCGGGCGCGCCGAAGCCGAACAGGCCGGTGTGCACGCCGCAGGCCACCTCGCCGCGCCCCTTGACGGCATCGAAGGTCTCGCCGGCGATGGCTGCGGTGGATACCAGCATCGCCCCGCCGGCGATGAGCGACAGCATGCCCGGGATTCGTGTCATCATGGATCTCCCTCAGGGTTCGAGCGCGACCGCCGACCCGTGGCACGGATCGGCCTTCTTTCCGTCATCTTTCTCGAAGTCGGGTCTCGACGCAACCGCCTTGCGTGGTAAACCACCCTTCCAGGCGATCCCTGTCGCGTGCTTTCGCCATCCCTCCCCGCATTCGCCCTCAGACGGGTCAGAAACGGAGCGGCCACCACGGCATGATCGAGATTTCGTCCGTTCGTCATCGGTTCGGCCAGCGCGTCGTGCTGGACGGCATCGATGTGACGCTGGCCGAACGGCGGATCGCCGTCATTGGCGCCAACGGCTCCGGCAAGAGCACCTTCGCCCGGCTGCTCAACGGCCTCCTCATCCCCGATGAGGGCAGCGTCCGCGTCGACGGCCTCGACACCCGGACGGACGCCAAGGCGGTGCGCCGCAAGGTCGGCTTCGTCTTCCAGGACCCGGACGCCCAGATCGTCATGCCGCTGGTCGAAGAGGACATCGCCTTCGGCCTGAAGAACCAGCGCCTCGGGGCAGCCGAGACCCGGCGCCGCGTCGACGCCGTGCTGGAGCGCTTCGGCCTCGCCGCCCTGCGCCACCAGGGCGCGCACACGCTCAGCGGCGGCGAGAAACAGTTGCTGGCCCTGTCGTCGGTGCTGGTGCTGGAACCGGCCTACGTGGTCTTCGACGAGCCGACGACCCTGCTCGATCTGCGCAACAAGCGCCGATTGCTGGCGATCATCGAGGCGTTGCCGGTGACGGCGATCGTCGTCTCCCACGACCTCGACATGTTGGCCGGCTTCGAGCGCGTGCTGGTGATCGACGACGGCCGACTGGTGTTCGACGGCGCGCCCGAACCCGCCGTCGCCTTCTACCAGGAGCGAATGGCGTGACCGTCGGCCTCTACGTGGCCGGGGACACGCGCCTCCACCGCCTCCGGCCGGGGACGAAACTGGCGGCCATGGCGCTCGCCGGAATCGGGGTGTTCCTGATCGACGAGGCGATCGTGCTCGCCGCCGCCGTGGCCCTCGCGTTGGCGCTGCTGGCGTCCGCCCGCGTCCCGCTGGCGGCAACGCTGCGGCAGTTGCGGCCGTTGGCGCTGCTGCTGGCCATCATCTTCTTGATGCACGGCCTGTTCACCTCCTGGTCGTTGGGGTTGGTCGTGGTGCTGCGCTTTGCCGTGCTGCTGCTGGCGGCGCTGGTCGTCACCGTTACCACCCGCGTCTCCGATATGATCGACACATTGGAGCGGGCGCTCCGCCCCTTTGCCCGCTTCGGCGTGCATCCGGCGAAGGTCAGCCTGGCACTGTCGCTGGCGCTTCGGTTCATCCCCATGCTCGCCGAGCAGGCGCGGGAAGTGCGCGAGGCGCAACGGGCGCGCGGTCTCGACCGCAGCGTCGTTGCGCTGACCACCCCACTGCTGATCAAGACACTCCGGCTGTCGACCACCTTGACCGAGGCGATCGAGGCTCGCGGCTGGGATCCCGACGCGCCGACGCGGCGCGACGACAAGACCCTGTAAAATTCTCTGGGAATGCGACGGCAACACTGTAGAACGGCGCTGCCGCTCAGGTTTCCCGCCCCGCGTCGCCGAGAGCCCCGCCATGACCACGCGCGACATCGTCCTCATCGCCCTGTTCGCCGCGCTCACTGCGGCCCTCGGCCTCTTCCCCCCGGTCTACGTCATCGCGGCGCCGGTGACCGCCCAGTCGCTCGGCGTGATGCTCGCCGGCTCGGTGATCGGCGCGCGCCGCGGTGGCTTGGCGATGCTGCTGTTCCTGGCGCTGGTCGCGGTGGGGGCGCCGATCCTCGCCGGCGGCCGCGGCGGCTTCGGCATCTTCCTCGGCCCGAGCGGCGGCTTCCTGGTCGCTTGGCCGATTGCCGCGTTTGTCATCGGCTGGCTGACCGAACGCCAATGGCACCACTACGGCTGGGGGATCGCGGCGCTGATCAACCTGATCGGTGGCACGGTGGTCATCTATCTGATCGGCATTCCCTGGCTCGCGGCGACCACCGACCTGACCCTGATGCGGGCGAGCATTGCCACGGCCAGCTTCCTCCCCGGCGACCTGATCAAGGTGGTCATCGCCGCCTTCGTCGCCGTCACCGTCAAGCGCGCTTACCCGATGATCGAGCCGGCGCGGCGCCGGGCATAAGCTGCGGGAGTCGTCTTTCTCTCCCAAAACGGCGAACAGAGGCGTAGACTGGTGCGAGAGGGAGCGCGCGTCGAAGGAGCCGGTGAGCATGGATGTCCAAAGTCTGATCGATGGCATGGATGGTATCGCCTATGTGGTCGACGCCGAGGGGATCATCCGCATGATCGGCACCCGCCATTGGAACGCCTTCGCACTGGAGAACGGCGGCGAGGCGCTGATGAACGGCGCCGGCGTCCTCGGGGAAGACCTGTTCTCGATTATTGCCGGCGCGCGGGTGCGCGATTCCTACCGCCGTCTTTTCAAAGGCATCCTCGCCGGCGACTACGCCTCGGCGGCGCTGCTCAGCCGTTGCGACAGCCCCGGCGTTCGCCGCGCCCTGCGCATTTCGATGACGCCGCTCGGCCACGGCGGCCGCGCCGACGGCGTGCTCGTCCAATCGGTGGCGCTCAGCGAGGACGTGCGGCCGCCCATCGACCTGTTCGACTTCAATGCGCTTAACGCCGATCTGGCGGGCGATCGCGCCCGGCCGCTGCTCTCCATGTGCAGCTACTGCCAGGATGTGTTCTATCCGGCGGGCAGCGATGAGGCGCATGGCCTGTGGATCCCGGCGGAGGAATACTACCGCCGCGGCGGGGCCTCGAACGTGCGGATCAGTCACGGCATCTGCGATCCGTGCTGGGAGCGGGCCGCGCGGTCGGTGGAAAACGCCCCGCCGCCGGCCCACGCGTGACGCCGAGCGGGGCGCGGAGCGGCACCGGGCGTCACACGCCACCGCCGCCGAAGAACTTGTCGATCAGGCCCAGCACGATGTCCACCAGGATCAGGATGACGATGTACCACTCGACGCGCAGCGAGCGGCGATCCTGCAACAGGCCGAGCGACGTTCCCGCCGTCTGGGAGATCAGGTCGAGCTTGCGGGTGAGCGCCCGGTCGCGCTCGGCGAGTTCGTAGACGTCGGCCAGTCGGTCATAGAGGCGCTCCACTTCCGGGTGGTCCCACAGCAGGTCGGGCCGTTCCGTGACCTCGACGCGCCCGACCATGCGGTGCTGGGTGAGCAGCACGTCGCCGATGTGATCGAGCAGGTTGCGCATGGACCGTTCGCGCCGATGGATGCGCCGGCCCAGGTCGCGGGCCACCGGCTCGATGCGGTCGAAGACCTGCGCCACCCGGTTCTCGTAAAATGCCAGGATGACGCTCTTGGCCAGCACGTCGGCCACCACCAACAGCCGCTCCGTGGTCACCTTGCGGACCTGGATGACGCCGTCGGCGGCGACTCGCTCGCTGCCGTTGGCGCTGCAGCGCAACTCCGTCCGCTCCCGTTCCGGATGCTCCAGCGGCGCCGTCGCGACGGCCAGTAACTGCCGTTCCGCCGCCGCTTCTTCCGTTGCGTCGAGGTTGAAGAGGACGACCGCGCCATAGCGAAACACCACGGCGAAACCGTCCGCGCCCATGGCCAGGGTGACCGGCGCCGCCGTCAACTGCTTGCCGGGGTGCAAGGTGCGGAGATCGAACCGTTCGGCGATCAGGCTGGCGTGGACGTTGACGCGGGTCCAGCCGTCAAGGCTTGGGGTCACGTTTCAGACACGTTGCCAACGACGCCGCTGCGGAGCGTCCGTCCTACCACCACCAGCAATAGGGTGCCCGAACCGAGCGTGCCGGCACCGACAGATCGGGGCGGGGGTCCGCAACAGCGGTGAACGCGCTGACAACCGTCGCGCAGGTTTGTACCCAGTGAAGCGCTGCTGCCGATTGCAATTGCAGCACCGCATGAACAGCGGACATCGCAGGTCTCCCAGAACTCAATCGAGAGCCTATCACTGTTCTGTCAAAAAGAGCCATACATTTCCGGCGCCTGCCGCCGTGCGGCGCCGGCAGCGCGTCGATGGCGCTTTCTTCGCTCGCCGATCTCACATAATCTGAAGGTAGCGCCGAACAGGGGGAGAAGAGCGAAATGCTGACGCGTGCAGACATTCTCGAGCTGGTCGGCCCCAACCGGTTCGACGACCACACGATCGTCGAACTGATTGCCACCGGAGCATCGCAGCCCGAGCTGGTCGAGGCCCTGAATCGCGTGCAGCGCGGCGGCGAGGTTGGCGCCGAGACGATGGCGCCGATCACCCCCACCGTCCGCCAGCTGTGCGAAATTCTGCAAACCGCCGTGCCGGATTGGGACGAACCGGACTTGGCGTGAGTGGCCGGAGCGTGAGCCGCCGGCCCCACCGCGGCCCCTGGATCGGAACTCAGGCGCCGCGCGGGTCGTCGTCCCCCGCATCATCGTCGTCGTCTTCGTCGACGTCCTCACCGTCCTCGTCCTCGTCCTCGCCGGTCTCGATGTCGAGATCGAGGGGCAGGTCGACGGTGAGTTCGGCGGCGTCGTCGCGGTCGACGAGCAGCACGGCCATCGGCATCGTCTCCTCGGGCGCGTCCTCCCCGTCGATGTGACGTTCGGTGACTCCCCAGTGCACCCGGAAGCCCAATCGGTCCAGGTCGGCGAGGCGGTGGCCGACCGCCTCGAGCGCCGTCGCCTGACCCAGCGGCGGCGTTTCCGCCCAATCCTCAAGGTGCCGGGTCAGGGTATCGAGGAAGGCCGTCTGCACATCCCGCTCGGCGTCGGTGCGCGGTTCCTCACAGAAGATGACCCGGGCATACTGGCCCGCCTCGATGGCTATCCACAAATCGCGTCCTTGCGCCGCCCGGCGGGTGGTGATCCGCTGCGATGGCGGGTCGGGCGTCTCGAATGGGCTCATTCTCCTGCGATATCCCAGGTCCGCGGCGGATGCAACACGCGCCGCGCCGGTGATGTCGGCCGCGCCTTCCCGGCGCCGCTCACAACAGGCCGCGCCGTTCCAGCGCCTGGTGCAGCGTTGCCGCCGAGGAAAAGCGGATGGCATCGATCCCCAGCAGCGCCGCGCCGGCGACGTTGATCGGCGAGTCGTCGATGAAGACAGAGCTGTCGGCGCGCAGGCCGTAGCGCGTCAGCAGCCGTTCGTAGATCCGCCGGTCCGGCTTGACCAGCCCCTCGGCGCCGGAGACGACGATGCCGTCGAACCGGTCGAACACCGGATAGCGCGGCCGCACCAGCGGCCATTTCTCCATGGAGAAATTGGTGAGGGCATAGAGCGGCGTGCCACGCTCGGCCAGCCGCTCGACGATCGCCACCACATCGTCGAAGACGCCCTGGACCATGACCTCCCAGCCGGTGTCGAACGCCGCGATGCGCTCGGCCTGATCGGGGAAACGGGCGCTGAGCTCGGCCACCCCCTCGGCGAACGGTCGGCCCGCGTCCTGCTGCATGATCCACGGCGGGCCGCAGACCTCGGTGAGAAAGTGCTCCATGGCGGCGGTATCGCCGTCGAACAGCGACCGGTAGAGATGGCGCGGGTCCCAATCCAGCAGCACGCCCCCCACGTCGAAGATGACTGCCGTCGTCATGCCACCTGCCTTTCATCCGGGTCGGCCACGGCTCATCAGGGTCGGCCGCGGCCGCCGCCGGTCTCCCTATCCCCCGGTGGGACGTTCGACGCAAGCGCGCGGTGCTTCCGAGGTGAAGCCGCCGCGCCGGTCGGCTATGAAGAGCCATGGCTCGGCCACCGCCCGCCGCCGCCCGCCACCACCCGAACGAAAGAGACCACCATGGATGATCAGGGGGCCGCGACGCCTCACCGGAAACTGGAAGCCGGCCTGGCGCCGATTCTGGCGCTGTTGGCGCGGGGACCGATCGTCGAGGACGTCTCCCGCCGGCAGAGTGCCGCCAAGGCAGCGCTGATCGGCGACCTGGTGCATCGCCAGTGGCTGGGCGAACTCCGCCACCGCATCGACCAGCTCGCCGCCGCCGACATCGCCCACCTGTTGGAGATGCTGCCGCCGCGCCAGCGCGCCGAGGTCTGGGAGCTGGTGCCGGACGAGAAGGCGGGCGACGCCCTCTGGGCGGTCAACGACCGGGTGACCGAGGCGCTGGTCGCGGCGACACCGGGCGAGCGCCTGCTCGCCATCTGCCAAGCCGCCGACGCCGACGCGCTGGCGCACATCGCCGAACATCTGCCGGCGGACCTGCTCGCCGCCGTCGAGCCGTCGCTCACCGGCCGGGAGCGGAGCTGGCTGCGCGAGTCGACGCAGCATGCGGACGGCACCGTCGGCCGGCTGATGGGGCACGAGCTGATCGCCGTCGACCAGACCAGCACCGTCCGCGACGTGCTCAAGCTGCTGCGCCGGCTCGACCGTTTCCCCGAGCCGCTCGATGCCCTCTACGTGGTCGATGCCCGTGACCGGCTGATCGGCCGGCTGCCGCTGGCGACATTGCTGAAGCACCGGCCGGGGCAGATGATCGGCGCCGTCGCGGAAACCGACGCCGTCAGCTTCCAACCCGGCGACGACGCCGACGCGGCGGCGCAGGCCTTCGAGCGCTACGACCTAGTCTCGGCGCCGGTGGTCGACGAGCGCGGCCGGCTGGTCGGCCGGCTGACCGTCGACACGATCATGGACTTCGTCCGTGAGCGCGCCGAGGACCAGGCGCTGAAGCGCGAGGGCCTGAGCAGCGAGGAAGACCTCCTCTCGCCGGTCTGGCAGAGCGCCAAGCGGCGCTGGCTTTGGCTCTCCATCAACCTCTGCACCGCCTTCGTCGCCTCGCGGGTGATCGGCATGTTCGAGGGATCTATCGAGCAGCTGGTGGCGCTGGCGACGCTGATGCCCATCGTCGCCAGCGTCGGCGGCAACACCGGCAACCAGACGGTAGCCCTGGTCATTCGCGGCCTCGCCCTCAAGCAGATCACCGGCGCCAACCTGCGCTATCTGGCCCGCAAGGAGGTGAGCGTCAGCCTGATCAACGGCCTGATGTGGGGCAGCGTGATGGGGCTGGTGGCCTTCCTCCTCTATGGCGATCCGCGGCTCGGCGCGGTGATGACCGCGGCCATGGTGCTCAACCTGATGCTGGCCGCCGGCGTCGGCCTGGCAGTGCCGGTGATCCTGGATCGCCTGGGCCGCGACCCGGCGATGGGCTCCAGCGTCATGCTCACCTTCATGACCGACAGCATGGGCTTCATGATCTTCCTCGGCCTGGCGACGCTGGTGCTGCTCGGCTGAAGGGCCGATGTCGGGCGGAAAATCGGGGGTGGTGTGCAGCTTAAGTCATTGAGAGCTCCAATAACGCATTGATTTCATTGGGTCTCTGTTTTGTCGGCGCGTGCGAATGTAGGGTTTTGTCGGAAAAAGTAGGATTTTGTCGGGTGCCGCGGGGGGATGGGGCCGGGGCGGATGGGCCGGAGTGGGGGCGTCCTCCGCCCGGCACCGGCGTGTGGTCTGAGGAGATAACCGGGCGCGGCAGCCGGGCAAGGGCACGGGCGGCGGCGCGTCCGCGGCGTGGATGGCCGGGACGGGGCCCGGCCATGACGGGGTGGGGGAGGGGCGGCTGGCGCGGACGCGGAAACGGCGGCCCGGGGGCCGCCGTTGGATGCGTCAGGGGAGCGTTGCGGCCGTCAGGCGGCGGCGCGCTTCCGCCGCCAACCGGCGAAGCCCAGGCCCGCCACCGCCGCCGCCAGCATCGGCAACGCCGCCGGGATGGGAACGACTTGCGGGTCAGCCTCGTTCGAAAGGACTTGCGTGTGCTGTTCACCGTTGTCCGCCGTCGGCGTCAGCGAACCCGAAACAGCAAGCTCCACGATGGACGGGACATTGGAGCCCTTCGTCTCATGCTTCAGAGCGTTGTCGGCCTTCTCTGTCGCGTTCGTGCCGTTCATTTGCGGGTCGGCAGGAGGAAAGACGTTTGAATTCTTCAAACCAGTGCCCGCAGGCGCCGGCTTCGATAGGACGGGACTCGCGTTGGCGCCTGCTTGACCCGGCCCCGTGAAACCCGGGTTTGTGAGCACGTGCATTGGAACGGCCTGTGCCGGGGCCGCGCTCAAGGCGCCGATTCCGAAGATAACGCCAGCAACGACAATATTGCGAAAGGGAGCCCTGATCGTCAGCATCGAAGGGTTCATTGTCTCCGCTCTTCGTCCAAACCGCTATTGTTCGCGTACCTTGTTCGTGTGGGGGATCTTCGCCGGGTGCGTGGTCGCCTCATTTGTAGGGAGCGATCGGCGCGGTGGTCCCGCCTGTCTCGGATGGTGCGACCGCGTCGGCCGTGCTTGAGACATAGCCCATTTGGGACACCTATGGGCGGCATTGTCAAATGAATTTGCCGAGAATTATTTGTGCGTTTATTTTCGCGGGGTGGCCGTCGCTGCGGCGTGGATGGCCCGGCCATGACGGGCCCTTCGTCTCCGCTGCGCTCCGCTCAGGATGAGGATTGAGCAAATGAATTGCCGGGTGGTCCTCATGCTGAGCGCCCTTCGGCAGGCGGTCGTGCGGAAGCCCTGGGTTGCTTCGTCGCTGCGCTCCTCGCAATGACGACGGAGGGGGCGGGTCAGGCGTTGAGGAGGATGCGTTGCGGGTCCTCGACGCACTCCTTGACGCGGACCAGGAAGGAGACCGCCTCGCGGCCGTCGATGATGCGGTGGTCGTAGGTGAGCGCCACGTACAGCATCGGCCGGGCCTGAATCGCGCCATCGTCCATCACCATCGGGCGTTGCATCACCTTGTGCATGCCGAGGATGCCCGACTGCGGCGGATTGAGGATCGGCGTCGACATCAGCGAGCCGAAGACGCCGCCGTTGGTGATGGTGAAGGTGCCGCCCTGCAGGTCCTCGATGGCGAGCTTGCCGTCGCGGGCGCGGCGGCCGAGATCGGCGATCGCCGCCTCGATCTCCGGCACCGTGAGCGCGTCGCAGTCGCGCACCACCGGCACCACCAAGCCTTGCGGCGAGGCGACGGCGATGGCGATGTCGTAGTGGTTCTTGTAGACGACGTCGGCGCCGTCGATCTCGGCATTCACCGCCGGGAACTCCTTCAGCGCGGTGACGCACGCCTTGACGAACAGCGCCATGAAGCCCAGGCGGACGCCGTGCTTCTTCTCGAATGCCTCGCGATAGCGGTTGCGCAGCGCGGTCGCCGCGGTCATGTCGATCTCGTTGAACGTGGTCAACATGGCGGCGGTGTTCTGCGCGTCCTTCAGCCGCTCGGCGACCATGCGGCGCAGCCGCGACATCTTCACCCGCTCCTCGCGGGGGCCGGTTGCACGGGGCGCGGTTTCGCGCGGGGCGGCCTCCTTGGGGGCAGCCTTGGTCTCGGCCGGGGGCGCGGCGGCTTGCGGCTTTTCGGCGGGGGCGGCGGGTTCCGCCTTGGCGGCGCCGCTGTCGATGGCGGCGAGCACGTCGGCCTTGGTCAGCCGGCCGTCCTTGCCGGTGCCGGTGATCTTCGCCGCGTCGAGACCATGCTCCGTGACGAGTTTGCGCACCGCCGGTGACAGCGCCGCGGCGGCGTCGACGCGCGGTGCCGCGGGCCCCGGCTCGGCTTCGGGCTTGGTTTCGGGCTTGGCTTCTGGTTCGGGTTTCGGCGTCGGCCCGGGGGCCGGCTCGGGCTCGGGCTCGGGCGCGTCCGCCTTGGGCTCGGGCTTGGGCTTGGGCTTGGCCGCGGCGCCTTCGCCCTCGGTGATGCTGCCGAGCACGCCGCCCACCGCGATCTCGCTGCCTTCCGGCGCGGCGATGTCGCTAAGCGTGCCGGAGGCCGGAGCGGGCACCTCGACGTTGACCTTGTCGGTTTCCAGTTCAACCAGCGGCTCGTCGACCGTCACCGCGTCGCCGACGGCTTTCAGCCAGCGCGCGACCGTCGCCTCGGTCACCGATTCGCCCAGCGTCGGCACCGTGATCTCGATGGTCATCGTCCCTCTCCCTCGCGCGCGGCGATCCAACAGCGCTTGACGCGCATGCGGTTAGCGCTTCACGCGCATGAACGGTTGCGGCAGGGCGTGCGCCTCGGCGGTGAGCACCTGCTCGACGATCCGCTTCTGCTCCGCCACATGGGCCCGGAACGAGCCGGTGGCCGGCGAGGCCGCGGCGCGGCGGCCGACGAAGGTCGGCACCTGTCGCTCCCGCTCCAGCTCTTCCAGCAGATTGATCAGCCGCGGCAGCACGAAGGTCCAGGCGCCCATGTTGGCCGGCTCCTCCTGACACCACACCAGCTCGGCGTTGCCGTACTTCCAGAGGTGTTCGAGGATCGTCTGGCGCGGCCAGGGGTAGAGCTGCTCGATGCGCACCAGGGCGATGTCGTCGATGCCGCGATCGCGGCGCTCCTGCAACAGGTCATAGTAGACCTTGCCGGAGCACAGCACCAGGCGGCGCACCTTGTTGTCCAGGGCGAGCTGGTCGACCTCCGGCAGCACCCGCCGGAACCGCGTGCCGGGGCCGAAGTCGACCAGGTCGGAGACCACCAGCTTGTGGCGCAGCAGCGACTTCGGCGCCATGACGATCAGCGGCTTGCGGAAGTTGCGGCGCACCTGGCGACGCAGCGCGTGGAAGTAGTTGGCGGGGGTGGTGCAGCTCACCACCTGAATGTTGTCCTCGGCGCAGAGTTGCAGATAGCGTTCGGGCCGCGCCGACGAGTGCTCCGGCCCCTGGCCCTCGTAGCCGTGCGGCAGCAGCAAGACCAAGCCGGAGAGCCTGAGCCACTTGGACTCGGCCGACGCGATGAACTGGTCAATGATCACCTGGGCGCCGTTGGAGAAGTCGCCGAACTGCGCTTCCCACAGCACCAGGGCGTCCGGCTCGGCCAGGGAATAGCCGTACTCGAAGCCGAGAACGGAGGCTTCCGACAGCGGGCTGTCGATCACCTCGAAGGCCGCTTGGCTGTCGCTGATATGGTTGAGCGGGATGTAGCGCCGCTCGTCCTCCTGGTCGACCAGCACGGCGTGCCGCTGGGAGAAGGTGCCGCGCCCGGAATCCTGGCCGGAGAGCCTGACCGGCGCGCCCTCGGCGAGCAGCGAGCCGAAGGCCAGCGCCTCGGCGGTCGCCCAGTCGATGCCCGTGCCGTCCTCCACCATGGCGCGCTTGGCGTCGAGCAGCCGGCGGATCTTCGCGTTGAGCTGGAAGTCCTCCGGCGGCCGGGCGAGGGCAAGGCCGATCAGCCGCAGCATCTCGACGCTGACCGAAGTGTCCTCGTCGTGCATCTCCTCTTCGCCGGTGAGGGTGCGCAAGCCGCCCCATTTGCCTTGCAGCCAGTCGGCCTTGTTGACCCGATAATTGGAGGCGGCTTCGAAATCGGCTTCCAGCCGCGCCTTGAAGGCGCCGGTCATGGCGTCGACCTCGTCCGTCGAGACCGAGCCTTCGTCGATCAGTTTCTGCGCGTAGATCTCCCGCGTCGTCGGATGCTTGGCGATGGTGCGGTACATGATCGGCTGGGTGAACATCGGCTCGTCGGCCTCGTTGTGGCCGAAACGGCGATAGCAGAACATGTCGACGACGACGTCGCGTTTGAATTCCTGGCGGAACTCGGTGGCGATGCGCGCCACGTGCACGACGGCTTCCGGATCGTCGCCGTTGACGTGGAAGATCGGCGCCTGGACCATCTTCGCCACATCCGAGCAGTAGGGCGAGGAGCGAGAATAGGCCGGGCTGGTGGTGAAGCCGATCTGGTTGTTGACGATCAGATGCACGGTGCCGCCGGTGCGGTAGCCCTTGAGCTCCGACAGGCCGAAGCATTCGGCGACCAGCCCCTGGCCGGCGAACGCCGCGTCGCCGTGCAGCAGGATCGACATCACCCGCTGGCGCTCGGTGTCGCCGCGCTGCATCTGCTTGGCCCGCGTCTTGCCGAGCACCACCGGATTGACCGCCTCCAGATGCGACGGGTTGGCGGTCAGCGACAGGTGCACGGTGTAACCGTCGAATTCCCGGTCGGCCGAGGTCCCCAGGTGGTACTTGACGTCACCCGAGCCCTGCACGTCCTCCGGGTGCGCCGGCGTGCCCTGGAATTCGGCGAGGATCGCGACGTAGGGCTTGTGCATGACGTTGGCGAGGACGTTGAGGCGGCCGCGGTGCGGCATGCCGACGACCACGTCCTCGACGCCGAGCTGAGCGCCGCGCTTCAGGATCTGCTCCATCGCCGGCACCATCGCTTCGCTGCCGTCGAGGCCGAACCGCTTGGTGCCGGTGTATTTCAAGTGCAGGAAGCGCTCGAATCCCTCGGCCTCGATCAGCCGCTCCAGGATCGCCCGTTTGCCGTTGAGGGTGAACTGGGTCTGATTGCGGATCCCCTCGATCCGCAGCTGGATCCATTTCTTCTCGTCGGGGTGCATGATGTGCATGAACTCGACGCCGATCGACCCGCAGTAGGTCTCACGCAGGATCTGCAGGATCTCGCGCAGCGTCGCCGACTCCAGGCCGAGCACGTTGTCGATGAAGATCGGCCGGTCGAAATCGTCCTCGGAGAAGCCCCACGTCTCGGGATCGAGCTCGGGGTGGTACTTCTTGCCCTCCAGCCCCAACGGGTCGAAGTTGGCGATGAGATGGCCGCGCACCCGATAGAGGCGGATCAGCATCAGCGCGCGAATGGAGTCCTGGGCGGCGCGACGGGCGTCCCCCTCGGCGAGCAGCGTCGCCCGCGGCATTGCCCCGGGTGCCGTGGCCGGACGCTCGCCGTTGCCGCCGATCAGCCGCGCCGTCGTCGGCGCCCACGGCGCGCCGCGTGCCTCGGCGATGACCGCCCGGCCGTCGTCGGCCAGGTCCTTGAAAAAAGAAACCCAGCTCGGGTCGACCGAGCCGGGATCCTCCAGATAACGACAATAGAGTTCCGCGATGTAAGGGGCGTTGGCTCCGTTCAGCAGCGTCTCTTGCGGTATGGCCATCCGATCCGTGCGGGCGCGACCGCCGGCCGCGCCCCTCCCGTGTGAGTGTCAGCGGTCGTCAAGCCCCCATGGCCTCCACCATCTTCTTGCCGATCTCCGCGGGAGACTCGGCGACGAGGACGCCGGCGCTCTTCAACGCTTCGATCTTATCGTCGGCGGTCCCCTTTCCGCCAGAGATAATCGCACCGGCGTGCCCCATGCGGCGCCCCGGCGGCGCGGTCTTGCCGCAGATGAAGCCGACGGTCGGCTTTTTCACCGGCGACTGCTTCAGGAACTCGGCGGCTTCCTCTTCCGCCGAGCCGCCGATCTCGCCGATCATGACGATGCCCTCGGTCTTCGGATCACCGAGGAACTGGTCGAGGCAATCGATGAAGTTGGTGCCGTTCAGCGGATCGCCGCCGATACCGATGCAGGTCGTCTGGCCGAGGCCGGTGACCGTGGTCTGCGCCACCGCTTCGTAGGTGAGCGTGCCCGACCGGGAGACGATGCCGATCTTGCCGGGAACATGGATGTGGCCGGGCATGATGCCGATCTTGCATTCGCCCGGCGTGATGATGCCCGGGCAGTTGGGGCCGATCAGTCGCGAATGCGATTCGGCCAGCGCACGTTTGACCTTGAGCATGTCCTGCACCGGGATGCCCTCGGTGATGCAGACGATGAGCTCGATCTCGGCATCCATGGCTTCGAGCATGGCATCCGCCGCGAACGGCGGCGGCACATAGATCACCGAGGCGTTGGCCCCCGTCGCCTTGACCGCATCGGCCACGGTGTCGAACACCGGCAGATCCAGGTGCTTGGTGCCGCCTTTGCCCGGCGTCACGCCGCCGACCATCTTGGTGCCATAGGCGATCGCCTGCTCGGAGTGGAACGTCCCCTGGGCGCCGGTGAACCCTTGACAAATGACTTTCGTATCAGAATGCACCCAAACGGCCATCACGCGGCCTCCTTCACTTCCTTGACGATCTTGCTGGCGGCATTGCCCAGATCGTCGGCCGACACGATTGGCAGCCCGGAGTCGGCGAGGATCTTCTTGCCGAGGTCGACGTTGGTACCTTCCAGGCGCACCACCAGCGGCACGTTGATGCTGACCTCGCGGGCCGCGGCGACGACACCTTCGGCGATGACGTCGCACCGCATGATGCCGCCGAAGATGTTGACCAAGATGCCTTCGACGTTCGGGTCGCGCAGGATGATCTTGAACGCCTCGGTGACGCGGTCCTTGGTGGCGCCGCCGCCGACGTCCAGGAAGTTGGCCGGCGCGCCGCCGTGCAGCTTGATGATGTCCATGGTCGCCATGGCGAGACCGGCGCCATTGACCATGCAGCCGATGTTGCCGTCGAGGCGGATGTAGTTGAGGTCATGCCGCGCCGCTTCCAACTCGGCCGGGTCCTCCTCGGACTCGTCGCGCAGTTCCTCGATGTCCTTGTGACGGAACAGCGAATTGTCGTCGAAGTTCATCTTGGCGTCGAGGGCGATGACGTCACCGGCGCCGGTGACGACCAGCGGATTGATCTCGATCAGGCTGGCGTCCAGATCGGTGAAGGCCCGGTACACGGCGAGCACGAACTTGACGCAACTGCCGACCTGCTTGCCTTCCAGTCCGAGCCCGAACGCCACCTTGCGGGCGTGGAAGGGCTGAATGCCGATGGCCGGGTCGATCGCCACCTTGAGGATCTTCTCAGGCGTCTTCGCCGCCACCTCCTCGATGTCCATGCCGCCTTCGGTCGACGCCATGATGGTGATCCGGGACGACGCGCGATCGATGAGGATCGACATGTAGAGTTCGCGTGCGATGTCGCAGCCCTCTTCGACGTAGACGCGGTGAACCTCCTTGCCGCCCGGCCCCGTCTGATGGGTCACCAGGGTCATGCCCAGCATGTTCTTCGCCGCGGCGACCGCATCGTCGATCGACTTGACCACCTTGACGCCGCCGCCCTTGCCGCGGCCGCCGGCGTGAATCTGCGCCTTGACGACCCACACCGGGCCGCCGAGTTCCTTGGCCGCCGCCTCGGCCTCCGGGGCCGTGTAGGAGACGATGCCGCGCGGCACGGCGACACCGTATTTGGCGAGCAGTTGCTTCGCCTGATATTCGTGAATGTTCATGAGGACCTCGTTGATTGACGGCCCGGGCACGGCGCCGTGCCCGGGCCGCATTTCTTGGGAACGGGTTACATCAGACCCTTGGCGACGTCCATGAGGGTGCGAACGGCGCTGATCGAGTGGTCGAGCATCGCCTGTTCATCGGCGTTCAACTCGATCTCGACGATCTTCTCGATGCCGCCGGCGCCGATCACCGTCGGCACGCCGACGTAGAGGCCGCTCTGACCATACACGCCGTCGCAATAGGCGGCGCAGGGCAGCACGCGCTTCTTGTCCTTGAGGTAGGCCTCGGCCATCTCGATGGCCGACGCGGCCGGCGCATAGAACGCCGAGCCGGTCTTCAGCAGGCCGACGATCTCGGCGCCGCCGTCGCGGGTGCGCTGAACGATGGCGTCCAGCTTCTCCTGCGTCGTCCAGCCCATCTTCACCAGATCCGGCAGCGGGATGCCGGCGACGGTGGAATAGCGGACCAGCGGCACCATGGTGTCGCCGTGGCCGCCGAGCACGAACGCCGTCACGTCCTCGACGGACACGGCGAACTCATCGGCGAGGAAATGGCGGAAGCGCGCGGAGTCGAGCACGCCGGCCATGCCGCAGACCATGTGGTGCGGCTGCCCGGTGATCTCCCGCAGGACCCACACCATGACATCCAGCGGGTTGGTCACGCAGATGACGAAGGCATCGGGGCAGTGGGCCTTGATGCCCTCGCCCACCGCCTTCATCACCTTGACGTTGGTGCCGATCAGGTCGTCACGGCTCATGCCCGGCTTGCGCGGCACGCCGGCG
>CAZVRW010000030.1:0-35122 GCA_964630265.1 uncultured Rhodospirillaceae bacterium
AGCCGGGCGCCGATTTCGCCATAGCCGAAGACGCACGGGGACAGCGCCACGAGCAGGTCCAGCAGGTCGCCCGAGAGGCCTGCGTCGATGACGAAGCGGGTGTAGGCCAGTGTCTCCGGGGCTTCCGCGGTGGCGGCGAGATCGGCCTCGGTGATGCCCTCGGCGGCGCAGGTGGCGATGTGCAGGCGCATCTCGGTGTCGATCAGGGCGTGCACCGTCGCCGCCGCTTGGCGCATTTCAGCAATGCGGTCGGACTTGACGACGGCGAGCGCCCAGGCGCGGGCGAAGTGCACGAGAAACAGATAGTCCTGGCGCAGGTAGCGGAGGAAGGCCTCGCGCGGCAGGCTGCCGTCGCCGAGCCCGGTGACGAACCCGTGTCCCGTGTACGCCGCCCAGGGCTCGGCGGCGGCGGCGCGCAAGGCGGCGAACAGGGGGGAGCCGTAGTCGGTCATCGGCTGCGCCCTACTGGTCAAGCTTGGCGCCGAAAGCACGCAGCAGCTCCATGGGCAGCGGGAAGACGATGGTGGACGAGCGGTCCGAGCTGATGGCGTGCAGAGTGTTGAGGTAGCGGAGCTGGATCGCCTGCGGCTCGGTGGCGAGGATCTTCGCCGCCTGCATGAAGCGCTCGGCCGCCTGCAACTCGCCCTCGGCGTCGATGATCTTGGCGCGCCGGCCGCGCTCAGCCTCGGCCTGGCGGGCGATGGCGCGGATCATGCTTTCGTCGATGTCCACGTGCTTGAGCTCGACGTTGGAGACCTTGACGCCCCACGGCTCGGTGGCGTCATCAAGGATCGCCTGGATGTCGCTGTTGAGCTTGTCGCGCTCGGCCAGCATCTCGTCGAGGTCGTGCTTGCCGAGCACCGAGCGCAGGGTGGTCTGAGCGAGCTGGCTGGTCGCCGACGTGAACTGCTCGACCTGGATGATCGCCTTCTCGGCGTCCATCACCCGGTAGTAGACGACGGCGTTGACGCGCACCGAGACGTTGTCGCGGGAGATCACGTCCTGCTGCGGCACGTCGAGGACGCGGGTGCGCAGGTCGACCCGCACCATCTGCTGGATCACCGGGACGATCAGGATCAGCCCCGGCCCCTTGACGCCCCAGAAGCGGCCGAGCAGGAAGACCACCGCGCGCTCGTACTCCCGCAGCACCCGGAGCGACATGGCCAGGATGACGAGGAGGAACAGGACGCCGACGATCCAGCCGTTGTTGATGAGGAACTCCATGGCACGCGTCTCCTTTCTCGGGTGTTACGGCGTCGCCGCCACCTCCAGGGTGAGGCCGTCGACGGCGACGACGCGCACCGCCTCGCCGGCGTTCAGGCTGGCCGGCCCGCGCGCCTGCCAGATCTCGCCGTGGGTGCGCACGTGGCCGTGACCGGCGGCCCAGTCCAGCACCACCGCAGGGCTGCCGATCATCTGGTCGATGCCGGTGACGGGCCGGCGGCGGCGTGCGCGCATCAGCATCGTCATGGTCAACAGCATCAGGCCGCCGAATACCGCGGCGATGCTGCCGACCAGTTCCCAGGCGACTTCGTAGCCCGGCACGTCGCTGTCGACGAACAGCACCGAGCCGATGACGAAGGCGACGAGGCCGCCGATGCCGAGCACGCCGAAGCTAGGCGTCACCGACTCCGCGACCATCAGGGCGATGCCGAGGCCCAGCAGCGCCAGCCCCGCATAGTCGACCGGCATGACATGGAAGGCATAGAGGGCGAGCACCAGGCAGATGGCGCCGATCACGCCGGGGCCGACCAGCCCCGGACTGTAGAACTCGAAGATCAAGCCGTAGATGCCGATCAGCATCAGGATGTAGGCGACGTTGGGGTTGGTGATGACGGCGAGCAGCTTGGTGCGCCAGTCGGGCTCGACGCGCACGATCCGCAAGTCGACGGTATCCAGGACGGCCGTCCGCTCGGCGAGGGCCACCTCGCGGCCGTCCACCGCCTGCAGCAGCGAATCGAGGGAGTCGGCGATGACATCGATGACACCGGCGGCAAGGGCGTCGTTGGCGCTCAGGCTCTTCGCCTCGCGCACCGCCCGCTCGGCGAAGTCGACGTCGCGCCCGCGCATCTGGGCGAGGCTCTTGATGTAGGCGGCGGCATCGCTGATCGCCTTCTCCGACGGGCCCGGCTGCTTGTCCGGGCGCGGCTCCGTCGCCTGGTCGTCCTCTGCTTCGTCGGTCTTCTCGGTCTCGCCGTCGTCCTTGTCGGGGGTGGGCGAAGGCATGCCGGGAGCGCCGATGCTCACCGGCGTCGCCGCGCCGAGATTGGTGCCGGGCGCCATGGCGGCGATGTGCGCGGCGTAACTGATGAAGGTACCGGCGCTGGCGGCGCGGGCGCCGCTCGGCCCGACCCAACTCACCACCGGTACCGGCGAGGCGAGAATGGCGCGGATGATGGAGCGCATGGAGGTGTCGAGGCCGCCCGGCGTGTCCAGCTGCAGCACCACGACCGCGGCACCGCTCGCCGCCGCGTCGGCGAGGCCGCGTTCGACGTAGTCACTGGTGGCCGGGCCGATGGGCCCATTGATGTCGAGCACCACGGCGGTGCGCGCCGCCCCCGCCGGTTCGCTGGAGACGGCAACGGAGATCACGCCGAGCGCCAGTCCGAGCAGCATGAGGCCGAAGAACAGGCGTCGCGCGGTCGCCGGTCGGGCCGTCGTTCTGGCCCCGTGTGGTGGGCACGACTGCGTGGTTCGGGGCAAGCCGTCCTCCGCGCCTTGACCCGCCGTGACCGCTACGACACCCGCTCGACCTCGAGGATCCGGGCGAGCCCGGCGCGATAATCCGGGCAGGTCAACATGATTCCTAGTTCGTGCTTGATACGGCTGTTGTCGACCCGCCGATGATCGCGCCAGAAACTTCGCGCCATCGGCGTCATCTCGGCGACGGCCTCGTCGAAGGGAACCACCGGCGGAGGTTCGACGCCGAGCAGGCGGCAGGCGTACTCGATCACCGCGGCCGGTTCCGCCGGCTCGTCATCGCAGACGTTGTAGACCCGACCCGGGTCGAGGCGGGCCATGGAGGCGCGCAACACACAGACGATGTCGTCGACGTGGATGCGCGAGAACACATGGCCCGGTTTGTCGATCCGCCGTGCCTGGCCGGCACGGATCTGGTCGAACACGCTGCGGCCCGGTCCATAGATCCCGGCCAGCCGGAAGATGTGCACCGGTCGGGCGTGGCCGTTCAACAGATCGAGCCAACCGCGCTCGGCGGTGACGCGCCTTTGGCCGCGCTCCCCGGTCGGGTTGAGCGGCGATGTCTCGTCGACGACGGCACCGCCCGTGTCGCCATAGACGCCGGTGGTCGACAGATAGCCGATCCAGCGCAGATTGGTCGCCTCGGCGATGTCGTCGGCGTGATGCGCCAGCACCGGATCGCCGGCGGCTCCGGGCGGCACCGAGACGAGCAGATCCGTTGCCTCCCCCAGCAACCGCGGGGCGTCCGCGAGCGGCCGGGCGCCGTCGAACAGCAGCGGCTCGATCCCGGCAGCGATCAGCGGATTCTGATGCTCCGGCAGCCGGCAGGTGCCGCTGACCCGCCAGCCTTCGCGAATCATTCGCCGCGCCAGCGCCTGGGCGCTGTAGCCACAGCCGAAGCAGATCAGGTGCGGCCGCCCGGCGATGCCGGGATGCGCGGTCACGCCGATGGATCCGTGCCGCGGGTCCGCGCGGGTCGGTCAGAAATCCAGGTCGGCATAGGCGGTTGGCGGCGGCATGCCAGGAATGCGATCGGCGAGGAGCGGTCGGAAACTCGGGCGCGACTTGATCCGAGCATACCAATCCCGGGCCGTCTCGTTAACATCCCACGGCACATTGCCCAGGTAGTCGACGCACGAAAGGTGCGCCGCCGCGGCGATGTCGGCGAGCGACATCTGCGGTCCGGCGAGCCAGGAACGTCGGTCCATGAGGAAGCCGATGTAGTCCAGATGGTGGCGGACATTGGTGAGCCCGGCGCGGATCGCCGCCGAATCGGGGCCGCCGACCCCCGACAGCCGCTTGACGATCTTTTCATGCACCAGGTTGAGCGTGACCTCGGCGTTGAACTTGCGGTCGAACCAGGCGACGAGACGACGCACCTCGGCGCGCTGCTCAGGCGTGTCGCCGAGCATCGGCGGGTCGGGATGGACCTCGTCCAGGTATTCGCAAATGGCGCCCGAATCGGCCAGGGTCGGGCCGCCCTCGAAGGTCATCACCGGCACGTCGCCCGCCGGGTTGAGGGCCAGGAAATCGCGGCGGCGTTGCCACACCGGCTCATCGATCAGCGCCAGTTCGACCCGCTTCTCGGCGGCAACAACGCGGACTTTCCGGCAGACGGGGGATAAGGCGAAGTGATACAGGGTCGGCATGACCGGTTGAATACACCGGAAGCGCCGGCGGGTGAAGCGGACGACGCGGCCGCCGTGCGGTCGCGCCGCTGCTTCATCATGCGCCGAGGCCGCTTTTGAAGGTGACGACGATGTCCTCGTCGCGCAGCTCATACTGACAGGCCAGCCGAACCGCAGGCGCGACGCGGTCGGCTTCGGCGACCTTCGCCGCGGAAAACCGGCCCAGCGCCTGCAAGAGGAAGCGTTCCTTCTCGGTGAGGGGGGCCACCCGGCGGGAGCCGACCGATTGGGTGTCGATGTCGACCAGGCAGGCGCCGCAGTCGCCGGCCTCGCAGTTGAACAACAAGGGGATGCCGGCATCCTGAGCCACCGACAACAGCGTGCGGCGGGCGCCGTGCGGCACCCGCACGTGCACCGTGGTTTCGCTGGTGGCGGATCGGAAATGAATGACGGCCATTGGGTGTCTCTTTTGTTGCGACGATGCTGGTCGTCTCGCCCCTGTTTGCGGCGCTCGGCCCGGCCCGGTGTCAAAGCCAGGACGGCGCCAATTCAAGGCGGTGTCAAGCCGCGCAGCCACGGCGCCGGCGCGCCCGGCGCCTCCCTGCGGGCAACGACGGTCATGCGACCTCTCGGAAGACGACGATGGAATACGCGTTGACCGAATAGCGTCCGGAGAGCCGGGCGGCAGCGTCGATCGACCAGACGTTGTCGTGGGACTCCGCCCAGGTCGCCGTATCGATGATGCGCGCCCATTCGTGTCCGGCACCGGCCGGCGGGAAGGTGAACGCGACGGCCTGCCAGTACATGTTGATGAACAGGAGGAAATCGAACTCTCCGACCTCGCTGCCATCGATCCGGAGGGAGATGCAGCGGTCCCCCTCCCGGACGTCGGAAACGCCGTCTTCCTTCTTGAACCAGTAGGTGACGTCGCCGCCGCTGTCCATCACCAGGTCACCGTAGGCACGCTGCTTCAATGCCTTCGACTTCCGGCGGAGGTCAAGGACATGGCGCACGAAGCCGAACAGCGGGTTGCGGTTCGAGGCGCAGTCGGCCGTGCCGAAATTGTCATGATAGGCTCCTTCGACGCCGGTGGGGATGCGGGTCGGGCTGTTGGTGGCGAGCATGCGATAATTCGACCAGGTTGCGACGCTGTCGATGTTGTAGGGATTGTTGTTGCCATTCTGGGTCCGGCCGAACTCGTCGCCCCAGACGGCCATGGGCACGCCGCGGCTGAAGGCCTGAATGGTCCAGAAGTTCCGCAGCCGCTGGCGGCGCAGTGCCTGGTTGCCGCCGGAGTCCCACGACTTGTTGTCGTCGGTGCCGCCATCGGAGGGGCCGAACGGCCACCCCTGATCGTTGTTCTTGATGTCGTAGCTGACCAGGTCCAGCAGCGTGAAACCATCGTGGGCGGTGACGAAATTGACCGAGTGCTGCGGCCCGCCGTGGTCGAAGAAGTGGTGATAGTCGCCATTGACCATCGAGATGAAGCTGCGGGCGTTGCCATCGCTTTTGAGGAAGCCGCGGACGGCATCGCGGTAGCGACCGTTCCACTCGCCCCACTGCGCCGGAAAGTTGCCGACCTGGTAGCCCCAAAGGTCCCAGGCCTCGGCGATCATCTCCACATCATGCGCTGCGCCGAGATTGCGGATCTGGAGCAGCAGGGGATGGTCGGGGAAGAACCATTTCTGCGCGTCCCAGTCGTCCCGCGGAAAGTTGTTCGGCTTGCGCCCCAGGACAACCGCCAGGTCGAAGCGGAAGCCGTCCACCCCCATTTCCTCGATCCAGTAGGCGAGCGAGTCGAGCACCAGCCGCTGCGGCGCCTCGGCGGAAAAGTTGATCTGGTTGCCGGTTCCGGTGGCGCCGTCGACGAGGCGGCCGTCCTCGGTCAGCACGTAGTATTCGACGGCATCGAAGCCGCCGAGGCTGGTGAACGCCACCTCGTCGCGCCGGCCGACGCGGTTGCCGCCCTCGCCCGAGTGGTTGTAGACGACGTCCAGGTAGACCTCAAGTCCTTCGTCGTGGAACGCCTTGACCATCGCCTTGAACTCGCGCGTCGGCCCGCCGGGCGACGTGTCGAAGGCATAGCGGCGGTCCGGCGCGAAGTAGCCGAAGGTCATGTAGCCCCAGTAGTTGCCGCCAGGGGCATCGTCCGGGTTGGTGTCGTTGTCGGTCTCCTGCACGGGAAGCAACTCGATGGCGGTGAAGCCGAGGGCCTTGAGGTAGGGGGCGAGGACGGCGGCGCCGGCATAGGTGCCGCGCAGCTCGTCCGGCACGGCCCGGACGGCGGCAAAGCCGGGATAGCCGGCGAGCAACTCCGGCAACTCCGTCGCCGACGGATGCCGGCTGATGCCACGCACGTGCGCTTCGTAGATGACGGCTTTCTCGCGTGGCAGCCGCGGCCGCACGCCGCTGTCGCCCGGTGCCTCGATGATCAGGCCCTTGGGCGCCCAGCGGCCGGTGTCCAGCTCCCGCCGCGGCCGGCCCTCGTAGGGGCTGCCGCCCGTGGCGTAGAGACGGCCGTCGAGGCCGGCGGCGAACAGCGCCGGCGTGTGCATGTCATGACTGAGCTCACGTGCATAGGGGTCGAACAGCACCTTGTTGGGATTGAATCGATTGCCCTCGGCGTCCACGTCGGCGACGAAGCCGGCGGCGCTGCCGCCCCGCTGCCAAGCGGCGTCAAACAACCAATTCGGTCCCCAGCAACGAAAGCCGTAGGCGGTGCCGGGCGGGACGCGGGCGAGCTTGGCCCGCCAGACATGGTCTGCCGGATTCTTCGCGAGCCAATAGTCGAAGCGGGCGTCGCTGCCGGCGGTCGCATCGTAGATCTCGAGCAGGATGCGCTCGGCGCGCCGCGAGAAGACGGCAAGGGTGACGTCGTCGCCATCGCGATGGGCGCCGAGGGGAAATGTTGCCGTGCCCCATCCCGCCGGCTGCACGGGAGAGAATGGTTCGTCCAGCGGATGGGTCGCGCCGAGCGTGCTCATGGGGGACGCCTCCGTTGCCGGCGGTTCGGCGGCCGACGCGGCGGCCGAACCGCCACTCCTATAACGCGGAAGCCCCTATAGCGCGGAATCCTTAGCCGTCGAAACCATTGATGCCATCGAGACAGTTGATGGAGGAGGTTGTCGCGCCGGTCAGCCGGCGAGGCGGGTGGTCCGGCCGGCAGCATCGACGAGGATCGCCGCCTCGCCGCCGCCGGCCCTGAGGATCGCTTCGGCCGCCGCCTCGGGGGCGACGGCGATGGCGGTGGAGAGCGCGTCGGCCCGCATCGCCGCGTCGGCGATGACGCTCACGGATGCCCAGCTCCGCGCCGGCCAGCCACTTTTCGGATCGAACAGGTGGTGGCGGCCGTCGCCGCCGATGGGTGTCGCCAGTGGGCTGGAGGTGGCGACAGCACGATCGGTGAGCCTGAGAGTCGTCATCGCCGGGCCGCCGTCCGGGCGCGCCACGCCGACGCGCCATGCCGCGCCGGCGGCGCGTTCGCCCCGTGCCCGGACTTCCCCGATGTCGGCGAGGACATGGGCGAAGCCGTGCGCGGCCAGCCGCGCAACGATCCGGTCGGTGACATAACCCTGGGCGATGCCGTTCAGCGTCGCCGCCATGCCCGCGCCGGTAAAGGTGACGCGGTCGGCAGTGATGGCGAGGCGGCGCCAATCGACCCGTTCCCGCGCCGCGGCCAAGGCTTCCGGATCGTCCCGCCCGGCGCGCGCCGCGGTGACGTGGACAGCCCACAGCGGCTGTACGGTGACGTCGAAGGCGCCGCCGCTGATCTCCGACATCCGGACCGCGGCGCGCAGCACCTCCACCAACGCCGGCGGCGGCGCGACGAGGGCACCTCGGGCGTTCAGCGTCGCCAGCGCCGAGTCCCGGTGATGCAGTGCGAAAACCCGTTCCAGCCGCCGGATCTCTTCGACGCAGTCGAGCAGGGCGGCGCGGCCGCGGGCCGCATCGGCGGTGCGCACCGTCAGCGACGCCGCGGCGCCGAGCGCCACGCCACGCCAGCGAACGTGCGCCGTCTCCGCCAGCGCGCCCCGGACCAGCGCCGCCGGCGCCACCGCGGCGGCGGCGCCGGCGGCGACGAGCCGCAGCACGCGCCGGCGGCAGACGATCGGCCCCGCGCGGCGGCCGAGGATCGGCACCAGCCGGCGCATCATTCGGCCGCCAGGGCCACGGGATGGCCCTTCTTCGCCGCGAGCCGGTCGGGCACGCAGAGACTCGGTGTCTCGATGATCGTCACGCAGTCCAGGCATTGGAAGCATTCGTCGTAATCGATCCGCCCATCGCGTCGGATGGCGCCATAGGCGCAGCGGGCCCGGCAGAACTGGCACGGCGTGCCGCATTCCGCCCGTCGCCGGATCCAGTCGAAGCGGCGCAACCGCCCGCCCAGGGCCAGCGCCGCACCAAGCGGGCAGACATAGCGGCAGAAGCCTTTGAAGACGAACAGGCCGAGCACCAGCCACGCCGCGGCGTAAAGCACGTAGAGCAGCGGCCGATCGAAGACCATGGTCATGGCCGTCCTGAAGGGCTCCACCTCCACCAGCAACTCGGCGACCGTCGGTGCCATCAACGTCGCCGCGACCAGAACGGCCAGAACGAGGTACTTCACCCATTTGAGGCGGCGATCCAGGGCCGGAGGCACGCGATATTCCGGCAGCCGCAGCTTGCGACCGACGATGTGGGCGAACTCTTGCAGGGCACCGTAGGGGCAGAGCCAGCCACAGAAGAAGCCGCGCCCCCAAACGACGAGCGAGATCAACGTCACGGCCCAAAGCAGCAGCAACAACGGCTCGTAGAGCAGGAAGGCGAGGCTGCCGCCATCGACGACGGCGCTGAGGACGCCGAGCGGCGTGACGATGCTGAGCTGGCCCTGGGCATACCAGCCGATGAAGCCGACCGTCGCCGCCAGGACGAGAAGCCGCGCCGGCTGGAACTGGCGGTGGCGGGCGACCTCGCCGAGGCGCCGGGCCAGCAGCCAGATGAGCGGCACCAGCAGGACGGCGACCGGCAGCATGACCGGCGCACGGTCCAAGAGGGCGGCCTGCCACGCGGGGAGGCTGCGCGGGGCTTCCGGCGTCGCGAAGAAGCGGGCCGGAGCCGTGTACGGCAGGTCGACGTCGCGAACGCCCACCTCCGGCATGAAGCTGCCGTGCTCGCGCATACTACGCGCGATCAGCGTCCACGGCGCGCCCGGATCGAAGCCGAGCCGGGTGTCGGCACGCAGCAGCATCGCTTGGGCGAACGCGGGCACACCGGCGGCGAGGCCGACGTCGACGTCGGCGTCGCGCAGCAGGACCGGCAGTCCGCCCTGGCCGGCGGCGATGCGATCGGGCTCGGTATTGCGGACGAAATTGTCATCGACCAGCCGATGCCGGCCGTTGGCGAGCAGCAGGATCGGTTCCTCGTGGGCGGCGAGGATGGCCGCCAGCCGGCTTCGCGTCTCCGCCGACAGCACGGCGCGGGCGATGCTCGGCGGCCCGACGTCGAGCACCCAGAGGTCCAGATACAGCCCGTCGGGCGCCGCGCGGGCGGCGGGATCGTCGTCCGCCCAGACCGTGCCGTCGAACAGCGCCTGAATGTCGGCGTTGGTCAGCCGCAGCCGGCGGGCGATCCCCTGGTCGACGAGGCCGGTCCAGTCCAGAGCCTCGTCATGGTCGAGGCGCGGCCGCGCCGCCGCCCGTGGGGCGATTCCTTGCATGCGTTCGCGCGCCACCTGCAGGGCGGCGGCGAGGATCGACTCGTTGGCGATGCGGACCGAAGCGGTCGCCTTGGTGATGCCGTCCAGGTAGACGTTGGTCGACTGCGCCCCGCGCGCCGCCCGGTCCACCGAGCGCACGGTGATGGCGTCGCCGACGGAGAGCCCACGGTATTGCAGGACGAAGGCATCGAACGGCGCTTGGCCAAGGCCGGAGATGAAGATGGGCTCCTTGTGGGAAAGGATCGTCACATCGAGAAAGCGGCCGCTGGTGTCCAGGGTGATGAGCATGTTGATGGGCTCGCCGGTGAAGCCGGGGATCGGCGCCAGCGGCGCGGTCTCGAAGATGTAGGCAGCGACGGTGCCGTCCGAGGTCTCGATCGTCCAGACGCCCTGGTCGCCCACCGGCTCGCCCAGGCGGTAGGGCGCCATGACGAACCCTTCCAAGGTGTCCCGGTCCAAGGTGGCGGCGGCCAGGGGCAAGGCGCCGAGCAGGACGGCCAGCAGCGCGACCAGGCGCACCAAGCGGAACGGACGCGACGTCATGATGCCACGACGATCGGGGCGGACCGGCGGCAACGCAATTGGGCTTTGGTCGCAGTCCCGCCGGCGGCGACGGGCCGATCGCACCGGGCGGCGTCACGGCTGTGCAGCGGACGCCGTTAGACGGCGATGGTCGCGCCAGGCTGCCGGTTCGCCGAGCTGTTGACGGCGGCCTTTACGGCCGTCGCCGCCCGTGGGGGGGCTTCGGTCAACAGCGTGGACCGCGGCGACGCGCCGCGGGCGCCGCCTCACTCCCACTCGATGGTGCCGGGAGGTTTCGAGGTGACGTCGTAGACGACGCGGTTGATGCCGCGCACCTCGTTGACGATGCGCGAGGCGACGCGGGCGAGGAAGGCGTGGTCGAACGGGAAGGTGTCGGCGGTCATGCCGTCGGTGGACGTGACCGCCCGGAGGGCGCAGACGGCGTCATAGGTGCGGGCGTCGCCCATGACGCCGACGGTGTTGACCGGCAGCAGCACGGCGAACGCCTGCCAGATGGCGTCGTAGAGGCCGGCCAGGCGGATCTCTTCCAGGAAGATCGCGTCGGCCTTCCGCAGCATATCGGCGCGGGCGCGCGTGATCTCACCGAGGATGCGGACGGCGAGCCCCGGACCGGGAAACGGATGGCGGCCGACCAGGCTGTCCGGCAGACCGAGTTCGCGCCCGAGGACGCGCACTTCGTCCTTGAACAGTTCGCGCAGCGGTTCCACCAACGCCAAGTTCATCCGCTCGGGCAGGCCGCCGACGTTGTGGTGCGACTTGATGGTGACGCTGGGGCCGCCATGGAAGGACACCGACTCGATGACGTCGGGATAGAGCGTGCCCTGCGCCAGAAAGTCGGCGCCGCCGGCCGCCGCGGCCTCTTCCTCGAACACGTCGATGAAGGTGTGGCCGATGATCTTGCGTTTCCGTTCGGGATCGGTGACGCCGGCGAGGCGGGCGAGGAACAGCTCGGCAGCGTCGCGATGGACTAACGGGATATTGTAGTGGCCGCGAAACAGCTCGACGACTTCTTCGGCTTCGTGGGCACGGAGCAAACCGTGATCGATGAAAACGCAGGTCAGCTGGTCGCCGATCGCCTCGTGCAGCAGCACCGCCGCGACCGAAGAGTCGACGCCGCCGGAGAGGCCGCAGACCACGCGCCCGCGCCCGACCTGCGCCCGGACCTTGGCGATCGCCTGTTCGCGAAAGGCAGCCATGGTCCAGTCGCCCGAGCAGCCGGCGATGTCGTGGGTGAACGCGCGGAGCAACTGGCCACCGTGGGGCGTGTGCACGACCTCGGGGTGGAACTGCAGGCCATAGAACCGGCGCGCATCGTCGGCGATGGCGGCAAACGGTGCGCCGTCGGTGACGGCGACGGCGCGGAATCCGGGCGGCAGTCCGGTCACCCGGTCGCCATGCGACATCCAGACCGGTTCGTGACCGCCTTTCGCCCAGATGTCGCGGAACAGCGGGCAGTCGTCGACGACGTCGACGTAGGCCCGGCCGAACTCGCGATGCTCGGAGGCTTCCACGCTGCCGCCCAGCTGGGCGACCATCGCCTGCTGCCCATAGCAGATGCCGAGCACCGGCAGGCCCGCCGCGAACACGGCGGGATCGGCGCGCGGCGTGCCAATATCGGCGACCGACGCCGGGCCGCCGGACAGGATGACCGCACGCGGCGCGAAGGCGCGCAGGAATGCCGCATCGACCTTGGTGAACGGGTGGATCTCCGCGTAGACGCCATGCTCCCGGACGCGCCGGGCGATGAGCTGCGTCACCTGTGAGCCGAAATCGACGATCAGCACGCGATCTGTCATGCCGCCGAGGCCCGCCCGCACGGTCGCCGGGCCGGCCGCGCGAGCGGGCCCGGCGACCGGTCGGCGTTCAGATGCCCTGGGGGCCACGGCCGATGGCGGCGACACCGGTGCGCGCCAACTCCACCAGCCCGAGCGGCCGCATCAGCTTGATGAAGGCTTCCAGCTTGGAGCCCTTGCCGGAGATCTCGAAGACGAAGGACTCGCTGGAGGAGTCGACGACGCGGGCACGGAAGATGTCGGCAATGCGCAGCGCTTCCACCCGGCGCTCACCGCTGCCGACCACCTTGACCAGCGCCATCTCGCGTTCCACGGCCTCGCCCTCGAGGGTCAGATCGAGCACCCGGTGCACCGGCACCAGCCGGCCGAGCTGCGCCTTGATCTGCTCGATGATCATCGGCGTGCCGGTGGTGACGACGGTGATGCGCGAGACGTGGTGGTCGGGATCGGTCTCGGCGACGGTGAGGCTTTCGATGTTGTAGCCGCGGCCGGAGAACAGGCCGATCACTCGCGCCAGCACGCCCGGTTCGTTGTCCACGAGCACGGAGATCGTGTGGCGTTCTTCGCGTTGGGAAGCGATGATCATTGTTGTTGTTTCCTCGTTTCGGTCGGCCGCCGCGGCGGCCTCGAATGGGGGGATTGCGGCGGCGGCATGAACGTGGACGGCGGGTGGGACAGGTCAGACGAGGACCATGCCCTCCTCGGAGATCGGCTTCTCGGCCTTGTCGGCGGAGCTCAGCAGCATCTCGTTGTGCGCCGCGCCGGACGGGATCATCGGGAAGCAGTTCTCGGCCTTGTCGACGAGAATGTCGGCGATGACGGCCTTGTCGACGGCAATCATCTCCTTGATGACGTCGTCCAACTCGCCCACCGACTTGGCGCGCAGACCGACGGCGCCGAACGCCTCCGCCAGCCGGACGAAGTCCGGCAGCGAATCCATGTAGCTTTCGGAATAGCGGCCACCGTGAAGCAGTTCCTGCCACTGGCGCACCATACCCATGTACTCATTGTTGAGGATAAACACCTTCACCGGCAGCCGGTACTGCGCGATCGTCGACATCTCCTGGATGTTCATCATGATCGACGCTTCGCCGGCGATGTCGATGACCAACGCGTCCGGGTTGGCGATTTGCACGCCCATCGCCGACGGCAGCCCGTAGCCCATGGTGCCGAGGCCGCCGGAGGTGAGCCAGCGGCGTGGCTTCTCGAAGCCGTAGAGTTGCGCCGCCCACATTTGATGCTGGCCGACCTCGGTGCTGATGAACACGTCATCGCGGTCCTTGGTCAGTTCGAAAAGGCGCTTCACCGCGTGCTGCGGCTTGATGATGTCGCCTTCCTGGCGGTAGGCGAGGCAATCGCGGGCGCGCCACGTGTTGATCTGCTTCCACCAGCCGGCGAGGGCCTCGCGGTCGGTCTTCAGGTTATTGGCCTTCCAGACCGCGATCAGGTCGGTAAGCACCTCGGTCACGTCGCCGACGATGCCGATGTCCACCAGCACGTTCTTGTTGATCGACGAAGGGTCGACGTCGACGTGGATCTTGGTCGAGTCGGGGGAGAAGGCCGTCAGCCGGCCGGTGACGCGATCGTCGAACCGCGAGCCCACGGCGAACATCACGTCGGCGCCGTGCATCGACAGGTTGGATTCGTAGGTGCCGTGCATGCCGACCATGCCGAGGAAGTTCGGATGCGATGACGGCACCGCGCCGAGCCCCATCAGAGTCAGGGTGAACGGGAAGCCCGTGAGATCGACGAATTCGCGTAACAGTTCGGAAGCGCGGTCGCCGGAGTTGATGACGCCGCCGCCGGCATAGATGATCGGCCGCTTGGCGGCAGCCAACGCGAACGCGGCCTTGCGGATGGCCTCGGGATCACCCTTGGTGCGCGGCTTGTAGGTGCGGTGGCGCACCTCCTCCGGCGGCACATAGGTGCCCATGCCTTGGGCGACGTCCTTGGGCAGGTCGATCAGCACCGGTCCGGGCCGACCGCTGCGCGCCACCAGGAACGCCTCGTGGATGGTGCGCGCCAGATCGTTGGTGTTCTTCACCAGATAATTGTGCTTGGTGCACGGGCGCGTGATCCCGGTGGTGTCGCATTCCTGGAAGGCATCGTTGCCGATCAGGTGCGTCGGCACCTGACCGCAGATGCAGACCAGCGGCACACTGTCCATCAGCGCGTCGGTCAGGCCGGTCACCGCATTGGTGGCGCCCGGGCCGGAGGTCACGAACACCACGCCCACCTTGCCGGTGGAGCGGGCAAGGCCTTCGGCGGCATGCACCGCGCCGCCCTCCTGGCGCACCAGCACGTGGCGGATTGCATTCTGTTTGAACAATTCGTCATAGACCGGGAGGATGGCCCCGCCTGGATAGCCGAATACATCCGTGACGCCCTGATCCATGAGCGCCTTCAAAACGATTTGTGCTCCGGTCATCTGGTCGTCGGCCATGGGTTCCATCTCTCTCTAAATGCGGGCTCGGCGGAGCCCTCCAAAGGGGAGCGCTGTGACAGATCGTCAAGCGGTTCAACGCGTCGGCCCGGCAACTTTCCGGGCCGGGCACCCTTTAGACGCTCACATCGCCTCGGTCAATAGAAACTGGCGAATGAACGAAAAAATTTCTCCACAAAAGCTTTCTGAATATTGCGCGCTGATCCTGAGATCGGCGGTGCCCCGGTGGCGCAGCCACGTCATCTGCCGTTTGGCGTAGGTCCGGCTGGCCCGCTTCGCCGCCTCTACCGCCGCCGCCATGGAGCGTTCGCCGTCGAGGGCCGCGGCGATCTCGCGCACGCCCACCGCCTTCATCGCCGGCAGCGCGGGGTCCAGATTGAGGGCCAGCAACGCCCGGACCTCATCGACGGCGCCACCGGCGAGCATCGCTTCGAAGCGCGCATCGATCTCGGCATAGAGCCTCTCGCGCGGGGGCAGCAGCAGCACGGTGGCGAAGCGGGCGGCGAGGGGTGTGGTGGCCGGGGCCAGTCGCCGCCAATCCGGCAGCGGCCGGCCGGTGGACTGCACCACCTCCCAGGCGCGGATCAGCCGCTGGCTGTCCGTGGCCGGCAGGGCCGCGGCGCTTTCGGGGTCGCGCCGGGCAAGGGCTTGCCGGAAGGCCTCGCCACCGAGCCGGGCATGCTCCGCCCGGGCGGCGTCGCGGACGGACGCCGGAATGGCCGGGATCGGCGCGAGCCCCTGCATCAACGCTTCCAGATAGAGCCCAGTGCCGCCAACGACGATCGGCAGACGTCCAGTCGCGCGCGCTTCGCCGATCGCTGCCGTCGCCAGATCCAACCAGCGGCCGGCGGAACAGGGCTCGGCGGCCGGCAGCACGCCGAACAGTCGGTGCGGCGCGCGCGCCATGTCGGCGGCGGACGGCCGCGCCGTCAGCACGCTCAGCTCCCGGTAGACCTGCATGCTGTCGGCGTTGATGACGACACCGCCGAACGCTTCGGCGCAGTCGATCGCCAGCGCCGACTTGCCGCTCGCCGTCGGTCCGGCGATGACGAGGATCGGCCCGCAGGATTCGCGGGACAACGGCGCGCCCGCAGCTGGGCGGCCCGGCTCCGCCGCGGCGGGCATCAGCCGCGGGCGGTGCCCTTCGCCTGGATCTTCGCCCAACTATCGCGCAGGCCGACGGTCCGGTTGAAGATCAGCGCGCGTGGCCGGCTCGCGGGATCGAGGCAGAAATAGCCCTGGCGCTCGAACTGGACCGCCGCGCCGGGAGCAGCGTCGGCGAGGGCCGGCTCCAGTCGGCAGCCTTCGAGGATCTCCAGCGACCGCGGATTGAGATCGTCGAGCACGTCGCCCTCGGCGCCGGGATCCGGGCGCGAGAACATGTGGTCGTAGACGCGCACCTCCGCCGGCACGGCGTGTGCCGCCGACACCCAGTGCAGTGTCGCCTTGACACGGCGGCCGTCCGGCGCGTCGCCGCCGTGGGTCGCCGGGTCGTAGGTGCAGCGCAGTTCGACGATGGTGCCGCTGGCATCCTTGATGACCTCGCGGCAGGTGATGAAGTAGGCCCAGCGCAGCCGCACTTCGCGGCCCGGCGCCAGCCGAAAGAACTTGGGCGGCGGCGTTTCGATGAAGTCGTCGCGCTCGATCCACAGCTCACGCGTGAACGGAACCGTCCGGCTGCCCGCCGCAGGGTCCTCCGGATTGTTGACGGCGCGAATTTCTTCGGTATGGCCTTCGGGGAAGTTTTCGATGACCACCTTGAGCGGTCGCAGCACCGCCATCCGCCTGAGCGCCGACCGATTCAGCACCTCGCGAACACAATGCTCCAGCAATGCCACCTCGACGACGCCATCCGACTTGGTGACGCCGACCCGCTGGGCGAAGTCGCGAATGGCCTGGGCCGGCACGCCGCGGCGGCGCAGGCCGGCAATGGTCGGCATGCGCGGATCGTCCCAGCCCTCGACCAAGCGGTCGCGGACGAGTTGTGTCAGCCGTCGCTTCGACAGCACGGTATGGGTCACGTTCAGGCGCGCAAACTCGTACTGGCGGGGGCGGGACGGCACCGGCAGGTTCTCGATCAGCCAGTCATAGAGCGGCCGATGGTCCTCGAACTCCAGCGTGCAGATGGAGTGGGTGATGTGCTCGATCGCGTCCGATTGCCCGTGCGCGAAGTCATAGGTTGGATAGACGCACCAAGCGTCGCCGGTGCGTGGATGGGTGGCGTGCAGGATGCGGTAGAGGACCGGATCGCGCAGGTTCATATTGCCGGACGCCATGTCGATGCGCGCCCGCAAGACCCGGGCACCGTCAGGAAACTCGCCGGCGCGCATCCGCCGGAACAAATCCAGGTTCTCTTCGACGCCACGGCCGCGCCACGGGCTGTCGACGCCGGGTTCGGTCAACGTGCCGCGGTTGACGCGGATCTCCTCGGCGCTCTGATCGTCGACATAGGCTTTGCCGGCGCGGATCAGGTGTTCGGCCCAGTCGAAGAGCTGCTCGAAATAGTCGGATGCGAAATACAGATGCTCGCCCCAGTCGAACCCGAGCCAGCGCACGTCGTGCTCGATGGCCTCAATGAACTCCTGCTCCTCTTTCACCGGATTGGTGTCGTCGAAGCGGAGATGACATCGACCGCCGAACTCGGCGGCGACGCCGAAGTTCAAACAGATCGATTTGGCGTGGCCGATGTGCAGGTAGCCGTTCGGTTCAGGCGGGAACCGGGTGACCACCGACGTGTGCCGCCCGGCAGCGAGGTCACCGCGGATGACGTCTCGGATGAAATCGCGACCCGCAGGCTCGAGGGTCGCTTCGACAGTATTCATGCAGTGCTGCTCCGTAACGACGCCACGCGCGGGTTCTGACGGCAACGGCGCGCGTACACCAGAGCAATATCCCATCGCCAGGATTCGGTCGATCGGATTTGCGTGCTCGAGACCGCCGCAGCCGACAGCCCAACCCTTTGATCCGTTCGCTGCGATCCGGTCGAACCGTCCGCCAGCCGCCGTAACGCCATACGTTCGTCATCAGAACACGAGACGACGGTACCAGCCGGGGCGACAACCGAAGCATCGCCGAAGACCGGTCGCCGGGGCACGCCCGGCCGAACCGGTCAGCGTCTCAGGATGCGGCGGCTTGTGGCGCGGCGGGAGCGGGCGGCAACTCGATGTTCAGCTCCAGCCGCGATTTCGTGCCGATGTTCTCGTAACGGACGTTGATGTTTTCGTCCTCGACCGGCACGTAGCGGGCGATGACGTCGAGGATCTCCTTGCGCAGGCGCGGCAGATAGTCGGGCTGAGAGCGTTGCGTGCGCTCGTGCGCCAGAACGACCTGCAACCGCTCCTTGGCGATGGCCGCCTCCGGTTGGGCCGGGCGGCGGAAGAAGCTCAGGATGCCCATGCCGGCCTCCCGAACATCCGCGCGAACAACCCGCGCCGTTCCGAGGTGCTGAAGCGATGCTCGATGTTCTCGCCGAGGAAGCGGCCGACCGCGTCATGGTAGGCGCGGCCCGCCGCCGACGTCTCGTCGAACACCACCGGCTGTCCGATGTTGGAGGCCTTCAGCACCGACGGGCTCTCGGGGATGATGCCGAGCAGGGGGATCGCCAGGATCTCCAGCACGTCGTCGACCTTCAGCATCTCGCCACGCTCGACCCGTTCGCTGTCGTACCGGGTGAGCAACAGGTGCTCACGCACCGGCTCGAGCCCGTCCTCGGCTCGTTTCGAGCGGCTTTGCAGGACGCCGATGATGCGGTCGCTATCGCGCACGCTGGAGACTTCCGGGTTGGTGACGATCACCGCCTCGTCGGCGAAGTAGAGTGCCATCAACGCGCCGCGCTCGATGCCGGCGGGGCTATCGCAGATGATGTAGTCGAAGTCCGCCTTCAACTCTTCGAGCACCCGTTCCACACCCTCGCGGGTCAGCGCCTCCTTGTCGCGGGTCTGGCTGGTCGGCAGGATCGCCAACGTGTCGATGCGCTTGTCGCGGATCAGCGCCTGGCTCAGTCGCGCATCGCCGTTGATGACGTTGATAAAATCGAAAACGACGCGACGCTCGCAGCCCATGACGATGTCGAGATTGCGCAGACCGACGTCGAAGTCGATGACGACGGTTCTGTTGCCCTTGAGGGCGAGGCCGGCGGCGAATGCCGCCGCGGTAGTCGTTTTGCCGACCCCGCCCTTGCCGGACGTCATGACGATGATCTTGGTCAAGACTGCCTCCATTCGGTCACGAAACGCTGCGCGGCCAAGCGCCGCGACTGCTTACGGCAAGGGCTCGACGCGAACCCGATCACCGTCCAGAAGAACCTGTGCGCGGCCACCGACCAAAGTGTTGGGGATGTGGTCGCGGGTGATCCAGACCCCGGCGATGGACAACAACTCGGCTTCCAGGCTGGAACACAGGATGCGCGCCCGATCGTCGCCCGACACGCCGGCAAGCGCGCGGCCACGCAGCGCGCCGTAGACGTGGATATGCCCGTCGGCGAGAATTTCGGCGCCGGCGCCCACCGAGGCCATGACCACGAGGTCGCCGCCTTGCGCATAGATCTGCCGGCCTGAACGCACGGGCTGCATCACCGTCTTGGCGGCCGAGGCCGCGGCCGGCGCTGCCGCCGCGGGCGCGCTCTCGCTCTCGTCCGCTGCGCACCACGCCGCCGGCTGGCCTTCGACAAACACGCCGAGGCCGGCGTTCAACGCCGCCAGGTTCTGCTCGTCGGTGCCGTTCTGCACGCCGATCGGCACCAGCCAATGCTGACGCAACCTGCGGCCGATCTCGGCGATATTGAAGGGCGGGGCATCGGCCAGGTCGCTGAGATCGACGATCACCGGCGCGTGCTTGTAGAAATTGGGCGCCAAGCAAACCTTCTCGGCCAGGGCCGGGTAGAACGCCGGATCGCGGGGATCCGGGAGGCGCAGGATCAGGGCCTGCAGGGCGCCGCTGCGCAAATCGACGGCACCACGGGTCCAGCGCGTCGACGCGGTCTCGGCGGCAGCGGTAGAAGCGTTCATCACAGGCACCTCAGCATCCAGAACGACTCACACGAGTTTTCGCCCGATGGCAAGAGCATAGCCGGGCGGTTCCCGTTCGGGCATTCCAAGCTCTTATGACTCTTGCGTTTTCAGGCCGGGCAGCGCTGGGCTCCGGCGTCGTCCGCGGCATCGATGTGGTTTTCGGTGATCGGCGATTCGCCTCGGGTCCCCAAGATCTTGCCGCCGAAGGGCTGTCGCGCCCAGAATATGGCCGCCAAAGCCGCAGCCAACCGGGGCGTGTCGACCAGGCCGATGGTCGCCCTTATATGCTCGGAAGGACGACACGCGACAGCGGCGGGGACTCGGCAGATGGACGGTTCGTGGACGATCAAGCGCCTGCTGGACGAGATGTACGGGCGCGGCGATGTCCCCGCCCTGATCGCGGTCAGCGAAGCCGAGGTCAGATCCTGGAGCAACGGTGCATTGGCCCTGGAGGCGCAACGCCTCGCCGCGGGATTGCTGGACGACGGTCTGCAACCGGGCGAACCGGTGGCGCTCTGGGGCGCCAACAGTGCCGCCTGGATTGTCGCGGCGTTCGCCGTGACCGCCGCCGGCGGGGTGATGGTCGCTGTCGACGATCTCGCCACCGACGAAGCGGGGACGCGCGCCATCGTCGACAGCGGCAGCCGCCGGGCCTTCGTCTCCGGCCATCACGTGGCGGCGCTGCGGTCCCTGCCCGACGCCGGGCAACGCCGGCTCGTCCGCCTGGATGAGGCCGATCCCGATGACGATGAGGCGGGTGCGCATGCCGCCGTGCCGCACTGGCGGACGTTGTTGGCCACGGCAGCGCGGCCGCTGCCTGACCTTGCGGCCGATGCACCGGCGTCGCTGGCCTTCACCTCCGGGACGACGGGCCGGCCGAAGGCGTTCCATCTCACTCACGGCAATATCGCGGCCAACGTCGAGGCCGTCGTCGCCGCCCGCATCGTTGAGGCCGGAGACCGGGTGCTGCTGCCGCTGCCGTTCCACCATGCCTATCCCTGGGTGATCGGCATCCTGACGGCGCTGACGGCGGGCGTCACCATCGTCCTGCCCGAGGCGGTGTCCGGCCCCCACTTGGTGCGCGCCCTCAAGGCCGGTGACGTCACGGTGATGGTCGGCGTGCCGCGCCTCTACGAGGCGCTGATGACCGGGCTGGAAGCCAAGCTGGCCGGCCGCAGCGCCCTGGTCGGTCGCATGTTCGCCGGGGTGCGCGACGCCTGCTTTTGGTGTCGCGATCGCCTGGCCATCAATCCCGGCCGGGTGCTGTTCGCGCCGGTGCGTCGGCAGGTCGGGCCGAAGGTGCGGCTGATGGTCTCGGGGGGCGCCCGCCTGGAGGCCGCGGTGATCCGCAAGATCAAGGGGCTCGGTTGGGAGATCCTGACGGGCTACGGCCTCGCCGAGACGGCCTCGATCTTCACCTTCAATACGCCACAGGCGCAGCGGGTCGGCAGCGAAGGCCGGCCCGCGGTGAAGGGATCGGAGGTGCGCATCGGCGATGCCGACGCCACCGGTCTCGGCGAGATCCAGATGCGCGGATCGTCGGTGTTCAGCGGTTATCTCGACAATCCCGAGGCCAACGCGGCGGCCTTCACCGACGACGGCTGGTTCCGCACCGGCGATCGGGGTCGCGTCGATGAGGACGGCTATGTCTACGTCCTCGGGCGGCTGACCGAGATGATCGTGCTCAGCGGCGGCAAGAACGTCGATCCTGAATCCCTTGAGAAAGCGTACGGCGGCCACCCCCATATCGCCGAGATCGGGATCTTCGCCCCGGCGGGGGCGTTGGCCGCGTTGGTGCGTCCCGACCTCGCGGCGATCCGCGCCGACGGCCTGACCCGCGTCGACGATGCGATCCGTGTCGCCCTGGCCGGGATCGGCCGGCACCTGCCGCCGTATCAGCGGCTCGCCGGCTTCGCCGTCACCCGTGATCCGCTGCCCCGCACGCGGCTGATGAAGCTGCGGCGGTTCATGCTGCCGGACCTGTACGCGCGGGCGCTAAGCGGCGCCGACCGCGCGCCCGCGGCGGCGATGTCCGATGCCGACCGGGCGCTCGTGGCGATCTCGCCGGCGCGGGACGTCTGGGCGCTGCTGCAGGAGAAGCACCCGCAGCAGCAGTTGACCATGGACGTGAGCCCGCAGCTCGACCTGGGCATGGACTCGTTCGCCTGGATGAGCTTCGTCGTCGAACTGGAAAGCCGCGCCGGCGTCCAACTGTCCGAGGATGCGATCGGCCGCATCGAGACCCTGCGCGACCTGATCCATGAAGTGAACGCGGCAGGGTCAGCACCGGCCCGGGTCCCGGCGGAACAGGTCGAGGCGTTGCTGCGACCGCCGGGCGCGGCGATGCGGCTGCTTGGCGTCATCGTTTTCGTTCTGACCAAGGCCATCATGCGCACGGTCTTCCGGCTTCGGGTCGAGGGGCTGGACCGGCTGCCGCAGCGCGGCCCCTTCGTGCTGACGCCGAATCACGTCAGCGACCTGGACCCGGTGGCGCTGGCTGCCAGCCTGCCGCTCGCCCGGCTGCGGCAGACGTGGTGGGCCGCCGATGTGGTGCGGCTGCATGCCACCGTGCTCGGTCGGCGGCTGTGCCGGGCGACGCGCGTCTACCCGGTGAGTGAACGGGCTCCGGCGATTGCGCTGAGCGCGGCCGAGCGGGTGCTGGCCGGCGGCGAGGTGCAGGTCTGGTTCCCCGAATCCTGGCGCTCGCCCGACGGCCGGTTGCAGCGGTTCCTTCCGGGCATCGGCAAGCTCCTGTCGGAAAGCCGGGCCGCCGCCGTTCCCGTCTTGATCGAGGGGACCTTCGAAGCGCTGCCGCGCGGCCGGCGCTGGCCCAAACCGCATGCCGTGCGCGTCGTCTTCGGGGCGGCGGTGGCTTATGACGAACTGCGCGCCGACGCCGCTGGCGACGACGATTACGACGGGATTGCGGCGGCGTTGCGCGAGCGTCTCGCGGCCCTGGCATCGCCGCCGCCGGCGATCACGGCCGATCCTGCGGAAGATGAACCGTTGCACGCTTGACGACCGGGGGGCGGCGAGCCCATTTGCTGCGTAATGGAGAGCGCGTCGCTGAATTCGCCCCTGAATCGCGCAATGTTGGCCGGCGCTCTGGTGCCGGTGGCCGGCCAAGAGCGCTTCGTGCGCCGGCGCTTCTGGGCGAAGCTTCGCCGCGTGCTGGGGCGCATCCCCTTCGCCGATCAGGTGATCGCGGCGTACTACGCCGCAACGGACCCGGCGACACCGCCGCGCGTCAAGGCGGTCCTGTTCGCTGCTCTCGCGTATTTCATTGTGCCGACGGATCTGATTCCCGACGTCGTCGCGGTCGCCGGCTTCACGGACGACTTGGCCGTATTGACCATCGCCCTGAAAACGTTCGCCCCCCACATTACCCTCGCGCATCGCGAGCGGGCGCGGGGGTGGCGCGATGCGCAAGTGGCGGCAGGATCGCCACCCGGTGCGCCGTGGCGGTGACGCCGCCGCGGCAGTGGCGCCCTCCCGTGGTCGCCCCGCCTCTTGTATCGGAACCCTGCGAGCGGTAGAACGCCCTCGACACAACGACCCAATCCCCCCATTTGGGGGTAATTGCCCCGGATGGAGCGCGCGCCATGAACGTCATTCGCCAGCGGTCGGGGCCCGTGGTTCTGGTGACCGGCGGCGCCGGGTTCATCGGGTCCCACACCGTTGATCGGCTGGTGGGCGAGGGCTGCCGGGTCGTGGTCCTCGACGATTTCAGTACGGGCAGCCGCGAGAACCTCGCGGCATGGTGCGGAGATTCGCGCGTCGTGGTGATCGAAGGCGACGTCGCCGACCGGCTGGACACCCCGCTTGCGCCGGCCGTCGCCCGATTCGGTCCCATCGACCGGATCGTCCACCTCGCTGCCCGCGTCTCGGTAAGCGAATCGCTCGTCGATCCATTCGCCGACATCCGCGTCAACTATCAGGGGACCGCGCGGGTTCTCGAGTATGCCCGGGCGCAGGGTGTCGCCAAGGTAGTCCTGGCCTCATCATCCGCTGTCTACGGCGATGGCGCGAACCTGCCGATCACCGAGACGGCGCCGACGCGACCCCTCTCCCCCTACGGGATCGACAAACTGGGCGGCGAGCATTTTCTTGGCTACTGCGGAGCCGTGCACGGTCTCGCTGGCACCGCCTTTCGGTTCTTCAATGTGTTCGGTCCACGCCAAGATGCGGCGAGCCCGTACTCGGGCGTCATCTCGATCTTCGTCCGGCGTGCCCTCGACGGCGCGCCGCTGGTCATCTACGGCGATGGCGGCCAGACGCGTGATTTCATCTATGTCGGCGACGTGGCGGCGGCGGTCGTCGGCTGCTGCCTCAGCAACGCGGCGAACGGCGACGTCATCAATCTCGGCTCTGGCATCGAAACCCGGATCGACGACTTGGCCGCGTTGATCGTCGACTTGGCCGGAACCAACGCACCGACCCGCCACGAGCCGCCGCGGTCCGGCGATATCCATCGCTCCGTGGCCAACATCGATCGGGCCGTCGCGCGCTTGGCCTTCCGGCCCGAGGTCGGCTTGGCGCGGGGGCTGCAATTGACGATGGACTGGATGCGGGATCGGCTCACGACGGAGCGGCCGGTGCGGGAGCTGTCCGCGTGATTATCATCCTCGGCATCGGCCGGTCCGGGACCACTTGGCTTGCCAAGATCTTCGACAGCCACCCCGACACGATCTATCGACACGAGCCCGATGCGGTCCTGCACGCCGAGGGGATCCCATTGTTTCCGACCGGCGCCGAGGTGGAGCGCTATCGCGCTGCGGCGGCCGGCTATCTCGATGCGCTGATGGCACTCAACGACATCCGGAGCCGCGGCTCGCTTCCGGTGTTCGCCAAGAGCTATCGCGGCCCCGTCGCGCGCGCCGCCTTGCGGGCCTGGATCATGGCGGTCAAGGGGCTGCAGCAGGCGTTGCCGAAATGGCCGCCGCTGCAACACGCGGGCGTTCCCGATTTCATTGCCTCCGGCGATCGCGGCCGGGTGCGCCACATCTTCAAGTCGGTGAGTTGCCTGTATCGCGCCAAGCTGCTGCTCCGCGCGAAGCCCGATGCCAGGATCATCCAGATCGTCAGGCATCCGTGCGGCTACATCAGTTCGCAACTCCGCGGCGTGAAGTTGAATCTGATGTTCGGCGGGGTGTTCCTCGCCGAGATGGCGGAGCGCCCCGAAGCGCAGCGATACGGATTTACGTTGCAGCGCTTGCAGGCCATGACGCTGGAAGAGCAACTGGCGGCGACGTGGGTCATTCACAACGAACGGGCGATGACCGATTTGGCCGACGATCCGAACTACCGCCTGATCGTCTACGAGGACCTGTGCCGACAGCCGTTCGAGGTGGCGAAAGAGCTGTTTCGCTTCTGCGACTTGGCGTGGAGCGACGCGACCGACGCCTTCCTGCGGCAGTGCGTCGACCACAAGGGCGGAAACGAGCGCTACTTCCAGATCGTCCGTTCGCCCCTCAAGGCGGCCACCAAGTGGCGACAGGAACTCTCGACGGAGCAGATCGAACGTGTCATGCGCATCGTCGCGCCGACTAGGCCCGGGCGGCTGTTCGCCGATTCGGTCCCAGCCGCGTCGGCCGTCGCGGTCTCATCGTAGGCGCGCTTCCGAACGTGACGCCGGGCGCCGGGATTCGGCGGAGGGTTGATCATGCCAGTCGGCCTCATCGACCCGTGCCAGCGAGACCGCTTCCAGAAACCGCAGGGCGGTGTCGCGGACATGCAGACACAGATCGTCGACGGCGAGGGCGGCGTTGCCATTCTCGATCGTCCACTCGGCATCCGTTTGGCGCGCGGCGACGTCGACTTGTGGTGCATCGAAGGCAGCGAGGATATCGGCGATAAAAATTGTTTCCGCCGGCTTGGCGAGATAGTAACCGCCGCCGGCGCCTTTCTTGGCGCAAATCAATCCGGTCTCCCGCAACCGCGCGAGGAGACATTCCGTGTAAGATACGGAGTGTTGTATCCGATTGGCGAGCCAGACAGTCTTTCCAGGGCGAAGACGGTTACACGATCGCAGCCAAGCCATTAGTTCGACGGCGAGCATGGCCTTGTTACCGATTTGCATACACGCTGCTCCGGTCTCACCCCCCCCCACCGATTTTCACGTGTGCAGAAAACGGCAATGCGTCAAGGGCGTTTCTCGTCGCCGACGCGACGACCTATAATGATCCGATGATCCACGCCGCTCTGCTTTCCGCCGCTGGCCAATCCCGCCACGCCTTCTTCACCCGGCATGGCGGCGTCAGCGGCGGCGCCTACGCGTCCCTCAACTGCGGCCTCGGTTCGGGCGACGCGCCGGAGCGCGTGCGGGAGAACCGTCGACGTGCCCTCGACCGGTTGGACCTGCCGCCGGCGGCCCTCGTCACCGGCTATCAGATTCACTCGGCGCGGGTGGCGATCGTTTCGGCGCCTTGGCCGGACCAGGAGCGCCCGCAGGTCGACGGTCTGGCGACACGCGAACCAGGCGTGGCACTCGGCATCCTCACCGCCGATTGCGCGCCGGTACTGTTCGCCGATGCGGACGCCGGGGTGATCGGCGCGGCGCATGCGGGCTGGCGCGGCGCGCGCGACGGCGTCCTGGAAGCGACGGTGGAGGCCATGGAGCGGCTGGGCGGCGCGGCGGCGCGTATCGTCGCTGCCGTTGGCCCGTGCATCCGCCAAGCATCGTACGAGGTGGGTCCGGAATTCCGCGAGAACTTCGTCGACACCGATCCTGCCACCGCCGACCTGTTCTCACCGTCGCACAGACCGGACCATCATCGGTTCGATCTGCCGGGCTATGTCGAGCGGCGCCTGCGCGCGTGCGTCACCGCCGTCGAGGTCCTGCCACACGACACCTGCGCCGACGCCGACTCCTTCTTCAGTTATCGCCGCATGACCCTCACCGGTGGTGGCGACTATGGCCGCCTGCTCTCGACGATCGCACTTCGCTGAGCAAGGTGCGGGGCTAGTCCAGATGCTCGGCGAAGAAGGCGAGGGTGCGCTCGCGCGCCAGTGCTGCGGCGGCGGGGTCGAAGGAGGCGCGGTGGTCGCAGTTGAACCCGTGCCCCGCGTGCTCGTAAACGTGGATCGGGATCGTCGGGTGGGCGGCGCGGATCTTGTCGACGGCCGAAAGCGGAATCGAAGTGTCCTCGGCGCCGAAGTGCATGGTGACGGGGCAGCGTGGCGTCTCCCGCAGCAGATCGACGACGTGCCGGCCGTAGTAGCAGGCGGCGGCGGCAACATCGAGGCGGCAGGCGGCCATCCAGGTCCACGACCCGCCCCAGCAATAGCCGACGACGCCGACCTTGCCATCGGGGCGAAGCGCCGTCGCCGCGGCCCAGGTATCCCGAATGGGATCATCCCAGCCGATCTGCGTTGCGAGCGCGCGGCCCTCCTCGATGCCGGCCGGGTCGTAGGCCAGTTCGATCTTCGGCCGCACCCGGTCGAACAGCGCCGGGGCGATGGCATCGTAGCCGGCGGCGGCATAGCCCTCGGTCACCGCGCGAATGTGCGCATTGACGCCGAAGATCTCCTGGATCACGACGACGGCGCCCTTGGCCGGCACGACGGCGTCGGCGCGCCAAGCATCCAGGGTATGGCCGTCGGCCGCCGTCAGGCGAATGGTTGCACCCATGCTCCCCTCCCGTTTAAATGCCGATATCGCAGCGTCGAGTATGGCGCAATCGCGGCCCGCGGTCGACCGTGTCGCCGCCCTGGAGTCCAGCCGTGAAGCCGCCAGACCGCCCGCCCAACCTCAGCCGCGTCATCGATATTTTCGAAAGCATCCCGCATTGCCGACAGATCGGGATCACGGTGGTGGAGTTGCGCTTCGGCTTCGGTCTGATGCGACTGCCGTATGATGCGAAGCTGATCGGCAATCCGCTGACCGGCGTGGTCCACGGTGGCGTCATCACCACCTTTCTCGACACGCTGTGCGGGCTCGTCGTCATGTCCTCGGTCTCCGAGGGCACGCCGCTCGCCACGCTCGATTTGCGCATCGATTATCTCCGCCCGGCGCTGCCGCGGCACGATATCATCGGCTCGGCCGAATGCTACAAGGTGACGGACAGCGTGGCCTTCGTGCGCGGCATCGCCTATCAGGAGACTTTCCGGAACCCGGTCGCCAACTGCACCGGAACGTTCATGCTAAGCTCCACGGGGTTCACCGGCCATGCCGACCGACTCACCGGCTGACGACCTGCCGCCGTATGATCCGGCTCCCGTGGCGCCGCCGCCCTCGGGACTGTTGACGCCCGAGCGGATGGCGAAGCTGCGTGCCGCCGGCGACATGGCAGGCATCAATGCCCTCGTGCCCTATGCCCAGACGGTCGGGCTGGACGTGCTGATGGACGAGACCGGCCTGGTTACGGTTCTGCGTTATCGTGACGGCAATATCGGCAACACCCAGATCCCCGCCATTCACGGCGGCGTCGTCGGCGCGCTCCTGGAGCACGCGGCGATCCTGCATCTGGTTCGGGAGATCGGGATCGACGTGGTGCCGAAGATCGTCAATCTTTCGGTCGACTATCTGCGCCCGGCGTTGGCCCTGGACACCTTCGCCCGCGGCTCGGTCATCAAGCAGGGCCGCCGGGTCGCCAACGTCCGCGTCGAGGCGTGGCAGAACGACCCAGCCCGCCCGGTCGCCGCGGCGCACGCGCATTTTCTGCTGTCGTAGGCGCCGCGGGCGTGCGGCCGGTAGTCAGGCCACCGACGCGCCGCTGCCTGCCATGCGGAACTCGGTGATCGCCTCGTCGGCCCGCAAGCGCAACTCGGCAAAGAACGCGTCGAGCGAGGCGAACGGACCGTGCTCGCAGCCGACCGAGCGCAACACCTCCTCGCGGGCGTCGTGCACCCGATTCAGTGCTTCGCCGAACTGCCGTTCCGGGACCTTGGCGAGTTCCTGTTCCTCGGCGTACAGACCGCGCAGCCGCTGATCATCCGGCGGCAGATCGCGGAGCCGTTCGGCCAAGCCTTGCAGCGCCTGGACGGTCTCCATGGTCACCGGATCGCCCTGCTCGACCACGTCGCGCTCGGCATACCGGGCCGCCGTGTTCTCCACGTCGGCGATCAGGCGATCTCTCCATTTTTCGTACGTCATCGCAGAACTCCTCTTCTCTGGTTGGTCAACCGGTTTCGCGACGCCGCGCGGCGCCGTGCATGTGCTGGTGCGCATGGCCGTGCCCATGTCCATGCCCATGGTTGTGTCCGTGGTCGTGCCCATGCGCGTGGGCATGAGCGTGGGCATGGCCGCAGCCACACGGGCTGGCGGCGCGGCTCTCGTCCGCCGTGTCGACGACGGCGCGGACGGCAGTGATGGGATCGGTCTCGTCGGTCGTTACCACGCGCACGCCGCGCTCCGACAACCGCCGGACGAACCCCTCTCCGCAGGACCCGACGATGAGCAGGTCCATGGCGTCCAGCGGATGCGCGCCCTGGCCGTGGAAGTCGTGCATCGCCAACTCCTTCGGCAGATCCAGGCGCTGGACTTCGGCGATCACCCCATCGCTGCCGGCCGCGTAAACAAGAAACCGGCGTGTTCGGCCCGCATGCGGCGTGACGGTTCGGAAGTTCTGACTGGCGACAGCGATTTTCATGGCGAGAGGCGAGTCCTTTCATCGTTGGCGATCGCATCCGGCGGTGGCACCGGCGCGACCATCTTGCAGATCCATCAAAGAATAGTGTATCATAAATACCTGTATTGGCAAAGGGGGAACCACGGTGCGGCTGACGCAATTTTCCAACTTCGCCATCCGCGTTTTGATGTCTGCCGGATTGCGCGCATCGGCGCCGGTCTCCGTGCCCGACATCGCCCGGGCCTACGGCATCTCCTACAATCACTTGAAGAAGGCTGCGGCTGAGTTATGCCGCCTCGGCTATCTGGAGGCGGTGCGCGGGCGGGACGGCGGCGTGCGACTGGCGCGTGATCCGGAGGCCATCAACATCGGCGCGGTGATCCGGGCGACGGAGGGCGCGGTGGTGCTCGTGGAGTGTTTCGATCCCGCCACCAACACCTGCCCGCTGCGGCCGGCGTGCGTCCTGAAGGGCGCGCTGGAACGGGCGACGGCGGCCTTCTTCGCGGTGCTCGACGACTACACGCTGGCCGATCTCTTGGCCGCCCCGGACGAGCTGCGGACACTGCTCGCAGGTGAGGCGACCGACCGATGCGTGGCTTAAACGTTGAAGCGGAAGAGCAGGACGTCGCCGTCCTTGACCACGTAGTCGCGACCTTCCGCGCGCATTCGCCCGGCGTCGCGGGCAGCCTGTTCGCCGCCGAGGGCGACGAAATCGTCATAGGCGATGGTCTCGGCGCGGATGAAGCCCCGCTCGAAATCTGAATGGATGCAGCCCGCGGCCTCGGGGGCGGTGGCGCCGCGCCGCACCGTCCACGCCCGGGTTTCCTTCGGGCCGCAGGTGAAGAACGTGATCAGGTCCAGCAGGGCGTAGCCGGCGCGGATGACGCGGGCGAGGCCGGCTTCGGCGAGGCCCAGGCTCTCGAGCAGTTCGGCGCGGTCCTTGGCATCGTCGATTTCCGCCAATTCCGCCTCGATCGCCGCCGAGACGACGACGGTGCCGGCGCCTTCGTCGGCGGCGCGCGCGGCGACGGCCGCCGCCGCGGCATTGCCGGCCGCCGCCGCCGCTTCGTCGACGTTGCAGACGTAGAGCACCGGCTTGGCGGTCAACAGCTGCAGGCGACGGATCGCCTCCGGGTCCTCAACGGGCGACGGCACGCTGCGCGCCGGCCGGCCATCCCGCAAGGCGGCAAGCACCGGCTCGACCAGCAGCAGTGCCTCCTTCGCCTCGCGCTCGCCGCTGCGTGCCTTCTTGGTCAGCGCCGTCGCCCGGCGCTCCAGGCTCTCCAGGTCGGCGAGCATGAGCTCGGTGTCGACCACGTCGGCGTCGCGGATCGGATCCACCGAGCCGGCGACATGATGCACGTCGTCGTCGGCGAAACAGCGCAGCACGTGCAGGATGGCGTCGACCTCGCGGATGTTGGCGAGGAACTGGTTGCCGAGCCCCTCGCCGCGGCTGGCACCGGCGACGAGGCCGGCGATGTCGACGAACTCCAGATGGGTCGGCGTCACTTTCGCGGACTTGGCCAGGGCAGCGAGGCGCTGCAGCCGCTCGTCCGGCACTGGCACCCGGCCGACGTTGGGCTCGATGGTGGTGAAGGGGAAATTGCCGGCCAGGGCTTTGCCGCTCGCCGTCAGGGCATTGAACAGCGAAGACTTGCCGACGTTGGGCAGCCCGACGATGCCGCAGTTAAACCCCATCGCCGGGCTCCGGGCGCGGCGGCACGTCGCCGCGCGGCGGCTTCGGCGGTGGCGGGTTCAGGGTGAGCGCCACCTTCGACATGAACGCCGCGTCGTCACCGGCGGCGAGCAGGGGAAAGTGCTCGGCGATGGCGTCGAGCAGCGGGTCGAGCCACGCCGCGTCAGCCTTGGCGAAATCCTTGAGCACATGACCGACCACCCGGTCTTTGCTGCCCGGATGACCGATGCCCAGGCGCACGCGACGGAAGTCCGGCCCGAGGTGCGCCGTGATGCTGCGCAGCCCGTTATGGCCCGCGTGGCCGCCGCCGCGCTTCACCCGCAGCTTGCCGGCGGCGAGGTCGAGCTCGTCATGGAACACCAAGAGGTCCGTCGGCGCGATCTTGAAGAAGCGCGCCGCCGTGGACACCGAGCGGCCGGATTCGTTCATGTATGTGGTCGGTTTCAGTACCAGGACCTTGCGTCCATCCAACGCGCCTTCGGCGATCTCGCCCTGGAATCGGCGATGGAACGGTGCCCAGCGGTGGCGCCGGACGATGGCGTCCGCCGCCATGTAGCCGATGTTGTGGCGGTTGGCGGCATAGGCGCCTCCGGGGTTGCCGAGCCCGACGACGAGGAGCGGGGACATACGCAAGCCTCGATTGGCGCGGCGACGGACGAAGCGCCAGATCAGCTCGCCACTTCGCTCGTTGCCTCGTCTGCCGCTGCCTCGCCGGCACCACCCTTCGGAGCGGCGATGTTCACCACCGTCGCGTCGGGGTCGACTGCGCCCAACTCGACCCCCTCTGGCAACTGCAAATCCTTGGCATGGACCGTGTCGCCGACCTCCAAACCGGCGATGTCGACGACGATCGTGTCCGGGATCTTGTCGGCACGGCAGGCCACCTCCACCGACCGGAGTGCGACATTGACGAGGCCGCCCTTCTTGACGCCTGGACAGGTGTCCTCGTTGATCACGGCGATCTCGAGATCGATCGTCATCGTCGATCGGGCGCTGAAGCGCATCAGGTCGACATGCAGCAGTTCACCGGTCACCGGGTCTTCTTGCAACTCACGCGCCAGCACGCGGTGTTTGGCGCCGGCGACGTCCACCTCGTAGATGTGCGAGTGGAAACCGGGGTTCTTGGCCTGCAGGGCCATTTCCTTGGCGTCGAGGGTGATCGACAGCGGCGTCACGTCCGGGCCGTAAATCACCGCCGGCAGCCGGCCTTGGCGACGCGCCTCGCGGGCGCCGCCCTTGCCGGTGCATGGGCGCAGTTCGCCGACGAGGGGAATGGTCTCGGTCATCGTTCGTTGTCTCCAATCCTGAACGGCGCCCGCCGCCGGGTCGGCCGGCGGCGCTCCGTCATCTGCATGTTAAAGTCTTCAGTCGAACAGGCTGGAGACCGACGTCTCCTCGCTGATCCGTCGCATCGCTTCGGCCATCAGCGGCGCGACCGTGACCTGTTCGATGTTGCTGGAAACGCGCACCGCCTCGGTCGCGGCGATACTGTCGGTAATCACCAGGCGCTGCATCGGTGAGGCGCTGACACGCGCCACCGCGCCGCCGGATAGCACGCCGTGGGTGGTGTAGGCGCTGACCGACGTCGCCCCGGCTTCCATCAAGGCATGCGACGCGTTGCACAGCGTTCCCGCCGAGTCGACGATGTCGTCCACGAGGACGCAGATGCGGTCGCGGACGTCGCCAATGATGTGCATGACCTCGGAGACGCCGGCGCGCTCGCGGCGCTTGTCGATGATCGCGAGATCGGCACCGAGCCGCCTGGCAATCACCCGGGCGCGCACCACGCCGCCGACGTCCGGCGAGACGATCATGATGTCGTCGGTGTCAAAGCGGCTTTCCAGATCCTTGGTGAACACCGGCGCCGCATACAGGTTATCGACCGGAATGTCGAAGAACCCCTGGATCTGGCCGGCGTGCAGGTCGATGGTCAGCACTCGGTCGGCGCCGGCGGTGGTGATCAAATTGGCCACCAGCTTCGCCGAAATCGGCGTTCGCGGCCCCGATTTGCGGTCCTGGCGCGCATAGCCGAAGTAGGGCATCACCGCGGTGATCCGCCGGGCCGAGCCGCGGCGCAGCGCATCGAGCGTAACCAGCAGTTCCATCAGGTTGTCGTTTGCCGGATAGGAGGTGGATTGGATGACGAAGACATCCTCGCCACGTACGTTCTCCTGGATCTCGACGAACACTTCCATGTCGGGAAAGCGGCGGATCAGGGCCTTGCACAACGGCAGGCGCAGATAGGCCGAGATGGCGTCGGCCAGCGGCCGGTTGCTGTTGCAGGCGACGATTTTCATGGCGTTACGGCGCGCTTTCCGGCGGTTCGGAGGCTGGCTGCCGTCGGCCTCCAGATTTCGCGCGGACTGTACCCAAGGCAGCTTCGCTTTGTAAACCGGCTTGCCGCGCAGGGTAAACCGGCTCGCCGCACGCGCCGGCTCCTCAAACCAGGATACAGGTCACCATCATGGCGAGCAGGAAGACGACGATGAGAATGATGAGGTAGGGCACGGGGCGCTCGCTCAGCGGACGACCAAGTCCCGGGGCGCCCGGCTCAGCGGCTCGGCGCCGCCCTCGGTGATCTCCACCGTTTCGCCCAGCGTCATCGCCAGCCCGGCGTCGGAGTCGAAAATGATCATGTGCGTGAAGATCGTCATACCGACCGCCACCGGCTCGGGATTGCCGTGATAGAGCATGGGCCAGTCCATCCAGTTTGGCGCGAAGGTGGCGCCGACGCTGTAGCCGCAGGCGTTCATCCGATGCTCCCGCAAGCCGGCCGCGTCGAGCACCCGGGCGTGGGCGTCGAAGGCCTCGCCCAGGGCTCGTCCGGGGACGAGTGCCGTCGCCACCGCCGCCAGCGCCTCGCGCGCCGCCTCGAACAGGGCGCGCTGGCGTGGCTGCGCCGAACCGAGGATGAACGTCCGCATCAAGCAAGCGTGGTAGTGTCGATAGACGCCGGCCCATTCCAGGGTGAGTTGGTCCTGAGAATCCAACCGGCGGCGGCCACTGTGATAACGACAGAGCAGCGCGTCCCGCCCCGATCCGATGATGAACGGATTGGCCGGATAGTCGCCGTCACCCGCGAATACTGCTGCCTGCATGGCGGCCAGGATGTCGGCGTCGGAGACGCCGGGAGCGGTGGTCTCGATCGCGGCCGCGTAGGCATCGTCGGCGAGCATCGCCGCGCGGCGCACATGGGCGAGTTCGGCCGGGCTTTTCACCACGCGCAGGCGGGAGATGAGGCCGGAGGCATCGGTGGTGTCGCAGAAGCCGCCGAGCGTTGCCGCGAGGCGCCGGCCGAGGGCGGCCGTGAGGCCGTAGGCATCCCACTCGACACCGAGCCGCCCCCCTTCACCGCCGTGCTCCGCCAGAATCGCCTTGAGGGTCGCCTCGGGCGTGGCGTCGGGACCGTCGACCCAGATCCGGATGTCCGCGATCACCGAGGTGTGCCGCGCCTGGCGCAGGTCCGGCGCCCGCGTCAGCAGGGTCATCGTGCCCTCGGCGCCCAGGTAGAGGCACTGGAAGAAGACATAGCCGAAGGTGTCAAATCCGGTGAGCCAGTAGAGGCTCTCCTGACGGAACAGCAGCAGGCCGTCGAGGCCGCGCGCCACCATCGCCTGGCGGGCGCGGGCGCGCCGGTCGGCAAGTTCGTTTTCGCTGAAGTGCAGGGCCATGGCAGGGCGTCAGCGCTCGGATCAGACCGGGGCGGCGGATTGGCCCAGGAACCGCTCCCGTGCCTCGGCGATGGCGGCGCGGACGCGGTCCGGCGCGGTGCCGCCCTCGCTGGTCCGGCTCGCCACCGAGGCTTCGACGCTGAGCACGCCGTAGACGTCTGTGGTGAGCGTGGGTTCGACGGCCTGCAGCACGTCCAGCGGCAGGTCGGCGAGACCCACGCCGCGCTCCTCCGCCGCCTTGACCAGGGCGCCGACGATGTGGTGGGCGCGGCGGAAGGGCAGGTCGCGGCTTCGCACCAGCCAGTCGGCGAGGTCGGTGGCGGTCGTGAAGCCCTCGGCGGCGGCGGTGCGCATACGCGCGCGATCGAAGCTCGC
>CAZVRW010000031.1:0-34720 GCA_964630265.1 uncultured Rhodospirillaceae bacterium
CCGCCGAACTCGTTGGGCAGGCCGGCGTTGGGGTAGGCGGAGACGCGGGTGTCGGCGACCCGGGAGAGCTCGGCGACGTAGGGGCGGAGCTGCTTGGCGCCGAGCGCGCAATTGAGGCCGATGGAGAACGGCCGGGCGTGGCGCATGGAGTTCCAGAACGCCTCCGCCGTCTGCCCCGAGAGGTTGCGGCCCGACAGATCGGTGATGGTGCCCGAGATCATGATCGGCAGGCGCACCCCGCGTTGATCGAACAGCTCGTCGACGGCATAGAGGGCAGCCTTGGCGTTGAGGGTGTCGAACACCGTCTCGATCAGGATGATATCGACGCCGCCGTCGAGCAGTGCCGCCGCCGCCTCGCCATACGCCTGGCGCAGATCGTCGAAGGTGACGTTGCGGAAGCCGGGATCGTTGACGTCGGGCGAGAGCGAGGCGGTGCGATTGGTCGGGCCGATGGCGCCGGCGACGAAGCACGGCCGCTCGGCGGTCGCCGTCGCCTCGGCCGCCGCCCGCGCCAGCCGCGCACCTTCGAGGTTGATCTCGCGCGCGAGTTCTTCCATGCCGTAGTCGGCGAGGGAAATGCGGTTGGCGTTGAAGGTGTTGGTCTCGGCGATGTCGGCGCCGGCGGCGAAATAGGCGGCGTGGATGTCCTGGATGGCGTCGGGCCGGGTAAGGTTCAGCAGGTCGTTGTTGCCCTTGAGGTCGCGCAGCCAATCGGCGAAGCGCTCGCCGCGATAGTCGGCCTCGGTCAAGCCGAGCCGCTGAATCATCGTTCCCATGGCGCCGTCGAGGACGAGGATGCGCTCGGCCGCCGCGGTCGCCAGGGCGGCCGCGCGCCGGTTCTCCGCCGTGCCGGTCATGCGCCGGCTCCGGCGGCGGTGCGGCCGGCGGCGCAGGTATGCACGCCGGGCCGGACGCCGAGCGTGTGACAGATGGCGAACGTCAGATCGGCGCGGTTGAGGGTGTAGAAGTGGAAACGACGGACGCCGCCGGCATGCAGCGCCCGGCACTGTTCGACGGCGACCGAGGCGGCGACGAGCTGGCGCGTCTCCGGATCGTCGTCAAGCCCCTCGAACAGGTCGGCCATCCACGCCGGGACCGCGGCGCCGCAGCGTCCGGCGAAGTCGACGACGCGGGCGAAATTGGTGACCGGCAGAACCCCGGGAATGATCGGCACGTCGATGCCGGCGGCGCGGGCGCGATCGACGAAGCGGAAGAAGACGTCGACGTCGAAAAAGAACTGGGTGATCGCCCGCGATGCCCCGGCATCGATCTTGCGCTTCAGATTGTCGAGATCGGCCGTCGGGCTCGCCGCCTCGGGGTGGGTCTCGGGGTAGGCGGCGACGCTGATCTCGAAATCGCCGATGCGCTTCAGCCCGGCGACCAGGTCGGCGGCATAGGCATAACCACCCGGGACCGGCTGGTAGTGCGCCGCAGCCGCCGGCGGATCACCGCGCAAGGCGACGATATGCCGGATCCCGGCCTCCCAGTAGGTGCGGGCGATGGCATCGATCTCCTCCCGACTGGCGCCGACGCACGTGAGGTGCGCCGCCGGTTCCAGCCGCGTCTCGCGCCGCAAGCGGACGACGGTGCTGTGGGTGCGCTCGCGGGTCGAGCCGCCGGCGCCATAGGTGACGGAGACGTAGTCGGGCTCCAGCGACTGCAACCGATCAATGCAGCGCCACAACGCCTGCTCCATCTTTTCGCTGCTCGGCGGAAAGAACTCGAAGGAGACCTCGACGTCACGCGGCAACGGCGAGGCGATGGGCAGCGGAGCGGCGGCAGACCGCCTCGCGGCACCACGACCAGCCTCGACCATCGAAACGGTCATTGGTATCGCCTCGTTTTGGTTGCCATCCGGGATAGGCCGATATATGGCACGATTGCGTGTCGTTGCCAACATCGGTGCCCGGCGTTGCCTTCCCTCCGGACCTGTTGCCGACTCGTCACAGTCGGCCCCGGAGGCTGCGGCGACGCGGCGGAGGCTTTCGATTTAACCCCTTGCTGATTTAATGTTGGGTAGATTTCGCCGGCAAAGGTTGCGGCAACGCCAGTCGCCCGCCGACACTGGATCCAAGAAAAAGGAATCCTCGAGACATGAATAGTAACGCGGAGATTGTGGCTTGATGCCCCGGAACGCGCCGCAACCGCGCCGCCGGCGCGGCATCGCGACGGCCGTCGGCCTTGGCCTCGTCATTGCAACTGCCGGCTGCGCCACCCGACCGGACCCGGTCTCGGATCCCGAGGGCTATGCGGAGTTCGTCGAGACGAACGACCCAATCGAGCCGTTCAACCGCGCGGTGTTCGCCTTCAACCGCGGCGTCGACACGGTGTTGCTGACGCCGCTCGGCATCTTCTATCGCGACATCGTGCCGCCGATCATGCAAAAGGGCGTCGGCAACGTCTTGAAGAACATGCGGACGCCGGTCGTGCTCATCAATGATCTGTTGCAGGGCAGCCCCGGCCGCGCCGGAACGACGATCGCCCGGTTCATCGTCAACACCACGGTCGGTCTCGGCGGCCTGATGGACGCGGCGACGGACCTGGGCCTCGAATACCACGACGAGGACTTCGGCCAGACGCTGGCGGTGTGGGGGCTGGGCGAGGGGCCGTTCCTGATGCTACCGCTGCTCGGTCCGTCGACCCCGCGCGACGCCGTTGGCCGCGCCGTCGACAGTTTGGTGTTCGATCCGTTCGGCTTCCTGTTCGCCGTGGTGTTTGCCGACAGCCCCGTCGTCCAGGCGATCTCTTACACGCGGACCGGCCTGACCCTCGTCGAAGCGCGCGCCGTGACCCTGGAGCCGCTGGACGAACTCGAGCGCTCTTCGCTCGACTTCTACGCGGCGATCCGCAGCGCCTATCGACAAAATCGTGACTTCCAAATCCAGCAGCGCGGCAAGCGCTTCGGAACCCCGGAGACCGACCCGGACGCGAACATGAGATGATGGGACAAAGGATCATGACAGGGCAGACACGCATGATGCGGCTATTCGTGACGGTATCGGCAGGCGCACGGTCGGCGCGGCTCCGGGGGCGTCGGGTGTTCGGCGTTCTCGCGATCCTCTTGGTCGCTGCCGCCGGCACCGCCGGAGCCCAGGCAACCCAGGATCCGAACGCCCTGATCCGCCAACTCGGCGATGAAACCCTGGCCGTTCTCGACGACACGTCGGCGCCGAAGCGCGCGCAGATCGACAAGATGCGATCGGTGTTCCGCCGCTATTTCGCCGTGCCGGAAATCGGGCAGTTCGTGCTCAGCCGCCATTGGCGCCAGGCGACGCCGGAGCAGCGGGCCGAGTACCTCGAACTGTTCGAGGACCTGATCGTCTATGCTTATGCCCAACGCTTCGGGGGCTACGCCGGCGAGCGGCTGGAAATCATCGGCTCGCGGGCCGGCGGCAACGGCGCGACGGTGGTGCAATCCCAGGTCGTCCCGCCCGATCGCAGCCGGAGCATTTCCGTCGACTGGCACGTGGAGACGGTCGCCGGGCGGCCGCAGATCGTCGACGTCGTGGTCGAGGGGGTTTCGTTGAAGCTGACCCAGCGCTCGGACTTCTCCGCCGCAATCCGCCAGCAAGGCGGGGACGTGGCCGGCCTGATCGCCCTGCTGCGCGACAAGACCGCCGATTTGAAAAGCGACATCGAGGGCTGAGGCGCCCTGCCACGCGCGGCGGGGCGGCGGCGGATGCGCCCCGGCGGCGCGCCGGCCAGCGCGCGAGCGGCTTGTCCTTCGCGCCGGTCAGCGCGTGAGCGGCTTGTACTTGATGCGGTGCGGCTGGTCGGCCTCGTCGCCGAGGCGGCGGTGCCGGTCGGCTTCATAGTCGGCGTAGTTGCCCTCGAACCACACCACCCGGCTCATCCCCTCGAAGGCGATGATGTGAGTGGCGATGCGATCGAGAAACCAGCGGTCGTGGCTGATCACCACGGCACAGCCGGGAAACTCCAAGAGCGCATCCTCGAGGGCGCGCAGCGTGTCGACGTCGAGATCGTTGGTCGGCTCGTCCAGCAGCAGCACGTTGACGCCGGCCTTCAGCATGCGGGCGAGATGCACGCGGTTGCGCTCGCCGCCCGAGAGCTCGCCGACCCGCTTCTGCTGGTCGGGACCGCGAAACGCGAACTGCGCCACGTAGGCCCGGCTCTGCATGGTCCGCTTGCCGAGCATGATCTCGTCGAGACCATCGGAGACCTCCTCCCAGACGGTCTTGCCGGGGTCAAGGACATCGCGCGACTGATCGACGTAGCCGAGCACCACCGTCTCACCGATGCGCAGGCGCCCGGCGTCCGGCGGCTCCTGCCCGGTGATCATGCGAAACAGCGTGGTCTTGCCGGCGCCGTTGGGGCCGATGACGCCGACGATGCCGCCAGGCGGCAGCTTGAAGCTCAGATCCTCGATCAGCAGGCGATCGCCGAAGCCCTTGGCCAGCCCCTCGGCCTCGATGACCAGGGAGCCGAGCCGGGGCCCCGGCGGAATGGTGATCTGCGCGGTGCCGACCGGCCGCTCGTTGGCCTCGGCGACGAGGGCCTCGTAGGCGGAAATCCTGGCCTTGCTCTTCGCCTGTCGCGCGCGCGGCGATTGGCGGATCCACTCCAGCTCGTGCGCCAGCGTGCGTTGCCGCGCGCTCTCCTGCTTCTCCTCGACCTCGAGGCGCTTGCGTTTCTGCTCGAGCCACGCCGAGTAGTTGCCCTGATAGGGAATGCCGCGGCCGCGATCGAGTTCGAGGATCCAGCCGGTGACGTTGTCGAGGAAGTAGCGGTCGTGGGTGACGATCATCACCGTGCCGGCGTAGTCCTCGAGGAACCGCTCCAGCCACGCCACCGACTCGGCGTCCAGGTGGTTGGTCGGCTCGTCCAGGAGCAGCAGATCGGGGCGCTGCAGCAGGAGCCGGCAGAGGGCGACGCGGCGGCGCTCGCCCCCCGAGAGCGTCGCGGGATCCGCGTCGCCGGGCGGGCAGCGCAGCGCATCCATGGCGATCTCGAGCGTGCGGTCCAGGTCCCAGCCGTTGACCGCGTCGATCTGCTCCTGCAATTCGCCCTGTTCGGCGAGCAACGCGGCCATCGCGTCGTCGTCGAGCGGCTCGGCGAAGCGCTCGCTGATGGCGTTGAACCGGTCGAGCAGGTCGCGCGTCGCGGCGACCCCGTCCATGACGTTGCCGATGACGTCCTTGGCCGGATCGAGCCGGGGCTCCTGCTCCAAGTAGCCGACGCTCACACCGTCCGCGGCCCAGGCCTCGCCGGTGAAATCGCCCTCGATGCCGGCCATGATCTTCAACAGCGTCGATTTGCCGGCACCGTTGGCCCCGAGGACGCCGATCTTGGCGCCCGGGAAAAACGAAAGCGTGACGTCCTTCAGCACCTGGCGGCCGCCGGGATAGGCCTTGGAGAGCCCCTGAATGACGTAAATGTATTGATAGGAAGCCATGCGGTTGATCCAGCAGCCTGCCTCGACGGTGGCGGGCGGGCGATCGGCCATTCCGGCCGCCGCCCCGTCGTCCCTGCGCCGGCGACCTATAGCACACTCGATCGGGCCGACCGCAATCGCCGTCGCGCCGACCCCGGATGCGCCGCCGCCGCGGCATCGTCACAAAACGCGTGAATTTCTGACCGCGATTGGTGCTATAGTCCCGGCAACGATGTGCGAGCCGGCGTGGACGCTCAGCCGGCCCAAGCGTGGGAAGGCGTCATGAATACCACCACTAAGAAATCCATCCTCGTCGTCGAGGATGAACCGAACATTGTGCTGTCGTTGCGATTCCTGATGCGTCAGGCGGGCTTCGACGTGCGCGAAGCCAACGATGGCGAGGCGGCACTGGCCGAGGTCGAAAAGCAGGCGCCGGACCTGATCCTTCTCGACGTCATGATCCCCAAGCGCGACGGCTATGATGTGTGCCAGACGATCCGCTCGAATCCGGCGCTCGACAACATCTACATCATCATGCTGACGGCCAAGGGCAGGGACGTCGATCGGGAGAAGGGACTGTCGCTCGGCGCCAACGACTACGTCACCAAGCCGTTCTCGACCCGCGACCTGACGGAGAAGGTGAAACAAATCCTCGGGACCAGTTGACCGGATCCCGCCGGTACGGATGAGTCATGGGTCCACGACTGTTCTTGATTTTCTGTTTCGTCGTCCTGGCGTTCTCGAATCTGCTGGCCGTCGGTGTCGGCGCGTGGCTGATCCAGAATGCGGTTGCCGAGGTCGATCCCGAGCTCACCAGCCGCGTCGCCGTGCTCGGCGGCGGCATCGCCTTCGTGTTGGTTGCCTTCATTGCGGTGCTGTGGGCGTATCTGGATTTTGCCATCGCCCAGCCGGTGGCGACCCTGGTGCGCGGCATCCAGATGGTGATCCACGCCAATCCGGACCACCGCATCGAGGTCGATGACCTGCATCAACTGGGGGGCCTGCCGGCGGCGGTGCGGGATCTGGTCGAACGGCTCGGCGTCGCCCGGACCCGTGTCGATGCGGCGATCGCCGACGCAACCACCCGCGTGCAGGAGCAGAAGCGGCAGTTGGAGACGATCCTGCAGGATCTGTCCGAAGGCGTCATCGTCTGCTCCCTGTCCCACAACATCCTGCTCTACAACCATCGCGCCCTGGAATTGCTGCACGTCGGTGGACGCATCGGGCTCGATCGGTCGCTGTTCAATTTCACCAACCGCCAGCCCATCCTGCATGCACTCGGTCGGCTGACGAATCGCGTGGTCGGCGGCCAGGGGCAGGACCACCCGGATGGCCTGACCGCGCCGTTCATCTGCTCCACCACCGACGGCCGCCACACCCTGGAAGGCCGCATGCGGTTGATGCTCGAGGATGACGAAACGCCGTCGGCGTACGTCATCTCGTTCGAGGACAAGACCGCCGAACTCGCGGCGCTCGGCCTGCGCGACCGGCTGCTGCGCGAGTCCACCGAGGGCCTGCGCGGCCCCGTTGGCAACCTGCGCGCCGCCGCCGAGATCCTGGCCGGCAATCCGGCGATGAGCAGCGAAGAACAGACCTCGTTCAAAGCCGTGCTGCTGAACGAGGCCTATCACCTGACCCAGCGGCTGGAGGTGCTGGCCGGCCAATACCGCGACGTCATCACCGGCCACTGGCCGACCACCGACATCTATTCCGCCAACCTGTTCAACAACCTGCTGCGTCGCCTGCGCGACGAAAAAGCGGTGCAGGCGGTGATGACCGGCATTCCCCAGTGGCTGCACGGCGACAGCTATACGCTGGTCGAACTGCTCGACCGGCTGATCCAGGAGGTCCGCCGGCACAGCGGGGTGGAGACTTTCGATCTCGAGGCCGTCGCCGGGGAACGGCACGTCTATCTGGACGTGATCTGGAAGGGCGCGCCGATCCCGGTGCAGACGCTGAGCGACTGGCTGAACCAGCAGTTGGAGGAAAGCCTCGGCGCGCTGAGCCTGCGCGACGTGCTGGAGCACCATAAGACCGACATCTGGAGCCTGCGCCACGGCGAGTCCGGCGCCCGCCTGCGCCTGCCACTGCCGCCGCCGGCCCGGTTGCCGGCGAAGCACGAGCCGCGCCGCCTGTCTTCGCGGCCGGAGTTCTACGATTTCGATCTGTTGTCGCGGGCCAGGATTTCGATGGAGGTCGGCGAACGGCGGCTGAAGGACCTGACCTATGTGGTGTTTGATACCGAGACCACGGGCCTGCAGCCGTCGGCCGGCGACGAGATCATCGCCATCGCCGGCGTGCGCGTCGTTAACGGCCGCATCCTCACCGGCGAGTCGTTCGAACGCCTGGTCGATCCGGGCCGCGTCATCCCCAGGGATTCCTTCAAGTTCCACGGAATCACCGACGAAATGGTGAAGGACAAGCCGCCGATTCGCGTGGTCCTGCCGCAGTTCCGCGATTACGTCGGCACCGCGGTCCTGGTCGCCCATAACGCGGCATTCGACATGAAGTTCCTGCACATGAAGGAGGCCGAGTGCGGCGTCGTCTTCGACGGGCCGGTCCTGGACACGCTGTTGCTCTCGGTGTTCCTGCACGACCACACGCCGAAGCACAGCCTCGATGCCGCGGCCGAACGCTTCGGCATCGAGGTCCGCGGCCGACACACGGCGCTCGGCGACTCGCTAATGACCGCCGGGGTCTTTCTGAAGATGCTGGACGTCCTGGAGGCGCGCAACGTCATCACGCTCAACGATGCGATCCAGGCTTCGCACTCGATCGTCGAAGTCCGCGCCAAGCAGGCGCGCTTCTGATGGCACGGCGTCGAGAGGAAGGGACGCCCATGTCGTCCGATGAACGCGCCGGCGAACGCCCCGGCGAACGCCTGATCGGCCTGTTCTTCCTGGGATGTGTCCTGTTCAGTCCGCTGGCCTTGGGGGTGTTCGATGTGGGAGCCGATGTCGACATCGCCGGCGTGCCGCTCCTGGTGTTCTACCTGTTCACGGCGTGGGCGGTGCTGATCGCTGCGATCGCCACCGTCTCCCGCGGCATCCACGGCGATGACGCGTTGTCCCTGACGCTGGATGAGGCGGCACGGCGCCGCGAACCGCCGGACGCCTGAGATGCTCTCCACCTGGCTCGTTTTCGGCGTCTCCGTGCTCTATCTCGGCACGCTGTTCGCCATCGCCTACTACGGCGATCGTCGGGCCGATCGCGGCCAGAGCGTCATCACCAATCCGACGATCTACGCGCTGTCGATCGCCGTCTACTGCACCGCCTGGACCTTTTACGGCAGCGTCGGCTTCGCCGCCTCCAGCGGCCTCGGCTTCCTGCCCATCTATCTCGGCCCGACGCTGGTCTTCGCGCTGGGCTGGGTATTCTTGCGCAAGATCATCCGCATCAGCAAGGTGCACCGAATCACCTCGATCGCCGACTTCATCTCGTCGCGCTATGGCAAGAGCCACCTGCTCGGCGGTCTCGTCAGCGTCATCGCGGTGATCGGCATCATGCCCTACATCTCGCTGCAGTTGAAAGCCGTCTCTAGCAGCTTCGCGGTGTTGACCGGGTTTCCCCACGGCACCGACATGGACCTGAGCGGCACCGGCCTGGTCGCCGACACCGCCCTCTGGGTGGCGGTGCTGATGGCGACCTTCGCCATCCTGTTCGGCACCCGCCACATCGACGCAACGGAGCACCACGAGGGCATGGTGGTGGCGATCGCCTTCGAATCGCTGGTCAAGCTCATCGCCTTTGTCTCCGTCGGCGTGTTTGTCACGTTCGGCCTGTTCGACGGCTTCGGCGACCTGTTCAGCGCCGCCGCCGCGGTGCCGGAACTCGCCCGGCTGCTGACGTTGGAGGATGTCGGCGGCTCCTGGATGCCGTTGATCATGCTGTCGATGCTGGCGATCATTTGCCTGCCGCGGCAGTTCCAGGTCATCGTCGTCGAGAACGTCGACGAGCGGCACCTGGCCAAGGCGATCTGGATGGTGCCGCTCTACCTGCTGCTGATCAACGTCTTCGTCCTGCCCATCGCGCTCGGCGGCCTGCTGCGATTCCCGGCCGGCGACGTCGATGCCGACACCTTCGTCCTCGCCCTGCCCCTGATCGAGGACCAGCCGTGGCTGGCGCTGTTCGCGTTTCTCGGCGGCCTGTCGGCGGCGACCGGCATGGTGATCGTCGCCACCGTCGCGCTCAGCACGATGATGTGCAACGACTTGGTGATGCCGGCGCTGCTGCGCTTCGCCTGGCTGCGGCTGGCCGAGCGACGCGACCTGTCGAGCCTGCTGCTGGCCATTCGGCGCATCGCCATCGTCGTGATCATGGCCTTCGGCTACCTGTATTTCGTGCTGATCGGCGAGAGCTATGCCCTGGTGACCATCGGGCTCGTCTCGTTCGCCGCCGCGGCGCAGTTCGGGCCGGCGATCATCGGCGGCATGTATTGGAAGGGCGGCTCGCGCCGCGGCGCGCTGGCGGGTATCAGCGCCGGCTTCGTCGTCTGGGGCTATACCCTGTTGTTGCCGTCGTTCGCCCGCTCCGGCTGGTTGCCCGAGAGCCTGATCACCGACGGCCTGTTCGGACTGGCGTTGCTGCGGCCCTACGCGTTGTTCGGACTGGAGGGGTACGACCCGATCCCGCACGCGCTGTTCTGGAGCCTGCTCGCCAACATCGGCGCCTACGTCGCCGTCTCCATGTATGATCGGCAGAGCACCATCGAGCGGATCCAGGCGACGCTGTTCGTCGAGGTGTTCCGTCAGTCGGCCGCGGGCGGCGGCACGGCGACCTGGTACGGCTCGGTGATGGTGGGCGAACTGCGCGGCATGACCGAACGGTTCCTCGGTGCCGACCGGACCGCCGAGATGTTCGCCGACTACGCCAAGCGCCGCGGCCGCCCACTCGAGCCCGGCACGCCGGCCGACCGCGGGCTGGTGCAATACGTCGAACGGCGCCTCGCCGGTGCCATCGGCGCGGCCTCGGCGCGGGTGATGGTGGCATCGACCGTCAAAAACGAGGGCGTCGGCCTGGATTCCATCATGCAGATCCTCGACGAGACCTCCCAGGTGCTCGAGTACAGTCGGCAACTGGAGCAGAAGTCGGACGAACTGGAGCGCGCCTCCAGCGATCTGCGGGCCGCCAACCTGCGGCTCCAGGAACTCGACCGGCTGAAGGACGAGTTTCTCTCCACCGTGACCCACGAATTGCGCACGCCGCTGACCTCGATCCGTTCGTTCTCCGAGATCCTGCACGACACCCCCGACCTGGACGCGCCGGAACGCCAGCACTTCCTGTCGATCGTCATCCGCGAAAGCGAACGCTTGACCCGGCTGATCAACCAGGTGCTCGACCTGACGAAGATCGAGACCGGCCGGATGGACTGGCAGATGACCGACGTCGACCTGGGCGACGTCATCGATCACGCGGTGATGTCGCTGCGCGGCCTGTTCGACGACAAGGGCGTGGCCCTGGAGGTCGACGTGCCCGAGGGCCTGCGGCCGGTGCGCGGCGACCGCGATCAGCTGATCCAGGTGGCGATCAACCTGTTGTCCAACGCCGAGAAATTCTGCCCCGCCGCAACCGGCCGGGTGACGATCAGCGTCGTGCCCAGCGATTCGGTGCTGACGGTGAGCGTCTGCGACAACGGCCCGGGCATTCCGGCGGACCAGTTGCAGCTGATCTTCGAAAAATTCCACCAGGTGCGGGCCGGCCGCACCGGCAATCCGCTCGGCTCCGGCCTCGGTCTCGCCATCTGCCGCGGCATCGTCGAACACCTGGGCGGGCGGATCTGGGTCGAGAGCGTGCTCGGCGAAGGCGCCACCTTCCGCTTCACCGTGCCATACATGGCACCCGAAAGCGCCGCCTCCTCCTAAAAGACGTCGGCGGTGAACTCCAAGCGGACGCGCCGCCGCAGACTGTCGATCGCCTTCATCGAATCGAGGAGCAGCATGCGGTCGCGCCGCGGCAGCGACTTCGGCGCCACGTAATAGGTGACCCGCTTGCCGGCCTTGTAGTCCTCGATCTGCCGGCGCAACAGGATGTCGGTCATCAGGTGGAACGCGGCGCTCAGATCCTCGTGCTCGCGCGCGTCGAGCACACCGTCCTCGTGCAGCACGCGGATGCGCTCCAGCGTCGACGTCTCCTCCACCCCCTCGCGCAGCGCCAGCAGCCGAATGCCCTCGACCAGCGGAATCGTGCCGGTGTACTTGAGATTGACTTGGCCGCGGTATTCGCGCTTCTCCCTCTCCGTGCTGAAGCCGCCGAACAGCCCGAGCGCCACGTTGTGATCGGCCTGGTCGGCGAACATCTGCTTCAAGAAGAAGTGGTTGTGGCGGACGATTTCGGTCACCCGCGCGCGCAGCTCCTGCCCGAGGTCGCGATCGCCCCAGACCGGGCGGAAATCGAAGAAGATGTCGGCCAGCCGCACCGCCACGAAATTGCTCTTGCGGCTCCAGCGATTGATCTGGTCGACCCACTGCGGCAGCGTCTTCCGCCACAGCGGGTTCACCGCCATGCAGTAGCCATTGCAGTAGGGGATGCCGACGGCGTTGAGATCGCGACACAGCCGCTCGGCCAACTCGATGAAATAGGCGTCGATGCGGCCGTGCTCGGCGTCGGGATAGGGCGCCAGGATGAAGCCGTTGTCCTGATCCGGAAACAGATAGTTCTCGCCGCGGCCGCCGGAGCCCATGACGATGGTGCAGGCGTGCACCGGCAGCGAGCCCCAGCCCTCCTCCTCCATGGCGGCGAGCACGTTCTCGCCGATGCGGCGGTAGAGGTCGTTGTTGATCTGGGTGATGACCTGCTGGATCTCCGGCGCCGGCATGTTCTCGGCGAACAGGTCCTCGGCCAGCTCGACCTGGGCGGCGCGCACCTGCTTCAACCCCTCGATCGTGCCCTGGTGGGTGATCCGGTCGATCTGGTTGACCAGCCGCTGGGTGGCGGCGGCGAGCGCATCGTGCAGATAGAGCATGCCGGCGAGCCGGCCCTGGCCGTCGACCACCGGCATGTGGCGGAGCCGGTTGCGGCGCATCCAGGCGATGCCGTGATACAGGTAGTCGCTGCGCTCGATGGTCATGACCGGCGACGTCATCACCGCGTCCACCGACGTTTCCGGCGGCACCCGGTAGGTGAGCTTGCGGGCGATGTCTTGCTCGGTGATGATACCGACGGGCCGCCCGGCGGCGTCGACGACGACGGCGCTCGACGCCTTGCCGGCGGTCATGTGGGCGATCATGTCGCCGCAGGTGGCGCCAGGCCGCACCGCCAGCGCATCGGCGCGCGGCCGCATGAAATCGCGCACCCGGAGGCCGAACACCGCGCGCTTCGGTGGGCCGAATTCGTCTTTGACTTTGTTCATCATCGTGCCCTGCGGTGGTGCCTCGGCGGTCGACCGCGGCGCTTTGTCGACGGTTTGACTATGCAATATGGGGCCGTTTCTTGCCCGCGACAGGGGCGGCCAGCCGCTGGCGAGCCGCCATCAAACCACCGGGATTGCAGGCTGACAAGGGCGTGCTCGGCGCCACCCCCCGCTGCGCTCCGGTTTTGGCGGGCGCAGGACAGTCGGACGGCACCCGAGGGACGCCTGCCCCGAACGCGGTGGATGACCGGAAATGACCCGGAATCATGCCCTCGCGTAAGGATCGTTTCTGTTATTGTGCCTGCTTGAAGAAAATGTTATGGGTGCTTCTATCGTGGCGATCCTGCAAGGGTGACCCGCGGAAAAACGTTGGACGATAACAACGTGGAAGTATCGAGTGCGGACGGAGGGGCCGACCGGCCCAGACAACGCGCTCGTGGGGAAGGTGAAACGTCCAAGAGGCGACCAGCCCGTCAGGCGGCCCAACTCAGGCGTTCTTCCGCTACCCACTTCCTCTCGTTCGACGCTGGCGGCTCCGGCCATGGGGTTCGGTCGGTTCCGTCGGTATCATCGTTGGGCATGATCTGAGGTCCCGCATCGGTGTGTACCGAGGCAACGCGGGCCGGCAGACTGGGGAGAAGTAACTTGGCTGCAAAGGTTTGGTGGCTATTCGGCTTCGTGGGCCTCTACTGGTGCTATTGCATCTTTTGGGGCATCCGCGGCGCACGCATGGCAAAAACGGCGAGCGACTATTTCATCGCTGGCCGGCAATTGTCCGTTTGGGTCTTTGTTCTCGCGGCAACGGCGACGTCCTTTTCCGGCTGGACGTTCATGGGGCATCCCGGGCTCGTCTTTCGTGACGGCTTCCAGTATGCCTACGCGTCTTTCTATGTGATCACCATTCCGTTCACGGGCGTCATGTTCCTGAAACGGCAATGGATGCTGGGCAAGCGCTACGGCTATGTCACGCCCGGCGAGATGTTCTCCGATTACTTCCAGGGCGATGGCATTCGCGTCCTCACGGTGCTGGTGGCGCTGCTGTTCTCCATTCCGTACCTGGGCGTTCAGCTCGGCGCGTCTGGCTTCCTGTTCGAAGCCCTGACCGACGGCCTGGTCGGTAAGACCTTCGGCATGTGGGTCCTCTCCCTGGTGGTGATGATCTACGTCGCCTCCGGCGGTCTTCGCGCCGTGGCGTACGTGGACACGGTGCAATGCATCCTGCTCGGCGTGGGCATCATCGTCACCGGCATCATCGCGCTGGTGGCCATCGGCGGCTGGGACAACCTGAACCAAGCGATGGCGGTGATGGGTCAGAACCCGACGGTGGGCAAGTGGGGCTCGACCGACGGTGCCGGCGGCACCGGCGACTACAGCGCTTATCTCGCCGTGCCGGGCGTCATCCAGTTCACGGCCGGTCTCGGCCGGGAAACCCCGGTTGGGGGTCTTTGGACCGGCGTGATGATCCTGACCTACATGTTCGCGCTCATGGGCATCCAGTCGGCCCCGGCGTTCACCATGTGGTCGTTCGCCAACACCAACCCGAAGCCGTTCGCGCCGCAGCAGGTGTGGGCGTCGTCCTTCGGCATCGGCCTGATCCTGTTCTTCTTCACCGCCTTCCAGGGACTGGGCGGGCACTTCATCGGCGGCACGCCGGCGCTCACCGAACTTGCCGGACTGGAGAGCTGGATCCCGGATCTCTCGGCCAACCTCCAGGACGCCATTGTTCCCTACTACTTCAACCTGATCGGCGGCGGCGCCCTGCCGGACGTCTACACCGCCGACGGTTCGGTCAAGCAGGCCATGGCCAACCTGCCCTGGCTGGTCGGATTGCTGGCGGTGTGCGCCCTGGCGGCGATGCAGTCGACGGGGGCAGCCTACATGTCCACGGCCGGCGGCATGCTGACCCGTGACCTCTACAAGCGCTACCTGAACCCGACGGCCTCGCACACGACGCAGAAGCTGTTCGGCCGCATGGGCGTCGCCTTCATCGTCATCAGCGCCCTGATCGTCGCCACGTATTCCACCGACGCCCTGGTGCTGCTCGGCGGTCTGGCGGTGGCCTTCGGCTTCCAGATGTGGGTGCCGCTCGCCGCCGTCTGCTTCATGCCCTGGATCACCCGGCAAGGGGCGACCTGGGGATTGGCGGCCGGCCTGATCGCCGTCTGCATGACCGACAGCATCGGCCTCGCCATCTTCGGCGATGCCCTGCCGTGGGGCCGCTGGCCGTGGACCATCCACTCGGCCGGCTGGGGCATCTTCGTCAACATCGCCGTCTGCGCGATCGTCTCGATGATGACCCAGGACGAAAGTGCCACCGCTCACCGCATGAAGTATCACGCCTTCCTGCGTGAGCACGCCACCCTCCGCGCCTCCAAGCGCGGCCTGATCCCGGTGGCGTGGGTGATCACGCTCGGCTGGTTCTTCTTCGGCATCGGTCCGGGCGCGGTCATCGGCAACACCATCTTCGGTGCGCCGGATGCGGGCGTCGAAGGCTGGACCTTCGGCATTCCGTCGATCTGGGCCTGGCAGATCCTGTTCTGGGTCATCGGCGTCTTCATGATGTGGTTCCTCGCCTACAAGATGGAGATGTCGACGGTTCCCGATACCGAGGTCGAGGCGCTCGTCGAGGATATCGGCGACACGACCCTGGAGAAGCCGGGCGTCTAAGCCCCGGCCGCAAGCGTTCGGCGGGGGAAGGAGCTCATCCTTCCCCCGCTTTTCTTTTGAACGTCTTGAAGGCTCGGTTGCCCGCCGCTTTTCATCCGATGGCGGCTCTGCTAGCCTGCCGGCGAGCGGCTGGCGCTTGGCCCCCGCGCCCCACAATCGATCGTGATGATGGACGTTGATTCGCTACTGCAAAATCAGTGGCTCTGGACGGCCGCCCTCGGCCTCGCCCTGTTCCTGCCGGTGCGCCGGCTGATCTGGGTGATGTCGGTGCGCCGCGCGGAGCGCAAACTGGGCGCCGCCACCGACGAGGCGAAGCGCCAAGCGCTGAAGCGGCGCGCCTCGGTCACCGCCGGGCTGCTGTGCTTCGTATTCAGCGTGCTCTACGTGCACGTCATGTTCAACCGCTGACGCTGACCATCATGAACCTGGGCTTTTCCAATCCGCGCGTGCTGCGGCGCTTCATCATCCTGATGGCGCTGCTCACCTTCGCCGCGTTCAGCTTCTGGGCGCTGTACTACACCCCCTTCCTCGAATCGCCGCCCGGCGACTTCGAGACGCGACAGGGCGACATCCTGCTCGGCGATCGCAAGTACGACCAGGCGCTGGAGCGCTTCGACGCCGCCCTTGAGGTGATGCCCGATCATCGCGGCGCGCTGATGGGCCGCGCCATCGTCTTTCTCAAGACCGAGCAATGGGACGAAGCCGAGGCGGCGTTCACCTACCTCATTGATTTCCTGGGACGGACGCTGGAGCCCGACGATCCCACCGGCCGCGGCACCCTCGCCGCCGCCCTCGCCAACCGCGGCATTCTTTACGACCTCACCGGCCGGCACGAACGGGCACTGGTGGACTACGTCTACTCGCTCAGGGTCGACGAAGGCGCCGTGGACGGGCCGTCGCTGTTCGACCAGATCCTTTACAACTCGCCGAAGCCGTCGACGGTGCGGGACCGTGCCCGTTACCTCTACGAGCAGTTCCAACTCCCTGAAGAGCAGCGGGTCCTGCGCATGCCCGAGCGCGACGCCCAGGAACGCATGTACAAGCCCTGACGGGCGCGCGGGGCTGGCAGGCTGCGGAAAAGCCGCCCAGCTAGTGGATCGGATCTGACGCTTGGTGCCCAAGCGTCAGATGGGTCGATCCACTAAGCTATTGCTCTGATGGTTCGATGCTGACGGATGGGACTCATCCGTCAGCATCGAACCGCTAGAAGCGGACGACGCCCAGCACGTCCTGGAACAGCACCAGAAAAAAATAGACGGCGGCGATGCAGCCGAACAACAGGTGGACGAATGGCTTGTCCCCGTTGGCGTCGCGATAGCGCAACCCGTGCCAGGCGATGGCACCGGTGGCGATCAGAAACACGATGTTGATGTAAGGCTCGGCGGCGCCGGTGAATTCGAACATGCCGGGACCTTAGCGCCCCTGGCGCCGGACCACAACACGAGCGGACGCGCCCGCACCGGGCGCCCGCACCGGGCCTACGGATGGCCGGAGCCCGACGGGCGCTGATCGGCGCGCCCCCACAGGGACCGGCGCTCGCCGCTGACGGACTCGGCCACCGGCGGCGTGCCGTTCAACTCATCGCGCTCGAAATAGGGCGGCAGCAGCGAGGTCGGCTTGTCGACCGCCAATTCGGCGAGCAGGATGCCGACCATCATCACGGACACCAGAATGCCGGCGGCGACGCAGAACCGCTGCACGCCGCGCGGCACGGCGGTGTGGTAATCGTTGTCATAGCGATGATAGTGGGGGTCGTTGTCGTCGAGGGACCCGCGGTCGGCGCGGCTCAGGATCAGTCGGGCGTAGTGGCGCGCCCAGTGGGGCACCTCATTCTTCAACATGTAGGCGGTAAAGATCCGGTCGACGAGGGCTTGTGGCATGTCCTGATCGTGCCACTCACGGTAGGCCAGTTGCAGGAACTGAAACTCGCCGACCTGCAGAAGATTGGCAGCGGAGCCGACCGCCTGCCGCTCCGCCATCTCGACCTCTTCCTTGTCGGGACGGATCAGCGTCTCGAAGAAACCGACCATTGCGGAAAACCTCAAATGGACCGTTGGCGGAGGGAGGGGATAGACGCGCCCGCCTTGCATGTTAGCATGTGGTGGTCCGGCAACCGGGAGAAAAGACGACGAATGCGAATCCTGGCGATCGATGTCGGCGGCTCCGCCGTCAAGGTCCGGCTTGACGGCGAAGAAGCCATCCGGCGCATTCCGTCGGGGCCGCGACTGACGCCCACGGCGATGATCGCCGCCATCCGAAACGTCCTGGACGAACCAGGGTGGGGCGAGCCAGAATGGGGCGAGAGGGGGTGGGGCGAGCCGCGATGGGACGCCGTCTCGCTCGGCTATCCGGGCACGGTGCGCGACGGCCGGCCGGCGTGCGAACCGCACAATCTGGGCTCGGGATGGGTGGGCTTCGACTTCCGCGCCGCCTTCGGACGCCCGGTCCGCATCGTCAACGATGCCGCGATGCAGGCGATCGGCAGCTACGCGGGCGGCCGCATGCTGTTTCTCGGTCTCGGCACCGGCCTCGGCTCGGCGATGGTGGTGCACGGCGCCGTGGTGCCGATGGAACTGTCCCGCCTGCCTTATCGAGACGGGGGCTGCTTCGGCGATTTCCTCGGCAAGCGCGGCCTCGATCGCCTCGGCCGCGACGCCTGGCAAGCCGAGGTGGCGGCGGCGGTGACGCTGCTGCGCGAAGCACTGGTCGCCGACTACGTGGTGCTCGGTGGCGGCAACGTCGCCCGGTTGACGCGGATGCCGGCGCACGCCCGGCCGGGCCATAACGCCAACGCGTTCGAGGGCGCCTTGCGGCTGTGGCGCGATCCGGAGATCCGGCTGTAGGCTGGGTTGGCCCACCCGACGGCGTGCATCGCCGCCCCTTGTGCCGGCCGCAGGCGCGCGGCTACACTCCCGCGCGATGAGATGGCTCGCGATCCTGACCGCCCTGCCGGTGCTGGCGCTGACCGGCTGCGTGACTCCCGAAAAGCTAGACGGAACGCCGCAAGGCGTCTGGGTGCAGGTGCCGGTGGTCAACGTGCAGAGCCCGGAGTCGGTGGCGCAGAAGCATTGCGACCGCTACGGCAAGACCGCCGTGCTAAACGCCAAGCTGACCGGCAACCGCGCCGACTGGCGCGACATCACCAAGCGCAGCAACTTCACGCCGATCTATTATTACGACTGTCAGTAGCCCGACTGTCAGTCGGCCGACCCTTAGTAGCCCGACGTGGCGAGGGCGCGGGCAAGATCCTCGCGCAGGTCCTCCGGGTCCTCCAGCCCCACCGACAGCCGCACCAGACCGTCGCTGATGCCGAGCGTCGCCCGCACGTCCGCGCCAATCCGCTGATGCGTGGTCGTCGCCGGGTGGGTGATCAGGCTCTTGGCGTCGCCCAGGTTGTTGGAAATGTCGATGGTCGAAAGGGCGTTCAGGAAGCGGAAGGCGCCGTCGCGTCCGCCCGGCACCTCGAAGGCGATGATGGTGCCGCCGGCGCTCATCTGCCGCGCCGCCAGCGCGTGCTGCGGGTGGCTCTCCAGCCCCGGATAGAGGACACGGCCGAGCCGCCCCTCGGCCTCCAGCCAACGTGCCAGCGCCGCCGCCGACGCGCACTGGCGCTCGACCCGGATCGCCAGGGTCTCAAGCCCCTTGAGCAGGGTCCAGGCATTGAACGGGCTCAACGCCGGACCGGTATGGCGGAGGAAGGGCACCAGCTTGTTGTCTTCCCAATCGGCGTCGTTGGTGAGCACCGCCCCCCCGAGACAACGCCCCTGGCCGTCGATGTGCTTGGTCGCCGAGTAGACGACGATGTCGGCGCCGAGCGCCAGCGGGCGTTGCAACAGCGGCGTGGCGAAGACGTTGTCGACAATCACCCGGGCACCGGCGGCATGGGCCAGCGCGACAACCGCCGGCAGATCGATGACTTCGAGGGTCGGGTTCGACGGAGACTCCAGAAACACCGCCCGGGTCGGGCGCCCCAGCGCGGCCGCCCAGGCGGCGGGGTCGGTGCCGTCCACGAAGACGACGTCGATGCCCCAACGCGGCAGGATCTCGGCGCAGATGAAGTGGCAGGAGCCGAACAGGGCGCGGGACGCGACCAGCCGGTCGCCCGTGTCCAGCGCGCAGGCCAGAGCGGCGAACACCGCGGCCATGCCCGAGGCGGTGCCGCGGCAGCCGGCGGCCCCCTCGATCTGCGCCAAGCGAGATTCGAACATGGTGAGCGTCGGGTTGGCATAGCGCGAATAGACGAAGCGCTCCTTGCCGCCGTTGAACGCCGCTTCCGCCTCCTGCGCCGTCGCATAGACGTAGCCGGAGGTCAGGAACAGCGCTTCCGACGTCTCGTCGAAGCCGGAGCGGCGGGTGCCGCCACGCACCAGACGCGTCGCCGGCCGCCAGGAGGGGTCGCGGTCGCTGAGGTCTCGGGGCATTTGTCGTCGTCCTCTCGCCGTGATCGCATGCGATCCATGGCCGACCGGCAGGGGTCGCGGCTCGGCGAGCGTTGACCTTTTAGCGGGTTGTTTAACGTGGCCGCAATCCGGTCGGACAAATCACCACGGTGCGTCCGATTATCCGCGTGTCCGGCCCCTGTCAAGGGCGCCGATCCTTGAGGGCGGCGACCTCGGCCCGGAGCGCCCGGATCTCGCTGAGGATGGTGGCGCGCTCCTCCTCGGCGGCGGCGGCGGTGGCCGAACGGTCGGCGTCCTGGTCGGCGGTGTGCTGGCTCTGCATAGCGTCGACGATGATGCCGATGAACAGGTTCAACACGGTGAACGAGGTGAGCAGGATGAAGGGGAGAAAGAATGCCCAGGCCAGCGGATAGACCTCCATCACCGGCCGCACGATGCCCATGGACCAACTCTCCAGGGTCATCACCTGGAACAGCGTATAAGCGGAGTCGCCGACGGTGCCGAACCAATCGGGAAAGCTGGCGGCGAACAGCTTCGTCGCCATCACCGAGAAGACGTAGAAAACCAGCGTCAACAGGGCGACGATCGAGCCCATGCCGGGGATCGCATGCAGCAACGCGCTGACCACCCGGCGCATGGACGGCACCGCCGAGACCAGCCGCAGCACCCGCAGGATGCGCATCGCCCGCAACACCGAGAGGTTGCCGGTCGCCGGCATCAGGGCGATGCCGACGACGAGGAAATCGAAGACGTTCCAGGGATCGCGATGAAACCGGGAGCGGTAGACGGCGATCTTGGCCAACAGTTCCATGACAAAGACCGACAGGATCAGGCGGTCGAGGGTGACGAGCACATCGCCGGCCAGTGCCATGGCGGTCTTGCTAGTCTCCAGGCCCAAAGTGACCGCATTGATGGCGATCAGGATGGTGATCGCCCGCTGAAACCGCCGGGATTCCAGGACGCCCTGCAGCCGGCCGCGCCAGCCCGTGTGCCGCGGCGGGATCTGCCGCAACTCCGATGCCGGATCGACGCTGCTATCCGATAGCTCCTTCAACTTCACCGCTCGCGCCCCCGACCGCTCCTGCCGCGCGATGAGGTGGTCGAAGTGCGTCCCGGGTCAAGTCCCCATGCACGGCACGGGCACCGCGGCGCCGGGTGCCGCGGTGCGTCGTTCGCTGGCGACGGGCCGTGGCCGGCGGCCGAGGCTTCGCTGCCCTCTCACGGCGCCGGTTGCTGGACGGGGCGATCGGGCATCTTGGCGGCGGCCAGGGTCTTTCGCAGTTCGGCCTCACAGGTCTTGAGTTCGGCCTCGGCGGCGGCGCGCTGGCGCTTGCCCTCGTCGGCGATCTGCAGGCTCTCCTCGATGGTCTCGATCAGTGTCTGGTTCGCCTTCTTGACGGTCTCGATGTCGAAGACTCCGCGCTCGATCTGCTCGCGCACCTCCTTGTTGGCTTCCTTCAGGTTGGCGGCATTGGCGGCGAGCAGGTCGTTGGTCAGGTCCGTCGCCTGCTTCAACGTCGCGCCGGCCTCGCGCGAACGATAGATGGTCACGCCCTGGGCCAGTTGGGTGCGCCACAGCGGAATGGTGTTGACCATGGTCGAGGTAATCTTGTTGACCAGCCCCTTGTCGTTCTCCTGAACGAGGCGGATGCTGGGCAAGCTCTGCATCGTCACCTGGCGTGTCAACTTGAGGTCGTGGACCCGCCGTTCCAGGTCATCGCGAGCGGCGCGAACATCGCGCAGGCCCTGCGCCTTGAGCACGTCTTCCGTTTCCGTGACCTCTTTTTCCATCGCAGGGATCACGTCCTCGTCGATCTCGCGCAGCTTCTCCTCCCCGGCCGCGATGTAGACGGCGAGGGTGTGGAAGTATTCGAGGTTGGAATCGTACAAGCGATCGAGCGACTTGATGTCCATGAGCAGCTGCGTCTTGTGGTCGTCGAGGCGGTTGCTGATGGAGTCGATCTGCTTGCGCACTTCCTCATAGCGCTGCAGGAACTTGACGACGGGCTTGGCGGCGCCGAACAGCCGGCCGAAGAACCCCGGTTCCTTCAGATCATCGACGTTGAAGCCCCGCAACGACGCCACCATGTCGCTCAGCGCCGAGCCGGCCGGTCCCGTGTCCTTGCTGCGCACCCCCTCCAGCATTTGGTCGGAGATCGCCGTCAACTGCTCCTGCGCCTTGGTGCCGAAGAACAGGATGGAGTTGGTGTCCTTGATGTCGATTTCGGTCATCGCCCGTTCGATGAGTTGGCGGCGCTCGCCCTCGGCCTCGGCATAAGGCACGAAATCGGGGGCGATCGCCTCCTGGACGAGCGCGTTCGCCTCCGCGAGCGTGACGAGGGGCTGCCGGTTGCTGCTTTCCATGGTTTTGCTCTCCGTTCGATTAAAGCACGCCCTCGCGCCGCAGACGCTCGGACAACACCTCGATGCGCACGTCGAGGTCGAGGTGATCGTTCTGCAACAGCTTCTCGTGCTGCTCGGCGGAGACGTTTTCCATATCCACGAGCAGGGTTCGGTAGCGTTGCTCCATTTCCGCGGTGTGCACGTCGGCCTGGGTTCGCGCGTACTGGTTGGTCACCGTCTCGATGCCGCCGAGATAGATGTTGAGGAAGCGGCGGGCGCGGCGGAGGTCGCGGGGATCTTCCTCGATCTGCTGGAGGATCTTGCGGGTCCAGCCGACGATACTGGCGAGGCGCTGCTGGAATTCGGTGGAGCGGATGCCCCGGCGGGCCAAGTCGATGCGATCCAGGCGGCCATAGGCCTCGGCCAGGGCCGCCTGCAACTCGTCCCCGCTGACGCCGTGGTCGCCGGCGGGGAGCGTCCGCGCCTTGGGATCGACACCATAGGCGAGAACGACGCCGGCGGCGGCGGCGATGCCGAACACGAGGGCGATGGGCAGGGGGTGGCCAACCGCCAGCAGCGCCGTCAGCAGGGTGGCGACGCCGACGAGGCCGGCGGCAATGCGCTTGAGTGGGCGTGGCCGACGGTGGGCGAATGGCCGCGCAAGGTAGGCCTTCTCGGCGGCGAAGCCCCGGCGCGCGATCAGCGCCGCTGCCAGAAACAGCGCATAGCAGCCGGCGTTGACCACCGCCGACGCCACGTGGCCGGCCCAAAGCCCGGCCAGCGCCTTGAACAGCAGCGGCAGCGGCAGATAGAAGAGTAGAAAGCCGCGGATGCGGTCGAACAGCACCGCGTTCCAGTCGATCATCGGTCGCTGCCGGGCTGAAGATGCGGCGTCGTGAACGGCACGGCGCCCCCCACGGTTCCACGATCCGCGAAGAACGCTTGGCAACTGGCGACGCCGACGGTGGCGATCAGCAGCACCGCCCCGAGCACCCGCTTGACCGTCAACGACATTCACCGTCTCCCCTCACTGCGACCGGGTTCCGTTTCATTGATGGACCGACGGAGACATACCACGACTGCACCGCCAACGGATCATAGTATTATGAGGCGATTGGGCAGCTCGTTCTCGTCGCCCGGATGCCACGGGTGGTGCTCGGCCATGACGGCGGTGCAGGCCTCGACCGCCTTGACGACACCGTCGGCGATGCGCCCGGCGCGCACCTCGCTGGTGAATTCGTCGACGATGGTCCGCCAGACGGCGTTGTCCACGTGCTGCTGGATGCCGCGGTCGACGATGATCTCCACATAGCGCTCGGCCAGCGACACGAACAGCATCACGCCGGTGCGATTGCGCGTGCTCGACAGGCCGAGGTCGAGAAAGCGCTGGTGGGCGTGCCGGCGCGCCCGTTGGCCCTGCACCGACCGCGGGATCAGCCGCATCTTCAGCGGCCGCCACCGGAAGGCGAGGCTGAGCGCGATGAAGGCCGCGACTTGCCCGGCATAGAAGTGGTCGATGGCGATGCCGCCGGGCCAAATCAGCAGTGCCAGGCCCGAGAGCACGAACACCACTGCCGCCGCGATCAGCGTCGGAATATAGAAGTAGTCGTCGCTCTCGCCGGCGATCACGGCAACGAACTCGCCGGTGGTCTTGGTCTCCGCGTCCTCGACCGCCCGTTCGATTTTCATCCGGTCGGCTTCGTTCAAGAATGCCATGGTTTACCACCTCCCCGAAGCGCCGCCGCCGCCGAAGCTGCCGCCGCCCCCGCCGAAACTTCCGCCGCCGCCGCCTGAGCTCCGACTGCCGCCGGAACGCCTGCCGGCGCCGGCGCTTCGGCGCCCGATACCGCCACCCCAACTGCCGCCCCAACGACCGGGCCTGCCAAAACCGCCGCTGCGCCCGCTCGGGGTCCAGCTCCCGTCCGAGGTCCAGCCACCAGGGCCGAAACCGTCCCGAGGGCCCCGACGGTCTCGCTCATGCGCGGCGGCGTCGTCCCCCTCGGCCCGGTACCTGTTCCTCATGATTACGACGACGACGACGGCGGCGATGATGAAGAACCAGAGAGTGGACGGATCGAAGGCCGGCGCCGGTTTCGCGTCCCGGGTCGGGCGCGGCGCCATGCTGCCGGCAGGCCCCGACTCGGCCGCGGTCGATGTGGCCTCCCCCTGCAGCGCGCGGAGGATAGCGTCGGTGGCGGCGGTGATGCCTTGGCCGAAACGGCCGTCGCGGAAGGCGGGGAGGATGATGTTCTCGATGATCAGCTTGCTCTGGGCGTCGGTCAGCTCCGGCTCCAGGCCGTAGCCCACCTCGATGCGCACCGCCCGCTCTTTCGGAGCGACGAGCAGGATGGCGCCGTTGTCCTTGCCGGCCTGACCGAGGGCCCAATGCCGGCCGAGGCGGTAGCCGAAGTCCTCGATGGTCGTCCCCTGCAGCGACGGCAGGGTGACCACGACCACTTGGTTCGTCGTCGCCCGCTCGTGCGCCGCCAGCCGCTCGGTGAGCCGCTGCTCTTCGGCCGGCGTCAGCAGCCCCGCGCCGTCCACCACCCGCCCGGTGAGCGCGGGAAACCTGAGCTCCACCGCCGACGCCACCCCACCGGTCAGCGTCGCCAGCGCCACGGCAACCGCGAAAATCAGCGCCCAGGCTGCTGCGCGGGCCGGCATGGATAGAATCCTACCGCCCCTCGAACTTGACGTCGGGCGCCTTTCGCGCCGCCTCCGAGATGCTGAAGGCCTGCATCGGTTCGGCGTCATAGTAGAGCAGCACCTTCCAGATGCGGCCGGGGAAGGTGCGCAACTCGGTATTGTAGCTGCGGACCGCCCCGATGTAGTCGCGCCGCGCAATGGCGATGCGGTTCTCGGTGCCTTCCAGTTGCGCCTGCAGGGCGAGGAAATTCTGGTTCGACTTCAGCTCCGGATAGCGCTCGACGACGACGAGCAGGCGCGACAGCGCCGCGCTCAGCGCCGCCTGTTCCTGCTCGAACGCCTTGAACGCCGCTTCGTTGGTGAGGATGTCCGGCGGCGGGTCTGACCCGGCGACGCGGCTGCGCGCGGCGATCACCGCTTCCAGGGTGTCGCGCTCGAACTGCGCCGCCGCTTTCACGGTCTCCACCAGGTTCGGGATCAGGTCGGCGCGGCGTTGATACTGGTTCAGCACCTGCGACCACTCGGCCTTGGCCTTCTCGTCCAGGGACGGGATCTCGTTGACGCCGCAGGCGCCGGCCGGCAACGCCAGCAGCAGTACCAGAACGATCCGCAGCAGCGGATCGCCCGCCAGCCGTTTCAGATATGTTCGCATCATGTCCGCAAGCGCTCCTGACGTCGCCGCGACGGGCGGGCGCCGGCGACTGGGTCCATGGCCGGCACTCTGGCAAACTGACGGCAAACCCTCAATCGCAAAGCGATTACCGTCTCGCGACATGCCGCGCCGACGCTCGGCGCAAGCCGTGGCCACGCTTTTCGTGGGCGTTCGGCAAACGCGATATATGATGCTTGAAGCATCATAAAATGTTATATATACGGCATATATAACATCCTGGACATGATTACTTTGTTCCATGATCACGGCTCCGCAACTCCGCGCCGCACGGGCGCTGCTCGGCCTCGACCAGCGTCGGTTGGCCGAATTGTCGGGCCTGTCGGTGCCGACGATCCAGCGTATGGAGGCGAGCGGCGGCGTTATCCGCGGCAACGTGGATTCGTTGATGAAGCTGGTGACGGCCCTCGACACCGCCGGCATCGACCTGATTGCCGAGGGGGCGGTCAGCGCCGAGGGCGGCCGCGGCGTGCGGCTGAAATCGCCGCCCGCCGCTCCCGAAGAAGCCCCACAAGACCCGAAGACATCCGTGCCGGACGACGCTCCGGACACGCCATGATCACGGCAATCGGCACTGCCAGTCATGTCCGTTGAAATCGCCCTGTGGTCGGTGGCGCTGCTGCTCGGCACGGCGGTGCTGGCGACCGCGCGCGGCGGGTCGCCCAAGGCGCCGGGCCTCGTCTATCGCGCCTGCTTGGCGGTGACCGCCGTTGCGGCCGCGTCGGCGCTGGCAGAGTTGCTGGCCCTGCCCGCGCCGCGCACCGCGCTGACGTTGCCTCTGGGCCTGCCATGGATCGGGGCCCGGTTTCAGATCGATGCCCTCTCCGCGTTCTTCCTCGTCGTCGTCAACCTCGGCGGCGCGGTGGCGAGCCTGTACGGCATCGGCTATGGCCGACACGAGACGGCGTCACCGCGCGTGCTCCCGTTCTTCCCGGCCTTCCTCGCCGGCATGAATCTGGTGGTGTTGGCCGATGACGCCTTCACCTTCCTGCTGTCCTGGGAGTTCATGTCGCTCACCTCCTGGGCGCTCGTCATGGCGCACCACCGTGAAGACGCCAGTCGACGCGCGGGCTACATCTACCTTGTGATGGCAAGCTTCGGCACCCTGACGCTGCTGCTCGCCTTCGGCCTGCTGTCCGGCCCCAGCGGCAGCTACACGTTCGATGCGATCCGCGTCGTCGAGACCACCCCGCCCGTCGCGGCCGCCGTCCTGGCGCTGATGCTGCTCGGTGCCGGCTCGAAGGCCGGGTTGGTGCCGCTGCACGTCTGGCTGCCGCTGGCGCACCCGGCGGCGCCGAGCCACGTCTCGGCGCTGATGAGCGGCGTCATGACCAAGGTCGCCGTCTATGGTTTTCTCCGCGTCGTCTTCGACCTGCTCGGCGAGCCGACATGGTGGTCGGGCCTCGTCGTGCTCTTCCTGGGGGGACTTACGGCCGTTTTCGGCATTTTGTGCGCATTGCTGGAAAGCGATCTGAAGCGGCTGCTGGCCTACAGCACCATCGAAAACATCGGCGTGATCTTTGTGAGCCTCGGACTGGCGCTCGCCTTTCAGGCGAACGCCATGGGCTGGGCCGCGGCCCTGGCGCTCACCGCCGCCCTGTTTCACGTGCTCAACCATGCGTTATTCAAGAGCCTGCTGTTTTTCGGCGCCGGTGCCGTGCTGACGGCGACCGGCGAGCGCGACATGGAGCGGCTGGGCGGCCTGATCCATCGCATGCCCGTCACCGCCTGCGTCTTTCTCGTCGGCTGCGTCGCCATCTCCGCCCTGCCGCCCCTCAACGGCTTCGTCTCCGAATGGCTGATCTTCCAGGCCATCCTGCAATCCCCCGAGCTGCCGCAATGGGGCCTCAAGGTCATGGTGCCGGCGGTCGGCGGCCTGCTCGCCCTGTCGGCGGCGCTCGCCGCCGCCTGCTTCGTCAAGGCGTTCGGCATCACCTTTCTCGGCCGGCCACGCTCGGACGCGGCGAGAGCGGCGCGCGAGGTCGACGCAGTCTCGCGCGGCGCCATGGTCACTTTCGCCACGCTCTGCGTGCTCGCCGGCATCCTGCCAGGCTTCATCATCGACGCTCTGGCGCCGGTGGCGGAAGCGCTGTTCGGCGATCGCATGCCGGTACAAGCCGCCGTCCCCTGGCTCTCGATCGTCCCCGTCGCCGAGAGCCGCAGTTCCTACAACGGCCTGCTGGTGTTCGTGTTCATCGCCGTCTCCGCCACGCTCGCCGTCTCGGTGGTGCACCGCTTCGCCTCCCACCGGCTGCGCCGCGCGCCGGCCTGGGACTGCGGCTTCCCCGACGCCGGGCCGATGACGCAGTACACGGCCGGCAGCTTCGCGCAGCCGATCCGCCGGGTCTTCGGCTCGCTGGTGTTCCGGGCGCGCGAACACGTGGAGATGCCGCCACCGGGGAGTGTGGCGCCGGCGCGTCTTGCCGTCGTCGTCCGGGATCTGGTCTGGGAGGGCCTCTATGCGCCCATCGCCGGCCTCGTCAACGCTGCCGCCGACCGGCTCAACGTCCTGCAGTTCCTGACCATTCGGCGATATCTGAGCCTTGTCTTTTTCGCCCTCGTCGTCCTGCTGCTGGCGCTCGCGATATGGCCCTGATCCTCGACTTCCTGGTCCAGGGTGTGCAAATGGCGATCGTCCTGCTGCTGGCGCCGCTGTTGACCGGCTTCGTGCGCCAGGTGAAGGCTACTCTGCTGCGACGCCGGGGGCCGTCGGTGCTCCAGCCCTATCGCGACCTGCTGCGGCTGCTGCGGAAGGACGTGGTGCTGGCGGACAACGCCTCGTGGCTGTTCCGGGTCACGCCCTACTTGGTGTTCGCGACGACCTGGGTGGCCGCCGCCCTGGTGCCGACCTTCGCCACCGGCCTGATGTTCAGCTGGACGGCGGATCTCATCGCCATCATCGCGCTCCTGGCGAGTGCCCGGTTTTTCCTGGCGCTCGCCGGCATGGACGTCGGCACCAGCTTCGGCGGCATCGGCGCGAGCCGCGAGGTGATGATCGCCTCGCTCGCCGAGCCGGCGATGCTGATGATCATCTTCACGTTGGCGCTCATCGCCGGGTCGACCCAGCTCTCGACCGTTTCGAGTTTCATGCTCACCGTCGGGGTCGGGCTGCGCGTCTCCCTGGGCCTGGCACTGTTCGGCCTCATCATCGTCGCCATCGCCGAGAATGCGCGGATCCCGGTGGACAATCCGGCCACCCACCTGGAACTGACCATGGTGCACGAGGCCATGGTGCTGGAATACTCGGGCCGGCATCTGGCGATGATCGAGATCGCGGCCGCGCTGAAACTGTTGCTGTATGTCTCGCTGATCGCCTGCCTGTTCGCGCCCTGGGGCCTCGCAGACACCGACGCGGGGCCGGCGGCCGCGGCCATCGGCTTGGCGATGTTCCTGGCGAAGCTGGCGGCGGGCGGTTTTCTGCTCGCCGTGTTCGAGACGGGCATCGCCAAGATGCGGGTCTTCCGGGTGCCCGAGTTCCTGGGCGCGGCCCTGATGCTCGGGTTGCTCGGCACGTTGCTGATGTTCGTCTCGCGGAGCCTGTGATGGAGGGGCTCGCCTTCGACACGGCGCATCTGCTCGCCGGCGGCCTGGTGCTGGTCAGCTTCATGATGCTCTATCAGGACCGGCTCTACGCGCTGCTCAACACCTTCGCCCTGCACGCACTCGTGCTCTCCCTGTCGGTCGCCTGGCAGGCGCTCATCCAGGACGCGCCGCACCTCTACATCACGGCGGCCATCGCGCTCGGCTTCAAGACGATCGTCATCCCGGTGGCGCTGCATCGCATGATCCAGCGGCTGGGCATCCACCGCGAGATCGAAACGGTGATCGGCATCGGCCCCACCATGCTGCTCGGCATGGGGCTGGTCGCCCTGTCCATCTCGGTGATGCTGCAGGTCACGCCCTCGGCCGACCCGCTGGCGCGCGAGGATCTCGCCTTCGCGCTGGCCGTGGTGCTGCTCGGCCTATTGGTCATGGTCACCCGCCGCAACGCGGTGAGCCAAGTCGTCGGCTTCATGTCGCTGGAAAACGGCCTTGTCCTCGCCGCGACGGGGGCCAAGGGCATGCCGCTGGTGGTCGAGATCAGCGTCGCCTTTTCCATTCTGGTCGCGTTTATCGTCATCGGCGTCTTCCTGTTCCGCATCCGCGAGCGTTTCGACACCGTGGATGTGCAGGCCTTGGAGCGCCACCGGGGGGAACGGCTGTGAGCGTCGTCCCGGTCGACACCACCGCGGCGGTCTTCTTGATCCCGCTCGGCGCCGCGGCGCTGCTGGTGCTGTTGCCAAACTATCGGCTCACCGCCCGGCTGAATGTCGCCGCCACGTTCCTCACCCTGCTCGCCGCCCTGTCGCTCCTGCTTGGCGACCGCCCGGCGCCGGGCACGTATCTGCTGATCGACGACCTCAATGTCGTCTTCATCGTCCTCAACACTTTCGTCGGCTTCACGACCAGCCTGTTCAGCGCGAGCTACATCGCCCACGAGATCGCGATCGGACGACTGACGCCGGCCTACCTGCGCTTCTATCACGCCATGTACCAGGCGCTCATGTTCGGCATGAACCTGGCGCTGGTGGCCAACAACATCGGCCTGATGTGGGTGGCGATCGAACTCGCGACGCTCTCGACCGTGCTCATGGTCGGCATCTATCGCACCCATGAGGCGCTGGAAGCCGCCTGGAAATACTTCATTCTGGGCAGCGTCGGCATCGCGCTCGCGCTGTTCGGCACGATCCTCGTCTACATGGCCGCGCATCCGGTGATCGGCGAAGGGCCGGATGCGATGGTCTGGACCACGCTGATCCGGCATGCGGCCGGCTTCGATCCGGCACTGCTCAATCTCGCCTTCATCTTCCTGCTGCTCGGCTATGGCACCAAGGTCGGCTTGGCGCCGCTGCATGCCTGGCTGCCCGACGCCCACGCCGAGGGGCCGACGCCGATCTCGGCGGTGCTGTCCGGCCTGCTGCTCAATGTCGCGCTCTACGCGGTGCTGCGCTTCAAGCTCCTGCTCGCGGCGAACCCGGCGGCCATCGCACCGGGCTCGCTGATGGTCACCATGGGCCTCGTCTCGCTGATCTTCGCGGCCTTCATGCTGTACCGCCGGCGCGACATCAAGCGGCTGTTCGCCTACTCCTCGATCGAGCACATGGGCATCATCGCCTTCGCCTTCGGCATGGGTGGGCCGCTCGCCAACTTCGCCGGTCTGCTGCACATGGTGATGCACAGCCTGACCAAATCGGCGATCTTTTTTGCGGTCGGCCACATCGCCCAGGTCAAGGGAACGCAAAACATCGCCGACATCCGCGGCCTGACCGAAACCCATCCGTGGCTGGGCTGGAGCCTCGTCGTCGGTGTCGTCGCCATCGCCGGGCTGCCACCGTTCGGCATCTTCATGAGCGAGTTCCTCGTGGTGACGTCCACCTTCGCCCGCGAGCCGCTGCTCGCCGTTCCTCTGGTGCTCGGCCTGCTCGTCGCCTTCGGCGCCCTGCTACTGCGCCTGCAGGGCCTGGCCTTCGGCGAGCCGCGCGGCAGCACCGCGCCGGTGGAGGCCTCCTACGTGCCGATGATCGCCCATCTGGCGCTGGTGCTGATCGCCGGCCTCTACCTGCCGGCGCCCGTCGTCGCGTGGTTCCAGCACGTCGCCGGCATTCTCGGATAATGGGCGCCGACGTCATGCAAGGAAGAGGCCGGCCATGCCGACACTGAATGACCTGATCGAGGAAGGACGTCGCATCGAGGGTCACCGCCCCTGGCCGCGCGCGGTCGTCGATCCGGCGATCTGGACCTTCGCCGCGGGCCAACTCGCCGACAGCTTCTGGACCCTGCTCGACTTGTGGGGCGAGACCGACGCCATCCACATGGCGCTGCTCGATGAACCTTCGAGCGAGATCGCCGTGATCAGCCTCGACTGCTTCCAGGGGCGCTATCCGGCGATCGGCAAGGGGCATCCGCCGGCGATTCGTCTCGAACGGGCGGCGCGGGATCTGTTCGGCCTCGAACCGAAGGCCCTCCCCGACGCGCGACCGTGGCTCGATCACGGCCGCTGGCGCGTGCGCCATCCGCTGGGCGAGCGGGCGGAGCCGTCGGCGGACGTACCGGGTTATGCCTTTCTGCCGGTGCAGGGCGAGAGCCTGCACCAGATCCCGGTGGGCCCGGTACACGCCGGCATCATCGAGCCGGGCCATTTCCGCTTCACCGCCAATGGCGAAACCGTCGTCCGCCTCGAGGCGCGGCTCGGCTACGTGCACAAGGGGATCGAGGGCCTGATGGCCGGCGCCACGCTCGGGCGAGCGGCGACGCTGGCCGGGCGGGTCTCGGGCGACAGCACGGTGGCCTATGCGTGGGCGTTCGCCCGCGCCGCGGAAGCCGCCGTGGGGCACCAGGTTCCGCCGCGTGCCCAATGGCTGCGCGCGCTGATGGCGGAACTGGAACGCCTCGCCAATCACCTGGGCGACATCGGCGCCGTCTGCAACGACGCCGCGTTCGCCCTGATGCACGCACACTGCGGCATCCTGCGCGAGCGGACGTTGCGCGTCAGCGAAACCTGCTTCGGTCACCGCCTGCTGCGCGACCGCATCGTGCCGGGTGGCTCGGCCGTCGACATCGACGCGGCGGGCGTCGCCGCCCTGCGCGCCCTCATGGGCGACGTGCGGCAACGCCTGCCCGCGCTGATCGACCTCTATGACAACACCGCCTCGCTGCAGGACCGCACCGTCGGCACCGGGGTGGTCGAGCCGCGGCTGGTGCGCCAGTTCGGCACCGGCGGCCATGTCGGGCGGGCCTCGGGCCGGGCGTTCGATGCGCGCAAGCACCCCGGCTACCCACCCTATGACCATTTGCGCTTCGAGATCCCCGTGCTCGGCACCGGCGATGTCGATGCCCGCGTCTGGATCCGCATTCGCGAGATCGAGCAGAGCCTGGGGCTGATCGATCAGATCCTCGACGGTCTGCCGGCGGGCGCGGTCCGCACCGCCGTCACGCCGGCAGCGGGCGAGGGGATGGCGCTGGTCGAGAGCTTTCGCGGCGATGTGCTGGTGTGGCTGCGACTCACCGGCGAGGGGCGCGTCGCGCGCTGCCACCTCCGGGACCCGTCGTGGTTCCAGTGGCCGCTGCTGGAAGCGGCGATCGAGGGCAACATCGTCGCCGACTTCCCGCTCTGCAACAAGTCGTTCAACTGCTCCTACTCCGGCCACGACCTCTGAAGGCGGAAGACGATGCGGAAGCTCCTGTTGCAAAGCCTGCTGCGGCTGCCGTTGACCGAGCCGGCGCCGACGCCCGATGCCGCCGCCCGCGCCGAACTGGCCGCCGCCCTCGGGCGGTCGGCGCGGCGGCATCTCGGCCGCAGCCTGGCGATCCGCGAGGTGGATGCCGGGTCGTGCAACGGCTGCGAATTGGAGATCAACGCCCTGAACAACGCCTACTATGACCTCGAGCGGTTCGGGCTGCGCTTTGTCGCCTCGCCGCGCCACGCCGACGTGCTGCTGGTCACCGGCCCGGTGACCACCAACATGCGCGAAGCCCTGGAGCGGACCTACGATGCCACGCCGGATCCGAAGTGGGTCGTCGCCGTCGGCGACTGTGCGCGCGACGGCGGCTGCTTCGCCGGCAGCTACGCCGTCATCGGTGGCGTCGACATGGTGATTCCAGTGGATCTGCACATCGCCGGCTGCCCGCCCTCTCCCACCGACATGCTGAAGGGCCTGTTGGCCCTGCTCGAGCCGCTTCCCGGGCCGCCGCCTGCCGCATGAGGCGGCCGCGACCCCGCGTTGTCTGAGAGGGAACCGTCGAACTCGCGCGATCGGCCCGCAAAGATTCCGCGTTACTTTTCTATGGTTGCATGTTATGTTGAATATACAGCTTATTCGGGAGCTTTCGCGGGCGCTTGCGTCACCCGATCAAAGCTCTCGGCGGGGCTCGGAACGTTTGGAGCGGGCTTGCATCGCGAGCGGATGGACCAGGACGGCGCGCGCGTGACCCTGCGCCGCCCCGCCCTCGGCATCGCGGCGGAGCGGCTCCGGATGCGGACTGGCGGAGGTTTGATCATGGTTTGCGTACCGAACACAGGACCAGGAGTCCCGGCAGACGCAGAGCTTGGCGCGGCGCCGGGCGCGGCGCCCCCCAGGGACGATGACGTTCGGCCGGGCACGGCCGCGGCGGCCAGGGGCGAGAAGCATCCCGCGGCTCGGCCCCCAATGCGGCAACGCTGGGCGTCCACGCTCGCCGGGGCGGGCCTGCTCCTCGGGGCGGGCCTGCTCTCCGGGGCGGGCGTGCTCTCCGGGGCGACCGGGGCGCAGGCCACGATGATCGGCCCGCTCGACCTGGGTGAAGCCGGCGACCTGGGCATCACCTTCTACGCCCTCTCCGGATCCATGCGGGCGTCGCCGGTCGCGACCGTGATCAACGGCCATCTCGGGCTCGGCGACGGTGTCGCCGCGGCGAAGGTCCTGGGGTCCTTCGGCGCCAGCATCAGCGGTACGTTCTACGCCGACCCGTTGGCGCTCGTCCCGCCCTCACGCGTCGACGACCCGGTGGTGATGGACCTGTCCGGTGCCGCAACGACCCTGCGCAACGCGGCCATGAGTGCGGCACTGATGACGCCGACCCAGAGCCTCGGCAACATCCGGCTGACCGGGGGCGGGAACGACCGGATCACCGCCACCGCGCCGGTCAATGTCGTCCAAACCGGCAGGATCAGATTGTCCGGCGGCTCGACCCTGGTGTTCGAAGGCGCCGCCGATCAGGTGTTCATCGTCAACGCCGAGGATCTCGACCTGACGGGCGGCAGCCGGATCATCCTCGAGGGCGGCCTGAGCCCCGGCAACGTGCTGTTCAACGTTCGCAACGACGTCAGGATCTCGTCCAGTTCGCTCGACGGCTACCTCTTCTGCATGACGTTCGTGACGCCGTCGGACGCGTACAAATGCGACCAGACGACGATCCATTCCTCGACGGTGAACGGCGCGCTGTTCGCCGAGTCGTTGCGGGCGAGCAGCGGCGCACGGGTGAATTTCGTGGCGGCAACATCGCAAAGTGCGTTGAACGAGATCGCCGAGCCGGCGGCGCTCGCCCTGCTCGGCTTCGGCCTGCTCGGCCTCACCGCCGCCCGCCGCCGCCGCACATAGCGGCGGCAAACCGAGCTGCTCCCGCCGCACATGGCGGCGGCAAACCGAGCTGCTCCCGCCGCACATGGCGGCGGCCCTGTCGATGGCTGGGGCGCCAGGATTCGAACCTGGGATCACGGGACCAAAACCCGTTGCCTT
>CAZVRW010000032.1:0-14451 GCA_964630265.1 uncultured Rhodospirillaceae bacterium
CTCGACGGCGGCGACGGCGCCGACACCTACCTGGTCGGTGGCGGCGACGGCTGGAACACCTACCGCGACACCGGCGCCGGCTCCGGCTCCGGCTCCGGCACCGGCGGCGACGATCGTATCGTCGCCATCGAGGACGACGTCGCCATCGGCATCAACCGCACCTTCGGTCCGGCGAGCGGCATCGAGGCGATCAGCGCCGGCGGCCATGCCGGCGTCACCATCGTCGGCACCGATCTGGGCGACATTCTCGATTTCCGGGGCACCCTGCTGGACGGCATCACGCTGATCGACGGCGATGCCGGCTCGGACATCGTCTTCGGCTCGGCTGGCGACGACGTCATCCGTGGCGGCACCGGCGGCGACACCATGGACGGCGGCGACGGCTCGGACACCTATCGGGTCGGCCGCGAAGACGGCTTCGACGTCTTCCAGGACAGCGGCTCCAGCGGCACCGATCGGATCGTCGCCACCAAGGCCGGCACCGCCATCGGCATCGCCGGCAACTTCGGCGCGGCCAACGGCATCGAGGAAATCAACGCGAACGGCCACGCCGGCGTCGCCATCGTCGGCGATCCCCAGGGCAACATCCTGGATTTCAGCACCACCAAACTCGTCGGCATCGCGCTGATCGACGGCGGCGCCGGCTCGGACATGATCACCGGGTCCGCCGGCGACGACATGATCCGCGGTGGCGCCGGCAACAACATCCTCACCGGCGGCGGCGGCGACGACGCCTTCATCCTGGCCCTCGACGCCGGCCTCGACATCATCACCGACTTCACCCGCGGCGAGGATTCCCTCGGCCTCGCCGGCGGACTCCGCTTCGGCGATCTCAGCTTCACCGGCAGCATCATCAGCGCCGGCGACGAAGACCTCGCCATCCTCTCGGGCGTCAACACCGCGCTGTTGACCGCTGACGATTTCGTGTTCGCCTGAGCCACCCCGGCGACACCGGGCGGCGGCTAGTGGTTCGATGCCAACGGATGAGTCCCATCCGTTGGCTGAATCGAACCACCAGACCAATAGTTTAGTGGATCGACCGAGCTGGCGCTTGGGCACCAAGCGTCAGATCCGATCCACTAGCCCGGTGCCGCGGCCAGCCCACGGGCCGCGGCCGCGTCTCTCCTCCCTTCCCTGTGTGTCGGCGGCGGATTGCCTCTTTCGCCGCCGATGCCAATGTGACAACAATGAGGGCTACCCGGATCATGGGAGAGGTTCGCGGTGCGACCGGAAAAAATCCTGGCAGCATGGCGCGGTCAGCCGGAGTGCGCGCAGTGCAGCATCCGCCATCTGGCGCTGTTCGCCGATCTGGCGGATGCAGACTTCCGCGACCTGCATCTGCCGATCGAAGATCTGGCGTTTCGGCCGGCCTCCGCCCTCTACAACATGGATGACCCGGGCCGCGCCGTGTTCACGGTGCGCAGCGGTCTCGTCAAACTCATCCAGTACCTGCCGAACGGCGACCAGCGGATCGTCCGCCTGCTGAAGCAGGGCGACACGCTCGGCCTGGAAGCGGTGCTCGACCAGCCCTATCGCCACACCGCGCTCACCATGCAGGACACCCTCGCCTGCCGCATCCCGGCGACCAGCATCCACCAGCTCAACGCCCGCACGCCGCGCCTTTATGGCCAACTGATGCGGCGCTGGCAGCTCTCGGTCGATCGCGCCGACGAGTGGCTGACCTTCCTCTCCACGGGCACGGCGCGCGCCCGCATTGCCCGGCTGTTCCTTTATATGAAGGAAGAGGCCGCCGATCCCGTTTGCCAGCTGTTCGGCCGCGAGGAGGTCGCCGCCATCCTCGGCATCACCAGCGAAACCGCGAGCCGGCTGATCACCGAACTCAGGCGCGACGGCATCCTCGTGCCGCTGCCGGGCAACCGGTTCCGCTGCGACGTCGCCAGGCTCCAAGACATCGCCGCAAACTGACCGGATCTGACAATTATCAGGTCCCGAGGCGATGCGCACTGACGCATTGCAGTGCGCCGCGCGTTGGCCGCTGTCAGGCTGGTCCTCCAAGGCAGGGAAAGAAGGCGCACGCTCTCAGCTCCCGCCCCGCCGCACCAAAGCGACCAAACGATCACACAACAGGAGGACACGCGATATGCACGGTCTGTCGACAACCGGATGGGTGCTGGCCCTGGCGTTGGCGTGCGCCGGCACGGCGATCGCCTCCGCCACCGTCCAAGCCATGGACGAAAGCACGCTGCAGCCGGCGAAAGCCACGATCGTCGCCAATCCCGATCCCATGGTGGCGGCCAGGCAGGAAGAGTTCGTCGTCTTCCAGAAGCACTGCGTGCAGTGTCACAACTCGGTCGCCGATCCGGAACGGCCGGGCAAGACCCGCGATGAATGGTATCGCATCATCAACCTGATGGAGGTCCACGGTCTCGAGATCTCCCAGGCCGAGGCCGACATGATCGTCGACCTGCTATTCAACCTCAGGCGCGGCATCGAGGACACCCCCGGCTGAGCGCGCCTGCACGCCATCCCGCATCAAGCCGCAAGGCGACGATCCAAGCCCCCGAAGGAGGACTTCCATGGAACGCAGAGATTTCTTGAAAGCGATGTCGGCAACGGGCCTCACGGCCGCATCGACGAGCGTGCTGCTGCCGAAGAGTGCCGCCGCCCGCGGCAACCTGGATTTCGGTGAAGTAGAGAGCGTCAAGATCGACGTGCTCACCGAGACCAGCTGGTTCGACAACGACAATCTCAAGAACAGCATCGTCGAACACGGCGGCGCCTCCACCAACCAGTACACCATCCCGTGGGATCCGGAGAACGCCGGCGGCTATTCGGCGCTGATCACTGTGACCACCCTGGAGGGCGAAGAAAAGAAGATCCTGATGGACAGCGGCTGGGGCAATCCGTGGATGGACTACATCTACGAACGCAACGGCATCCCCGACATGCTGGCCAACGGCGAGATCGATTTCATGGTGCTGACCCACTGGCACCTGGACCACCTGTGGGGCATCGAGTCCTCGCTGAAGCACCGGCCGGACATCAAGCTCTACGCGCCCAGCACCTATTACCCCGAGGACATGGCGCTGCTGAAAGAAAAGGGCAGCTTCTCGGTGGCCGGCAAGGACGGCACGGATGTGCTGCTCTGCAAGAACGACTCGCCGCACACCGGCGAACTGATCCTGACGGAAGAACAGGGCGACGACGGCAGCGGCATCTACAGCCCGATGCCGGGCATGGCCATCAAGCTGTTCGACGTGCCGATCCTGCTGCGCGTGCGCGGCGAGAACGTGCTGTACTTCAACGTCAAGGACCGGGGCATCGTCACCGTCACCGGCTGCTGCCACCCCGGCATCCTGACGCTGTTCTCCTACGCGCGCCGGAGCTTCAAGGGCTATCAGCCCTACGGCTGTTACGGCGGCCTGCACCTGACGCTGTTCGAGACCTGGGATCCCAAGTTCGACGACATCATCCGCGGCGTCAAATCCTTCGGCCTGGAGAAGGTGGCCTGCAACCATTGCACCGGCTGGCTGTGGGCGGAAAAGGCCGCCGAGGCGGGCGTGCCCATCGTCAAGGGGACGGACAAGTACAAGGAGTACAAGCGCCAGTCGTCGGTGGCGAAGGACACCAACGTCTTCCTCACCAACGGCGATTCGGTGACGTTCTGAGTTGGCCCGGGCGGATGTGGCGCGGCCTGATGCGGCGAGGGGTGATGCGGCGAAGAGGGGGCTGACGGTCGCCATCCTGCTCGCCCTGGCCGCTCCGGCGGCGGCGGGCGATCCCGGCGGCGAGGCCGCCGCCGGGCGCCGGCTGTTCGACGCGCGGTGCCGGATGTGTCACACGCCCGACGCGCTAGCGGGCAAGGCGGACCGGGTGGAAGGCGACCTGCACCGCATCGACGACCGGATGTCGGTGGTCGGCCTGCTCTGGACCGGGGAGGTCGCCGACCTCAAGGCGTTCCTGACCGCCCTGCCGCGACCCGGCGCCGCATCGCCGCGCCCCTGAACGCGGAGACCCGTGACGGCAGCGCCGCACCACGAGAAAGCAAGCCAGAAGACAAGCGAAAAGGACAAGGAGGAAACGATGGTCACAGCAACGAGTGCCGCCATGGGCTCGGTCGCCGAAAAGCGTGGCGGCCTGGTGTACGGCGTGGTCAATCTGGTCGGGCTGTTCGCGCTGACCAGCATCCTTTGGTACGTGCTGCTCCACCCCAACGGCATCTTCGCCCTCTACACGCCGATGTACGGGTTCTCCCTGCTCGTCGTTTTCGTGGCGTCCATCGTCCTGATCAGCAAGGTCATCGAATTCTACCCGCTGCATGAGACGCGCCTGGGCACCGTGCCGCGCGGGGTCGTGCTCACCGCCGCCGCCGTCCTGCTGACCATGGTGCTGGTCTACGGCTTCTTCTGGGAGTTCATCGGCCGCCTGGGCATCACCTACTTCAGTCCGTATGCGATCATCGCCGCTGGCGGCACCGGCGCCGAGATGTTCAACGCGCGGGAGAACGCCTCGACCGCCATCATCTACCTGTTCGCGGCGTTCCTGTGGGTCGCCCTGTTCTGGTCGGTGGGCTTCGGCCGCTGGCCGTGGAAGGACGCCGGCGTCGGCCCGGCGGCGCTGGCGAGGCTCGCCACCACGGGCCTGCTCGCCACCATCGCCTACGTGGTGCTGTTCCATCCACACGTCAGCTACCTGTTCTACCCGGCGCAGACCATGGCCGGCGTCGAGCCGTGGTGGGCCTCCTGGGCGATGACCAGCAGCGCCTACTACAATCTGGGGTTGCTGCTCTGCATCCTGCTCTGGATCGTCGTCTCCGACATCCTCTGGGAGGGCCGTCCCTGGACGCTGTTGGACGCCGACGGCAGCGGCAGCTTCGCCCGCGGCCTGTTCGCCCTCATCGGCACCGTCGCGCTCGGCGTGGTGAGCTTCGTCGTCATGCTGCGGCTGATGGAGTTCGCCTGGTACGAGCCGTTCGAGGGCGGCCAGTACACCGACGCGCCCTACTTCCGCTACCTCCACGCCGGCGAGATCAGCGGCTTCGTCATCCTCTCGGCGTTCATCGTCAAGGCCTGCTTCGCCAACATCATCAGCGGCGGCGCGCTTTGGCTGCGCGCCCTGGTGCGAACGCTGGCCGCCGCGGCGGGTGGCGCCGTCTGCTACCTGTTCTACTACTCCGACCTGTCGACGTTGCTGCTCGGCAAGGTGCCGGGGATCGGCCAGGCCGAGGACACGCCGCTGGTCTGGACCCTGCTGTTCCTGAGCCTGGTGCTGATCCAGCTGGAGTTCTTCCGCAACTGGCCGCGTGCGAAGGGAGAGAGCTGATGGCCGGCGCGACCATGGATCCCGGCCGCCGGCGGTTCTTCCGCACGGTGTTGCGCGAGCGGGTGGCGGCGCCGGTGCTGCAGGCGCGCCGCGAGATCGCGGAGGACATCCGCCGCGAGATGTTCGAGGAGGTCTACGAGTCCGAGTTGCGGGCGTTCGGCCCCGACGTTCTCGCCGATGCCGCCCGGCGCTCGGGTCTGGCGGCGGACGACGCCGACTACGCCAACGTCGCCAAGGCGTTCGCGGCGAAGACGGAGGGAGGTGACGATGAGCGCGGTTGAGATGTTCCGCACCGTGGTCGGTGCGCTGATCACCCAGGGCTTCGCCGTGGACTCGGTGCGCGACGGCCTCGACCTCAAGGGCGCGAGCGAGGTCTGGGGCGGCCCGGAGACCGACGACCATCCGGCGTGGTATTTCTGGTTGACCAGTTCGCGCGGCGCCTACCGGCTGCGCCTGGAACAGAGCGAAAACCTCGAGGCGTGTCCGTCGCCGGCCGTGCGCGGCGTCTTCTCCGTCAAGTATTATCCATCGCCGTCCGAGCCGGTGTTTCGCCACTTCTCCGAGCAGGAGCGCGGCCTGGTCGACGGACCGCTCTTCGATGCCACCAACACGCCGACATTCGATGCCCAGGCGTTGATCCCCGAGCCGCTGTTCAACGTCGGCGCCATCGGCTGCACCAAGGATCTCGCCACCGGGCAGGTGTTCCTCGAGTTCACCAGCATCGACCGGCTGCGGTTCTTCCCGGCGCCCGCGCATGCCGGCGGCGACGGTCCCGAACGGCCGGAAAACGGCGACGGCGTGCCACCGGTCCGCCAGCTGCCGGCGTGGGATGTGGGCTATCCGCTGTTCGATGCCCTGGTCGGGTTGCAGGCGTTTCGCGGCCGCACCCCGCCCAAGCGGATCGTCCTCAGCCGCCAGGACGGCTTCGAGTTCGTCGCCACCGGGACCGGCGGCGACGACCTGCGGGACAGCCGCGCGGCAACGTTCAAGTCGCTGCTCGTCGCCTTCTTCCCCGAGGACGGCGCGGCCAGCTCACCCGTCGAGGCGATGATGCTGGCGCGTCAGGTGGCAGCGCCCTGGACGCCGCTGGTGGACACGGCGGCGCCCTGGCTCGTCGGCCCCAGCCACGGCCACGGCCATGGCCATGGCCACGGCCAACAGCATGGCCAGCAGCAGCACGGGCAGCACGGCGGGGTCGAGGCGTCGTCGCAGCACGGCTGCCGCGGTCCGGAGCGGGCCTGTTGCTGTGGGCACGCACACGGGCACGAGCATGGGCACGGGCATCTGGGGGCGGCGAAGGAGCGGGATGCATTCCTGCACCCGGTGCAGGTGGGCAGCGTCATCTGGGAGGTGCCGCTGGCCTTCAACGCGCAGTGGTGGGCGTTGACCGAAGTCGACCGCAGCATCAACACCATGCCCTGCGGCTGCCACTGACCACACGCGGCGGCGGGCGAAGCGGCGAGGGCCGCCTAAGCCTTTGAAATCGTGGTGCCGAAGCGCGGATTTGAACCGCGGACCTACTGATTACGAATCAGTTGCTCTACCACTGAGCTACTTCGGCGCCGGGCGCGGCGTTGCGGGAGAGGCCCCACACCGCGCAGAACCACCTGCGAGGCATAACAGCATACTTTGACCGGCCGCGCCTCACCCATACGGGTTAGGTTGGCGGCCATCCCGTGCTCGTGTTTACGGCCGGCGGGCGGCGCCGTCAATGCTCCTGTCCGCTGCTGCTAGACACGGAGATTGCCCCTGCCGCACGCGGCGGCTGGCGCGCGGGCACCGGCCTGCGAAGCGGCGGCCTGCTACGAGGCGGCGGCCTGCGAAGCCGCGGCCGGGCCGGCCTCGACAACGATCTCGTCGCCGGCCGCCCGCATCAGCCAGCCACGCGCCCGCTCCAGGTCGCCGTGCTGCTTCTCCTCGAGCGTCGCCATCAGCCGGCAGACGCGCGGCGTCGGATCGCTGTTGGCGAGCGGTTCCAGCGTCTCGCGGGCGAGCGTCCAGTTGCCGGCCGCCAGCGCCGCGGCGCCGAGCACCTGCCGGCTCTCCGGATCGGCGGGGTTGCGCGCCACCAGCCGCTTCGCCGCCTCCAGCTTCTTGGCCGGATCCTCGGCGCCCTTGGCCCGCCAGTAGAGCTCGGCGAGTTCGGGACCGGGCGTGCGCTGCCAGGCCTCCTCGATCCGCTTGGCGGCGGCGTGCGAATCGCCCTGGTCGAGCAGCAGCCGCGCCACCCGCGTGGCGGCCTCGGTCAGCGACGGCTGTTCGGCATAGGCCTTCTTCGCCAGCGAGATCGCCTCCGGCCCCTGGCTTTGCAGGCTCAGCTGGTACAGCAGGTTGGCGTCCTCGGCCTCCATGTCGGCGCGGGACATCAGCCCCAGGGACTTCATGTCCTTCAAGGTCTCGCGCGCGTCGGCCCAGTGGCCGGTCCGCTTCTGCAAGTCGAACAGCGTGCGGACCACCCACTCGCTCTTGCGGTTGATGCGATAGGCGCGTTTCGCCAGCGACAGCGCCTCGTCCCAGGCGCCGCGCTTCATCGCCTGGGTCAACAGGCCGCGGACGCCCAGGAACTCGGTGGACGGCCAGTCGCGCAGCGCCGCGAAATACTTCTCCGCCGCCGTCTCGTCCCCCTGCAACTGCGCCGCCTGCGCCTGCAGCAGCATGGTCAGGGTGCGATCGTCCAGCAGATTGCTGGCGCGGCCGGCCTGCTCCTTGGCCACCGCCGCGTCGCCGGCGGCGATCGCCGCCATCCCCTTGCTCAGCGCCCGCACGCCCTTCCGCTGCCGCCGGTTCCGGTCGGCGCGGCCGATCGCCCGGGGAATGCGGAAGATCGACCAGAGCAGGCGGAACAGCAGGACGACGACGATGATCAGGAGGATCAGCACGCCGATGCCGACGCCGACGCTGGTCGACACGTGGATGCTGCGCCAGTCGATGACGAGCGAGCCCGGATCGATGGCCAGCAGCCACGCCAGCGCGGCGACGAGGGCGATGCCGATGAAGATGATCAGCGTCTTCAGCACGACGTAGAACGACCGCAGCATCGGCTCAGCCCTCGTCCACCGTCATCGCCGCCGCGGCGTGGACCTGCAGCCAGTCCAGCGCCCGCTCGGCCTCGATGCGTGCTTCGGCGTCGGCGATCCACGGTCGCGCCGGCTCCAGCAGCGCCGCGTCGAGCTGCGACAGCGCCTGGATGGCCGACGGGAAGTCGCCGGCGGCGACCGCGGTTTCCGCCTCGGCGAGGTGGGCATCGACACCCTCGGCCGCCTCGCCGGTGAGCCGCAGCGAGACGACGGAGCCGAGGCGGTTGAGCGTCCGCGCCAGGATGTCGTCACCCTCCACCACGTATTTCTCGCGGGCGATGTCGTCGGCGACCCCGGCGAAACGCCGCTGCAGCTGGTACTTCGTGGGAATCCCTTCATCGGCGCGAGGCTCGACACCGGCGAGGGCATCGGCGGCAGCGCTGTCCGGTCCGGCGGCGGCGAGCGCCGCCTGCAGCTCGGATGCGAACGGGGCGGCACCTTGCAGGGCGTCGCGCAGCCGGGCGAAGGCGACCGCCGCGTCCGTGGCCTTGGCCAGCACGTCCTTCCGGGCCGCCGCCTCCTGTTCGACCGCCGCGACGCGCTCGGCCAGCGCCGCGACGGGCACGGCCTCGAGACTGGCGGAGACCGTCGCCAGTTCCTTCTGCATCGCCGAAAGCCGCGCCGCCAGGGCCGCGACCTCCTCCTCGGAGGCGGCGCGCGGCGCCACGGGAGCGGCCTCGGCGACCTGGGCGAGCTTCTCCTCCAGCGCGACGATGCGGGCGGTCTGCGCCTCCAGGCGACGACCGAGCGCCGACACGGCGGTTGCCGCCGCCGCGGCACCTCCTTCGCCCTCGGACGCCGTCGCGCCGGGCGCGCCACCCTCGGGCGCGGCATCCTCCAGCGCCGCGACCGCGCGCTCCAGCCCGGCGAGCCGGGCCATGGTCGCCTCGGCGTCACTGCGCAGGGCCTTGGCCTCGGCCTGCAGGTCGGTGAGAACGGTGGTCAGGTCTGCCGCCGGCATGCCGGGCGCCGCGGCGCGTTCCTCCAGCCTGGCGACCAGCTTATCCTGAGCGGCGGCGAGGGCCTTCTGACGCTCGGCCAGGGCGTCGATCCGGGCGACCAGGGCTTGGCGGTCGTCGACGGCCGCCGCCGCGTCCGCTTGCGCCGCCTCGATACTGGCGACGCGCTTCTCCAGCGCCTCGACCTGCGTCAGCGCCTCGGAGGGCGGCACCACCGACTCGAGCGTGCGCTCCACATAGGGCTGGACCGCGTCCGACCACATGCCGCGGGTGAAGTAGGCGGCACCGCCGACGATCACCAGCAACACCACCAGCGCCAGGAGCGCCGTCGTGCAGCCGCCGCGTTTCGGTTTGGCCGGTGGCGGCGGCGGTTTGCGGGCATCGGACCGGCCGGGCGCGGCGGCCGACGGCGGCACCGTGCCACCGCTCCCTGTCGCCTTCCGGTCCGGCGTGTCTCCCGGTTTCGCGGCAGCCGCGGCGGGCTTCGCGCCCGGCGGCGGCGGTGCCGCGCCGCTCGGCTTGGCGGCACCGGCTGCGGGCGCGGCTTGGCCGGGCTTGGCTTGACCGGATGGGCCCTTATCCGGCGCGGCGGACGACGTGGTTGCCCCCGTGGAGGTCGCGGCCTTCGCCGGCGACGACGCAGGCGTGGCGCTCGGGGGCGTGGCGCTCGAAGGCGTGGCGCTCGGGGGCGTCGCGGCGCTCGAAGCCTTGCTGTCCGGCACCGAGGTTTTAGCGGCGGCGGCGGGCGGCTTCGGCGCGCCGCCGCCGCCAGGCGGCGGAGACGCCGCTGGAGTGGACGATGGCGGCGGAGACGCCGCCGGCGCGGACGATGGCGGCGGAGACGCGGTCGCGGGGGCCTTCGGGGGCGAAGCCGGTGCCGCATCGCTCTTCTTCTCGGGAGCTGGCTTCTCGGGAGCTGGCTTCTCGGGAGCTGGCGCTGGCGCCTTGCCGGATGGATCGCTGTTGGACCCCTTCTTGGAATCTTCGGTCATCCCTACCCCCTTGGATGTCAACGCCGTGTCGGCCCACGGGCCGCACACTAACAGGCTTCACCGCGGTCTGGGGAGAAAAATGCGCGACCCTCTAAGCCTGGAGGGTGTCGATCACGAGGCGCCGCAGGGCCCGCCCGGTGGGGTCGCGGGCGACGAGGATGCGCCGCCACACCGCCGCCGCCGCGGCGTCACCGACCGCGGCGCTGAGGCAGAATGCGTCGACCGAGGCGAGGTTGGCGGTGCAGCCGGCCGCCGCCGCGCGGTCGACGAGGATCCGCGCGGTGCGGGGCGAAAACAGGGCGACGCCGTCGATCCGCCCGGCCGCGAGCGCCGTGCGCGCCGTCGCCGACAGCGCCGCCACCGGCCGCGCGGCATAGAGGGATTCGCGCCGATAGCGGAAGCCGGCGGCGGCCAGCGTGGCGCCGAGATCGCCGGCGAGCGTCGTCCCGGCGGCGTGCAGCAGGACGCCGGCGGCCGGATCGCAGCGCGCCATGACCAGCGCCGCCAGGTCCGTGACGTCACCAGCGGCGCTGATCACCGCGGTGAACCCGAGCGCTTCCGCCGCCCGCGCCGTGGCGTCGCCGACGGCGAACAGCGGCACGTCGCGGCGGGGGGTCCGGGCGGCGAGGGCGCGCGCCCCGTTGGCGCTGGTCGCCAGCACCCCCTGGACGCCGGCGAGATCCAGGGCGGGGCCGCGGAACGTCTCGATGGTCATCATCGGCTCGGTCAGCGCGGCGATGCCGGCGGCGGCCAGCGCCTCGGCGAACGGCGCCGCGTCGGCGGCGGGCCGGGTGATCAGGATGCGGTGGCTCACGGCGTCGCGTCGAAAAACCCCGGCCCGGCGCGCCGGCGCAACTCCTCGCCCAGGTCGGCGCCCAGCAGCCGGGCGGCGGCGCCGTCGCCCGCGCGCTCGCCCGTCAGCACCGCGCTGCCATCGGGGCGGGCGATGAGGCCGCGCAGCCGCAACCGGCCCGCCGGATCGCGTTCGGCGAGGCCGGCGATGGGCGTGCGGCAGGAGCCGTCCAGCACCGCCAGCATCGCCCGTTCGGCAACCACGCAGACATGGCTTGCCGCGTCGTCGACCCGCGCCAGCAGCGCCCGGCCGTCGTCGTCGGCGGCGCGGCAGGTGACGCCGATGGCGCCTTGGCCGACGGCCGGCAGCATCTCGTCGACCGCCAGCACCGTCGTTGCCACCTGCGCCATGCCCAGCCGCTCGAGGCCAGCGAGGGCGAGCAATGTCGCATGCACCCGCCCCTCGCGCACCCGCGCCAGCCGCGTCTGCACGTTGCCCCGCAGCGGCACCACCACGAGATCCGGCCGGCGCGCCAGCACCTGGGCGGCGCGGCGGAGCGAGGCGGTGCCGATGACGGCCCCCGCCGGCAGCGCCGCCAAGCCCCCAGCTTCGCCGGCGGCGGCGCCGATCAGCGCGTCGCGCGGGTCGGCCCTCTCCAAGATCGCGCCGAGGACGATCCCCTCGGGCAGCACCGTCGGCAGATCCTTCACCGAATGCACGGCAAAGTCGATCGCTCCCGCCAGCATCGCGGCGTCGATCTCCTTGGTGAACAGCCCCTTGCCGCCGATCTCCGCCAGCGGCCGATCGAGGACCATGTCGCCGGTGGTTTTGATGACGACGGTTTCCAGCAGCGCGGCATCGACGCCGCGCTCGGCGAGGCGGCGGCAGGCCTCCGTCGTCTGCGCCAATGCCAGCGGGCTGCCCCGGGTGCCGATGCGCAGCCGGCCGCGCGCCATCGACGCGCCGGGATTTTCAGGGTAGGCACTGCTCATGCCGTGTTCTTATGCAAGCCGCGCGCGCGGGGGAAGCGCCGATCGATGATCGTCCTCGGCATCGAGACCAGTTGCGACGAGACGGCGGCGGCGCTGGTGGACGACGGCCGGCGGATCCTCGCCGAGCGGCTGTCGACCCAGCTCGCCGATCACCGGCCGTACGGCGGCGTCGTGCCGGAGATCGCGGCGCGGGCGCACCTGCAGATCCTCGACAGCCTGATCGCTGAGACGATGGCGGCGGCCGGCACCGGCTTCGCCGACCTGGACGGGATCGCCGCCGCCGCCGGCCCCGGGCTGATCGGCGGCCTGATCGTCGGCGTCACCATGGCGAAGGCGATCGCCCTGGTGCACGACACGCCGTTCATCGCCGTTAACCACCTGGAGGCGCACGCGCTCACCGCCCGGCTGTCCGACGGCATCGGCTTTCCCTATCTGCTGCTGCTGGTCTCCGGCGGCCATTGCCAGCTGCTGGTGGTCCAGGGCGTCGGCCGCTACCGCCGGCTCGGCACCACCCTCGATGACGCGCTCGGCGAAGCCTTCGACAAGGTGGCGAAACTGCTCGGCCTCGGCTACCCCGGCGGCCCGCCGGTGGAACGGGCGGCCGCGGCCGGCGATCCCCGCCGCTTCGCCCTGCCCCGGCCGATGCTCGGACGACCCGGCTGCCACTTCTCGTTCTCCGGCCTGAAGACCGCGGTGCTGCACGCCGTCGACGCGCTGCCGGCAGGACCGCTCGCCGCCGCCGACGTCGCCGATCTCTGCGCCGGCTTCCAGGCGGCGGCCGGCGACGTGCTGGTGGATCGCAGCCGCAACGCCCTGCGCAGGTCCCGTGCGCGCACCCTGGTCGTCGCCGGCGGGGTCGCCGCCAACGGCTATCTGCGCGAACGCTTGGCGGCGCTGGCCGCGGCGGAGGGCGTGCGGCTGGTCGCACCACCGCAGGCGCTCTGCACCGACAACGGCGCGATGATCGCCTGGGCCGGCGTCGAGCGGCTCCGGCTCGGCCTGATCGATCCGCTGGACGTGGCGCCCCGGCCGCGCTGGCCGCTCGACCCCGACGCCCCGCCCGCCGCCTTCGCCGGCATCAAGGCATAGGCACAGCCGCCGATAGGCTTGACGTCTCCGCGACCTTGGCGTGTTCTGTCCGCAACAAATGACAGGAGGCAAGACCATGGGAATGTTCAGATCTGCGGTGCCCGGCCTGTTGGTGTTGGCGATCGGGCTGTTCGCCGTCGCCGGCCACGCCGCCGACGCCTCGGCCCTCGCCGGCAGCGAGTGGCGGCCGACTCAGCTCGGCGAGGTGACGGTGCCGGACGACACGGTGATGTTCGTGCGCTTTCAGGGCGATGGCCGGGCGACCGGGCACGGCGGCTGCAACCGTTTCTTCGGCCCTTACGTCGAAGACGACGATGGCCTCGCCATCACCATCGGCCCGCTCGGCGCCACCCGGATGATGTGTCCGGCCGCGATGATGGCCGGCGAGACGGCGCTGCTCGAGGCCTTGCAGACGGCGACACACTTCCGCCGCGACCGTGTCGTGCTGCAGCTGTTCGACGCCGACGACCAGGAGATCGCCCGCTTCGCCCAAACCGACTGGGACTGAAAGAGCGACAGGGACTGAACCGCCCGCTACAGCTCGATCCCGTAGGTGTCCCGCGCGCGCTGCCAGACGGTCTCCGGATCGTCGGCGAACACCAGTGACGAGAGGGCGGGAACCACCAGCCAGTCGTCGCGCGCCAGTTCGCTTTCCAACTGCCCCGGTCCCCACCCGGCGTAGCCGAGGACGACAACGCCCCGGCGCGGGCCGTGGCCGCCGGCCATCGCCGCCAGCGCGTCGGTGCCGAAGCTGACGGCGATGCCGTCGCCGATGGGGCGCGTGCTGGCCCCCTCGAAGTCGTCGGAGTGCAGGACGAAGCCGCGCTGCGGCTCCACCGGCCCGCCGTTCAACAGCCGCACCTCGCCGCCGTCGGGCAGGTCGGGGGCGACCTCCGCCTCGACATCGAGAGCGTCGAGCAGCAGGGCGATCGGGCCGGCGCCGAGCACCCGGTTGACGATCAGCCCCATGGCGCCGTCGGCATCGTGGCTGACGATGACGATCACCGTCTCGGCGAACCGCGGATCCGGCATCTCCGGCGCGGCGACGAGCAACTGGCCGGCGAGGGACCGCGGCTCGGCCGTGACCTGTTCCGCGGTGGCCGACGCTCCCAGCAGCACCAGGGTCACCACCAGGACGATGCGGAACGCCAACGCCAGATGTGCCAAGGTCGCCATGGCGCATGGTAGCGCGGGCCGGCGGGGTTCGGCAAAGCCAGAATCCCGCGCGGCGGCGAGGCCGCGCATGGCCCAGAATCCCGCGCGGCG
>CAZVRW010000032.1:14551-34504 GCA_964630265.1 uncultured Rhodospirillaceae bacterium
CCCGCGCGGCGAGGCCGTCCGTGGAACCGGTCGTTGCGCCGGCGAAACCGAGCGTCTAGCCTCCATGCGCCGTCGCGTCTGCCGGGCGGCGCCCGCCGATGCGAAGATCCGACATGACCGACCCGCCGTCCGCTCCGCGGACATGACCGACCCGCCCTCCGCTCCGCCCCGCAGCCCCGGCGATACGCCGCTGATCACCCTGATGCCGGTGCTGTTCGTGCTGTTGTGGAGCACCGGCTTCATCGGCGCCAAGCTGGGGTTGCCCCACGCCGAGCCGGCGACGTTTCTGCTGCTGCGCTTTCTCGTGGTGATCACCGTGCTGGTGGTCGCGGCGCTGGTGGTCGGCGCGCCCTGGCCGAAGAGTTGGCGGGCGGTCGGCAAAATCGCCATCGCCGGCGTGCTGATCCACGGCATCTACCTGGGCGGCGTGTTCGCGGCCATCGATCACGGCCTGCCGGCCGGGGTGGCGGCGCTGATCGTCGGCCTGCAGCCGCTGCTCACCGCGCTCGCCGCCGGCCCCTATCTCGGCGAGCGGGTGACCCCGCGCCAGTGGCTGGGTGTCGTCACCGGCCTGGTCGGCGTCGGCCTGGTGGTGATCGACAAACTCACCCTCGGCGCCGGTCACCTCACCGGCATCGCCTTCGCCGTCGCCGCGCTGTTCGGCATCACCATCGGCACGCTCTTCCAGAAGCGCCACGGCAGCGGCATGGACCTGCGCACCGGCTCGGCCATCCAGTTCGCGGCAGCGGCGGTGTTGATCGCCGGCGCGGCGCTGCTGTTCGAGACCATGGTGGTGCAATGGACGGGCGACTTCGTCTTCGCCCTGTTCTGGTTGTGCTTCGTGCTGTCGTTGGGCGCGATCACGCTCCTGCATCTGTTGATCCGCCGTGGTGCGGCGGCCAAGGTGGCGAGCCTGTTCTATCTGGTGCCGCCGGTGACCGCGATGATCGCTTTCTTCCTGTTCGGCGAGACCCTCGGGCCGACGGCCATTCTCGGCATGGCGCTGACGGTGGTCGGCGTCTGGCTGGTGACGCGCGCATGACGTCCGGCGTGCCGGCGGCGGACGCGCCAGACACCCCGGGGGCCAAGGACCTGTGGGTCTTCGGCTACGGCTCGTTGATGTGGGATCCGCGCTTTGACCACGTCGAAGCGGTGCCGGGGCGCCTGCACGGCTATCACCGCGCGCTCTGCCTGCTGAGCGTGCGCAACCGGGGAACCCCGGAGACGCCCGGGCTGGTCGTCGCCCTGGACCGCGGCGGCAGCTGTCGCGGCATCGCCTTTCGCGTCGCCGCGCCGGCGGTGGCGGCGACGCGCGCCTATCTGTGGCAGCGCGAAATGTACACCAACGCCTACCGCCCGCTGACCGTGCCGTTGCGCCTCGACGACGGCCGGCGGGTGGTGGCGCTCACCTTTGCCGCGTCGCCGGGCCATCCGCAGCACGTCCGCCCGGCGACACCGGAGCACGCCGCGGCGCTCGTGGTGCAGGGCCGGGGCGCCTATGGCACGTCGCTCGACTACCTCCGCAACGTCATTCGCCACCTGGACGCCTTCGGCATCCCGGACGGACCGCTGCACCACGTGCTGCTCCTCGCCGAGGCCGCCGCGGCCGGCGCGGCCGGCGACGGTGCGCCGCCTCAGAGCCTGTGAACCCATCGAGGTTGCGAAAAAACGCCCTTTGAAAACACGAGAAAATTTCTGGCGATACCGGGCTTCGCGGGCATTCTTTCACAACCTCTCAGGGCATCGTCACCAGCCCGATGTCTTCGTAGAAGCGCAACGCCCCGTCGTGGATGGGGATGGCGAGGCCGTCGAGGGCGGTCTCCAACTGGATCATGCGGGCGTTGGGATGCCCCTGATCGAGCACGCTGCGGTTGCGCTCGTGCCAGAGCGCGCGGGTGACCCCGTAGACAAGGTCGTCGGCGAGGCGGACCGAGGTGATCAGCAGCGCGCCCACCTTCAACGTCGCCACGTCGTCGATGCCCGGATAGGTATCCGCGGCGATGACGGCGGCGTTGAGGAAGGGATAGTCCGCCCGGATGTCATCCGCCTCCGGCCCGTCGATGGCCAGAAGATCGACACGCCCGCTTTCGAAGGCCTGAACCAGGGCGCTGACCGGCGCACCGCCCACCATGAACACGGCGTCGAGTTCGCCGGCGATCAGCGCGTCGACGGCAGGGCCGATCCGCTTGAACGCCGGCTGGACGTCCGCCTCGGTGAGCCCGAACGCGCCCAGCACGATTCCCGCCAGTACCCGCGTCCCCGACTTTTCCTCGCCCAAAGAGACCGGCCGGTTGGCGAGGTCAGCCACCGAGGCGATGCCGCTGTCCCGCCGCACCAGCAGATGCACCGCCTCCGGATACAGGTTGGCGATGGCGCGGATGGAGTCGAGGGGCGCGCCGTCGAAGCGACCGCTGCCGACCGAAGCATCGAACGCCACGTCCGCCTGGGAGAGCGCCAGATCCAGCTCGCCCTTGGCCAGCCGCAGCACGTTGTCGACGGACCCCTCCGTCGATACCGCGGCGGCGATCACGCCGGGCACGCCGCAACTGCCCCCTTCTTCGCAGCTCCGGGAACCGGGCGGATGGCTGACGATGCTGGCGATCAGGCCGCCGATGGCGAAGTAGGTGGCGCCGGTCGCGCCGGTGCCGATGCGCAAGACGCGGATCTCGTCGGCCGGCGCGGCGAGGGTCAGGCTGGCGAGGCACAGACCAAGCAGAAGCGTCCGCAGGCAACGCTTCGCGCCGGACCATGTCATCGCTCGCTCCTTCGCAGCGGTCCCTGACGTCCCCCAAGCTGACAATAGGACGATCGACCGCCCCGCCCAAGTGCCAATGCTCGGGGGCGACAACAGCGGCCGGCGACGGTAGGATAATGGCCACAGCCCGCAACGCCGGACAGATCCCGAACAGACCGATGACCAAACCCGCCATCATCACCGTTGCCATCACCGGAGCCGTGCCGCAGAAGTCCGACAACCCGGCCGTGCCGATCTCGCCGGACGAGCAGATCGAATCGACACACGCCGCGTTCGAGGCCGGTGCGTCGCTGGTGCACGTCCACGTCCGCGCCGCCGACGGTGCGTCCGCGTCCGATCCGGCGCTGTTCAAACGCGTCCTCGATGGCGTGCGCCGGCGCTGCCCCGGCATGATCGTGCAGTTTTCCACGGGCGGGCGCGGGCGGGCCCAGGAGGAGCGCGCCGCGGCGCTGCCGCTCAAGCCCGACATGGCATCGCTCGCCACCGGCTCGGTGAATTTCGCCACGCAGATCTATGACAACCATCCGGCGCTGGTGGAGACCATGGCGCGGCTGATGCTGGAGGCGGGCATCAAGCCCGAGATCGAGGTCTTCGACCTGGCCATGTTGTATGCCACCCGGACGCTGATCGATCGCGGCCTGATCGCGCCGCCGCCGCATGTGCAGTTCGTGCTGGGGATTCCCAACGCGCTGCCGGCGCGCCGCCGGCTGCTGGAGTTCGCCATCGACGAGTTGTCGGAGCTGATGCCGGGCGCCACCTGGACGGCCGCGGGGATCGGCCGACATCAAATGGAGGTTGCGTCCTGGGCGTTGGAACTCGGCGGACATGTGCGAACGGGCCTCGAGGACAACCTGAAGTACGATCGCTCGCGCCTCGCCGACAGCAACGCCGAGTTGGTCGCGCAGGTCGCCGCCCTGTGTCCGACATACGACCGCCACCCGGCGAGCCCCACCGAGGCGCGGGCGATCCTCGGTCTCGCCGACGCCCCCTGACGGCTGATCCACTTTCTTGATGAAGCCGGCGGCCGGGCGCGGTACATGGGGTCCGGCGACACGGGACGCCGCGCACGGGACGGGGTGCCGGGCAGCGCGCCGGCGTGTCGCCCCCTCGGGGCTCGTTGAGGAAACGTCGCGATGACAAAACGAAGCCTGGACATTCTCGATCGGCCGGATGTGCGCGCCGTCCTGTTCCATCCGCGGCGCGACGTCGGCGTGCCACGGCTTGGCGCCGGCGTCCACACGGTGCGAATTCCGGTGGACGCGGCGACACGGGTCGCCGGCAAGATTTTCGTTGCCCACCCCGGCGCGCCGGTGGTGCTGTTCTTCCACGGCAACGGCGAGATCGCCGCCGACTACGAGGCGATCGCGCCGCTCTACACCCGCATGGGCGTGACCCTGTTCGTCTGCGATTACCGAGGCTACGGCGCCAGCGACGGTGCGCCGACGGCGACGACGCTGCTCGACGACGCCTGGGCCTGTTGGCAGGCGGCGCCGGAGACGCTGGCGGCGCGCGGGATCGACGCCGGCCCGCTCTTCGTCATGGGCCGCTCGCTCGGCAGCGCTGCGGCCTTGGAGATCGCGGCGCGCGCCGGTGATGCCGTTGCCGGCCTGATCCTGGAGAGTGCCTTCGCCGAGACCTTCGCGTTGATCGAACGCATCGGCTTCCTGAAGATTCCCGACGCCGAAGAGGCCCGCGACGGCTTCGGCAACCTTGAGAAAATGGCACAGGTGACGGTGCCGACGCTGGTCCTGCATGGCGAGCGCGACTGGATCATCCCGGTCACCGACGGCCGGGCGCTGTTCGATGCCTGCCCCGCCCTGCAGAAGACCCTGGTGACCGTGCCCGGCGCCGGCCACAACGACCTGATGCTGGTCGGCCGACGGCCCTACTTCGCGGCCATCGCCAAACTCTGCGGCGTAGCGACGACGGCCGAGTGACCAAGTCCCGCCCGCCGTTGCTGACCGTCATCCGCCAATGCTGATACCGTCCGCTCCGCCCCCTCTCAGTCCGCGGCAAGGGGCATTTCGCCGGTGAGCGTGCACGTGTCCGACGATCAGGCGGCCGACGGCCTGCTCGAGTCCCGCTACCGGCTGATCCCCGGGATCCTGGACGAACTGATCGCCCCGGATGGCGCGATCCGGCCGCACTGGCGCCGCTTCGTGTCCGCCTTCGGTGCCCTGCCGGCCGAGGACCTGGCGGCCAGGCTCCGCAAAGCAGAGCGCCTGCGCACCGAGAACGGCCTCGCCTTCACGGTGACGGGGGGCGCCGAGGGCTCGGAGCGGCCGTGGGCCCTGGATTTCGTGCCGCTGTTGATCGACGAGGACGAGTGGTCGGCGCTCGAACGCGGCCTGGTCCAGCGGGCGCGGCTGCTCGATGCCGTTCTCGCCGATCTGTACGGTCCGCAGCGGCTGTTGCGCCAGGGCGACCTGCCAGCCGCGCTGGTCTTCGCCAACCCGCATTTCCTGCGGCCGTGCCACGGCATCGAACCCCGCGGCGGTCGCCACCTGCAATTCTACGCCGCCGACCTCGGCCGCGGTCCCGACGGCCGCTGGTGGGTGCTGTCGGACCGGACCCAGGCCCCGGTCGGTTTTGGCTATGCGCTGGAGAACCGCATCGTCCTCGCCCGCGCGCTGCCGGAGGTGTTTCGCGCCTATCACGTCCAGCGCCTCGCCCCCTTCTTCAATGCCCTGAACAACAGCCTGATCGCCGGGACCCGGCGGGACGATCCGCGAATCGTGCTGCTGACGTCGAGCGAGGAAGAGCAGACCGCCTTCGATCACGCCTATCTGGCGCGCTACCTGGGCTACACCCTCGCCGTCGGCGCCGATCTCACCGTGCGCAACGACCGCGTCTACCTGAAGACGGTGGAGGGCCTGATGCCGGTGGATCTGATCGTCCGCGGCATCGACTCGGAGTTCTGCGATCCCCTGGACCTGGACGTCGCCTCGACCTGCGGCATCGCCGGTCTGGTGCAGGCGGCCCGCGCCGGGCGGGTCGGCGTCGCCAACGCGCTGGGCAGCGGCCTGATCGAGGCGAAGGCGTTCATGGCCTTCCTGCCGGCGCTCTGTCGCTCCATGCTGGGCGAAGACCTGCTGCTCCCCAACACCGCGACTTGGTGGTGCGGCCAGGACGTGGCGCGGCAGCACGTGCTCGCCAACCTCGACGCGCTCGCCGTTGACCATGCGTTCGAACGGCGGCCGATGCTCGCGGCCGCCGGCGGCCCGCTACTCAGCCGCGGCTTGAGCCCGGACGCGCGCGCCGCGCTGCGCGACCGGCTGGCCAGCGAGGGGCACAATTATGTCGGCCAGGAGCTGGTGTCGCTGTCGACGACGCCGGTTCTCGCCGACGGTGCGCTGGAGCCGCGGCCGATGGCACTCCGCGTGTTCCTGTGTGCCAGCGAAGACGGCTATACGTTGATGCCAGGCGGCCTGACACGCGTCGCCTCCACCCGCGATCCGCGCGCCGCGCTGTTGCGTCGCGGCCAGGAGACCAAGGACACCTGGGTGCTTTCGAGCCGGCCGGTCTCGGCATTCAGCCTGCTCCGGGCCGACGCGGGCGCCGCCAAGCCGCAACGCAAGAGCAAGGACATTCCAAGCCGCTCGGCCGACAACCTGTTCTGGCTCGGCCGCTATGCCGAGCGCGCCGAGGACGCCATGCGGGTGCTGCGGACCGTGGTTCGTCGCCTGACCGTCGACACCGTCGAGAGTGCCGACGCCGCGGTGCTGGCGCGCGCCATGGCGGCGATCCTGGAGAAAACGGGGATCGAGGCCGGCCGGCCGGAAGAGATCGCCCTCGGCCCGACGATGGCCATCGAGCGACAGGCGCGCGAGGTGATGTTCAAGGTGGGCGTGCCTTACGGCGTCGTCGACACGCTGCAACACCTCGAGCGCACCGCCGCGCTCGCCCGCGACTGGCTTTCGGTGGAGGCGTGGCAGACGCTCGGCGGTCTGCGGGCGACGGCTCGGCCGCCCCTCGCCGGCCGGGCCACCGACCCGGCCGACATCTTCGACGTGCTCGAACAGAGCCTGCGCGTGCTCGCCGGGTTCAGCGGCATGGAGATGGAGAATATGACCCGCGACCATGGCTGGCGCTTCCTCGACATGGGGCGACGACTGGAGCGGGCGGCCAACCTGTCGCGGTTGATGCGCTGTTTCCTGGAGCGCGGCGATCCCGAGGACGACGGTGGCCTGGTCCTGCTGCTGGAGATCGCCGACAGCGTCATGACCTACCGCTGGCGCTATCTGGCGACGCCGATGGTCGCCCCGGTGCTCGACGTGCTGCTGCTGGACGAGAGCAATCCCCGCTCCATCGCCTTCCAACTGGTCGCCCTGAAGGATCACGTCGAACAGTTACCCCAGTCGGTCGCGCCGCCGGAGCGCAGTGTCGAGCAGCGGATCATGCTGGCGACGGTGGCGACGCTGCGCCTCGCCGAGTTGCCGCACCTCTGCGCCGTCGGTGCCGACCAGCGCCGCGCCGGCCTGGCGGACATCTTCGACGCCGTCGATGCGGCGCTGCCGAAGCTCTCCGAGGCGATCACCCGTTCCTACTTCAGCCACGCCGAGGCGAGGCGCCCGGCGGACCTGCACGCGCCTGCGCCGAAGCCGTGATCTACACCGTCAGCCACCGCACCCGGTACGTCTATTCGATCCCGGTCTCCTTCTCCCACCATCGGCTGCATCTGACGCCGCGTGCCTGCGACCACCAGGTCTGCCATCGAACGATGCTGTCGGTGACCCCGGTGCCCGCGGTGCAGACGGCGAGCACCGACTACTTCGGCAACCCGGTCGTCAACATCACCCTGCAGGATCAGCACGAACAGCTGACGTTGCATGCGCAGAGCGTCATCCAGGTGACCGGCAGGCCGTTGCCGCTGCCCGCCGACACGGCGGCGTGGGATGGCCTCTACCCCGCCCTGTTCGACGATCGGTCCGACGCCGGGCTGGCGGCATTGCAGTTCGCCTTCGCGTCGCCGCACGTCCGTGTCGACGCGGATCTCGCCGCCTATGCCGCAACGTCGTTCCCCCGTGGCCGGCCGGTGCTCGAGGGTGCGCTCGATCTGACCCGCCGCATCCACGCCGACTTCGACTACGATCCGACGGCGACGACGGTGACCACGTCCGTCGATCAGGTGTTCGAGCGCCGCCGCGGCGTCTGCCAGGATTTCGCGCACCTGGAGATCGGCTGCCTGCGCGCGCTGCGCGTGCCGGCCCGCTATGTCAGCGGCTATCTGCTGACCTATCCGCCGGAGGGGCAGGAGAAACTCGTCGGCGCCGACGCGTCGCACGCTTGGCTCTCGGTGTTCTGCGGCGATGACGGCTGGATCGACCTGGACCCGACCAACAACAAGGCGGTGGGCGACGAGCACGTGACCATCGCCTGGGGCCGCGACTATGGCGACGTCAGCCCGGTGAACGGCGCCATCTTCGGCGGCGGCACCCACCGCATCGAGGTCGCCGTCGACGTCACCCCGACCGCGGCACCGGCCGATTGGTGATCGCCCGCCGGCCGCGAGGTCCGCGACACGGCCTTGCCCCGATCAGTTCGCCTTGCCGTCGGCGGCTTTCTGCTGATCGTCGATGCGGGCGGCGAGGGAGGCGCTCAGGAACACGTCGATGTCGCCATCGAGGACCGCCTGGGTGTTGGAAGTCTCCACCGCCGTGCGCAGGTCCTTGACCATCTGGTAGGGCTGCAACACGTAGGAGCGGATCTGCCGCCCCCAGCCGATCTCGGAGCGGGAGTCGTAGGCCGCCTGCGCCGCCTCCTCGCGTTTGCACATTTCCAGCTCATAGAGCCGCGCCTTCAGCATCGCCATCGCCGCTGCCCGGTTCTTGTGCTGCGAGCGATCGTTCTGGCACTGGACGACGATGTTGGTCGGCAGGTGGGTGATGCGGATGGCGCTGTCGGTCTTGTTGACGTGCTGGCCGCCGGCGCCGGAGGAGCGGTAAGTGTCGACGCGCAGGTCCTTGTCCAGGATCTCGATCTCGATGGAGTCATCGATCACCGGATAGACGCCGACCGACGCGAAGCTGGTGTGGCGGCGGGCGCTGGCATCGAAGGGGGAGATGCGCACCAGCCGGTGCACGCCGGTCTCGTGCTTCAGCCAGCCATAGGCATCGGGACCGATCACCCGCACGGTGGCGGATTTGATCCCCGCCCCTTCGCCTTCGCTCTCTTCGATCCATTCCAGCTTGAAGCGCCGCCGTTCCGCCCAGCGCGCGTACATGCGCATCAGCATCTCGGCCCAGTCCTGCGCCTCGGTGCCGCCGGCGCCGGCGTGGACCTCCAGGTAGCAGTCGTTGCCGTCGGCCTCGCCGGACAACAGCGTCTTCAACTCCGCCGCCGCGACGTCCTTCTGCATGGCGACGAGGTCGGCCTCCGCCTCGGCGACGACGCTGGCGTCGTCGTCGGCGGTCCCCAGCTCGATCAATTCGACGTTCTCGGCGAGGCGGGAGTCCAGCGCGTCGATGGCCTGCAGCCGGTCTTCCAGCCGGTTGCGTTCGCGCATCAGGGTCTGGGCCACGTCCGGGTCGTCCCAGAGCGTCGGGTCCTCGGCGCGGGCGTTCAGTTCGGCGAGGCGGTCACGGGCGGCATCGTAGTCAAAGATGCCTCCTCAGCCGGTCGAGGGAGCCTTCGATCTCCTCGACGACAGCTTCGATTTCAGCACGCATTTACGCAATCTCCGTTCAACATCTTCGCCGGCTCCTTGCAGCCGGGGCGGCAAGGGTCGCGGCGCCCGATCACCTCATCCGGCCACGTCACCCGGCCAACTCAGTATAGTCCCCCTGTCCCCATCGAGGGACCCTGCTCCATGGTGCCGACGCCGCGCAGGAGGGCGCCACCGGAACCGGGGCCGGTGCCCAGCTTGAACGCTTCCAGGATGACGCCGCCGCCTTCCGAGCCGGCGCGCCGTCCGGAGTCCAGGTGCACCCGCACCAGGCTGACGTCGGGGGGCACGCGGAACGGCGTCGCCGGCGCGTCTTCCAGCGCCGCCAGCATGAAATCGCGGAAGATCGGGGCCGCGGCGCGGCCGCCGGTCTCGCCGCTGCCCAGCGTCTTCGGCTCGTCGAAGCCGACGAAGACGCCGACCACCAGATCTGGGGTGAAGCCGATGAACCAGGCGTCCTTGTAGTCGTTGGTCGTCCCGGTCTTGCCGGCGACCGGCTTGCCCACGGCCTTCACGCGGGTCGCCGTGCCGCGCTGCACCACCCCCTCCAGCATCGAGACCACCTGATAGGCACTGCCCGGAGCGACCAGTTGCGCGCCGGCGTCGGGGATCCACGGCACGGCGGCGCGGGCGGAGGCGCCACTCCCGCTGCACGACTCACAGGCCCGCGCGTCGTGGCGATAGACCGTGCGGCCGTGGCGATCCTGCACCCGGTCGATCAGCGTCGGGGTGATGTGCTGGCCGCCGTTGACGATCATGGCATAGGCGGTGGTGAGCTTCAGCAGCGTCGTCTCGCCGGCGCCGAGGGCATAGGCCAGCTGGTTCGGCATCCGGTCGAAGATGTTGAAGCGGACCGAGGTGTCGGCGATCTTCTGGATGCCCACTGCCTGCGCCAAGCGCACCGTCATCAGGTTGCGCGACAATTCCAGGCCGCGGCGCATGGTGGTCGGGCCGTAGAACCGGTTGGTGTAGTTGGTGGGCCGCCACAGCGGCAGCCCCGGCCCCTGGCTGATGGCGATCGGCGCATCGAGGATCAGCTGCGAGGGGACGTAGTCGTTCTCCAGCGCCGTCAGGTAGACGAACGGCTTGAACGCCGACCCGGTCTGCCGCATCGCCTGGGTCGCCCGGTTGAATTCGCTGCGCCCGTAGTTGAAGCCGCCGGCGAGCGCGAGCACCCGTCCGGTATGTGGATCGAGGGCGACCAGGGCGCCATCGACATTGGGAATCTGGCGCAGGCTGTAGGCGCTGTTGCTCGCGGCCACGTCGGCCACGTCGCTCGTCAGCGGTTCGACCGCCACCACGTCACCGACAGCGACGACGTCGGCCGGCCGGCGGGGCGCCGCGCCGACGCGCTGCTCCGGCCGCCAAGCGTTCGCCCATTTCATCTCCGCGAACGGGATCGTACCGCGTTCGCCGTCAACGAAGCCGATCGTCGCGGCCGTGTCGTTCACCGCCAGGACCGCCGCCATCACCCAGGGGGCCATCAGCTCCGGCGGAGGCGGCAGCGCCGACAGCTGCTGCTGCCAGTCCGCCGGCGCCTCGCCCTGCTCGACCCCGGAGAGCCGGGCGAGCGGCCCGCGCCAGCCATGCCGGCGGTCATAGGCGATCAGGCCGCGGCGCAATTCGCGATCGGCGATCTCCTGCAGGCGCGGATCCAGGGTCGAGCGGACCACGAGCCCGCCTTCGTACAGCGATTTCTCGCCGTATTTCGTGGCGATTTCGCGGCGGATGTCCTCGGCGAAATAGTCCGCCCGCACGGTATCGGCCTCGATCCGCCGATACAGCCGGATGTCGGTGGCAATGGCGGCATCGTGCTCGGCTCGGGTGATGTAGCCGTCCTCGAACATGCGCCCGACGACCCAGTCGCGACGCTCCCGCGCCGCTCGGGGCCTGCGATCCGGATCGTAGTTGTTGGGCGCCTTGGGCAGTGCCGCCAGATAGGCCGCCTCGGCGATGCTCAACTCGTCGAGGGTCTTGTTGAAATAGTTCAGGGAGGCCGCCGTCACGCCGTAGGAACCGCGCCCGAGATAGATCTCGTTGAGGTAGAGCTCGAGGATCTTCTCCTTCGAGAAGGCGCGTTCGATGCGAAACGAGATCAAAGCCTCCTTGAGCTTGCGGGTGATCGACACTTCGTTGCCGAGAAGGAAGTTCTTGGCGACCTGTTGGGTGATCGTCGACGCGCCGACCAGCCGGCGATCGGAGCCGAAGTTCTGCACGTTGGTCAGGGCAGCGCGGACGATGCCGAATACGTCAATGCCCGGATGCGTGAAGAACGTCTTGTCCTCGGCCGACAGGAACGCCTCGATGAGCCGCGGCGGGATCACGTCGATCGGCACGAAGATCCGCCGCTCGATGGCGTATTCGGCGAACAGCCGGCCATCGCCGGCGTAGAGGCGGGTGGTGATCGGCGGCTCGTAATCGGCCAACTGGGCATAGTCGGGGAGGTCGCCACCGAATCGGTGGAACACCCAGGCCGTTGCGACCCCGACCAACAGAACGAGAATCACCAGCAGCGACGCCGCTGCTGCCAGAAAACGCGTCATAAGCTCCGTCTCGCAATGCGGCCGACGGGGTGCCCCCGCTCCGTCGGCATTCCCCCATCCGTTGCCTGAAACGCACTCCTTAATCAAGCGGCCTGTTGACGATCGGGCCCGCCCGCCACCGTTTCCCCAGCCGCGCGCCGCCGTTCGGGCATTCGGGCGGCCAAGCGCTCAGGCGTTGAGATCGACGACGGTGCGGCCGGCCACCTGGCCCTTCAGGATCGACTTGCCGAGCGCCGGCAGGTCTTCCAGCGGCACCACCCGCGTCATCGCCTTGAGCTTGTCCATGGGCAGGTCGCGGGCGAGGCGCGGCCACGCGATCAGCCGCCGCTCGGTCGGGCAGGTGGCGGAGTCGATGCCGAGCAGGTTGATGCCGCGCAACAGGAACGGGATCACCGTGGCGGTGAACTTGACGCCGCCGGCGTTACCCACCGATGCACAGCTCGCCCAGTAGCAGAGATTGCCCAGCGCGTTGCCGAGGATGGCGCCGCCGACGTTGTCGATCATGCCGGACCAGCGCTCCGGTCCCATCGGCCCTTTCGGGGGCGCCTCCAGCTCGGCGCGGTCGACGATGCTGGTGGCTCCCAAATCCTTCAAATAGTCGGCCTGCTCCGGCCGGCCCGTCGCCGCCGCCACCCGGTAGCCCAGGTTGGCGAGCAGCGCCACGGCGATGCTGCCGACGCCGCCGGCCGCGCCGGTGACCAGCACCTCGCCCTTGTTCTCCGGCCTGAGGCCGTGCTCTTCCAGGGCCATCACGGCGAGCATGGCGGTGAAGCCGGCGGTGCCGATGGCCATCGCCTGTTCCAGCGTCATTCCCGCCGGCAGCGGCACCAGCCAGTCGGATTTGACGCGGGCCCGCCCGGCGTAGCCGCCCCAATGCACCTCGCCAACACGCCAGCCGGTGAGGATGACCGCGTCGCCGGGCCGGAAGCGCGGCGACTCCGAGGCGACGACGACGCCCGAGAAATCGATGCCGGGGACGTGCGGATAAGTGCGGACCAGCTTGCCGATGCCGCTCAGGATCATGCCGTCCTTGTAGTTCAGGTCCGAGTACTTGACGTCGACCAGGACGTCGCCCTCCGGCAGGGCGCTGTCGTCCAGCGTCGTGATGTGGGGGGTAACGCCCCCCTCGTCCTGTTCCAGCACCAGCGCCTTGAAGCCGCTATCGCTCATCGCGTTGCCCATGCTCGCATCCTCCCCGAAGTTCGTTGACGGTCGTCTGACATTGTCAACCTCGTTGACCGTCACCTCACATTGTCGACGCGACGCCCGGTCGGGTCAATGCCCCCACCGGCGCCGTCATGACGCCGCACTCGCCTCGGTGGGGGCGGCGGCGCCCGCCGCCATGGCGCGCGCGGCGGCCTCCGGGTCGAGAGCGCGCACCGCCTCGTACTGGCTCAGGAACACCCGGCCCTCGAAGTGCTGGAAGAAATCCGAGCGCTTGAGCCGATCCATCACCGGCCCCTTCACCTCGGAGAGATGGAAGGTGACGCCGGCGGCCTTCAGCCGGTCGATGATCGCCTCCAGGCTCTCCAGCGCGCTGGAATCGATCAGGTTGACCGCCGGGCACATGAGGATCACGTGCTCCAGCGCCGGCTGCTCGGCGACGAAGGCGAGCAACTGATCCTCCAGATACCGCGCGTTGGCGAAGTAGAGGCTTTCGTCGACGCGTACCGTCAGCAGCTTCGGGCTGGTCACCACCGAATGGCGGAGGACATTGCGGAAATGCTCGGTGCCCGGCACCTGGCCGACGATCGCCATATGCGGGCGGCTGGTGCGCCAGAGATAGAGCGCCAGCGAGAGCGCGACGCCGGTGACGACACCGGCCTCGACGCCGACGGCGAGCACCACGACGATCGTCGCCGCCATCGCAGCGAAGTCGGCCTTCGAGTATCGCCATGTGCGCTTCAGCGCCCCGAGGTCGACCAGCGACAGCACCGCGACGATGATCGTCGCCGCCAGCACCGCCTTCGGCAGGTCGAAGAACAGGTGCGTCAGGAACAGCGCCGTCAGCGCGATGCCGGCGGCGGTGAACACGCCGGCGAGGGGCGTCGCCGCCCCGGCATCGAAGTTGACCACGGAGCGGGCAAAGCCGCCGGAAACGGGAAACCCGCCGCTCACCGCCGCGGCGACGTTGGCGGCGCCGAGGCCGACCAGTTCCTGGTCGGGATCGATGCGCTGGCGTTTTCTCGCGGCCAGCGACTGCGCCACCGAGACCGACTCAACGAAGCCAATGACGCTGATCAGCACCGCCGCCGGCAGCAATTTGGGCCACAGCTCGGCATCCAGCGGCGGCAGAGTCAACGGCGGCAGCCCCGGCGGAATCTCGCCGACGATGGCGACGCCTTCGGCGGCGAGGCCGAGCACGCCCACCGCCGCGGTGGAGACGATGACGGCGGCGACCGGTCCCGCCTTGGTGACCACGTCGGCGAGGCGGGGGCCGAAGCCCATGCGTTGCAGCAGCGGCTTCAGGCCGGTGCGCACGGCGAACAGGAACGCCACCGCGAGCCCGCCGACGACCACCGTCGGGCCGTTGGCGGCGGCGGCGTGGTGGGCGAGGGCGGCGGCGATTTCGAGCAATGTGTGGCCATCCGCCGGCACACCGAGAATGTGCTTGAGCTGGCTCGCGGCGATCAGGATGCCCGATGCCGTGATGAAGCCGGAGATCACCGGATGGCTCAGCAGGTTGGCGAGAAAGCCGAGACGGGCGAGCCCCATGACGATGAGGAACAGCCCGGAGAGCAGGGCGAGGGCGATCGCCGCCGTCAGATATTCGGGGCTGCCGGGCGTGGCGATCTGGCCGACCGCGGCGGCGGTCATCAGCGAGACCACGGCGACCGGACCGACGGCCAGCGTCCGGCTGGTGCCGAAGAGCGCGTAGCCGATCAGCGGCAGGATCGAGGCATAGAGCCCGACCTCGGGCGGCAGGCCGGCGAGCAACGCATAGGCGAGGCTCTGGGGGATCAGCATGATGGTGACGATCACCGCGGCGAGCAGGTCGTCGGCGAGGGTCGCGCGATCGTACTGGCGGCCCCACGCCAGCGCCGGGATGTAGCGCGCCAGTCGTTGCATGGTGATGGTTTCCCCCGAACGGCGGCGGCGCCGGCGGCTCAGAGCACGTCCAGCGGGATCTTCAGATAGCGGATGCCATTGGTCTCCGGCGGCGGCAGCGCGCCGGCCCGCATGTTGACCTGCACCGACGGCAGGATCAGGCGCGGCATCCGGAGCGTCTTGTCGCGGGCGGTGCGCATCTCGACGAAGGCATCCTCGCTGACGCCGTCGTGCACGTGGATGTTGCCGCGACGCTGCGCGCCGACCGTCGTCTCCCACACATAGGCATCGCGGCCGGGCGCCTTGTAGTCGTGGCAAAGGAACAGCCGCGTCGCCTCGGGCAGGTCGAGGATCTGCCGGATCGAGCGGTAGAGCTGGCGCGCGTCGCCGCCGGGAAAATCGCAGCGGGCGGTGCCGTAGTCGGGCATGAACAGGGTGTCGCCGACGAAGGCGGCATCGCCGATCAGGTAGACCATGCAGGCCGGCGTGTGGCCCGGGGTGTGCATGGCCGACGCCGTCAGTCCGCCCACCTGGAAGGTCTCGCCGTCCTGCAACAGATGGTCGAACTGGCTGCCGTCGACGGCGAAGTCGGGCTCGGCGTTGAACAGGGTCTTGAAGGTCTGCTGCACCACGGTGATGTTGAAGCCGATGGCGGTGCGCCCGCCCAGCGCCGCCTGCAGATAGGGGTCGGCGGTGAGGTGGTCGGCGTGGACGTGGGTCTCGAGGATCCACTGGACGGTGAGCCCGCGTTCGCGGACGTGCGCGATGATCGCGTCGGCCGCGTCCGTGCTCGTCCGGCCCGATGCATTGTCATAGTTCAGCACCGAGTCGATGATTGCGCAGGCGCCGGTGGCCGGATCGCTGACCACGTAACTGACGGCGAACGTCGGCTCGTCGAAGAAGGCCTGGATGTCCGGTCCGCCCGACGTGGCGGGCACCGCTTGTTGATGGCTCTCCGCGGCGGTCATGCGCCTCCTCCCCGGCGGTCAGGTGGCCGACGGCGTCGCCGGGCGGCCGGAGCCGACGAGGCCGCGATCGCCGAGCCAGCGGGCGAGGATCATCCCCACCGCCATGGCGACCACGAAGGCGATGGTCTCGCGGAAGCCCAGCGCCAAACCGGCGATCGCCGGGCCGGGACAAAAGCCGGCCAGCCCCCAACCGGCGCCGAACAGCACGGCGCCGCCGATCAGCCGGGCGTCCAGGTCGCGGCGCGTCGGCACGGCGAACGTCGCCTCGAACAGCGGCCGGTCGCGGCGGAAGGCGAGACGGTAGCCTGTGAAGGTGACGACGACGGCACCGCCCATGACGAAGGCCAGGCTCGGGTCCCAGGCGCCGGCGATGTCGAGGAACGCCTGCACCTTGGCCGGATTGATCATTTCGGAGACGACGAAGCCGAGGCCGAACAGGGCGCCGGCGACGAGCCCGGCGAGCGCGCGCAGCATGGCGTCAGCCTCCCAGTCCGTGGCGGACGACGAAGACGACCGCGCCGGCGGTCAGCATGAAGGCGAGGACGGCGACGAGGGAGCGCGGCGACAGCCGGGCCAGGCCGCACACCCCGTGACCACTGGTGCAGCCATTGCCGATGGTGGTCCCCACCCCGACCAGCAACCCCGCCGCCACCATCAGCGGCAGCCCGCCGGCAAACGTCACGGTCGGCGTGACGCCCATCACCAGCATCGGCGCCAGCACGCCGACGACGAGGCCGACGACGAAGGCGAGCCGCCACCCCCAGTCGCTTGCCGGTCGTGGCGGCAACAGGCTGCCGGCGATGCCGCTGATCCCGGCGATACGGCCGTTGGCGACCATCAGCACGACAGCGCCGAGGCCGATGAGCACGCCGCCGATGGTGGCGGCGACGGGCGTGAATGTCGTCATCTGCGAAGCCCCCTTCGGTCGCGTCTCGGGTGTTGGCCGTGGCGGCCCGCCTTGGCCTGCCTTGGCTTGGCCCGCCTTGGCTTGGCCCGCCCGCCCTGGCCCGCCCGCCGGCGACAATAATATTCGATGTTCCTAATGTACGGATGCGCGCATCCGGGTCAAATGAAAACTGCGCGACCGCGCTCGCGCCCGCAACAGGCATCCCGTGTCAGGCGCAAACTGGTCAGGCGCGGAGGAACGGCTGGGCCAGCAGTCGCAGCAGCCCGCGATCCTCGGGCCGGCGGAAGATCTCGAGGCCGATGGTCATGGCGTCGTGGCCGTCCCGCGGCGCGGCGCGATAGGTGGCGAACAGGCGGTCCCAGATCGACAGATTAAAGCCGAAGTTGCTGTTGGTCTCGTCCCGGTGCACCGAGTGGTGGACGCGGTGCATGTCCGGCGTCACCACGACCATGCGGAGTGCCCGGTCGAGCCCGGCCGGCAGCCGGACGTTGCCGTGGTTGAACATGGCCATGCCGTTGAGGATCACCTCGAACAGCACCACCGCCACGGCCGGCGCGCCGAGCGCGATCACCACCGCCATCTTGATCAGCATCGAGAAGCCGATCTCGATGGGGTGAAACCGCAACGCCGTCGTCACGTCGAAGTCGACGTCGGTATGGTGCATGCGGTGCAGCCGCCAGAGGATCGGCACCCGGTGGAACACCACGTGCTGTGCCCAGATGACGAGATCGAGCAGCAGGATCGAGGCGACGACGGCAACCCAGGCCGGCACGTCGACGCTGTTTAACAGCCCCCAGCCGTGCTCGGCGGCGATCACCGCCGTGCCGACGGCGACGACGGGAAAGGCGAGGCGCAGCAGGGCGGCATCGACGACGACAATGCCTAGGTTGGCGGGCCAGCGGCTGCTCCGCGCCACCCCGAGCCGCCGTCGCGGCGCCACCCGTTCCCAGGCGATCATGGCGAGCAGGACGCCGGCGAAGACGCCCAGGCGCACCCACGCCTGATCGGCCACGATCAGGTCCGCCATCGGCATCCGCTCTCGACGCTCCGCATTCTTGCTCGCCTCCTCCAGTCTCAACGACCGGCTCGAATTGTCCCAGGTTAGTGCCGGGCACGCTCCCCGATGGTAGTGCTTGAACGCATCATGACGTGGTGGCGAGTCAACAGCCACCCACCGTAGGTGTAGACGGCGGATCGAGGGATCAAGCCTGGAGGAACCCGCATGAGGCCCATGTGCTGTAGATACGGCCGGCGCGTGTCGCCGGCTTACGTCCTCGCCGCGACCCTGCTCATCGCCGGCTGTCAGGGTATGGCGGGCGGATCGCCGGACGGCGGGACGGCGCGGTCCGGCGCCGGCGCGCCGGCCGAGGGGCGGATGGCGCAGTGCCTGGACTATGCCTCGCGCGATACCTGCGAGGATCAGTTCTGGGGCGGCGACTGAGCGAGGGCGGTTCCCCGCGGCTTGGTTCTGTACCTTTACAGGCCGGTGACGGCCCTGTAACGTTTTCGCACCTGCAACATGATCAGCTCGCGGGTCGCCGCCGTCGATGCCCGAAGGTCCCCTCGCCCACTACCGTGCCCGCCTCGCCGCGGGCGACATCCGCCCCGATCCCGGCCAAGCCCTCGCCGCCGAGAAGCTGGAGAGTCTCCACCGCGCGTTGATCGGCTATGAGCCCTACAGCGGCGGCGGCTGGAAGGCGCGCTTCGGTCTCGCCCGCCGCCGGGTCGAGCCGCCGCAGGGTCTCTACCTCTACGGCGGCGTCGGCCGCGGCAAGTCCATGCTGATGGACCTGTTCTTTCGCGCGGCGCCGGTGGCGCGCAAGCGGCGGGTGCACTTCCATGCCTTCATGCAGGAGATCCAGGGCGAGTTCAAACAGCTCCGCGACCGCTTCGTCCGCGCCGGCGGCCGGCGTGGGCGCAACGGCGAGGCCGACGACGTGGTCGCCGAGGTGGCGCGGCGCATCGCCGCCGACGCGTGGCTGCTCTGCTTCGACGAGTTCCACGTCACCGACATTGCCGATGCGATGATCCTCGGCCGGCTGTTCCAGGCGTTCTTCGAGTACGGCGTGGTGATCGTCGCCACCTCCAACCGGCCGCCGCGCGATCTCTACAAGGACGGCCTGCAACGCGACCGTTTCCTGCCGTTCATCGCGCTCATCGAACAGCGGCTCGACGTCCTGCAACTGGACTCCGGCGTCGATTATCGGCTGGAGACCATGCGGACCATGGACGTCTATTTGACGCCGGTGGGGCCGGAGACGGACGCCCGCCTCGACGCCTACTTCCAGCAGCTCACCCATGGCGCCGACGTCGGCCCCGACACGCTGGTGGTGCACGGCCGCAAGCTCACCCTCCGCCAGGCATCCGACGACATCGCCTTCAGTGCCTTCGCCGACCTCTGCGAACAGCCGCTGGGGCCGGCCGATTACCTCGCCATCGCCGGCAAGTATGACGTGCTGCTGCTCGCCGGCATTCCGCGCATGTCGCCGCAGAAGCGCAACGAGGCGAAGCGCTTCGTCACCCTGGTGGACGCCCTCTACGAACATCGGGTGAAGTTGATCTGTTCGGCCGATGCGCCGATCGACGCCCTTTATCCCAAGGGCGACGGCGCCTTCGAGTTCGAGCGCACCGCCTCCCGCCTGCACGAGATGGCGTCGGAAGCCTACATCGGCACCGCCCACCTGACCTGAGCGCCGCGCCGAACGCTTTGCCTTGCCCCCGTGGGGGATTCGCGGTACGAAGACGCTTCCCATGCTGCACTGCGGTATCCCATGCCGCGGTCGTGTTCATCTTAGGCTTCAACACCAGGGGAGGATCCAATGGCCAGAACCAAGATTGCGCTCGTCGGTGCCGGTAACATCGGCGGCACCCTGGCGCACCTTTGCGTCACCAAGGAACTGGGCGACGTCGTCCTGTTCGACATCGTCGAGGGCGTGCCGCAAGGCAAGGCGCTCGATCTTGCCCAGTCGGCGCCCGTGGAGCGCACCAGCGTCGCGCTCAAGGGCACCAACGACTATGCCGACATCGCCGGGTCGGACGTGGTCATCGTCACCGCCGGCGTGCCGCGC
>CAZVRW010000033.1:0-14242 GCA_964630265.1 uncultured Rhodospirillaceae bacterium
GCATGTGCACCTTGAGGATCTGCTCGCGCCCGAGAATGTCCGGATTGGGCACCACGACTTGACGGTCGAAGCGGCCGGGGCGCAGCAGCGCCGGATCCAACACGTCCGGCCGGTTGGTGGCGGCGATCAGGATCACCCCCTCGTTAGCCTCGAAGCCGTCCATCTCCACCAGCAGCTGGTTGAGGGTCTGTTCACGCTCGTCGTGACCGCCGCCGAGGCCGGTACCGCGATGCCGGCCGACGGCGTCGATCTCGTCGACGAAGACGATGCACGGCGCATTCTTTTTCGCCTGCTCGAACATGTCGCGGACGCGGGACGCACCGACGCCGACAAACATCTCGACGAAGTCCGAGCCCGAAATCGTGAAGAACGGCACGTTGGCCTCGCCGGCGATGGCGCGGGCGAGCAGGGTCTTGCCGGTGCCCGGCGGACCGACGAGCAGGCAGCCCTTGGGGATCTTGCCGCCGAGCCGCTGGAACTTCTGCGGATCGCGCAGGAACTCGACGATCTCCTCCAACTCCAGCTTGGCCTCGTCGATGCCGGCGACGTCATCGAAGGTCACGCGTCGGGTGTCCTGGTTGAGCAGCCGCGCCCGGCTCTTGCCGAAGCCCATGACGCCGCCGCCGCCGCCGCCCTGCATCCGGCGCATGAAGTAGATCCAGACGCCGATCAACAGCAGCACCGGGAAGGTCGAAATCAGCAGCGAGAGCAGGAAGTTCGGGCGCGATGGCGGGACCGCCTCGATCTGCACGCCATGCTCGACCAGCGGCGAGACGATGTCTGCGCCCTCCGGCACGAACGTGCGGAAGCTGAGACCGTTGCTCGTCGTCCCGGAAATCTCCTGGCCGCGGACGGTCACCTTGCTGATCTCCCCGGACTCGGCCCTGGCCAGGAAATCGGTGTAGGCGAGTTGCTCGCCGGTCGTCCGCGGCCCGGTCCCCTGCAGCAAGCTGAACAGCAGGATGACGGCGAGCCCGACGATGATCACCAGACCCAGGTTGCCATTTGCCTTCATTCAAACTCTCCTCAAGTCCGGCGGTCGCGCGGAACAGTGTCGAGGCCATCAGCGTCGGAGCCATGCGCCGCGGTGCGTGCCGGAACGGTCGCTTCCGACAGCCGCCACGCCTGACCAGCGTCGCGGCGGATCGCCGCCGTTGCACCCGGAACGGCCGACTCCCGTCGACACGCTCCTGCCTCGTGTCCTCTCCCAACTCTATATGGGAATGCTGCGAAGGTCAGTCGACCGTCCGCCTCGCGAAGCCGGCTGCGGCGCCGGGCGAGGACCTGGGCTCCGTTACCGGGCGAGGACGCAGCCCCTTTTACCGGGCGAGCACACCCGGGCCGGTGACGATGGTGCGCACGAGATCCGCCTGCCGATCGGTCTCGACCTTCGACAGCACCTTCTTCAGGTGCTTGCGGGTGGTCTCGTAGGCGACGCCCAGCCGCTCGGCAATCTCGTCCAGCCGGTAGCCACGCGCCAGTTCGGCGGCGACCCGCGCCTCGGCGCGCGTCAGGCCATAAAGCTGCCGCAGACGATCCTCGTCGATGTCCGCCGACCGGTCGGGATCGCCGACGAATACGATCGCCGCCGGATCATCCCAACTCGCTCCCAGGAGATTTTCGCCATACGGCCAGATCAGGAAGGACAGTGGGCGCTGCCCGGACGGCCGCGGCACCGAGAAACCGCTCCCCGGGGGATGCTGACTCGCGGCGTTCCGATGATTGTTGCCGCGCGGCTGCAGGATCAGGCCGAACAGGTCACGGAACAGGGTTCGCCGACCGTCCCGGTTGAGTTCGAGACCGTTGCGGCCGATCCACAGGACCTCGCGCGCATTGATCACGTCGCGGGCGACGCGGTTGGTGCCGAGCACGGCTCCGCTGGCACTGACCAGCAGCACGCCGAGCGGCATCGTGTCGAGGGCATCCAACGCGAGTTGCCGAAGATTCTGCGAGCGTTTGAGCACCAAGCCGGAGCGCAAACCCCGTTGCAGGTATGGCAGCAGCCGGCGCATCAGGCCGGCCTCGGCGCTGCCGAACGCGCCGCTATCGGCGCGCCGCGCCGCATAGACATACAAAATCTTGTGGCCCTTGCGCTCGACGACTGCAAACATCTGGTGGCGCAGCGATTGCGGGCCGAGCCAGTGGCTGAAGAATTCGCTGCGATCCTCCTCGACCTCGCCAACCAGGTCCTGGCCGAAGAGCACCGTGCCGGGCTGGCGGAACGCGTCCTCGTTGTTCAGCCACTCACTGGCGCGCCCGAAGTGCTCACCGAAGGCCTCGATGGCGGTGACCTCGAAGCCGACCGCGTGTTCGATGCGGCCGTCGCCGACGCTGAAGTCGTGCCGCGCCAAGGCGCAGGCCTGGGCACCCAGGGCGTCCGCCAGCTTGGTCAGAGCGGTCGGCCAGAACCGCGGGTCCAGGCTGGCGCTGTAGAAATCGGAAACCAGGTCGAGGGCGCTTTCGGGGGACAGGCGGCCGCCGAGTTCCGCGTTCCGCCACCCCTCGTCGACGCGACGATCGATGCCACAGCGCCGGTCGATGCCGATCCGCTTGTCAGCACCCGACCGGCGATCACGGCCGGTTCGCTGCTCGGTGGCGATGTCGCCGGCCAGTAGCCGCGAGATTCCCGCGCCCGGAATGTCCGGGGCAACCTGACGACGGTCGTTGCCCGCCCGCCGATCGGTCAGCCGCCGGCGGTCGCCGTCCCTTCGGCGATCCATTCCAGACCGCCGCTCCGACATGGCTCGTTCCATCACCGCCCCGCCTCCTTAAGAGATTTAAAACCTTTGCGTGTATTCCTAAATCTTTCGGTTGTGCAAGTCAAGCTTTCGATCCCCGAAGTCGGTCAAGCAGCCTGTTCTCGCCGTCTCGCGACACCCGTCGGATGCGGCCAGAAGCACCCTTTCGGGGTATTCTACAGGAACGTCGGTTGGCGATCCAACGACTTTATGGCGCCGCGTGACGACGATGATGCGCAAGCAATCGTCGCGCCAAGACTGCCGCAAAGCAAGGTCCCGGGACCAGGGTTAGGCCGGCCCAAGACCCGGCGCGCCACATCGAGAATCTCCCCCATAACGGCACCGTCGCCGTCGCTGTCCTGCGGGCGAGTCTGTGACTGTGGAACCACAGGGGGATCGGTCAAAGCCGATTTGGCAGTGCACACAGACCGATTGGTGACGGCCGGACGGGATCGAGAATTTCCGTTTCTCCGCCAGGAATTACCGCCGTCGCTCCCGCACCTGCGGCAATCGCTCGCAGTCGCGAGAGTTTCACACACGCCGTCGAGGGGGATTGACTCTCGGCCGGGAAAAAGACAATTGCCAACGTGATCGCGACGCCTCCACGTCCCGATCACGCGTTTCTACGCCTTGTTAGCAACTGAAAAGGATGGTCGATATGACCAATAAGTTTTATAGCAACCACGCGACCGCTGTCGATGCTGTTTTTTTCCCTGTCGTGCCTGATTCTTTCATGCGGCGCGACAGCGGCGACAGCCTCCGCAGCAATCTAGCGCTTTTGGGTACCGAGTGGCCCGAGGAAGTGGATCGACCGCTGGTATCCCCGCACGATCGCTGGAGTTTCTGATCCAGACCGTTGGCTTCGACCAATGACCCACGCAGCGGGCCGTGATTCGCACAGCGAGGTCGGCGATGTAGCCTAAGCGGGGGCCCTCGGCGGGTGACGGGGGCCCTTCCTTTATGCGGCGTCTGCGGTCCGGCGGTCGGGGCCGGGCCACATGCGATCCGACACCTGCACACCATGCGTAGACCGGGCATGGTTGACACGGTTCTGACCTCCCCTGGGCCCGCGCGCGGCCTTCGGCCTGAGCGTGCTGGCTGGCTCGCCCGCGGCGCGGCCGCACTTGCGGCCATGGTCTCGTTGGTCGGCTGTTCGCCGGCGTGGTTGCTCGACAGCATCGTGCCCCGCGACGGCTATTCGGTGCGATCCGACATCGCCTATGGGCCGGAGAGTCGGCAGCGCCTCGATATCTATTTGCCGGACGACGCGACGACGGTCGGTCGGCCGATATTGGTGTTCTTCTATGGCGGCAGTTGGAAGAGTGGTGATCGCGACCTCTACCGGTTCATCGGTGAAGCCTTCACGCGTCTCGGCTACGTCGTCGTCGTGCCCGACTATCGGCTCTATCCCGACGTGCGGTTCCCCGCGTTTGTCGAGGATGCGGCGCGCGTCGTGTCCTGGCTGCGCGACCATGCGGCCGACTTCGGCGGTGATGCCGACCGCCTGATCCTCGCCGGCCACTCCGCCGGCGCCCACATCACCATGCTGCTGCTGTTCGATCCCCGCTATCTCGCCGCTTGGGACGTACCCGCCTCGGCGGTCCAAGGCGGCGTCGGTCTCGCCGGCCCCTATGCGCTGGACCCGCAGAAGTATGCCAGCATCCGTCCGATCTTCGCCGACTTGGAGGATCCCGAAGCGGCACGCCCGGTCGCCTTCGCCTCGGGTGACGCGCCGCCGGTGTTGCTGCTGCACGGCACCGCCGACCGCACGGTCGGTCCGCAAAACACGCGCCAGATGGCGGACGCGGTGCGCGCCGCCGGCGGCTCCGTCACGGTGCGGTATTATGACGGGCTCGGCCACATCGGCATCGTCGCATCGGTCGCCGCGCCGTTCCGGGGACGCGACGCGGTCTACGAGGACGTGGCAAGCTTTCTGGCAGCCGTCAGCGCCGACGCGCCGGCCGCGGCTGTCGACCGATGAAGAGGAGAACGAGGATGAGCGCACGACCGGGTGGACTGAGCATGGTGATCCGTTCGACCGCGTTGGCCTGCGCCGTGTGTGTGGCAGCGGCAGCCCCCCCGTCGGCGGACCCGGCGTCGGCAGACCCGGCGGCGAACGCCCACGCCTTCACCTTCACCGCCATCGACGGTGAACCTTTGCCGCTCGCCGGCTTCGCCGGTAAGGCGGTGCTGGTCGTCAACACCGCCTCGCGGTGCGGTTTCACCCGGCAGTATGGCGACCTGCAGGCGGTGTGGGATACGTATCGAGATCGCGGTCTCGTGGTGCTGGGCGTGCCGTCGAACGACTTCGGCGGCCAGGAACCTGGGTCCGATGCGGAGATCAAGACGTTCTGTGAGGTCAACTTCAACGTCGATTTCCCGCTGACCTCCAAGGAACACGTCGCCGGCGACGAGGCGCATCCGTTCTATCGGTGGGCCGCGGAGGAACTCGGTGCCGAGGCGCGTCCACGCTGGAATTTCCACAAGTACCTGTTGGCGCCCGACGGAAAACTCGTCGGCTGGTTCCCGACGGCCATGTCGCCCGGTTCGCGGACGGTGCTGGGGGCGCTCGAGGCGGCGCTGCCGGCAGCCGACCGTTGACTGGCCGCTGGGGCTCCGGGCGTCGTAGTGGCGCGCCGCTGCGGTGCGCGTCGGGTGATCCAGCCGAGGCCGCGGGCGCGTATCGTTCTGTAACCAGGGAAGTACATCGTCATGGACATGATCGTCGCTCTCGGTGATTCTTCGCCCTTGCACCGGCCGGTGAGGCTCATGCCTCGTCTGCGACGCGCAAGGGGGGCGATAGTGGCGGTTAAGAACGATGATCTGGAGAGGCTGATTGAGCGTGTGGCTGAGCACCGCGATCGGGCCGCGTTTGCCGAGCTGTTCAAACATTTTGCGCCTCGTCTGAAGGCGTTCGGGCTGCGGCAGGGGGCCGATCTCGCCGCCGCCGAGGAGTTGGCCCAGGAGGCAATGGTGTCGGTCTGGCGCAAGGCGCACACCTTCGACCGTAGTCGGGCCACGGCGACGACGTGGGTGTTTACTATCGTGCGTAACAAGCGGATCGACATGTTCCGTCGGGAAAACCGGGCCGAGGTGGCCGTCGACGAGGTCCCGGACGTCGCCTCCAGCGACGATGGGCCGGATGTGCTGATGCAGACGGAACGGGCCGGCGCCGCCATCCGCGAGGCGATCAAGTTGTTGCCGGAGGAACAGGTGCAAATTTTGCAGAAGGCGTTTTTCGAGGACAAGTCGCATAGCGTGATCGCCGCCGAACTGGACCTGCCACTCGGAACCGTCAAGTCGCGTGTACGTTTGGCGTTGGCGAAATTGCGGTCAACGCTGTCGGAGGATTATCGATGATTTCGCAGCATCCGCCCTTTGATATGATCGTGGACTATGCGGCCGGCAGCCTGCCGGAAGCGGTGTCGGCCTTGATGGCCTGTCACGTTGAAATGTGCCCCGTGTGCCGCGGTCGCGTTGCCGAACTCGAGATGGTTGGCGGCGCCTTGCTCGATGCAATTCCACCGGTGCCGATCAGCAATCGCGAGTTGGAAGATGTCATGGCGCGCATCGACGCCCTGGAGGACGCGGGGGAGGATGAGGCGGCGCACGCTGCCCCTCCCGTCACCATCGGCACAACGACGCTGCCGGCGGCGCTGCGGCGCCTCGTCGGGCCGGCCTTGGAGCGGCTGGCGTGGCGGAAACGTGGCGGCCTCTTCGAGGAGGCGCGTCTGCCGGTCGGCTCCGGCGCCTTCTCGGTGTCGTTGATGCGTCTGAAACCCGGCGCCAGTATGCCGCGGCACACCCACCGTGGCGTCGAGTACACGCTGGTGCTGGCCGGCGGCTTCACCGACGGCGACCGGCAGTTCGGTCCGGGTGATTTTTCGGCGAAGGATTCGTCGGTCGAGCACAGTCCGGTGGTCGACGATGACGGCGAGTGCATTTGCCTCGTCGTGCAGGACGCGCCGGTCAAGCTCACCGGCACGTTCGGCCGCCTCGTCAACCCGTTTCTCCGGTTTTAACCCGTTCGTCGCGTGGCGGTGGGCTGGGTGGATCTCGGGAGATGATGATGCTAGATTTGGACTCCATCGCGAGCCGAACGCGGTTCGGCCTGATCAGTGCAACCGTTGCCCTGACCGCCTTCGCGCAGACCGTCGGGGCAACGTGTATGCAGACCAGTCAAAATCCGCTCGATCTCTACGGCAATGAAATCCGCTTCGACGTCAATCGTGACGGCCGAACCGTCGGTTCGCATACGGTGACATTCCGAGAGCAGGGCGACCAGCTTTTTGTCGAGACACAGTTTGACATCCGCGTGTCAGTGCTGTTCGTCACGGCGTTCCGGTACTCCTACACCGCCACCGAAGTGTGGCAGGACGGGTGCCTGCAGTCGGTGCGTGCGGTCACCGACGACGACGGCAAGCGCAGCACGGTTCAGGCCGCGGCTTCGGCCAGTGCGCTCCAGGGCGAGGGGCCGCGCGGTCGGATCGACGCGCCGACCGGCCTGTATCCGACAAGCCACTGGAATGCGGGCGTTTTGCAGAGCGACCGGGTACTGAACACCATCACCGGGGCCATTGACCAAGTCAACATCCTGGATCTCGGTCGCGACATGGTCAGGGTGAACGATCGCACCGCGCCGGCCCAGCGCTATCGGTACACCGGCGATCTGAACGTCGACGTCTGGTACGACGACGATGGCCGTTGGGTAAAGATGCGCTTCGCCGCCAAAGACGGATCGATCATCGAGTATGTCTGCCGTTCGTGTCAGAACGGCCAGGGAGCCGCATGAGTCGTCTGGTCTGGATCACGGGTGGCGGCAAGGGAATTGGCCGGGCCCTGGCGCTGCGATTGGCGCGAGCCGGCGACATCGTTGCCGTGAGCGCGCGAACGGCAGCCGATTTGGAGCGGTTGGTGGATGAGGCAGTGGCCTTGACCGGCCGCATCATCGCCTTTCCCCTGGACGTCACCGATGAACCGGCGGTCGCCGCCACCGTTGCCGCGATCGAAAAGGACCTGGGACCGATCGACGTGGCCGTGCTGAACGCCGGCACGCACATCCCGGTCGATGCCGACGACCTGAGCAGCGCGCCGTTTCGGAAATTGCTCGATGTTAATGTCATGGGCGTGGTGCATAGCCTGTCCGCGCTGCTGCCGGGACTTATTGCTCGCCGCGCCGGTCATATCGCCGTTGTCGGATCGGTCGCCGGCTACCGGGGCTTGCCCACCGCCGCGGCCTACGGTGCCTCGAAGGCAGCGGTAATCAACATGTGTGAAGCGTTGAAGCCGGAGCTGGATACCCTTGGGGTGCGGTTGACGCTGATCAATCCCGGCTTCGTCAAGACGCCCCTGACCGACAAGAACGAGTTCGAAATGCCGTTTCTGATGGAGGTGGACGCGGCAGCCGCGCGAATTGCCGACGGCCTCGATGCACACCGATTTGAGGTTACGTTTCCGCGGCGTTTCACGTGGATTCTCAAGTTCTTGCGGATGTTGCCGTATTCGATTTACTTCGTGCTTGTCAGACGGCTCGTGAATCGCCGCTGAAAGCGATGCTCGTGAGGGGTCGGCCGGTCGCGGCTTGGTGTGTATCATGCAGGTCCGCAGGCTGCTTCTTGAACGCGATCGTCACCTGACCGACGGTCAGGCCGAATTTACTGACCGCGGCGCGATTGATAAGCACGTCGTCGGCCTGCAGAAACATCCAATCGTCGAAATTGAGCCGAATTGGACGGCCGTGCACCGTGAGCCGGAGACAATAGCGCCAGTTGAGCGCGTTGCCGTGGCAAACTCCGGTGGCGACACCGACGACGTCGTCGGCCCGCCCCTCGTAGGTGTGATCGCCCAACTTGGTGATCCGCCACACGCGACGTTCACGGGCGCCGTCCGCATAGGCGAAGCGCTCGTCCAGGGTCAGCTCCGTGCCGTCCCACGAGCCATCGATATCCACGACGAACTGCCGCCGCACCGCGCGCGAGCGGTCCTCGAAAAGGCCCCAGGCGCGGGTCCGGCCGGAAAAATAGTCTTCCAGAATGAGACGCGGCTCCCGGCCGGCAAAGTCTGTCGGTTTCATCATGCCTCACCCTGTTGGCCGGATTCTACTGGCTTGCCTATCGCAGCCCCCGCTACGGCGGCATGCGGCGTCGCCGCTCCGGCGATGTTTCGGAGGGCCCGCTGCTCCAGGCGCTTGCGGATGATGCCGTGGCGCCGTTCGGTGAGCGGGTGTCGCCACATCAGGACGATGGCAACCAGCTTCAATACGGTGGGCAGCCCGGCGTAGATCACGGCCAGGGCGAACAAGGCGCTCGGTTCATTCACCTCGCCGATGCGGAAACCGAGCGCTTCTACGGCCGGAAAAGCGATGCCGACGGCGGCGGCCAACGCCAATTTCGTCCCCATGCCCCACAAGGCAAAGAACAGGCCGGCCCGCTGTTCGCCCGAATGCAACTCGTCGAGGTCGATGACGTCGGCCTGGATCGCCGGCGGCAACGCCAGATCGGCACCGAGCGCCATGCCGGTGAAGAGACAGATAACAAAGAATCCGGCGATGTCGCCCGAATCTAGCAGCGGCACCCAGATGAAGGCGGCGCAGGCCCCGATCATCGCCAAACTCCAGGTGCGGTGCTTGCCGAACCGGCGGCTGAGGCCGAGCCACAGCGGCACGGCCGCCACGCCCGCCAGAAAATACGTGAAGATCAGCACGCCCTGAACGGCGGCGCCGGCCTCGAGCACGTAGGTCATGTAGAGCAGGAACAGCACCGACGGGACGCCGTTGGCGAGGCCGTTGATGAACCAGGCGCCGAGCAGGCGCAGGAAGGGCCGATTGCGCAGGATCTGGCGATAGCGGCGCCAGCCGGGCGCCTGAGCGCTCGTCGCGGCCCGCGCCGCCACCTCGGGCACGCGCAGCAGCAAGGCGGCGATTGTCGGCAGGCCGACGATGATGGCGAGCCAAGCGACGGCGGCGAGCGCCGCACTTTCGCTGTCGCCGCGCTCGATCATCAGCGCCGGCAAGGCGCTGCCGGCGAGCACGCCGAAGATCTGCGCCGCCTCGCGAGCCCCGGTGATGCGCGTGCGCCCGTGATAGTCGCCGGACAGCTCAGCGCCCCAGGCGGTATAGGGCACGGCAATCAGGGTCCAGCCCAGGTAAAGCAGCATCGCCCAGCCGATCAGATAGCCGATCGAGACCGCGTCCGGCGGCTGGAACAGCGCGACGAGCGCCGCGCCGGCAAGCACCGCTCCGACGGCGATCCACGGCTTGCGGCGGCCGATCCGAAGCCGCAGCCGGTCGCTGGCGATGCCGACCGCTGGATCGGTAACGACGTCGACCAAGCGCGCGACCAGCAGCGCCGCACCGGTGGCGGTCAGCCCCAGGCCGAGCGTCTCGGCGTAGAACTTCGGAAGATAGACGTAGGCGGGGATGGTCGGCAGGGCCAGGACGAACGCCGGCAGGGCATAGAGCGCCAGGACGCGGCGGGCGAGCGGAGACTCGGCGGACACGGGCGCCGGTCAGTCGCGAACGACGAGATAATGACCGACGTCGAGCGGCCCCAAGCGAAAGCCCGCCTCGCAGTAGGCGAGATAGAACTCCCACATGCGTTTGAAGCGCGCATCGAAGCCGAGCGGCCGGATCTCCGGCCAGGCGCGCTGAAACCGTCGGTTCCAACGCGTCAGGGTTTCCGCGTAGTCAAGGCCGAAGGTCTCGGCGCCAGCCAAGTTTAGCCCCGCGCCGGCGATGGCGCGCGACAAGGCCGACGGTGACGGCAGCATGCCACCCGGAAAGATGTAGCGCTGGATGAAGTCGGCGCCCTTGCGATAGCGCTCGAAGCGGTCGTCGGCGATGGTGATGATCTGCAAGCCGGCGCGGCCGCCGGGCACGAGCCGGTCGCGGACGACGTCGAAGAAGGTCGACCAGTACTGTTCGCCGACGGCCTCGAACATTTCGATCGACGCGATCCGATCGAAAGTGCCCTCGATCTGCCGATAGTCGCGGAAGACCACGTCGACGCGGTCCTCCAGACCGGCCGCGGCCAGGCGCTGGCGGGCATGGACGAACTGCTCGCGCGACAGCGTCACGGCAGTGACGTGACACCCATACTCGCGCGCCGCGACCTCGGCGAAGCCGCCCCAGCCGCAGCCGATCTCGAGCACCCGGTGGCCGGGACGCAGGCCGAGCCGATCGGCCAAGCGCCGGTATTTCAGCAGTTGCCCCTGTTCGAGGGAGAGTCCCGGCTGAGGGAACATGGCGGCGGAGTAGGTCATCCCCGGATCCAGCCAACGCGCATAGAAGGCGTTGCCGAGATCGTAATGATAGGCGATGTTACGGCGACTGCCGCGACGGGTGTTGGCGCGGGCCGCATGGATCAGCCGGTCGCGCAGCTGCGCCCAGCGGGAGGCGCGCACGACGCCGCCCAGTGCCTGTTCGTTCGCGGCGCAGAGGGCGAGCAGGCTCGACAGATCGGGCGTCGTCCAATCCCCGTCCATGTAGGCTTCGGCGAAACCGGTGGTGCCGCCGGTGACCAGCCGCCGCATCACCCGCCAGCGGCGCACGTCGATCACCGCGGTGAGCGGCGAGGGCTCGGAGCCATGCACCACGCGTGTCGCGCCGTCGGGCAGAACCAGCGTCAGCCGGCCGCGCTGCAAGTGCCCCGCGAGGCGCGCCAGGATGGCGGACGCGGGAGCGAAGACGGCCAGCGGTCCGAGACCGAGGCTCGAGGTGCGTGAATCTGTCATGTGGAAGCATTCGCTGTTTCGGGGTGTGTCTGATCGGGCGGCGTGACGATCGTCACGCTCTCGGCGGGCGGCGTCGGTCGGCGCTCCAGGCGGAGGCCCTTGCGCCATAGCCGCAGCGCCTCCCAGTGGATGCCGGCGATCACCTTGAGGGTCATCAGCGGATAGCGGAAAAACGCGCGCATCAACGCGCCATCGGAGAGCGGGCCGTGGGCGCCGCGGAAACCGGCGTGCAGGATCAGGCCATCGTCGTCCACATAGTTGACGACCACCTCGACGGTGTCGTCGGGTGGCGTGACCCGGAAGCGGTAACCGCCATGCGTGTCGTTGAACGGCGACACGTAGAGCCGTTTGGCGCAGGCCTGCCGTACCACGCGGGCGTCGGTGGCGCCGGCTGCCGCATCGGTCGGCTCGGCCACCGGAATCACATAGCTGTGGCGCTCCCCGAAGGTGTTGTTCACCTCGTAGACGATGGCGCCCAGGCTCTCGTCGCCGCGATGGCAAAAATAGACGGTGAGCGGATTAAAGACGTAGCCGAGGATGCGCGGGTAGCAGAGCACCTGAATTCGACCGCCCTCCGTGGGGAGGCCCGCGGCCGAAAGTTGTCGGCCGAGCCAGGCGCGCAGGTCACCGCCGTCGCCCGGCCCGTGATCGCGGTCATGGAAGGAGAACAGGTTGAATGCGTTGTGCGAGAACAGTCGTAGGCGCCGACCGGTGGCGGCGAGATCGTCCAGATCGAGCAGCAGTGAGAATACCCGGTAGGCGAGGCTGTGCCGTCGCGGCCGCACGCGATGGTGCACCACCCGACCGTAGTAGACGGCGCCGGTCGCTGTCGTCATGCGGCGTAATCCAGGGCTACCGGCGCCGGCAGACAAATGCGGTCGGACTCGCCGGCCACCGTCCACGGGCGCCGGCCACCGCCGAGCGCCTCGGCCACTGCCAGCCCTGCCTGCAACGCATCCTCGTGGAAGCCGGCCCCGAAGTAGCTGCCGCAGAACCAGGTGTTGCGAGCCCCCTGCAGCCGCCATAGCGACCGCTGGGCCCGCCCGGCGGCGAGGTCGAAGGTGGGGTGGTCGTAATCGAAGGTGCGGAGCACGGTTTCGGGTGCGATCTCGCGGTGCGGGTTCAGCGTGACGAACAGCGGCACGCGTGCATCCAGGCTCTGCAGGCGGTTCATCCAGTAGGTGACGCAGACCGCGTCGTCGCCGCCGGCGTTTCGGCCGCGCAGGTAATTCCAGCTCGACCAGACGCCGCGTCGCCGCGGCATCAGCGCCGGATCTTGATGCAGGACGGCGCGGTTGCGCGCATAGGCAAAGGCGCCCAGCAGCGCGCGCTCGTCCAAGCTCGGATCATCGAGCACGTCCAGCGCCTCGTTGGCATGGGCGGCGATGACCACGTGATCGTGGTGCGCCACCTCCCCCGAGGCCAATCCAAGAGCCACACGGCCGCCGGCGCGGTGGATCCTGGCGATGGGGGCGGCCGTGCGGATGCGATCGGCGAAGGGCGCGCTGAGGCGCCGAACGTACTCGCGGCTGCCACCGGCGACGGTGCGCCAACGCGGCCGGCCGCGCACCTGCATCAGGCCGTGGTTCATGCAGAAGCGGACGAACGCGGCCGCCGGATAGGCGCGCATGTCGGCCACGGGCGTCGACCAGATGGCGGCGGCCATGGGCAACAGATGATCGGTGATGAACGCGGGCCCATAGCCGCCGCGCACCAACATGTCACCGAGACTCAACTCGGCCAGCGAAGCGTCTGCCAGCAATGCGGCGCCGTCGCGATAGAAGCGCAGCGTGTCGCGAAGCATGCTGTAAAAGCGCGGCCGCACCAGGTTGCGGCGCTGGGCGAACAGGCCCGCGAGGCCACTGCCACTGTATTCCAGGCCCCCGTCGTCGACGGAGGCGGCGAACGACATGTCGCTCGGCTCGGTCGGCACCTCCAGGTGATCGAACAGGGCGACCAGGTTCGGATAGTTCACTTCGTTGTAGACGATGAATCCGGTGTCGACCGGAACGGGACCGTCCGGGCCCGCCACCTCTACCGTGTTGGTATGGCCGCCGACGCGCTCGTTCTTCTCGTAGACCGTGACGCGGTGACGATGGCTGAGCAGCCAAGCGGCGGAAAGGCCGGCGATGCCGGTGCCGACGATGGCGATATCGAGACCTGGAGGGACGGCGGGGAATGCGAGCGCGGCGTCGAAAGGCATATTGACCTTCGTTCTTGTCTGGTTACCGGCAGCTTTACGCCCGAACTCCGGTGCCGGATCAAGCCTGATCGTGAAAGCATGGCGGACTTAGGCCGGCTCGATGATCGCGCGTAAGCTGTCCAGCGTGTCGGCTTCGGCGGCCGGTTTGTCCCAGCGGATGCGGTGAACCCGCGGAAATCGCATCGCCACCCCGGACTTGTGGCGGCGCGAGGCCTGTAGGGAATCGAAGGCGATTTCCAGGACCAGACCGGCCGCGACGGCGCGCACCGGGCCATAGCGTTCGACAGTATTGTTGCGCACCCAGCGATCGAGCTGCAGCAGTTCGGCGTCGGTGAAGCCGAAGTAGGCCTTGCCCACCGGCACCAGCTCCGGCGCCCCATCGTCGCCATCGCGCCAGCAGCCGAAGGTGAAGTCCGAATAATAGGACGAGCGCTTGCCGTGGCCCCGCTGGGCGTACATCAGCACGCAGTCGGCGGTGAGCGGGTCGCGCTCGCCGGGCGGCAGGTCCATCGTCAGCTCATCCACCTGCACGAGGTCGGAGTAGGCGACATCCGAAAGGTCCGCTCCCGCG
>CAZVRW010000033.1:14252-32774 GCA_964630265.1 uncultured Rhodospirillaceae bacterium
GCGTAGATCAGCACGCAATCGGCGGTCAGCGGGTCGCGCTTCCACTTGAACCACGGCCCCTTCGGCCGGCCGGCGACGTACGGGTCGCCACGGCGCTTCAGCATCAATCCCTCGATCCCGGCGGCGCGGGTGCCCTCGCGGATCCGCTGCAGCGCCGGCCAGTCGTCGAACCGCAGCAGCGGCGACAGGTCCATGCGGCCGGGGCGGACTGCGGCGAACCAGCTCTCCAGGCAGCGCCGCCGGTCGGCGAACGGCAGCGGCCGCACGTCCGCGCCCTGCTGATCGAACAGGATGTCGTAGAGGCGGACGTACGCCGGAAAGCGCTCCTGCAACGCTGTGGAGACGGTCTTGCGGCCGAGGCGTTGTTGCAGGTCGTTGAACGGCGCCACGACGCCGTCGCGCGCCACCAGAAGCTCGCCATCGAGGACGCCGTCGAAGGTCAGGTGCCGCGTCACGTCGGGAAACGCCGACGAGATGTCATCGCCGGTGCGCGAAAAGATGCGGCCGCTGCCGCCGCGCGCCACCACCTGCACGCGGATGCCGTCCCACTTCCATTCGGCGACGTACTGGCTGGGGTCGAGCGCGCTCATGTCGGTCTCGGCCAGCGGATGGGCCAGCATCAGCGGCCGGAAGCCGAGCGCGTCGGTGATCGCGGGCGGCCCGGCGCGGCCGTCGAGCCAAGCGAACAGGTCGCCGTAGGGGGGCGTGAGGCCGTGCCACAACTCCTCGATCGCCGCCACCGCGACGCCCCCATGGCTGGCGGCGGCGGTCTTGGCGAGGCGGGCGGACACGCCGACGCGCAGACCGCCGGTGATCAGCTTGAGCAGGGCATAGCGACCGCTGGCGTCGAGGCCGTCCAGCCACGCCGCAAGCTGAGACGGAACTTGGCATTTACCCATGGTCGCCAGCGTCTCGATCACCGTTGCCAGCCGCGGCGGGTCGGTCGCGGCCGACGTCGGCGGCGCCGGCCAGATCAACGCCACGGTCTCGGCCAGATCGCCGACGAAATCGTAGGAGAGGGCGAACAGCGTCGGATCGGCGCGCGTCGCCGCCAGCTCGCGGATCAGCGCCGGCTTGGCGTGCGGGAAGGTCAGCGCGCCGGTCAGGGCCGCCAGCCCCCAGCCGCGGTCGGGATCGGGGGTCTCCCGCAGATAACGCTCGATCAGCCGCAGCTTGACGGACCGCTGCGGCGTGAACGCCAGACGCTCCAGCAGGGCCGAGAACGCTTTCACGTGTCGCCGTCGTCCTCGTAGCCGGTGAGCGACAGGGCGGCGGCGCAAAGACCGGTGCCGCGTGCCCAGTGGACGAGGGCATCCTCGCGGCCGTGGGTGACCAGCACGGTGGGTGCGGCGACCTCGACCACCGTCCGGGTGAGTTCGTCCCAGTCGGCGTGATCGGAAATCACCAAGGGCAGTTCGACGCCACGCTGCCGCGCCCGTTGCCGCACCGCCATCCAGCCGGAGGCCATGGCGACGACCGGATCGGGGAACGCCCGCGCCCAGGAGTCGGTCAACGCCGACGGCGGGCAGAGCACGATTTCGCCCCGCAGGGTGCGACGCGCGGCGCCGCTGGCATAGGGCAGGTCACCGAGGGCGATCCCTTCCGCTTCATACAGTTGGCAGAGGGCCCTGAGGGCGCCGTGGACCCAGATCGGCCGGTCCCAGCCGGCGGCGCGGAGCAGCCGGATCAGCCGCTGGCACTTGCCCAGCGCATAGACGCCGACCAGGTGGCAGCGCTCGGGAAACAGGCGCACCGAGGCCAGCAGCTTCTCGACCTCGCCGGTGTCGGGTGGGTGGCGGAACACCGGCAGGCCGAAGGTCGCCTCGGTAATGAACACGTCGCAGGGCACCACCTCGAAGGCGGCGCAGGTGGGGTCCTCGCGGCGCTTGAAGTCGCCGGAAATGATGACGCGCTGGCCGGCGTGCTCGAGGATCACCTGGGCGCTGCCGAAGATATGGCCGGCCGGGGCGAAGCGGACAGAGACGTCGCCAATGCGCGTCTCGGCGCCGTAGGGCGGCGTCGCGAAGGTTTTCGCTGCGTCGGCCCCATAGCGGGCGTGCATGATGGCCGCGGTCCCGGGAGTCGCCAGCACGGCCACGTGCCCGGGACGGGCGTGGTCGGCGTGGCCGTGGGTGATCACCGCGCGCGGCACCGGACGGATCGGATCCACCCAGAAATCGCCGGGGACGCAATAGAGCCCCCGGTCCACGGCCTTGAGCCACGTCGGCAGGATGCCGCTGGTCACGGGTGTTCGATCCTTCGATCCGGCCGTCGTCGACGATCGACGCTGACGGCCCGTCTGCTCCTCCTATCTAAATCCCCATGACGATCTCGCTACCCGGCAGCTTCATCGACTGGTTCGACGCGCGCGGTTGGCAGCCGCATGCGCACCAACGGGCGATGCTGAATGCCGCGGCCGCGGACGAAGACGCGCTGCTCGTGGCGCCCACCGGCGGTGGCAAGACCCTGGCCGGCTTTCTGCCGTCGCTGATCGACCTTTCGACGCGCCCGACATCCGGATTGCATACGCTCTACGTCTCGCCGTTGAAGGCGCTGACCGTCGACGTGCACCGCAACCTGGAACAGCCGATCGCCGAGATGGGACTCGCCATCCGCGCCGAGACCCGCACCGGCGACACGCCCGCCGGCAAGCGGCAGCGGCAGCGGAGCCGGCCGCCGCAGATCTTGATGACGACGCCGGAGTCGCTGGCGCTGCTGCTGTCCTACGCCGATGCGCCACGGCTGTTCGGCGGACTGCGGCGCGTCATCGTCGACGAGGTGCACGCGCTCGCCGGCAACAAGCGGGGGGACCTGCTCGCCCTCGGTCTGGCGCGACTGGCGACCCTGGCCCCGCAGGCGCGGCGGGTCGGCCTGTCCGCCACGGTCGCCTGGCCGGAAGCCTTGCGCGCCTGGCTGTCGCCGACGGCCCAGGCGGAGACCGTGCGCCTGATCCTCGGTGCCGACGGGGCCGAAGCACGCATCGAGATCCTCGAGGCCGCCGAGCGCCTGCCGTGGTCCGGACACATGGGCCTGCATGCGCTGCCCGCCGTTTATGCGGCGATCCGGGACGCGCGCACGACCATCGTCTTCGTCAACACCCGCGCCCAGGCGGAGGTGGTGTTCCGCCAGCTCTGGTATCTCAACGAGGACAACCTGCCGATCGCCCTGCACCACGGCAGCCTCGATCGCCAGCAGCGGCGCAAGGTCGAGGCGGCCATGGCGGCCGGCCGGCTGCGCGCCGTGGTCGCCACCTCGTCGCTGGATCTGGGTGTCGACTGGGCGGCGGTGGATCTGGTGGTGCAGGTGGGGGCGCCGAAGGGGGCGAGCCGGCTGCTGCAGCGCATCGGCCGCGCCGGACATCGGCTGGACACGCCGAGCCGGGCGCTGCTCGTGCCGGCGAACCGCTTCGAGGTGTTGGAGTGTCGCGCCGCGTTGGACGCCGTCCGTGCGCGCTCCCTCGACGGTGAGCCGCCCGGTCGCGGCAGCCTCGACGTGCTGGCCCAGCATATCCTCGGCGTCGCCTGTTCGGCGCCGTTCACGGCGGATGCGCTGTTCGCCGAGGTGCGGCGCGCGGCACCCTATGCGGCTCTCTCGCGAGAGGATTTCGACGACACGCTGCGCTACGTGGAGAATGGTGGATATGCCCTGGCCGCCTATGACCGCTATCGCCGCCTCGTCCACGATGAGGCGGGGCGGTTGCGCCTCGCCTCGCCGCGGCTTGCCCGTCAGTATCGGATGAACGTCGGCACCATCGTCGAGGCGGTGACCCTCAAGGTCCGGCTGAAGTCGGGGCGTACCCTCGGCGAGGTGGAGGAATACTTCGTGCTGGGGCTGCAGCCCGGCGACACCTTCGTCTTCGCCGGAGAGATCCTGCGCTTCGAAGGGGTGCGGGCGACGGCGGTGATCGTCACCCGCGGCGAGGGCGCCGAGCCGAAGGTGCCCGCCTATGCCGGCGGCCGGCTGCCGCTGACCACCCACCTCGCGGACCGGGTGCGCGCCATGCTGGCCGATCGGACGGCGTGGCCGGCGTTCCCCCCGGCGGTGCGTGAGTGGCTCGAACTGCAGGGCCACCGGTCGGTGCTGCCCACCGCCGACGGCCTGCTCGTCGAGATCTTCCCCCGCGCCGGCCGGCAGTTCCTCGTCGCCTACGGCTTCGAGGGACGGAATGCCCACCAGACGCTCGGCATGCTGCTGACCCGGCGGATGGAGCGGGCGGGCTTGGCGCCGCTCGGTTTCGTCGCCAACGACTACGTGCTGGCGGCGTGGAGCCTTCGGGCCGTCGACGACGTGGACGCGCTGTTCGCCCAGGACATGCTCGGCGACGACCTGGAGGAGTGGATGGACGAGTCGAGCCTGCTGAAGCGCACCTTCCGCAACGTCGCCGTCATCGCCGGGCTGATCGAGCGCCGCCATCCGGGGCACGAGAAGACCGGCCGGCAGGTCACCTTCAATTCGGACCTGATCTACAACGTGCTGCGCGCCTATGAGCCCGGCCACGTGCTGTTGCGGGCGACGCGCGCGGACGCAGCCCGCGGCTTCATCGACCTGGGTCGCCTGGCGGCGATGCTGGCGCGCGTCGCGGGACGGATCACGACGCGCCGGCTCGATCGCGTCTCCCCGCTCGCCGTGCCGGTGCTGCTGGAGATCGGCAAGGAATCGGTGGCCGGCGACGCGCTCGACGAACTGCTCGACACCGCGGCCCGGGCGCTGATCGACGAAGCGACGCGCCGGCCGGGCGTCTCCGAGACCTCCGAGACCGCAGCGTGAGCGACGCCGCGTTCGTCTTCGCCGGCGTCGAGGTGGTCGCCAGCCTGTCGGGGGCGCTGCTGCTGCCGGCCGCCGCGACGCTGATCGTTGCCGATCTGCATTTGGAGAAGGGATCGAGTTTCGCGCGGCACGGCATGCCGCTGCCGCCCTACGACAGCCGGGCGACGCTGGCCGCCCTGGCGCGGGTGCTCGACCGGCATCGGCCGCGTTGCGTCGTCTGCCTCGGCGACAGCTTCCACGACGCCCACGGCCCGGGGCGGCTCGACGCATGCGACCGGGCCGCTCTCGCGGCGCTGATGGCGGCGCGCGACTGGCTGTGGGTGACCGGCAATCACGATCCGGCACCGCCTGTCGACCTGGGGGGCGAGGCGGTCGCCGAACTGGTGTTCGCCGGCTTGACGTTGCGGCACGCCGCCCTGCCGGCCGCACCAGCGGGCGAGGTTTCCGGCCACGTTCACCCCAAGGCCTCGGTGGCAACGGCGGCGCGACGGATTTCCGCCCGCTGTTTCGTTGGCGACGACCGCCGGCTCATCCTGCCGGCGTTCGGCGCCTTCACCGGCGGGCTCGATGTCTTCGATCCGGCGATCGCCGGGCTGCTCGGCCCTGCCTTCACCGCCTGGGTGCTCGGCCGACGGCGGGTCCACGGGATGGCCAGCGGCGCCCTGCTCCGGCCCGATCAGATCCGCGACGAGCGCCGATGCGTAGGCGACTCCGAACGACAAGGGAGAAAGCGATGATCGCACCCGTCCTGATCTTCGGTGCCACCGGTGGCATCGGCGCCGCCCTGGCGCGTCGGCTGGCGGCGGCCGGCACGCCGCTGGTCTTGAGCGCCCGCGATCCCGGCCGGCTGGCGGCGCTGGCGAACGAACTGGGCGCCGAGCAGCACGTCACCGACGTCCGCGATGCCGCCGCCATCGAGGGCGTGGTCGCGGCGGCCGCCGCCGGCGGTGGTCTCGCCGGCCTCGCCTACTGCGTCGGCTCGATCGTCCTGAAACCACTGCGGGCCGCGGCGCCGCAGGACTTCATCGATGCGTTCGTGCTGAACACACTGGGCGCGGCGCTGGCGGTAAAGGCGGCGGCGAAGCCCCTGGCCGCGGCCGACGGCGCCGTGGTGCTGTTTTCCACCGTCGCCGTCGCCCAGGGGTTCCAGAACCACGCGATCATTTCGGCGGCGAAGGGGGGCGTCGAGGGGTTGACCCGGGCGCTGGCGGCGGAGTTGGCGCCCAAGGTCCGGGTCAACGCCGTCGCGCCGAGCCTGACGAAAACGCCGCTCGCGGCGGCGCTCACCAGCAACGAGGCGATCGCCAAGGGGATCGCGCAGATGCACGCGATCCCCCGCCTCGGCGAGGCCGAGGACATGGCCGCGGCGGCGGCCTTCCTGCTCGGCCCCGACAGCGCCTGGATCACCGGTCAGGTGCTGCCGGTGGACGGCGGCCGCTCGCGCGTTCGTTCCAAAGGATAGGCGGGCGTCGGCCGGAACGTCTCCCCGTCAAGAAATCGGCGCGGGGCCGGGCGCGGGTCCGGGCGCGGGTCCGGTTTCAGGCCCCATATCGGGCCCCGGCTCGGGCCAATCCGGCGCCTCCGGATGGCGCGGTCGCAGCGGCTCGGCCTCCATCGGCGCCAGCGTTTCGGGTTCATTGGCGCGGCGCAGCGCTGTCAGCGCGGCGACGGCGAGGGCGCCGACCAGCAGGCCGCCGGCGAAATGCACCGCGAAGTTCAGTCCCTGACGCAGGATCATCACCGCCTCCTCAGTTCGTTGGACACCATCCGCTTCGCGGCCAGGGCCGCGACGACACCGACCGCGGCACCTTTGACGAAACCGCACGTCGCCACCATCCACGATACGATCATTGTTCGCTCCTTTTCACCGATGGCTATCGCCGACGTCACCGATGCATCCGACCCTCATCCGCGCGTCGTTCCCTTACGTAAGGGGCTTCGACAGGGACTTTCCAGCCGTTTCGTCAGAAAGGCCATCGCATGCCCGCCGCCGTCGTCCGTGCCTCGCCCGATCCGGCCCTCTGGCTGCTCGACCCGGTCGCCGAGCGCACCCGCGCCCTGGCGAACCGACCGCCGCGCCCCGACGGCGACCGCGTCGTCTACTGGATGCAGGCGACGTGGCGGGGACACGACAATCCGGCGCTGGACGCGGCGATCCTGGTGGCCAACGCCCTCGGCCTGCCGATGGTCGCGTTCATGGAACTGCTCGCATCCGACCCCTACGCCTCGGATCGCAAGCTGACCTTTGCTTTGCAAGGCGCGCGGGACGCGGCGCGGGAGTTGCGAGCCCGCGGCGTGACCGTGCTGTTGCACGTCGAGCGCTCGGCGACCAACGGAACGGCGATCGGCGCGCTGGCGGCGTGCGCGGCCGTCATCGTCACCGACGACATGCCGGTGCGACCCTGGCGCGATCGCACGCACGCCCTGGCAACAAGCGCGCCCTGCGCCGTCTGGGCGGTCGACGGCGCCTGCCTCGTCCCCATGCGCCTGGTTGGCCGGGCCTACGATCGTGCCTTCCAGTTCCGCTCGGCAACCAGGGGGTTGCTGCGCGCGCGGTTGGGGATCGACTGGTCCGACGCGCCGCCGCCCGTGGCCGGCCGCCTTCCGGCGCCGTTGCCCTTCGATCCGGTCGATCCCGAGAGCATGGACATTCCGGCGCTGGTCGCCGCCTGCGAAATCGATCATGCCATCGCCCCCGTGCCGCACACGCCCGGCGGTGCCGTCGCCGGCTATGACCGCTGGCGGCGCTTCCGCGACCAGCGGCTCGCCGCGTATGCGCACCGGCGGAACGACGCGCTGGATCGCGACGGCGTCAGTCGGCTGTCGCCCTATCTCCACCTGGGTCACGTCTCGCCCTTCCGTATCGCCCGCGAGGCCTGGGAACGGGGCGGGGCCGGCGCCGACAAGTTCCTCGACGAACTGCTGGTGTGGCGCGAGATGAGCTGGGCCTGGTGTTTCCATCGTGCCGATCACGATAGCATCGAGGCGTTGCCCGACTGGGCGCGGGAGACGCTGGGTCGGCACCGTGCCGACTTGCGCCCGGCGCTGCATTCCTGGGAGACGCTGGCGCGTGCCCGCACCGGCGACGTGCTGTGGGACGCCGCCCAGCGGTCGCTGGTGATCCACGGCGAAATGCACAACGCTGTGCGGATGACCTGGGGCAAGGCGCTGCTCGACTGGACCGATGGCCCGGAGTCGTGCCTGGAGCGGCTGGTCGACCTCAACCATCGCTTCGCCCTCGACGGCGAGGATCCGAATTCTTACGGCGGGCTGTTCTGGTGTCTCGGCCTGTTCGATCGCCCCTTCACGCCCGAGCGGACGATCGTCGGATCGGTGCGCGGCCGCTCGACGGCGCAGCATGCGCGACGGCTCGACGTTGCCGCCTACGCCCGCCGGACCGGGCGGGGGGCGCAAGCCAATCCGCCCCGCGTTGCGGTGATCGGCGGCGGCCTCGCCGGACTGGCTTGCGCGCGAACGTTGGCCGATCATGGCTGGCCGGTCAGCGTGTTCGACAAGGGCCGCCGGCCCGGCGGGCGGATCGCGACGCGACGGGACGAGACCGGATCGTTCGATCATGGCGCCCAGTATTTCACGGTGAAGGATCGGCGCTTCGGCCGTTTGGTCGAAAGTTGGCAGCAGGACGGACACGTGGCGCCATGGACGTCGCCGCTGGTCCACCTCGCCGCCGGGGTGACCCGGTCGGTTGACGACGGCCGCGTTCGTTATGTGGGCGTCCCCGGCATGAGTGCCATCGGTCGGCATCTGGGCGCCGATCTGCCGATCCGCGAGGACGTTCGCATCGACCGCTTGGAGCGGCGGGACGACACTTGGTGGACGGTGGCCGACGGAGGTGCCGTGTTCGGCCCCTTCGAACGGGTGATCGTCGCCGCGCCGGCGCCGCAGGCGGCCAATCTTTTGGCGCCCGTGCCCGAGCTCGCGGCGGTGGCGGCGGCGGCCGAGATGGCGCCGTGCTGGGCGGTGATGCTGGCCTTCGCGCGCCGTCTGCCGCTGGCCTTCGGCGGGGCCTTCGTTGACGATCCGCTGCTGTCCTGGATCGCCCGCGACAGTGACAAGCCGGGCCGTCCCGCCGGCGAGCGCTGGGTGCTGCATGCCCCGCCGGCGTGGAGCCGGGCGCATCTGGAGGACGAGCCTGACGCCGTGGTCGCAGCGATGCTCGCGGCGTTCGCCCGGGCGACGGGGACCGATCCAGGCTTGCCGCTGACGGCGCGGGCGCACCGCTGGCGCTACGCCCAGTCCGGCGACGGCGTCGGTGCGCCCTGTCTGTTTGACGCGGCGGCCGGCCTCGGTGCCTGCGGTGACTGGTGCGTCGGCGGCCGTATCGAGGGCGCGTATCTATCGGGCGCGGCCATGGCGGGTCGGCTGTTCGGTACCGCGTCGCGCGCCGCCGCCGCGGCAGAGGCGGCATAACGTTGGCGCGCGCCGTGGCAACGCTGCGCTTCGTTCTCGGCGACCAGCTGACGCGCCACCTGGCAAGCCTGCGCACGTTGGATAAGGCGGCCGACGTCGTGGTGATGGCCGAGGTCGCCGACGAGGCCACCTGCGTCCCGCACCATCCCAAGAAGATCGCCTTCCTGTTCTCCGCCATGCGGCATTTCGCGGAGGCGCTGCGGGCCGAGGGAGTGCGCGTCGACTATCGCCGGCTGGACGACACCGACAACCGGGGCAGCCTGCGCGAGGAACTTCGTGCGGCCGTTGTCCGCCACCGGCCGCGGCGCATCGTCGTCACCGAGCCGGGCGAGTGGCGGGTGCTGGCGGACATGCGCGGCTGGCAGGAGGCCACCGGCGTGCCCGTCGAGATTGTCGACGACGACCGCTTCATCGCCTCGCGCCAGGCGTTCGCGGCATGGGCCGCGGGTCGGAAGCAACTGCGCATGGAATACTTCTATCGCGAGATGCGGCGACAGACCGGCCTGCTGATGGAACAGGATGGCACCCCCACCGGCGGTCGCTGGAACTTCGATGCCGAGAACCGGCAGCGCCTGCCCGAGGACCTGACACCGCCACCGCCGCAGCGGACCGAGCCGGACGCGACGACCCGCGCGGTGCTGGATCTGGTCGGCCAGCGCTTCAGTCACCACTTCGGCGACCTCGAGCCATTCTGGTTCGCCGTCACCACCGCCGCCGCCGAAGCGGCCCTCGATGCATTCATCGCCCGGGCACTGCCGCTGTTCGGCAGCTATCAGGACGCCATGAAGCAGGGCGAGCCGACGCTCTACCACGCGGTGATCGGCCTCTATCTCAACGCCGGGCTGCTCGATCCGCTGGCCGTCTGCCGCCGGGCCGAGACGGCCTTTCGCGCCGGCCGGGCGCCGTTGAACGCGGTCGAAGGATTCATTCGCCAGATCATCGGCTGGCGGGAGTACATCCGCGGCCTGTACTGGTTAAAGATGCCGGCGTACGCCGAGAGCAACTTCTTCGGCGCCGATCGGCCGCTGCCCGCGTTCTATTGGACCGGCGAGACCGACCTGAATTGTCTCGCCCAGTGCATCGGTCAGACGAAGCAGGAGGCCTACGCCCACCACATCCAGCGGCTGATGGTCACCGGCAACTTCGCGCTGCTCGCCGGCATCGCCCCGGCCGCGGTGGAAGCATGGTATCTGATCGTCTACGCCGACGCCTACGAATGGGTGGAACTGCCCAACGTCCACGGCATGGCGCTATTCGCCGACGGCGGGCTGCTCGCCTCGAAGCCGTACGCGGCGAGCGGCAAGTACATCGACCGCATGTCCGACTACTGCAAGCATTGCCGCTATGACGTGCGCGCGGCGACCGGCGAAACGGCGTGCCCGTTCAACTACCTCTATTGGGCGTTTCTCGCCGAGCACGCCGATCGGCTGTCGGGCAATCCCCGGATGGCGATGGTCTATCGCACGCTCTCGCGCATGGCGCCCGACAAGGTGGCGGCGATGCGGCAAGCGGCCCAACGCTTCCTCGAGGCGGTCGCGCCGCGTGCCTGAGCTTTGGCGCCGGTCAGCGGGCGGGCTCGCCGGCTTTCACCGCAAGGCGCCGGCGGCGGCAGCGCTCCGAGCAATAGCGTACCGCGTTCCAGGTCAGCGCCCATTTGCGTCGCCACAGAAAGGGCCGTCCGCAGACGACGCAGATTTTGCTCGGAAGCTCCGTCTTGCGCATCGCTGCTGTCCCGCGCCGTCAGAGCCGCTGGATCAGCGCCGCGAGCGTGACGCCCAGGCACAGCAGCACGATGGCGGTGACCGGTCCGCGCAAGCCCAGCCACCATGCGGGGGCGAGCCCCTTCACCACGGCGCGGCGATCGAGCGCGAGCGCGCCGATGATGGCGACCATCAACAGTCCGAGCCCGACGGATCGCGGCAGCAGCAGGGCCGCCCAGGCGAGCAGGGACGGCAGCACACTCAGGCCATAGCCGACCGAGCGTCCGGAGGTCGCCCCACCGGGCGCGGCGGCGAACCCCCAATGAATGCCGCCGAGAAACGACAGGATGACGGCGCCATAGGCAATCACCGCGTCGATCGCGCCTGCGGCCTCGAAGTCCGGCCAGACCCAGGCGACCGCCGCACCGCCGGCGAACGGCAGGACGCCCAGCGCGGTGAGAACCGCCGCCGTCCGTGGCATGCCGGCGGCGGTGTTGCGCGAACTCACCGCCCGGCGGTACGGACCGGGCCGCCGCGCGGGCGGGTGCCCATGGCCGAGTTGACCAGCCGCATGGCGGTGCCGACGAGGGTCGTCACCGTGCGCCGTGGGAGCAGCAGCGGGCCGAGCGTCGCCTGATCGATGGTGCCGGTGATCTTCACGGTCTGCCGGCCGAGGGCGCGAAGTCCCTCCCGCGCCACCGTGCGCGGATCGGTCGCGCCGGGAACGCCACCGGCGCCGAAGCCGGCACGTTCGCCGAACGCTGTCCGCGTGGCGCCCGGGCAGAGCGCCAGCACGTCGATGGGTTCGCCGCGCAATTCATCGGCCAGCCCCTCGGCGAAGGCGAGACCGAACGCCTTGGTGGCGGCATAGGTGGTGAAAAACGGCACGGCGGAGAACGCCGCGGTGCTGGAGAGGACGATGATGCCGGCGCGACCGCCGGCGCCCTGCGCCCGCGCGATCATGCCGGGCGCCAACGCGCGCGTCAGCACCAGCGTCGCCAGGACGTTCACCGCCACCGTGTCGCGTTCAGCCTCGAGGCTGTGCTCGAGGACGCCACCGAGTTGGCCGATCCCGGCATTGTTGATGAGGAGGTCGATCTCCTCGGCGTCGGCCCACGCCGCGACCGCCGCAACCTCTGCTTCGACGGCGAGATCGGCGACCTTGGTGGCGATGTGTCGCCCCGGTCGGGCCAGTTCCATCGCCAGCGCTTCCAGCCGCGCGGCATCCCGTCCGGTGAGCAGCAGGTCGGTTCCCTCGGGCAACTCGCGCGCGAAGGCGCTGCCAATGCCGCTGGAGGCGCCGGTGACAAGGGCGCGCCGGTGTGGACCGCGTGGCCGGCAGAGCTGTGGTAGGCGTGCGTTCATCTGGTCAACCCCCGTTCACATTCGCAACGTCCCTACGCTGCGACATCCCTGATGGATCCACCGCGGGCCGGCCTGATGGATCCGCCCCCGGCGCCGGGTGCACCGGCGACGGGTCAACTCGCGGGCCGCCTTTGACCCGATCCAGTCATCCAACGCCGGACTGCCGCCGTAAAGAATGGCGAGCAGATGATACGGCAAAAGCCCTCCGGCCGCAGCAGCCGGAGCATCGTGTGAGGAGAGGATCAGTGACCGTGATGACGCGACGGCCCACCCACGCCATCGGAACCGACGAGCGCACCAGCCGATACATTCGCAGCGTTCAGCAATTCCCGTTGCTGTCGCCCGAGGAAGAGCAGCGGTTGGCGCGCCGGTGGGTCAGCGATCGTGACCAGAAAGCGGCGCACACGCTGGTCAACAGTCATTTGCGACTGGTGGCGAAGATTGCCATGGGCTATCGCGGCTATGGCTTGCCGGTCGACGACCTGATTGCGCAGGGCAACCTGGGCCTGATGCAGGCGATCGAACGCTTCGACCCCGAGCGCGGCTTCCGCTTGGCCACTTATGCCATGTGGTGGATCCGCGCGGCGATCCAGGAGTACATCGTCCACGCGCATTCCCTGGTCAAACTGGGGACCACCTCGGAGCAAAAGAAGCTGTTTTTCAACCTGCGACGGCTGAAGAACGAGTTGCAGGCCCTCGAGGAGGGCGACCTCCTGCCCGAAAACGTCAAGCGAATCGCCGACGCCTTGAACGTGCCGGAGAAAGAGGTGATCAGCATGAATCGCCGGCTTGCTTCCGGCGACGCCTCATTGAACGCGCCGTTGCGGGGTGATGGTGAGACCGAGTGGCAGGATTGGCTTCTCGATGATGATGTCGGTCAGGAAGCCATGCTCGGCGAGCGCGAGGAAACCGCCTATCGTCGGCGCATGCTCGCCGATGCTCTCGGCATGCTGAACGAGCGTGAGCGGGTCATCGTCAGCGAGCGCCACCTCCGTGACGACCCGATGACCCTGGAGCAGTTGAGCCTGCGTTACGGTATCTCTCGCGAACGGGTGCGGCAGATCGAGGTCGGGGCGCTGCAGAAGATCCGCAAGATCGTCGGGCGCCGCCTGAAAAAGCAGTCGTCGGACTGGAGTGGATCCGCCATGGCCGCCGGCTTGCTGCCGCAGGAGGTCGCAGCTTAAGGCGCGCCGCCGGCCGATTACCGCATGGCTTGGGGTCGCATCCGGGCCGTCGAACCGTCAACAGCAGAGACCATCACGGTCGACATCAGCAAAAGACCGAGCGGACGGGACGGCGCGTTGCCGCGATTCCTCGGTCAGCCAGGAAGGATGGATCACATGAACGCTCACGCGCAAACACTGCTGCAAGACCCTCAGGAGCCGGCGTCGCGCCCGCGCCCGGACCGCTCGGAGGCCGAGGCTGCCGTCCGGACATTGATCCGTTGGGCCGGCGACGATCCGGGGCGGGAAGGCTTGCTCGGCACGCCCGATCGTGTGGTCCGGTCCTACGAGGAGTTCTTCTCGGGGTACACCGAGGATCCGAACGAGATCCTCTCACGCACGTTCGAGGAAACCGACGGCTATGACGAAATGGTCATGCTGCGCGACATCGGATTCGAGAGCCATTGCGAGCACCACATGGTGCCGATCATCGGCAAGGCGCACGTGGCCTATCTGCCGCGCCATCGCGTGGTCGGCATCTCCAAGCTCGCCCGGGTGGTGGATGCGTATGCGAAGCGACTGCAGATTCAGGAGAAGATGACCGCGCAAATCGCCAACACCATCGACGCGGTGCTGCAGCCGCGCGGCGTGGCCGTGATCGTCGAGGCGAAGCACCAGTGCATGACGACGCGCGGCGTTCACAAGCCGGGCGTGTCCATGGTCACCAGCCGCATGCTGGGCGCCTTCCGCGACGACCCGATCACGCGCCGCGAGTTCCTGTCCATGGTCGGCCCCTCCTCGGACCGCTGATCCGAGACGGTTGAAGACGGCGGCCAGCGTCGGCGGCATCGCGCCGGCGCTGGCATTTGCCGCCGCTCAGTCTGAAATCTGATAGTTCGGGGCCTCGCGCACGATCGTCACGTCATGGACGTGGCTTTCGCGCAAGGCCGCGTTGCTGGCCCGCCGGAACTGCGCCCGTTGTTGCAATTCGACGATGGTGCGGTTGCCGGTGTAGCCCATCGCCGAGGCGACGCCACCAACCAGTTGATGGATGACGCGGCCGACCGGACCCTTGTAGGGGACCCGGCCTTCGACACCTTCCGGGACCAGTTTCAACTGGTCCCGCACCTCCTGCTGGAAATAGCGGTCGGCGGAGCCGCGGGCCATGGCGCCGAGCGACCCCATCCCGCGATAGGACTTGTAGGACCGACCCTGATAGAGGAACACCTCGCCGGGGCTCTCGTCCGTTCCGGCGAACAGTGAACCGATCATGGCGCAGTCGGCGCCGGCCGCGAGCGCTTTCGCAAGGTCGCCCGAATAGCGGATGCCGCCGTCGGCGACCACCGGAATATCGTGCTTCCGGCACACCTCCGTCGTCTCCAGGATGGCGGTGAACTGCGGCATGCCGACGCCGGCGACCACCCGGGTCGTACAGATGGAGCCGGGCCCGATGCCCACCTTGATGGCGTCGGCGCCGGCATCGATCAGGGCCCGCGCGCCGTCGCCGGTGGCGACGTTGCCGGCCAAGACTTGGGCATAATTGCTGAGCGTCTTGATCTTGCCGACGGCGGCGATGACGCCGTCCGAGTGGCCGTGCGCCGTGTCGACGACGATGATGTCGGCGCCGGTATCGAGCAGGGCACGGGCCCGCTCCACCCCTTCCGCACCGACTCCGGTCGCCGCGCCGACGCGCAGCCGCCCCTGGTCATCCTTGCAGGCGGCGGGATAGCTCTCGGCGCGGACGATGTCCTTCACGGTGATCAGGCCGATGCAGCGGTAGTCTTCGTCGACGACCAGCAGCTTCTCGATCCGATGCTTGTGCAGCAGCCGTTTGGCCTCGTCCTGGGTGACGCCTTCGCGAACCGTGACCAGCGGCTTGTCGGGGGTGCTGCGGGTCATCAACTCGCTCACCGGCTGTCGTCGGTCTTGCGCGAACCGGACGTCGCGGTTGGTGAGGATGCCGACCAGCCGGCCGGTGCCACGCTCGACCACCGGCACCCCGGAGAACTTGTGTGCCGCCATCAGATCGAGCGCATCGGCGAGGGTGGCGTCCGGGTTGATCGTCATCGGATCGACGACCATGCCGGATTCGTACTTCTTCACCCGCCGCACCTCGGCGGCCTGTTCGGCGATGCTCAGGTTCTTGTGAATGATGCCGATGCCGCCGGCCTCGGCGATGGCGATCGCCATCGCACTCTCGGTGACCGTGTCCATCGCCGCCGACAGCAGCGGGATGCGGAGCGTGACGCTGCGGGTCAGTCGCGTGCGGGTGTCGACCTCGGACGGCAGGACCGACGACGCCGCCGGGACCAGGAGGACATCATCGAACGCCAGCGCTTCGGGAATGGTCATGACGGCTCCGCGTCGGATCGGGCGCGCATGATACACGACGGCCTCCCGATGCCAAGACCGTTGCCGCCGCCGCGGCCGGGCTAGGATCGGCTGGTGCTGCTCCCCGCGCGGTAGCCGGTGGCCACCAGATACATCTCGGCGGAGCCGCTGCGCGAGGCCGGCGGCTTGGCGTGGCGAACCGTGCCGAAGCGGCGCTTGACCTCGGCGAGCAGCGTGCCTTCGGCCCCCCCCTGGAAAACCTTGCAGACGAAGGTGCCGCCGGGGGCGAGCAGCGACCGGGCGACGTCGATCGCGGTGTCCGCCAGTGCAACGATGCGCAGGTGGTCGGTCCCCGGATGGCCGGAGGTGGCCGGCGCCATGTCGCTCAGCACCACATCGGCGGCGCCGCCGAGCGCCTCGCGGCAGGCCGCGAGCACGGTCTCGTCGCCCGCGTCGCCGAGGATGACGACGGCGTCCGGCAGGGGGTCCATGGGCCGGAGATCCAGGGCGACGACCCGGCCGCCGCCGGCGCGGCCGGCGCGCACCCGCTCGATCGCCACCTGTGTCCAGCCGCCCGGCGCGGCGCCGAGATCGAGGACCCGATGGCCCGGTCCGAGGATGCGGAAGCGGTCGTCGAGTTCCAGCAGCTTGAAGGCCGAACGGGAGCGGTAGCCGCGATGCCGCGCCTCGGCCACATAGGGGTCGTTGAACTGCCGCTCCAGCCAGCGCCGGGACGACGGCTTGTGCGACTTCCCGAGGACCTTGACGGCGCCGTCGCCGCGACGACCCCCAAGTGAGCCCGTGGGCGATCCCTTGCCGGCAGGTCCCCGCGGCGCGCCGCCGCCGCGTCGCCTCATCGGGCCGGCGCCGCGGCGGAGCGCCCGGCGGCGGCGTCCTCGGCCATCATCGACATCAGCAGGCCCTCGCGAATGCCCCGGTCGGCGACGCTCAAACGACCGACCGGCCAGGTGTCGCATACCGCCTCCAGGATAGCGCAGCCGGCGACCACCAGATCGGCGCGATCCGGCCCGATGCAGGGGTTGTTGGCGCGCTCCCGCCATGTGCTGACGGCGAGCTGGGCGCTGACGCGGGCGATGTCGCGAAAGCTGATGTCCAGACCATCGACGCGGGCCCGATCATAGCGCTTGAGTCGCAACAGGGTGGCGGCCAGGGTGGTCACCGTGCCGGAGGTGCCGATCATCTGCACGCCGCCGGCATCCAGATGGCGACGGATGCCGCAATCTGCCTCGAACGGGGCCAAGCTGGCGCGGACGCCGGCGACCATCTCGGCGTAGACGCGCGAGCTGATGCGGTCGCCGCCGTACCGCTCGGCGAAGGCGACGACGCCGATGGGCAGCGACAGGAGCGCCAGGATCTGCGGCGGCCGGTCGGGATGCGGCTCGATCCAGGCAATCTCGGTGCTGCCGCCGCCGATATCGAACAGCAGCACGCGCTGGCAATGGCGGTCGAGCAGCGGCGAGCAGCCGGCCAGCGTCAGCCGCGCCTCGTCGGTGGCGCTGACCGGCTCCAGGACCAGCCCGGTCTCCCGGCGGATCCGCTGGACGAACCGGTCGACATTGTCGGCGCGCCGGCAGGCCTCGGTGGCGATGCTGCGCACCCGGACGACGCCGAGCCGTTCGATGCGCCGGGCGCAGGCGCGCAGCGCCGCCACCGCCCGGTCCATCGCCGCCTGGGTGAGGGAGTTGCTGGTGCCGAGACCCTCGCCGAGGCGCACCGGCTTGGCATACGAGCGGATGACGCGGAAGCCGGCGGCGGGGTCGGGGCGGGCCACCAGCATGCGGCAGTTGTGGGTGCCGAGGTCGACGGCCGCATAGGCGGGAGCGGGCGATCGCAGGCGGTCGGGAAACCGGTCCAGCCCAACGCGTCCATCGCTCGTGTCCACTCGGTCCGCCTCGCCGTTTTGCCGCGCCGTCGCCGCCGGGATCCCGGGAGAACGTCCCCGGAAGAACGTCCCCGGGGGCGTGGCCGAAATGGCCATCGACGGTTGCCGCGAAGTCAATTCTAACGAATACCGCAACCGATGCCGCGAGAGAAGACCCGCTATGCGATTGCGGCACGCAAGCCGGCGCGCCGGCCAAGGCCCCGGCCGCGGCTCTTCAGCGGCTCTTGCCCCTGCCGGCGTTTTCTCCTAACGTTCCGGTCTTCGATCGGCCCGCCGGCGCCCCTTGGGGGATAGTTTAACGGTAGAACGAGCGGCTCTGGACCGCTTAGTCCTGGTTCGAATCCAGGTCCCCCAGCCAAAAAGCGGCTTTTGGATCAATGCGTTGGGTTTGGTGGCGTCGGGCAAGCCTCGGGCGGATCGGGGCGCCCTGCCCGGAGCTGCGCGGCCGCCCCGCTCAGCCGGCCGCCGCGCGACGCCGCTCCGGCGTGGCCGCCTTGTCGGGCATCTTGGCGTCGGCGAGGATCTGCCGGATTGTATCCTGCTCCAGGGTCTCGTCTTCGAGCAGGCGCGCGGCCGCCCGATCCAGCAACGAGCGGTTGGCTTCGAGAATGTTCGATGCGCGCGCGAAGCCCTCGGCGAGGATGCCCTTCACGGCGTCGTCGATGATCGCGACGGCCTCCTCGGCATAGGGCCGGCGCTGCGCCACCTGTTCCAGAAAGCTTTTGCGCGGCTCCTCGAAGTTGATCTGCCCGAGCGCCGTGCTCATGCCGTAGCTGGTGACCATGCTGCGGGCAATATCCTTCGCCTTCTGAATGTCGTCGGCGGCTCCCGTGGTGACACGCTCGAACACCACCCGTTCACCTTA
>CAZVRW010000034.1:0-10842 GCA_964630265.1 uncultured Rhodospirillaceae bacterium
GATCATGGTGATGATCAGCGCGTTTTCCTCGCTGAAACCGACCACCCGCCACATCACGTTGGAGTAGTAGAAAATCACGTTGATGCCGACGAATTGCTGGAACAGCGACAGCCCCATGCCGACCCAGACGATCGGCAGCAGACCGAAGCGCCCCTTCAGGTCGCTGAAGCGCGGCTTGCGCTCGGTCAGCACGGTGTGGCGGATTTCGTCGACCCGGTGCTTCGCGTCGGCGCCGATGATGCGGGTCAGGATCGCCAGCGCCTCCGCCTCGCGCTTGTTGGCGACCAGATAGCGGGGCGACTCCGGGATGAAGGTGGCGCAGATCCCGTAAAGCAGCGCGGCCGGAATTTCCGACCAGAACATCCAGCGCCAAGCGTCGTAACCGAACCAGAACGGATTGTCCGCCGACCCGGCCGCCGAACCGATCGCAAAGTTGCTGAGCAAGGCGATGAAGATGCCGACGACGATGGCGAGTTGCTGCAGCGAGCCGAGCCGGCCGCGCATGTGGGCGGGCGACACCTCGGCGATATAGGCCGGGGCGATGACACTGGCGGCGCCGACGCCCATGCCACCCAAGAACCGCCAGAACACGAAATCGTAGATCGAGATCGGCAGCCCGGACCCCAGCGCGCTGATCGTGAAGAGCGCCGCCGCCAGTTGCATGCTGCGGACACGGCCGATCCGGTCGGCGATGGGACCGGCGGCGAAGGCGCCGACGGCCGAACCCAGCAGCGCCAGCGACACCGACAGCCCGACCGCCCAGGCGGAGGCCTCGAAGTGGTTGCCGATGGCCACCACCGCACCGTTGATGACCGCAGTGTCAAAGCCAAAAAGAAAGCCGCCAATGGCGGCGGCGGCGGCGATCAATGCGACGAAGGTAACGCTTCCTTGAGCGTGCGGGTCGGCTGCGGTCGCGACGGCCATCGTTCCCTCTCCGGATTGTGGTTAGCCCGTTATCGTGTAGCTCTTCGTACCGATTCGGCACTCCCAAGCGTCACCGTCGAGCGTCCTCAAACATCAATGTGATGGTAGGAGAGAAGACCCCAATTGGAAAGCACGAACCCGCCCCCCATCGAAGCGGCGGGTGGCGGTCCCCCGAAGGGAACCCCTTCAGGGGCAGGAGGCGCAGGAGGTGCGGCGAGAACGGATTCCCCGCTTGCCGCGGTGTCGGCGGCCGGGGCTGCGGCGGGCGAGCACCATCACCAACTCTTGTCGACTTGGCTCGACCGGCCGGCGCGGTGATCCGCGATGGCTGCGCGCAGGTCATTGTACTCGTCACAGCCGCCCGCGCAAACGCCCGCCAGACGCGCCAGGTTCTGCTCCGCCCGTGCCACATCGCCGAGGTCCAGGAACAATTCGCCCTGATATTCCAGCGCGCCGCGATGCCGGGGGTCGACCGCCAGCGCCTTCTGGTACCATGCCATTGCCTCGGCGTAGCGGCCGAGCTTGCGGTGGCTGTAGCCGAGCATGTTGAGCGCATCGGCATTCCGCGCGTCCTCGGCCACCGCCTGTTCCAGCGCCTGGATCGCGATCGTGTAGTCGCCGGCTTTCACCGCCGCGGCACCCCGTTGCAACGCGCTGGGGGCTTGCGTCCGTGACGCCGGTGGTGACGACGACCATCCGCCGCCGCCCGCCGACCAGCCGACCTGCGGGGCGAGAGCAAGACCGGCGAGCAGAAGCGATGCGGCAAGGCCGCGACCAAGACGAGCGATCATGGGTACCATCCCTGTTTCACACTTGTTAATATAACGTCTACGCTGCGTCACCGCTTCGGGATTAGCGGCGCCCGACGGACAGTCGTCCGATTCACGCAATCTTCAGGTCGTCGACGCAGACTGTCCGGCCCGCACGCGTTTTCGTACCCGCTGCGATTACATGAGAGTGCCGTGACCGCTTGTCGACCCAAAGTCCGTGCCGCGCCCCGCCGCGTCGCCGCTCTGCTGCTTCTCGTGCTGGCGTGGACGCCGTTCGCGATCGCACCAGTCCTCGCCGGCGCCAAGCGCTACGCCACCTCGACCAGCCACTATGCCCAGGTCGGTCGCCTGGACCGAAAGCTCAGCGCCGCCTGCCGCCGCCACGCCTTCAACCAGAACCAGGATCATCGCCTCTACATTGGCCATTTCGGCCGCCAGGGGCGTGGCACCACCGGGATTGCCAAGAAGGGCTGGAACCTGCGCGATCCGCTGAGGCTGGCGCGGCCGAACGAGACCTATCACTTCAAGAACGACGGCTATTCCACCTGCCGCGTCTACGTGGCGCGCGGCCGCGGCCGGCGGTGAGGCGCGCTCGCATCGAATCCCGCATCAGATGCCGCGACCGTGCCTCGTCGCAGCGCCTCGACCCGCGCCAGATTGCGCTCGACGACCGCCGCCAAGGCCGTAGCGCCGCGGTCGCGAAACACGTCGCGGGCGCCGGTGAGTGCCACTGCCGCTTCGGCCAGCATGGTGGCGTCCCGCGGCCGGCGGGCGAGCAGGAACAGCGCCGAGCCGATGGTGTTCTGCGCGGCGGCCCAGGCCAAGGGGTGACTCTCACGGGTGCGCAGCGTCAACGCCGCCTTGCCGGCCGCGATCGCCATCACCAACCACTCGGGGTTCTCCGTCTCCGCCCCCAGCACCTGTGCCGCGCGCGCCAGGTTGTGTTGGGCCTCGGCCCAGGCGTCCGGGGCGCGGGAGGGCGTGAGCCCGGCCAACGCCATCCGATGCGCCGCCACGGCATCCTCCAGGAGGCTCGGATCGCTGACACGTTCCTCGAGGCGATAGAGAGCGTCACCCAGCCGGTCGCAGGTGAGGGCGTGTGCCTGGGCGAGACCGCGCGCCGCAAAGCCGTCGATGGCGCGCTGCAGGAAACCGATGGCGGCTTCCAGGGCACGCGGGTCGGCATCGGAGCCGGCGGCGGCAAGGCCGGCCAAACCGCGGTTGCGGGCAACCACGGCGGCGGCGAGGGGCGCGTCGGCGTCGGTCAGGCCGGGTAGCGCCGCCTCGTAGGCGTCAACGGCGTCCCGCAGCAGCACCCGATAGCGGGGCGCCCCGGCCAGGAACGCGGCGACGTCGCCAAAGGCCGCGCGCAGGGTGGCTCGCTCGAAGGCGGTCAACGTCGGCGGCAGCGACTGTATGGTCGCCCGCAGACCGCGGAACGCGGTGGCGACCCGGTAGAACCGGGTTCGCGCCTTCGCCGCATCGTCCGGCCGGGCGGCAGCGAGGACGACGGCGTAGAGCAGGCCGGCGAGGTCGTCGCCGAAGCCGATCGGCAGGCCGATGATCCCCGCCGGATCGACGACGCCGACGCCGGGAAGCGCCGGCTCCGAGGCGGCGACAAACCTGAGATGGAGCGTCGTGCCCGGCGCCGGCACCGTACCCCAGATCAGCAGGTCGCCACTCGAGCGTTTGAGCCAGTCGCGCCCGGCCATGGTGATGGCGCGGACCGTGCGGCCGTCGTGCCCGGCATCGCGCGCGGCAACGGGCCGCTCCAGCGTCCGGATCCTGACCCCCGGACGACGGCGCAGCATCCGGACGAGGTGACGGGTGTCGTCCGGCGTCGCCTCCGGGCCGCCCAGGGGGGCCACATGCACCTCCAGTGGCGCCAGCCGGCGTTGCCGCCCAAGTTCCAGGAGCCGCCCCATGGGACCGCCGGTGCCGAACAGCCAGTGCGCCAGTCCCGATGTGCGCGGCACCGGGGGAGGCATCGACGCCGGCGCGGGGTCCGGCGACGTCAGTGCTCCGGCCGTCGCTGCTGCCGGCACCGGTTCGGGACCCGCCGGCACCGCACCGATGTCGGCAGTCGAAGCGGGACGGGGGGATGCGGGATGCGTCATCGGTTGACCGGCCAACGCCTGCGGTACGGACGTTCAGGGACTGAGATACAGCCAGTAACCGCGAAACATTACCGTTTTGCAACCATTATGCGATGGCTCGCGTTCGTCTCCCGGCACCCCATATCGCGCCGCCGCCGTCCTACAGACCGCTCTACCGCGCACCGGTCGGCTGCCGGTTGAGCATGGCACGGTTGAGGTCGTCCGTATTCGCACCCCGTGGCAGATCGCCGAAGCCACCGAAGCCTTCAACGACGGCGATCTCGGACGGCGGCAGATCGCCGATCAGACCGAGATTGCCGCCCGTGCGCATCGCCGTCTGCATCTCATCGGCGACGACGACCACGGTATCGTAGCCGGTGACGCCATAGAGCGCCTGAGCGAACCCCTTCGGCAGGCGGATGCAGCCGTGTGAATCCGGGTGGCCGGGCAGGCGCCCGGCGTGCAACGCGATGCCATCCCAGGTCAACCGCTGCATGTAGGGCATCGGCGCGTTGTCGTATAGGTTGGAGAAATGCCGCTTTTTCTTCTGCAGGATGGTGTAGACGCCGCGCGGCGTCTCGTATCCCGGACGACCGGTGCTGATGGTGCTGACGGCGATCAGGTCGCCACCCTGGTAGACATGCACCGCCTGCTCGGCCAGCGAAATGGTGAGCAGCACCTCGCCACGCCTCCCCGAGCGCTCCGCCCACCACTGGTATTCACCCGGCGCCAGTCCCACAGCCGGCGATGCCAACTTGGCTCCTGTCCCCATTTCGCCGGCCGGGGCCAAACCTTCCAAGACCGCGATTTCCTGCCCCCCGGTCGCGCCAGTGTCGATAACCGTCTGAGCCCATGCCATGGGCGCGGAGAGGGCCATGCCCGCTGCCAAGATCACTCCCAATGTCGTGCGCATCGTCCCTGATCCTTGTTTCAATCGTTGTCGATCCGGTGCTGCTTTGTCCTTCGCAACCGGCCAGTAAATTCTACCGGAGCGACGGCATCGGATCTGTTAACCGGATCACGAATCACGAACGATTCGCGGCACCGCGATGATTTGGATCAGGGCAGTCAAGCATTATCTCTTTTGCCGTCCCCGCACCGCAGACCGCGGCCGCGTCAAGCGGGGCGTCAGCGCAGCGACGCCGCCAGTTGCTCGAGCCACGCCGTGATGCGCCGTTCGTTGGCGCCCAGGTCCGAATGCCCGTAGGTCGAGCGGCTGTAAATGGCCAGCGTACTGCTATCCGGCCCGAGCGGCAGGAAGCGGACGGTGATGCGATCCGGCCAGCGCATTAGCGGCGTCCGTTGCACCAACTCGAGCCGATCGATCTCGTTGCCCTCGATCACCAGCGCCGGCTGCCGCGCCAGGAGTTCCCGGAACGCTGCCGCCAAGACCGCCACCGGCACCCGAAAGACGGGGCTGATGGCGTCGGGCGCCGACCGTGCGCAGAAATCCTCCGGGCAGACCAAGTAGCGGTTCGGCCGGTCACCCGGCTCCAGAGTGGGGAAGTCGATGGGCTGTCGCGGTGCCGGTGGCAGCAGCCGATCCCAGAGCCCGGTGACGCGCATGACGCCGAAGCCGACGAGGACGAGTGCGGCGACGACGCCGACACCGATGGCCATGGTTTTCCACACGGTCTCGCCCTCCCGAGTAGTGATCCTATCGTTGAGGTGCCGTTTATCCTGGCCGACGACAAGGGCGGCGGACAACGGCAGACGGCGATGGCGGTTCAGGCGAAGCGGACAAAGCAGACCCGGGCAGCGCCGTAGACGCGCTCGTCTTCGAGGGTGAAGCCCGGCGGCAGGGGGAGCGGCTCGCCGGCCGCCGCCTCGACGACGCACAGCGCTTTCGGCGCAAGCCAGCCGCGACCGGCCAAGCCGCTGAGCGCCGGCACCGCGAGCCCGCGGTCGTAGGGGGGATCGAGGAACGCCAGGTCTGCGGGCACCGCCGCGGTGCGGGGTGGCGGCGGCAGCCGTGTCGCGTCCAGCCGCAGTTCGGTCAGGCGCCCGGCCTCGCCCAGCGCCGCGGCGTTGCGCCGCAATGCCAGAAGCGCTGTGGCATCGCGATCGATGGCGGTGAGCCGCGCCGCGCCGCGCGACAGGCATTCCAGCCCGTAGGCGCCGGTGCCGGCGAACACGTCGAGCACCGAGGCATCCTCAAAGCCCGCCCAGTCCATGCCGTGGCCGAGGATGTTGCACACGGACTCCCGCACCCGATCGGCCGTCGGTCGCATCGTCCTGCCGCGCGGCGCGGTGATCTGCCGGCCGCGATGGGCGCCGCCGATGATCCTCACCGCTCCAGGTCCGCCATCAGGGTGCGGCCGAGTTGCTCGCGGAGCGTCTTGCGCCGCACCTCGTCGACGGCCCCGCGGGCCAGCGTGCCGAGCTGGAACGGCCCATAGGCCGTCCGGATCAGCCGGCCGACGACGAGCCCGAGCGGTTCGAGCAGGCGTCGCACCTCGCGGTTCTTGCCTTCCTTCAGCGCCACCGTCAGCCAGGCATTGTCGCCACGCACCGAATCGACGTGGGCCTCGACCGGCCCGTAGCGGACGCCATCGACGGTCATGCCCTTGGCCAGCGCCGCCAGCGCCGCGTCATCGACCCGGCCGAAGACGCGCACCCGGTAGCGCCGGGTCCAGCCCGTTGCCGGCAGCTCCAAGCGTCGCGCCAGCGCGCCGAGATTGGTCAACAGCAACAGCCCTTCCGACGTCAGGTCGAGCCGCCCGACCGAGACGACGCGCCCCAGCTCCGGCGGCAGCCGGTCGAACACCGTCGGCCGGCCCTCGGGATCGCGATGGGTGGTGATCAGGCCTGCCGGCTTGTGGTAGCGCCACATCCGCACCGGCGGCCGCTCGGGCAGCGGCGTGCCGTCGACGACGATCCGGTCGTCCGGGCCGACGGTGACCGCCGGCGTCCTCAGGACCGTGCCATTCACCGCGACGCGCCCATCGGCGATCCAACGCTCGGCCTCCCGGCGCGAACAGAGCCCGGCGGCGGCCAGCCGCTTGGCGATGCGCTCGCCGGCCGCCGCCGGCGCCGCCCGATCCGCCGTGTCGCGTCGCGTCATCGGCCGTCCGCCGCCGCATCGACGAATGCCCGGAAGATCCGGCGGTCGCCCTCGCTGATCCCATATTCCGGATGCCACTGCACGCCGAGACAGAAGCGGCGGTCCGGCACCTCGATCCCCTCGATCACGCCGTCGGGCGCGGTCGCGTCGACCACAATTCCCGCCGGCACCGTCGCCGCGGCCTGGTGATGGGCGCTGTTGACCGCCATCTCCGCGACGCCGACGATGGCATGCAGCCGGGTGTCCGGATGAATGCGGACGTCGTGGGCGGGCTGGTCGTGCGGCGTTGCCTGTTCGTGGGGCAAGGCGCTCGGCACGGCATCGGGAATGTGCTGGATCAGCGTGCCGCCAAGGGCCACGAGGAGAAGCTGTTGACCACCGCAAATGCCGAGCACGGGCGTATCCGCCGCCAGCGCCGCGCGCAGCACCGCCAATTCGAACGCGGTGCGGCCCTCTTTGGTGCGCACCGTCGGGTGTTGCTCGGTGGCGCCGAACAGCGCCGGCGGCACGTCGAAGTGACCGCCGGCGATCACCAGGCCATCGATCGTCGCGACGTAGTCGGCCGCTGCCCCGGTCTCGTGCGGCAGCAGCACCGGCAGCCCGCCGGCGCGAACGACGGCCTCGGCGTAGTTCTGCCGCAGCGCCAGCCACGGGAACGGCGAGAAGCCGCCCGGGGGCTCGCAGTCGCAGGTGATGCCGATAAGGGGCCGACGCATAGCCGCGAACGTAGGCCGGCGACGGGGCGCCGGCAATGCGGACGATGAGCCGGCCCGACCCGATGGCGCAAGCCCTCGCCGAAGCGGCGGCGGCAGCGGCCCGCGGCGAGGTGCCCGTCGGCGCGGTGCTCGTCGATGCGTCGGGCGCGATCATTGCCGCGGCCGGCAACCGCACGGAGGCGTTGGCCGACCCGACGGCGCATGCCGAGATGCTGGTGATCCGCGCGGCGGCGGCCGCCCGCGGCCGACCGCGGCTGGTCGATTGCGATCTTTACGTCACGCTCGAGCCCTGCGCCATGTGCGCGGCGGCGATCTCGCTGGCGCGGATCCGGCGCCTCGTCTTCGGCGCCTATGACCCCAAGGGCGGCGGCGTCGACCACGGTGCGCGGGTTTTCGACCGGGCCACCTGCCACCATCGGCCGGAGATTATCGGCGGCGTCGCCGCGACCGCCGCCGGCGCGTTGCTGCGGGCGTTCTTCGACCGGCGCCGGTCACCCATCTGTGACGAATAATACAGGATGGACGCTGGCGATTGACGTATACTCAACCAGATCGGTGCTATGAGCAGCGCGCCAATCGGCGGAGGATTATTGCCATGTTGTCTCGTTTCCCCATCACCATCGCCATCGCGGCGGTCGCGGTCGTCGTCGCTGCACCGCTCACGGCGCGTCCGGCGCTGGCCCAGGCCAACAACGTGTTCGCCTATCCGCTGGCCGGGCAGAACCAGGAACAGCAGTCGCGCGACCGCTTTGATTGTCACCAGTGGGCCGTGCAGCAGAGTGGTTTCGATCCGTTTGCCGCGCCGCCGCCACCGCAGCAGACGCAGCAACAGGGCGGCGGCACGATTCTCGGGCTCGGCCGCGGCGGCCTGTTCCCGGGCACCGGTCTGGCCGGGGATGCGGCGACCGGCGCCGGGCTCGGCGCGGCCGGCGGTGCGATCGCGGGCAGTCCCGGCAAGGGTGCGGCGATCGGCGCGGTGGGTGGCGCCGTGCTCGGCGGACTCAGCCGCGCGGGCCAGCCGTCGCAGACGGTGCCGAGCCAAAGTGCCCAAATCTACAACCAGCGTCGGGCCAGCTACAACAACGCCTTCGGCGCCTGCATGCAGGCGCGCAACTACAGCGTCCGATTCTAGTGGTTCGATGCCAACGGATGAGCCGCATCCGTTGGCTGAGTCGCCCCCCCGGCGCAATAGCTTGGTGGGTCGACCGAGCCACTCGCCGGAAGCGGCGGCCGCGAGCGAAGCCCCCGCAGCCTTGACGTCACCTTCGGTGCGAGCATTCCCCACGCCAATGGAAGCTGGTAGCCTCGCGGTCATGCGTGACGACGACCTCGTTGCCCTCGCCCGGCGTATCGCCGACGCGTGCGAGCGGCTGGCGCCACCGACGCCGCCTCCCGCCGATCTTAACGCCGCCGACGCCTTCGTCTGGCGGGCCGAGACCGGGCGTCTGGAACCGGTTGCCGCGGTCAACCGGCTCGACCTCGCCTTGCTGCAGGGGATCGACCGGCAGGCGGCGACGCTGCTGGAAAACACCCGCCGGTTCGCGGCCGGCCTGCCGGCCAACAACGCGCTGCTTTGGGGCGCCCGCGGCACCGGCAAGAGCTCCCTGGTCAAGGCCGTACATGGCCGCATCCTCGGCGATGCGCCGGGTGCCGTCGCCCTGATCGAGATCCACCGCGAGGACATTCCGTCCCTGCCGCGACTGTTGGCGCTGCTGCGGCCCTCGACGCGACGCTGCCTGTTGTTCTGCGACGACCTCTCCTTCGATGGCCAGGATGCCGCCTACAAGTCCCTGAAGGCGCTGCTCGAGGGCGGCATCGAGGGGAGGCCGGACAACGTCCTCTTCTACGCCACCTCCAATCGCCGCCACTTGATGCCGCGCGATATGATCGAGAACGAGCGGTCGACCGCGATCAACCCGGCGGAGGCGGTCGAGGAGAAGGTCTCCCTGTCCGACCGTTTCGGGCTCTGGCTCGGCTTCCACGCCTGCGACCAGGACACCTACTTCGCCATCGTCGAGGGCTACGCGGCCTACTACGGGCTCCCCGTCTCGGCGGCAACCCTGCGAGACCGCGCCCGGGCATGGGCCATCGGGCGCGGCGCACGGTCGGGCCGCGTCGCCTGGCAGTTCATTCAGGATCTCGCCGGCGAACTCGGCCGGCCACTGGCCTAACGACTCTTTGGCCCAGCGACTCACTGGCCTGACGCCGTCACTGGCTTGGCGACGCCGCTGACCCAACAGGCCCGGCAAAGGAGCACAGATGTCAGAAAATCGGGTCGCACTGGTGACCAACGTTCGCCACTTCGTTGGCCTGCCCATCGCCCGGGAACTGGCGGCCCAGGGGCTGCGTGTCGTCTGCCACGACGCCAGCTTCGCCGATCCGGAGGTGTGCGCGGCGTTCGCCGCCGATCACGCGATGTTGAACGCGTTTCCGGAACGGGATGCCACCGACCTCGTCGGCCGCGCAACACAGGAACTCGGGCGTGTCGACGTGCTGGTCAACAACGACGCCTTTCCGGCGATCCGCGATCCCATCGAGGAGGCCGATGCCGCCGACTTCCGGGCGGCGGTGGAGGCCCTGATGATCCAGCCGTTTGCCATGGCCCAGGCGGTGGTGCCACAGATGAAAGACCGCGGTTCCGGCAAGATCCTGTTCATCACCTCGGCGGCGCCGCTGCGCGGCCTGCCGAACTATTCCACCTACGTGGCCGCCCGCGGCGGCGCCAACGCGCTGGTCGTCTCCTTGGCACGCGAACTCGCGCCGAGCAACATCCAGGTCAACGCCATCGCCCCCAACTTCGTCGAGAGCCCGACGTATTTCCCGGCCGAGTTGCTGGCGGATGCGGAGGCGATGCGCAAGATTACCCGCCAGATCCCACTCGGCCGACTGGCCAAACCGGAGGAATTGGCGGCATTTGCCAGCTTCCTCACCTCGCCGCGCAGCGATTTCATCACCGGACAGATCCTTCCGTTCGCCGGCGGCTGGGCCTAGCCCGCCTTCCGCCTGCCACGCTGGTAATTATCGGCGTTGGCAGTGTGATCTCGCTTGCCAGAGATCGATAAGTATGGCTTTTTAGCGTCCAAACAGGCGCGTGGCGCTGGGGCCCATTCACCTGCTCCGGCACCAACAAACGCGCGAAACGTAATCATCGGCTGCCCGCCCGGATGGCGGTTTGGCCGGGGTGCCTTGGGAGGCAAAGAACGTCGCCATGACGGACCGCCCGGAGTCCGCCCCTGTTTTTGCGTCCGCGTCTGTTTCTGCGTCCGCGTCTG
>CAZVRW010000034.1:10942-30777 GCA_964630265.1 uncultured Rhodospirillaceae bacterium
TGCGTCCGCGTCTGTTTCTGCGTCCGCGTCTGCGGCCGACACGTTTCCGAAACTGCTGATGCACAATGCCCGCGAGCGCGGCACGTCTCCCGCGATCCGCGAGAAGGACTTCGGCATCTGGCAGACCTGGTCCTGGTCCGAAGTGGCGGAAGAAGTACGCGCCATCGCCGCCGGGCTGGTGGCGATCGGCTTCAAGCCCGGCGACAAGCTGGCGATTATCGGTGACAACCGGCCGCGGCTCTATTGGGCGATCGTCGCCGCCCAGTGCGTCCGCGGCGTGCCCGTGCCCCTCTATCAGGACGCGGTCGCCGATGAAATGCAGTACATCCTGGAACATACCTCGGCGAGTTTCGCCGTGGTCGAGGACCAGGAGCAGGTGGACAAGCTGCTCGAGATCAAGGATCGTTGCGCCGACCTGCAGACCATCGTCTTCGATGACCCGCGCGGCCTGCGTCACTACGATCAAAACTTCCTCTTCCCCCTCTCAACCGTCAAGGAAAAGGGCCTCGCCTACATGGCGGAGCACCCTGGTTTCCTGGATGCGGAGATCGCGGCCGGCTCGGCCGGCGACTTGGCCATTTTGTTGTACACGTCAGGCACCACCGGCAAGCCGAAAGGGGTGATGCTGAGTTTCCGCAACCTCATCGAGACGGCGCGCAACGGCATCGAATTGGAGGGGTTGACCGACAAGGAAGAGGTGCTCGCCTATCTGCCGATGGCCTGGGTCGGCGACAACATCTTCTCGTTCGCCCAATCCTACGTCGGCGGCTTCTGCGTCAGTTGCCCGGAGAGCAGCCAGACGGTGATGACCGACATGCGCGAGATCGGCCCCACCTACTTTTTCGCTCCGCCGCGCATCTTCGAGACGGTGCTCACCACGGTGATGATCCGGATGGAGGACGCCGACTGGCTCAGCCGCAGGATCTTCGCCTTTTTCATGCGCGTCGCCCGGCGGGCCGGCATCCCGATCATGGAGGGCCGGCCGGTGCCGGTCACCGATCGCCTGCTCTACTGGCTCGGCCGCTGGTTCGTCTATAAGCCGCTGATGGACACCCTCGGCTTCAGCCGCATCCGCGTCGCCTACACCGCCGGCGAGGCGATCGGCCCGGACATCTTCGATTTCTACCGCTCGCTCGGCATGAACCTGAAGCAGATCTACGGCCAGACGGAAGCCGCGGTCTTCGTCACCATCCAGCCGGACGGCAAGGTCAAGGCCGATACCGTCGGGCTGCCGGCCGGTGGCGTCCAGGTCAAGATCACGGAGAGCGGCGAGGTCATCTACAACGGCCCGGGCGTCTTCGTCGGCTACTACAAGAACGAGGCGGCCACCCGCGAGACGAAAACCGAGGACGGCTGGGTGCACACCGGCGATGCCGGCTTCTTCGACGCCGACGGCCAGTTGAAGATCATTGATCGCGCGAAAGATGTCGGCAAGCTTACCAATGGCGCCATGTTCGCGCCTAAATACTTGGAAAACAAATTGAAGTTTTTCCCGCACGTCAAGGAGGCGGTGACCTTCGGCCACGGTCGGGACTACGTGGCGGCATTCATCAACATCGACCTGGAGGCGGTGGGCAACTGGGCGGAGCGGCGCAACCTGCCCTATTCGGGCTATACCGACCTCGCCGGCCAGCCGCCGGTCTACGACCTGATCCAGGGGTGCGTGGAAAAGGTCAACGCCGACCTCGCCGCTGACCCGCACCTGTCGGGATCGCAGATCAAGCGCTTCCTCATCCTGCACAAAGAGCTGGATGCCGACGATGGCGAGTTGACGCGCACCCGCAAGGTCCGGCGCGGTTTCGTCGCCGAGCGATATGCCGAACTGATCGACGCCCTGTATTCCGACCGGGATCACTGCCCCATCGAGGCGCAGATGACCTTCGAGGACGGCCGCACCGGCATCATCCGCGCCGACCTGCAGATCCGCGATTGCCAGCGGTTCGCGGCCGAACCGCTGCGCAAGGCGAGTTGAGGGGCCGCCCGTGGCCTATCACCGGACCATTGGCGACGTCATGCTGAGCGTCGACGCCATCTCGCTGAGCTTTGGCGGCGTGCGCGCATTGAGCGACGTCAGCTTCGACGTCCGCCGGCACGAGGTCCGCGCGATCATCGGCCCCAACGGCGCCGGCAAGAGCTCGATGCTCAACGTCATCAACGGCTTCTATCATCCGCAGCAGGGTACGATCACGTTCAACGGCAAGACCCGCAGCCAGATGCGCACGCACGAGGCGGCCCGTCAGGGGATCGCCCGAACGTTCCAGAACATCGCACTGTTTAAGGGCATGACCACCCTCGACAACATCATGACCGGCCGCAACACCAAGATGCAGTCGAGCTTGATCGCCCAGGCCCTCTATTGGGGGCCGGCGAAGCGCGAGGAAATCGCCCATCGCGAGGTGGTCGAGCGGATCATCGATTTCCTGGAGATCGAAGCGATCCGCAAGACGCCGGTCGGCCGGCTGCCCTATGGCTTGCAGAAACGCGTGGAATTGGGCCGGGCCCTCGCCGCCGAGCCCGAACTGCTGCTGCTCGACGAGCCGATGGCGGGGATGAACCTCGAGGAAAAAGAGGACATGTGCCGCTTCATCCTCGACGTCAACGACGAGTTCGGCACGACGATCGTGCTCATCGAGCACGACATGGGCGTCGTCATGGACATCTCGGATTCCGTCGTCGTCCTCGATTACGGCCGCAAGATCGCCGACGGCACGCCGGACCAGGTGCGCGCCAACGAGGACGTGATCCGCGCCTATCTCGGCGTCGGCGAATGAGGAGACGGCGCCCATGACGATCGCGCGACGCAAGCATCGGAGCGGGGAGCGAGCGGGTGTCTGAGTGGCTGTTCTTTCTCGAGGTGCTGATCGGCGGCCTGTTGTCCGGGGTCATGTATTCGCTCGTCGCGCTCGGATTCGTGCTGATCTTCAAGGCCTCCGGGGTCCTCAACTTCGCGCAGGGAGCGATGGTGCTGTTCGCCGCGCTCACCTACGTCTTCCTGCTCAACTATGGCGTCGATGGCGCGATCTGGTCGTGGATGGGCGGGCTCGCGCTGGCGCTGACGGCCGTCGCCGGCCTCGTGCTGTTGCTGCGGCGGCGGCCGGCCGCCGGTGGCCGGTCGCTGCTGGAAGAGCGCGGCGTCGTCGCGGTGACCACGATCGGGATCGTCATTCTCACCATCGTCTTCGGCGGCAGCATCGACGTCTGGCGGGCCGTCTTCATCGTCGGTCTCGCGTTCCTGGTGCTGGTGTTCGGGATCGGCGACGCGCGCAGCGGCGTGATCGTGCTGTTGGTGCTGGCGGCCGCCTGTTTCCTGCCGGTCGGCGCCATCCTCGGCGGTGACACCTGGACCGTCGTGCGGGCGCTGCTGGTCACTTTGCTGGTGATGGTGCTGTTGGCGATGGCGATCGAGCGGGTGGCGCTCCGCCCTCTGGTCAACCAGGAGGCCATCATCCTGTTCATGGTGACCATTGGCCTCAACTTCTTCATCGAGGGCGTGGCCCAGGGCGTGTGGGACTCCAACGTCCACGCGCTGCCACTCGGCGTCCCTGATTTCCCCATGGACTCCGTGCTGGAGGCCACCGGGCTCTACATCAGCCAGTTCGACGTCTTCGCCGCGGTCACCGCCGGCGTGCTGGTGGGCGTGCTCGCGGTGTTCTTCCAGAAGACGCGCACGGGGCGGGCCCTGCGCGCCGTCGCCGACGACCATCAAGCGGCGCTGTCCATCGGCATTCCGCTGAAGAACATCTGGGCAATCGTCTGGTCGGTCGCCGGCTTCGTTGCGCTGGTTGCCGGCATCCTCTGGGGCGCCAAGTTGGGCGTCCAGTTCAGCCTGTCGCTGATCGTGCTGAAAGCGTTGCCGGTGCTGATCCTCGGCGGCTTCACCTCGGTGCCCGGTGCCATTGTCGGCGGCCTGATCATCGGCGCCACCGAGAAGCTGTTCGAGGTGTTCGTCGGGCTGCCGTATCTCGGCGGCGGCACCGAGAGCTGGATGCCCTATGTGCTGGCGCTGGCCTTCCTTCTGTTCCGGCCGCAAGGCCTGTTCGGCGAACGCATCATCGAAAGGGTCTGAGGTCGTGCTCTATCGCGAGGCCGGGCAATTCAAGACGTCCTATGCGGCCGATCAGGAAATCTTCCCGATCCTGCAGGACAAGTATTGGTTCGCGCTGCTGCTCCTCATCGCCTTCGTCGTCATTCCGATCTATGGCCACATGACCGGCGACCAGTATCTCCTGGGGCCGATCCTGACACAGTTCCTCGTCTTCGCGCTGGCGGCGATGGGACTGAACATTCTCACCGGTTACGCCGGGCAGCTGTCGCTCGGCACCGGCGGCTTCATGGCCGTCGGCGCCTACGCCTCCTACAACTTCATGCTGCGCATTCCCGAACTGCCGCTGCCGGTGGGGCTGATCCTCGCCGGACTGGTGACCGCGGCGGTCGGCGTCCTGTTCGGCATCCCGAGCCTCAGGATCAAGGGCTTCTACTTGGCGGTGGCGACCCTGGCGGCCCAGTTCTTCCTGGTGTGGCTGTTCGACCACGTCGGCTGGTTCACCAATTATGACACCGCCGGCGTCGCCACCGCGCCACCGCGCACCCTGTTCGGCGCGCTGGCCGAGGAGGGCGGCGCGCTCGCCTTCCTGGCGCCCGTCAATCCCCTGGTCTCCGGCGCCGACGCCCTGCCGGTCACCAAGTATCTGGTCGCGCTCTCGGTCGTCGCGCTGATGGCGCTCGCCGCCAAGAACCTGATCCGCTCATCCGCCGGCCGCTCGTGGATGGCGATCCGCGACATGGACATCGCGGCGGAGATCATCGGCATCCGGCCGTTGCACACCAAGCTTACCGCCTTCGCCGTCAGTTCCTTCTTCTGCGGCGTCGCAGGCGCGCTCTATGTGTTCACCTTCGTCGGCAGCGCCATTACCGAGGCGTTCGGGCTGGAGCGGTCGTTCCAGGTGCTGTTCATGATCATCATCGGCGGTCTCGGCAGCATCCTCGGCTCGTTCCTCGGCGCCGCCTTCATCGTCCTGGTACCGGTGCTCCTCAACGTCCTGGCATCGTCGGCGTTCGGCGGCTCGCTCCCCGCGGACACCCTTTCTAACCTGGAGCTGATTGTCTTCGGTGGCGCCATCGTTTTCTTCCTGATCGTCGAGCCGCACGGGCTCGCCCGACTCTGGCAGATTGCCAAGCGCAAGTTGCGCGTCTGGCCGTTCCCCTACTGAGGAGGCGACGGCGAATTGTTGGATGGGGATCGAGAGAGTAGAATTTCCGGTGATTGTTAAACAACCGAATGGGAGGACTATCCAAATGAAGTTCGGCAAACAGCTCCTCATGGCGGCGACCCTCGCCGCCGTCGGCCTGACCAGCGCCCCCGGGCAGGTGGCGGCCGACGAACAGTTCATCGCCATGTTGGCCTATCGCACCGGCCCCTATGCGGCCGGGGGATCAGGCATCTACGGCGGCTTCGAAGACTATCTCGCCATGCTGAATGAGCGCGACGGCGGCATCAACGGCGTCACGTTCACCTGGGAGGAATGCGAGACGGCGTACAGCCCCGACCGCGGCGTCGAATGCTACGAACGCCTCAAAGGCAAAGGGGCCACCGGCGGCACCGTCATGCATCCCTTGAGCACCGGCATCACCTACCAGTTGCTCGACCGCGCCGCGGCCGACGAGATGCCGATCGCCACCATCGGCTATGGCCGCACCGACGCCTCCGATGGCCGGGTGTTCCCGTGGATTTTCCCGCTGATCACCAACTACTGGAGCCAGAACACGACGAAGATCAAGTTCATCGGCCAACAGGAAGGCGGGATGGAGAACCTGAAGGGCAAGAAGATCGCCCACGTCTATCATGAGTCCAGCTACGGCAAGGAGACCATTCCGATCCTCGAAAAGCAGGCGGAGCTATACGGCTTCGAGATCAAGCACTATCCGGTGCCGCATCCGGGGCTCGAACAGAAGGCGGTGTGGCTCGACCTGTCGCGACGGTATCGACCCGACTGGGTGATCTTGCGTGGCTGGGGGGTGATGAACCCGACCGCCATCAAGGAAGCCGCGCGCGTCGGCTTCCCGCGCGACAAGATGGTCGGTGTCTGGTGGAGTGGCGCCGAGGAGGACATGGTGCCCGCCGGCGACGCCGCCAAGGGATTCATTGCCGCCGGCTTTCATCCGGGCGGCACCGACTTCCCGGTTATTCGGGACGTCCTCACGCACGTCCATGAAAAGGGCAAGGGCAATATCGACACCGACCGCGTCGGGTCGATCTACTACAATCGCGGCATCATCCACGGCATCGTCACCGCCGAGGCGATCCGCACCGCCCAAGCGAAGTTCGGCGAGCGGCCGATCACCGGGGCGGAGATGCGCTGGGGCCTGGAGAACCTGGACATCACGCCGGAGCGGATCAAGGAGCTCGGCGCCGAGGGACTGATGCAACCACTCACCGTGTCGTGCGTCGATCACGAGGGCGGCGGCGCCGTCAAGTTCCAGCAGTGGGATGGCGAGAAGTGGGTCGTCATCACCGACTGGATCCAGGCGGATACGTCCATTGTCCGGCCGATGATCGAGGAGTCGGCGGCCAAGTACGCCGAGGAGAACAACATCGAGATCCGCACGGGGATGTCCCTCGGGTCCGATTGCGGCTCCTGAGCCAACCCGCCGCCGGAGCGCCCGACGATGCCAGACGCCAACGGAGCGTTGCTCACCGTCAACAACATCGAGGTGATTTACGATCGGGTCATCCTGGTGTTGAAGGGCGTGTCGCTTGAGGTTCCCGAGGGGGGCGTGGTCGCCCTCCTCGGTGCCAACGGCGCCGGCAAGACGACGACCATCAAGGCCATCTCCAACCTGCTCGGCACCGAGCGGGGGGACGTGACCAAGGGGGCGATCCACTTCCAGGGGCAGCGCATCGACAAGCTCAACCCCTCGGAACTGGTCGGCCGCGGCGTCATCCAGGTGATGGAAGGCCGCCACGTCTTCGAGCATCTGACCGTGGAGGAGAACCTGCTCACCGGCGCCTACCTTCGGCGTGACGGCAGCGCCGCCATCCGCGCCGACATGGAGAAGGTCTATCATTACTTTCCGCGCCTCAAGGAACGGCGGTCGTCGCAGGCCGGCTACACCTCGGGCGGCGAGCAGCAGATGATCGCCATCGGCCGGGCGCTGATGGCGAAGCCGCGGATGATGCTGCTGGACGAGCCGTCCATGGGGCTGGCGCCGCAGCTGGTCGCCGAGATCTTCGACATCGTCGACACGTTGAACCGGCAGGAGGGCGTCAGTCTGCTGATCGCCGAGCAGAACGTCATGGTCGCGCTGAGGTACGCCAAATACGGCTACATCTTGGAGAACGGCCGCGTCGTGATGGACGGCGACGCCGAAAGTCTGCGTGAAAACGAGGACGTCAAGGAATTCTATCTCGGCCTCAGCACCAGTGGCCGCAAGAGCTTCCGCGACGTCAAACACTACCGCCGCCGCAAGCGCTGGCTGTAGCCGGCGCCGTGCTCCAACGACCGCGCGCGGCACCGCAAGATCGGGGGAAACCGTGGAGACCGAGCACTTCGAAGACCTGGAGATCCGCGACCCGGCGGCGCGAGAGCGGGCGCTGTTGGCGGCGTTGCCGGAGCAGATCGCCCATGCCCGCGACCACGCGCCCCACTATGCCCAGCTGCTCAAGGACATCGACCCGGGTGCCGTGACCACGCGGGCCGCCCTCGCGGCCTTGCCGGTGACCCGCAAGAGCGAGCTGATCGAGCGGCAACGCGCGGTACCGCCGTTCGGCGGGCTGGTGGCGACGCCGTCGGGCCAGCTTGCGCGCGTCTTCCAGTCGCCCGGGCCCATCTATGACGTGGAGGGACGCGGCCGCGATCCATGGCGGACGGCGCGCGCCCTCCATGCCGCCGGCATCCGCGCCGGCGACCTGGTGCACAACGCCTTCGCCTACCACCTGACGCCGGCCGGTGCGATGGTGGAAAGCGGCGCCCAGGCGCTCGGCGCCGCCGTCTTCCCCGCCGGCACCGGCAACACCGAGTTGCAGGTGCGCGCCATCGCCGACCTCCGGCCGGCCGCCTATACCGGCACGCCGTCGTTCCTGCGGGTGTTGCTGGAGAAGGGACGGGAGCTGGGGGCCGATCTCTCCGCTCTCCGGAAGGCCAGCGTCGCCGGCGAGGCGCTGCCCGCGAGCCTGCGCGCCGAGCTCCAGGCCGCCGGCGTCTTCGTGCTGCAATGGTATGCCACGGCCGATCTGGGACTGATCGCCTACGAAACCGCGGCGCTGGAGGGCCTCGTCGTCGACGAAGGCGTGATCGTCGAGATCGTCCGCCCCGGCACCGGCGATCCCGTGCCCGAGGGCGAGGTCGGCGAGGTGGTTGTCACCAGCTTCAATCGCGACTATCCCTTGCTGCGGTTCGCCACCGGTGATCTGTCCGCGGTCCTGCCCGGTGTCAGCCCGTGCGGGCGCACCAACATGCGGATCAAGGGCTGGATGGGCCGCGCCGACCAGACGACGAAGGTCAAGGGCATGTTCGTTCATCCGAGCCAGATCGCCGAGGTATCGCGCCGCCATCCCGAGATCATTCGCGCCCGCCTGGTGGTCAGTCAGGAGGCCGGAGCGGACGTGATGCTGCTGCGCTGCGAGGCGACCGAGATCGATCCGACCGCCGTCGCCGAAACGGTGCAGGCCGTCTGCAAGCTGAAGAGCCGCGTCGAGATCGCGGCGCCCGGCAGCCTGCCCAACGACGGTCGGGTGATCGAAGACGCCCGCCGTTACGACTGACGGCGCCGCGTCCCGAATGCCCCTGGTTGATGGCTGAATTCGCCGCGTCGGAGTTGGCCTGCGTCCGCGGCGAGCGGCTGGTTTTCGCCGGGCTCGCCTGTCGCGTCACCGGTGGCGGCGCGCTGGTGTTGCGCGGCGCCAACGGCAGCGGCAAGTCCAGCCTGTTGCGGCTGATGGCCGGCCTCGCCCGGCCAGCCCATGGCCTGCTCTCATGGAACGGCGAGGACGTGCGCGACGACCCGGAGGCGCACCGGCGACGCGTCCACTACGTCGGCCACCTGGATGCCGTGAAGCCAGTGCTCACCGTGCACGAACAGCTCGCCGGTTGGGGCCGCCTCGCCGGTCTGTCGCGACGCCAGGCCGACACGGGCGCCGGCGACGCGCTGGCGCGCTTCGGCATCGACCATCTGGCCGACGTGCCCGGACGCTATCTCTCCGCCGGGCAGCGGCGACGGGTGGCGCTGGCCCGCGTCCTGGTGGCGCCCGCGTCGTTGTGGCTGCTGGACGAACCGCGCACCGCCCTCGACGCCGACGCCGTCGCCCGGCTCGACCGGGTGATGGAGGCGCATCGGGCGGCGGGGGGCATCATCGTCCTCTCGCTGCACGGCGGCGGCGATCCCATTGGCGCCACGTCCCTCGATCTCGGGGCGTTCGCCCCCGACGACGACGGCCTCGTGCCGTGCTGAACGGCATCGCGGCGCTCATCCTCCGCGATTTGCGGTTGGCGCTCAGGCTCGGCATGGACAGCCTGATGGCCGTCGTGTTCTTCGTCCTCGCCGTCGTCCTCTTTCCGTTCGGCGTCGGGCCGGACCCGGCGATGCTGGCGCGCATCGCCGCCGGCGTCATCTGGGTCGCCGCCTTGCTCGCCTCGATGCTGTCTCTGGAGCGACTGTTCCAGATTGACTGGGAGGACGGCAGCCTGGAGGGGCTGGCGCTGCTGCCGATGCCGCTGGAGGCGGTCGTCGCCGCCAAGATCGCCGCCCACTGGCTGACCACGGCGCTGCCGCTGCTGGTCGCGGCGCCGGTGCTGGCGGTGCTGCTCGACCTGGAGGGTCGCGCGTTCGGCGCGCTGATCGGCGCGCTGGCGCTCGGCTCGCCCACCCTGAGCCTGATCGGCGCCGTCGGCGCCGCCCTGATCCTGGGGGCGCGGCGCGGCGGCGTGCTGCTCGCCCTGCTGGTGCTGCCGCTCTACATCCCGGTGCTGATCTTCGGCGTCGCAGCGGTGGATGCCGCGGCGGCGGGGCTGTCGGCCCTGCCCTACCTGATGATCCTCGCCGGGCTGTTCCTCGGCGCGCTGGTGCTGGCGCCATGGGCCGCGGCGGCGGCCCTGCGCCAGGCCCTGGAATGAGCGGCGGTCAGCGTTTCTTTGTCGGCGCCGGCGGCACGGCCGCCGTCGCCCCGGCCGCTCCCGCCGGTGCGCTCTCTTCTGAAAGTCCGGCGCGGCTTTTGTGGGCGGGCGACCCACGCGGCGGGTAGTCGAGGACGTCCTCCAGCTCCCAGCGCAGGCCGGGATCGAATTCGGGGAACGGCAGGCGGCTGTGCTCGCGCCAATCCTCTACCGCTTTTTCGGCGGCATGCGCGCGTTCCTGATCCAAGCCCCCGTCCCGAGCGAGGTACAGGGTCTGCGACGGGAAGGCGAAGCCGGAGCCGGATGCGTTGACGATGTCTTCCATGCGCAGCAGGATATCCTCCTGGATCGCGAGAAACTCGCCGTGGTCGCTGGTGCGCAGATAGGCGAAGATCTCGATGTCCTTGGAAAAGGCACCATAGCCAACGAAGCGGGCGCGTGCCGGTTCTGGCGTCACCATCGGGTGGCCGAGCAGCAGCTTGCGAAGCTCCGTCAAGACATACCGCATCTGGTCCGGCGTGGTCTCATAGCGGAGCTGTAGCGCAGTATTCAGCAAGCGTATGTCGCGAGCCTGAAAGTTGTCCAACTGCATCTGCGCAAACTCGGCGTTGGGCACGGTGACGATGGTGCGCTCCAACGAGCGGATGCGCGTCGACCGCAAACCGATCTGCTCCACCGTGCCGATCTGGTCACCGTAGCGGCAAAAGTCGCCGACCTGCACCGGCCGGTCGGCGAACAGCGTCAGGCCGCCAATGACGTTTTCCAAGGTCTGACGCACGGCGAAAGCGAGCGCCAAGCCACCGACGCCGATGCTGGCGACCAGCGGCGCGAGCGGGATGCCGACGGCTTCGGCCGCGGCGACAGCGAGCAGCCCCAGAAAGACGATACTGAGAAGCTTCAGCAGGATGCGCAGAAACGCCGTGGTGACCTGCGGTTGCTGCCCCGGCCCGCCATACCGGCGGCCGATGATTTCGCCCAGCCGGCCGGACACCGCGATGACGAACCAGGCGAGACTGGCCACCTCAACGAAATAGACCCCGTAGGACACGGCCCGAAGCGGCAACTCATACAAGCCGATGGCGTACTGCGCGGCGTTACGGGCGACTTCGGCAGCGACGACGATGGCGAGGAGGGCGACCGGCACGCCAAAGTTCAGCCATGGATTGCGCGCCCCGAACCGCCGGTCCCAGGCCGCGCCCAGGCGATGGAGCACCAGTGCCGCCCCGATGAAAACGAGGACCAGCAGTGCCAGACCGATCCACTGCCAGACGCCCTGACCGGCAACGACGGCCTTCGTCCAGTGCGGCCAGTCGTCGGTCAGGGTGCGCGGCAGCCAGGGGCCGGGGCTCCGGCGAAGCTCGTCATAAATGCCGACGAGGGCGCCCGACCGATAGGGCAGCACGCGCGCCAACTCATAGAGATGACGCAGTTGTGCGATCGTTTCCCGGGAGAACAACCACTCGCCGGCGCGCGGCCCCTCGTCGATCCTGACGATCTCAATCTTGGTATTCGGGATGGTCCAGCGGGTAAGCCCCGCCTCCTCGACATCGGCCCGGCCCGGAATCTCCTCGAACGGCGGCAGGTCGACGCGATCGAGAACCTCCCTCAACAGGACGACCCGAATGGCGATGGCGCCCCGTCGATCGAGGGTCGGAATGGCCTCGGTGTCGAGGGTGTCGCTGGCGCGAAGCATGGCCCGCGTGGAAGCCTCCAGCGGCCTGTCCGACCGCCACGCCTCGACCGCCTCCGCCGTGTTGCGCATGAAGCTCCGCAAGGTGTCCCGCGGGCTCGCAGTGTTGGCCGGCCTCAGGGGAAACGGATCGTCGAAACCGCCGATCCCGCCGGGCGACTCGAACGCCTCGATCAAGTCGGACTGGGCATACGCCGGGGGGACGACGATGAAGACCAAGAGAAGCAGCAGCCAGGGGAACAGGCGGCGCCTTCGATCACGCGTCATCCGTCCCGTCCTCCCTCTCACAACAGGCCTGCTTCCTCGAAGAAACGGACCGCACCGTCATGCAGCGGCGCCGAGAGCCCCGCTTCCGCCATGTCCTTGGACGCCAACTGCGTGAACAGGGGGGACGCTTCTCGCAGACGATCCAGCCCGGCAAAGAACGCCTTGGTGACCTCGTAGACCACATCCGGCGACACCTCCGCCGTTGTCACCAGCGTCGCGATCAGCCCCAGGCCCTCGACGTCACGATCATTGCCACGGTACAGGCCCCCGGGAACGATTGACTGCGCATACAATGGATTGGTCTCGATCAATTGATCGACCGCTGGACCGGTCACTGGGATAAGCACCACGTCGCAGGTATTGGCGGCTTCCCGAACCAGCGGGCTCGGATGACCGACGGTGACGGAGAGCGCGTCGAACTCACCGTCGCACAGAGCTTCTGCCAAATTGGGTGCCTCATACTCCGCGACCTCGATGACGGCGTCTTCGTCCCAGCCCTTGGCCGCCATGATCCGTTGCATCAGAATGCGCCCGCCGCTGCCCTCCGGCGGCAAGTTGACGCGCTGCCCCTTCAGGTCCTCGAAGACGACGATTCCCCTGTCGGCGCGGGCAACCACGGTGACTTTCTCGACGAACAGGGCGAACATGGAGCGCAGGTCCTCGAACGGCCCCGCCTCCTCGAACGGTTCCTCCCCCGTCAACGCCTTCTTTTGCGTATCCGACTGCGCCAGGGCCATGGTGACCCGACCGGCCCGCAAGGCCTGGAGATTGCTGACGGAGCCCTCCCCGACCTCGACGGTGCAAGTGATGCCATGCGCCTCGGTGCCCTCGTTGACGAAATTGCAGATGGCGCCGGCAACGGGGTGATACACACCGCCCGGCCGGCCCCCGGCGATGCTGATGGCGACGGCATCGTCCGCCCGGGCGACGCGCTCGACGGTGACGACGGCAGCGACCAGCGCTGCCGCTGCCGCCAGGCCGGCAGCGGCCTTTCGAAATGCGTTCATGAGTTCTTTTCCCATCCAGGTTCGCGTTGTGACATCCTCCCCTGCCGCGGTTCAACCTGTGCGGAACGGGCCTGTCAGTCAACCCGCGAAGGTTCCAACCGCAGGTGTCAGCGGGCGATCGGGCCCCCGCCGAAGCCGGCGGGTCAGTCGGCCGCGCCGTCGAGGGCGATGATCGCGAACACCGCGCCCAAGGGATCGTGAACGACGGCGTAGCGGCCGACGTCGGGGATACTGGTGGGTTGCCGGACGACGCCGCCGCCGAGATCCGCCACCCGCGCCGCCGTCGCGTCACAGTCGGCGACGGCGAAGTAAACCAGCCAGTGGGGCGGCACCTCCCCCATCTCCGAAGTGATCGGCAGCAAGCCGCCGACGCTGCCGCCGGCGGCCAGAAACTCATAGTAGGCACCGTCCGGCCCGGAGGCGTCCCGCAGCCGCCATTCGAACAGCGCGCCATAGAAGCGGCCTGCCGCCTCGGCGTCGGGGGTCCTCAGCTCGTTCCAGCAGACCGTCCCCGGCACCCCGCCGGCCTTGGCGTAGCCGGGGTACGCGCCGTCCCGCTGCCAGAGGCTCAAGGCCGCGCCCGCGGGATCGCGGATCACCGCCATGCGCCCGGTCTCGGGAATGTCGAACGGCGGGAACAGCACCGCGCCGCCCAGCCCGGCGGCCTCCGCCACCGTCGTGTCCACCTTGTCGACTGCCACATAGACAGACCAGTACGGCGGCAGCCCCGCCGCCTGCGTCTCCGGCGGCACCGGGCCGAGCCCGCAGACATCACCGCCCGCCTGCCGAAAAATCGTATAGGGCGGCGCGTCCGCCATCTCGAAATCCTCGGCGGTCCAGCCGAACAGGTCCGCATAGAATGCCTTGGCCGCCGCCGTATCGGTGGTCGCCACGTCGGCCCAGCAGAATGAGCCCGGCGGATAGCGGTCCGTGATCATCGTTTTCCTCCCGGTGATCGGCCCCGTTGCCGCGAGGATCGCAGGTCGACGGCGGCCGGACAAGGGGGCACGCCCCTCGGCCTTGCGTCGGGCCCAGGTTCCGGGCAGAGAAGCGTTGTCCAATCGCCGAGGCGCACATGTCCGAACCCGATCACCATTCCGGCGCCGTCGCCCTGCCACCGCTGTTTTTCATTGTCGCCTTCGCGGCGGGGCTGGCGCTCGAGAACATCTGGCCGTTGCCGGTGCTGCCGCCGGAGGTGCGGATGGTGTTGGCGTCCCTGTTCGCCCTGCTCGGCATCGCCCTGGCGATCGCCACCGTCGCCCGCTTCATCCGCCACCGCACCAGCCTGCACGTGCACCGCCCGACCACGGCGCTGATCACCGACGGGCCGTTCCGCATCAGCCGCAATCCGGCGTATCTGGCGCTCACCCTGCTTTACGCGGCGGGCGCGGTCGCCCTCGACAGCCTCTGGATCATGCTGGCCCTGCTGCCAGCGCTGGCCGGGCTGCACTGGGGCGTCATCGTCCGCGAGGAGCGCTATCTGGAGGGGCTGTTCGGCGAGGTCTACCGGGAATATCGCGCCCGCGTCCGCCGCTGGCTGTGACGCCGCGGCGTCAGTCCGCTGCTGCCGCGATGGCCGTACGGGCGCGGGCGAGCGACGCGTCGAACGCCGCTTCCAATGTGGGATCGACGCCGCGGCACCCCGCAACGACCTCTGCCGCCCAATCCACGTAGGCGCGGCGGCGCGCCGCCGGCCAGGTTGCCGGCGGGCTCGTGGCCAAGCTGTCCAGGTTGCTGATCTTGTCGGCGATCTTCAGGCGCTTGGCGCGCGCGGACTTGTCCGGCGCCGTTTCGATCTGCAAACGCTTGCGCGTCGCTTTCGGCAGGCGCTTGTCGTCGGTGACCTCGACCACCAAGGCTGCCACGTCGGCGCCGAAAGCGGCGGCGATCTCCGCCGCCGTGGTCTCGGTGTCCTCGATGGTGTCGTGCAGCAGGCCGGCGATCACCAGGTCCGGATCGCCGCCGCCCGTTGCCTCGGCGAGCAGGCGGGCCACCTCGGCCAGGTGGTTCACATAGGGCTCTGCGCGCGCCCCCCGGCGCCGCTTGTCCACATGCTTCCGCGCCGCCAAGTCGAATGCCCGCGCCAGGCGAAGGACGGCGGCGTCCGTCGTCATCCCGGCGGCAGCAGCGTCGCCGCGTCGGCCGTCCCCTGCTCGAAGTAGCGCTTCTGCGCCGTCGCGTCCTTGAACGAGATGGTCATCGCCTCCAGGTTCTTCGGCCGCAGCACGTGCAGCGGCTTCCGCCGATAGGTGCGCCCCTCCAGCTCGATGGCGTCCTGGCCGATGACCTCGAGCATGCGGTTGATGAGCTGTGCCTGGGTGAAGATCTTTTTGTTGGGCAGCGTCAACTGCATGTCGCTGACGAGCAGGTGCATGTCGATGCTGTTGAACGGCAGCGAAAACAGCTGCGAGCGGTACAGCTTTTCCAACTCCGCGTGGTAGTCGTAGTCGGTGAAATCGAAGGCGATGATTTCATCGACGTCCGGATCGGCGAACAGCGACCGCATGGGCGTGTTATCGAGATAGCCGCCCTCGATGTAATAGTCCTCGTCGATGGTTATCGCCTTGAAGTATGGAATGGTGGTGATGCCGGCGAGGAACGCATCCATGAACGTCGACAGCGACGCATCGTCGATCGTCTGCAGGATCTCGTTGACCGCGAAATAGCGGGAGTCCCGCGCCCGCAGGTTGGTGGCGACGATGTCCCAGCGCACCTTCGCCAGATTGCGGGCGAGCGACGCGCGCCGCTCGTCCTTGTCCAGCATCAGCGACTTGCGGCAGCTGTCCTTATCGACGGTGAACAGGTGCGAGCCGGTGGGGATCAACTGCGGGCGCAGGCCGATGAAGTTGGAGAACACCTGGAAGATATCGGAGACGCTGAGCCGCATGGTGCGGGTCAGCACCGGCGGCAGGTCCTCCGTCGCGGCGTCCCAGATCAGCCAGTCGAGCACGATGTTGTTGCCCGAGCTGGTCGAGGTCACGTGGGTGATCGGCACACCCTGTTTGCTCAGCGATACCAGCACGCCGGCGGTATAGAAGCTGCGATAACCGCCGCCCGAGGCGACGACGCCGTATTTGGTCATGACACTCCCCCTTGCCCGGTCCACGTGCGAGTTTGGCACGGCCGGATCGGCTGGCGCAAGGCGCTGGCCGGCGCGGCGCCGCCGCTCATCCCGCTCCGAGGATCGCGCGATCGGCGACGATCGCCGCGAACAGCATCAATCCGGCGTCGCGGTTGGCGCGGAACGTGGCGAGGCACGTCCGGGGATCGTCGATGTCCACGGCGCTAATCTGCCAAGCGAAGTGTGAGGCCACCAACACCAGACCGACGGCGAAGGGCCAGCCCAGGCCGGCGAGCCAACCGGCGACGGCGATCAGGACGATGGTGCCGGAGTAGAACACCGTGAGCCATGGCTTGGTCTGCAGACCGAGGCGCAGCGCCGTCGACTTGACGCCGATAAGGGCGTCGTCCTCCTTGTCCTGGTGCGCATAGATGGTGTCGTAGCCGAGCGTCCACAGGATGCCGGCGCCATAAAGGGCGACCGCCGGCCAGCCGACGGTGCCCTGGACGGCGGTCCAGCCGAGCAGCGCGCCCCAGTTGAAGGTGAGGCCGAGGAACGCCTGCGGCCAGTAGGTCACCCGCTTCATGAACGGATAGGCGGCGATCAGCCCCAGGGACACCGCGCCCAGCGTCACGGTCACCAGGTTGAACTGCAGCAGCACCGCGAAGCCGATCAGCGACAGGCCGATCAGCCACGCCCAGGCCTGCATCAAGGTCACCTCGCCCGCCGGCAGCGGCCGGTTGGCGGTGCGCGCCACCAGGGCGTCGAAATCCCGATCGACGATATCGTTGAAGGTGCAGCCGGCGCCGCGCATCACCGTGGCACCGACCGCGAACAGCAGCAGGAACCACGGGTCGGGCCACCCCTCGGACGCCATGGCGACGCTCCACCAGCACGGCATCAGCAACAGCCAGATGCCGATCGGCCGGTCGAACCGGGCGAGCCGCAGGTACGGACGCGCCGCCCGTGGCGCGAGACGATCGATCCATGTGTCGGCCAGCATGTCGCTGGCCGGAGTCGATGGCATCAGGGATACGGTCCTTCCCGCAAAGCACCCAACTGCCCTAACGTTACACAATGGGAACGACAAAGCCAAAGATCCGGTTGCATCTGGCCGCCGCCCTCGCCGCCGACACCCCCGTGGCCCTGACGCCGGCCCAGGCGCACTACGTTACCACGGTCATGCGGCTCGGCGACGGCGCGGCGCTTGTCGGCTTCAACGGCGACGACGGCGAATGGCTGTGCCGTCTCGGCGTCCGCGGCCGGCGGGAGGTTTTCGTCGTTTCGGAGCACCGCCTCCGGGCGCCGCGCCGCGAACCCGGGCCATGGCTCGTCTTCGCGCCGGTGAAGAAGGCGGCGATGGACGTCATCGTGGAAAAGGCCTGCGAGCTGGGAGCCGCGTGCCTGTGGCCGGTGCTCACCCGGCACACCATCACGCAGCGGATCAATCTCGACCGGCTGCGGGCGCAGGCGGTGGAGGCCGTGGAGCAGTGCGAACGGCTGACCGTCCCGGAGATCCGTCCGCCGGTGGCGCTGCCGGCGCTGGCCGCCGCCTGGCCGCAGGAGCGGCGGCTGCTCGTCCTTTCCGAGCACGGCGGCGCGCCATTCGCCGCGGCGGTGCGCGACGCCACGGCCGACCCGCCGCCGGGAGTCTTGGTCGGGCCGGAGGGCGGCCTCGCCATCTCCGAGCTTGACGCGTTGACCGCTCTGCCGTTTGTTCTGCCGGTCGCGCTGGGACCCCGGCTGCTGCGCGCCGAAACCGCGGCCCTGGCGGCGTTGGCGTGCTGGCAGGCGCTGGCCGGAGATTGGACGGAACCGCCGCCGCCGCGCGGCCAATGAGCAGGCACGCATGTCATCACCGCAATCGGGGTCCGCGGCCCCCGTCAGCGACGTTCGGACGCTGATCGAATACCTGGAAGCCGGCTGCAAGCCGCCCGTTGACTGGCGCATCGGCACCGAGCACGAGAAGTTCGCCTACACGCTGGAGGACGGCCGGCCGCTGCCCTATGACGGTGCGCGCAGCATCCGCGCCGTCCTCGAGGGCCTGACCCGCTTCGGCTGGACGCCGGTGACCGAGGACGGCCTGCTGATCGCGCTCCGTGACGAAGGCGGCTGCTCGATCACCCTGGAGCCGGCGGGCCAACTGGAGTTGTCGGGAGCGCCCGTCGCCCACATCCATCAGACCTGCGGCGAAGTCTCCAAGCACCTGGAGCAATGCAAGGCGATCGGCGCCGAACTCGGCATCGGCTTTCTCGGGCTCGGCTACAATCCCAAGTGGCGGCTCGAAGAGCTGCCGTGGATGCCGAAGGGCCGCTACGCCATCATGCGGCGGTACATGCCGACGCGCGGCCGCTACGGCGTGGACATGATGCAGGCCACCTGCACCGTACAGGTCAACCTGGACTTCGACAGCGAAGCGACGATGGTGCAGATGTTCCGCATCGGCCTGGCGCTGCAACCGGTGGCGACGGCGCTGTTCGCCAACTCGCCATTCCGGCATGGCCGGCCCAGCGGCTACCTCAGCTTCCGCGGCCATGTCTGGAGCGACGTGGATCCCGACCGGACCGGTCTCCTGCCCTGGGTGTTCGAGCCGGGCTTCGGCTTCGAGCGCTACGCCGATTGGGCGCTCGACGTGCCCATGTACTTCGTCTACCGCGAGGGCCGCTACATCGATGTCGCCGGCCAGTCGTTCCGCGATTTTCTCGGCGGACGGCTGGAGGGGTTGCCGGGCGAGCGGCCGACCCTCGGTGACTGGGCCGATCATCTGACGACACTGTTCCCGGAAGTGCGCCTGAAGCAGTATCTGGAGATGCGTGGCGCCGACGGCGGGCCGTGGGGTCGGCTTTGCGCCCTGCCGGCGCTCTGGGTGGGGCTGCTCTATGACACCGAGGCGCGCGATGCCGCCTGGGACTTGGTGCGGGATTGGACCGTCGAGGAGCGGTCGCAGTTGCGGCGCACGGTGCCGCAACTGGCGCTCAAGGCGCCATTCCGCGCCGGCACCGTGGCGGATGTCGCGCTGCGCATGCTGGAAATCGCCCGCGCGGGCTTGTGTCGGCGTGCGGTCGAGGACGGCGCCGGTTTGAACGAGGCGGTGTTCCTCAATCCGCTGTTCGTCATCGCCGAGTCGCGGTTCACGCCGGCGGAGGATCTGATCGCCGCCTACAGCGGCCGCTGGGACGGCTCCGTCGACCCGGTCTTCCGCGAATACGCCTATTGAGCCGCCGCGGCGCGCCGATGGTCCGTCAGCAGTTGACGCATGGCTCGATGTCGCCGCCGCTGGCGAGCCACTGCACGATGCCGCCGTCGACGTTGTAGACGCGGCTGTAGCCGGCTTGGCGGCTGAGGGCGTCCGAGACGATGCGCGTCCGGCTGCCGGTGCGGCAGATCAGTGCCACCTCGTCATCGGGCCGCACCAGGGCCTGGAACTCGCTGGCGAACCGCGGATTGAAGCGGCCATCCGGCGTGAAGGCCATGATTTGCTTGCTGCCGGGGATCACCCCGGTCTCGCGCCATTCCTCGGGCGTGCGGATGTCGACCACCGTCACGCCGCGATCGACCAGCGCCTGCAGGGCGCTCGCATCGATGGTCTGGAAGGGGTGTGCGCTCTCGCTTTCGGCGTCTGCAACGGCAAGCCCCGTGGCGACGATGACCGCGGCCAACACGGCAAAGAGGCGTGCCGGGAGGCGTGCCGGGAGGCGTGC
>CAZVRW010000034.1:30877-32427 GCA_964630265.1 uncultured Rhodospirillaceae bacterium
GAGGCGTGCCGGGAGGCGTGCCGGGAGGCGTGCAAGGTTGCGTGCCATGCTGACCCTGATCCCGGTTTGCACTCCGGCGCAGTTGCGCGGGCGCCCCCCATCAAGGGGCGCAGGACTCGCCGAGTGCGGTGTATGCGCGGGTGAAGCCGCGCAACGAATAGGTATCGGTGGTCAATGTATCGCGACTGGAGCGGCCGCGCACGACCATTTCGCCGCCGGCCTTCATGGCGGCGATCAGCGCCGCGTCGTCGGCCTCGGTGTCGGCCCAGGCATCGCCCTTGCCGTCCTCGGCCCGGTTGCGCGTGAACAGTTCGAAGCGCTTCGCCGCGTCGATCTCGACCACGACCCGGCTCTCCTTCTTGTAGGGATACCCGGCCTCGACGGTGACGACGCCGTTGCTGGTGCTGCCCGGCCGCACCGACACGGCGACGTGCGCCTGCCCGCGCCGCGTATAGTCCCCCTCGGCTTTTTTCGGCACGCTGCCGATGTAGCACACCGTCTCGCCGTTCTCGGTCGCCCGGAAAGCGATCCAGTCGGTGTAGCGGCCGAGCACCGTCGGCTCGGCGGACACCGCCGAGATTGCCGGCAACAGCAGACAAGCGGTCAGCCACAAGATTCGTCGTGTCATGATGCGACCTGAATAGCCGATGGCGTCGGCTTTGCCAATGGCGGCATTGTCGTCGTCGGATCCGGGATGGAGCGTGTCGCCGGGGCGACCGCGTGGCGCCCGGGCCAGCAGGGGGAACGGTTTGAATGCATGGAGAAAATCCGGTTCTGGTCGAGGTCGTACGCGGCGACCGGGTGGAAAGCCGGCACCGCGGCGCGGCGGCGGTGGTTGCCGCCGACGGCGCCCTGCTCGCCGGTTGGGGGGACATCGATTCGCCGGTGTACGCGCGTTCGGCGGTGAAGCCGATCCAGGCACTGCCGCTGATCGAGACCGGCGCCGCCGAGCACTTCGGCGTCACCGAGGCGGAACTGGCGCTCGCCTGCGCATCGCACGGCGGCGAGCCGCGGCACGTCGAAACGGTGGCGGCGTGGCTCGCCCGCATCGGCCTCGCCCAGTCCCACCTCATCTGCGGCCCGCACGCGCCGATGACCACCGCCGCCGCCGAGGACCTGGTCCGGCGCGGCGCCCGGCCGACCCGGCTGCACAACAACTGCTCCGGCAAGCATGCGGGGTTTCTCACCACGGCGCTGCACCTGAACGAGCCGCTGGTCGGCTATGGCGGGCAGGTGCATCCGGTGCAGCTGCGCATCAGGCGCCTGCTCGCACAGCTGGCCGACGTGCCGGGGGAGACCCTCGTCGCCGCCGTCGACGGCTGCGGCGTGCCCACCTTCGCCGTGCCGGTCCGCGGCCTGGCGCTGGCGGCGGCGCGGTTCGCGGTGCCGGCGGGCCTCGGCCGACATCGGGCGAATGCGGCGATGCGCCTCTATGCGGCGATGGCGACGCACCCCGATCTGATCGGCGGCGCCGAGCGTTTCGACACCCAAATCGGCCGGGCCGCCGGCGGCGCGCTGGTGACCAAGGGCGGGGCGGAGGCGGTGCACAT
>CAZVRW010000035.1:0-31496 GCA_964630265.1 uncultured Rhodospirillaceae bacterium
CTAAAAGTGGCAGATCCCCGCGTGTGTGCGAAGGGGCGCTGTTCGCCCGCTGCGGTTTTCGACTGATGCTGTGACAATCGTGTCACAGAACCGCGGCATCAGAACCGCAATCTTCTCGACAAAGGCGGCATCGTGGGCCCTGCGCCCGAACAGCAAGCCGCAAAAAGGCCCTTTTTGGGGCATTAAGGGACCAGTTTTGGCATCAATGCGCGCGGCGATCGCCGTCGTCAGACACGAAACTATCGTGATGGCGACGGAATCGAATCCCGCCCGCCCCGACGACACTCGACGGGCTCGGGCAACACGGGATCGGGCAACACGGGATCGGGCAACACGGGCTCGGCCACCACGGGCTCGGCCACCGGCAGATGGACCTCGACCGCCGGCGGGGCGGTGACCGCGGCCACCGGGGCGCCGGCAGCGGGTGCCGCGATGCGCACGCCGCCGGCCACGGCGATAAGCAGGAATCCCAGCACCAGCAGCGCGCAGCCGGCGGCGACGCAGCGCAGGTGATAGCGATAGCCGCCCTGCATGTCTTTCAGCAGGTCCCAGCGGAAGCCGTCCTCGATCGCCTTGCCGCCGGGCAGGCGGCCGATCCGGCCGAGCTTGTCGGAGAGTTCCTTCGATCCCAGGTCGCGGATCGCCGGCAGGGCGAGGACCACCGAGCCGGCGATGCCGAGCAGGCCACCGACCACCTCCACCCAGGGCAGAACGGCGATCACCGGCGCGCAGGTTCGCTGTCGCCGCCGGCCTCCTGGTCGGCGAACGCCGGCTGCCGCGGCCCGAGGAAGGCGATCCGGCAGTCGAGGGCGCGGGCGACCGTCCGCAGCTTGCGATAGGAGGGACCGTCCCGCCCCTCGCCGCGTTCCAGGCGGCTGACCGACGGCTGCCGGAGCCCCGTTGCCCGGGCCAGTTGCTGCTGGCTGAGGCGGCGGCGGCGGCGGGCGCGGCGGACCAGCTCGCCCGCCTCCACGGCCAGACTGGAAAACGGTGCCGCCGCGGCCAGATCGGGCCGCTCGCGCTCCAGGGTGGCGAGGAAACCGGCAACGCCCGAGCCCGCCGGCGAGGCGTCGGCGCTGTCGACGACGAGATCCGGCGCGCCGATGAAGACGATGCGGACGCCGAGGGCGTCGGCGACGGCGCGGAGCTTGCGGTAGGACGGCCCGTCCCGGCCGGCGCCGCGTTCCAGGCGGCTGATCGCCGACTGCTTCAGGCCCGAGCGCTCGGCGAGCTGGTCCTGGCCCAGCCCCCGCGCCCGCCGCGCCTCGCGCACCAGATCGCCGGCCTCGGCGGCGGCGGCGGAGAACGGCGCCGCCCGGGCGAGATCCGGCGCCTCGCGCTCCAGCCGGTCGAGGAACGCCGCGGTCCCCGATCGCTCGCCGTCAGTCCATGTCCAAGCCCGGGCGCCGCCGAGGACGACGATGTCGCCGCCCTGCACCGTCGTCGATGGAAGCACCGACGCCAGCGGGAACGTCTGGTCGAAACGGGACGGCCCGGTCATGGCGGTCTCTCCGTGTCACAGGATGGTCGCGGCGAAGCGCGCCTCGATCAGGCGCTCCACGTTGGCGATGCCGGGGTTGTCCAGCGTCGCGAAGACGCCGAGCACGTCAACGAAACGGAGTTCGCGGAACACCTGGTCAAAAACCCCGAAGCTGGGATCGTGCACCGCCGAGAAGATGTCCAGCGTACCGCGATGCAGGTAGATGGCGCCGCCCGCCCACACGCGCCGCTGTTCCTGGTTCGCCAGCCAGTGGTTCAGGTCGGGATCGTCCATCTCCGCATCGCGGACGAAATTCAGAAATTCGGTCATCACCTCGCGCACCGGCAGGGAATCCTTGGCCTTGTCCAGATCATCCGACAGGCTGCCCAACGGCCGGATGTCGCGTCCCAGGGCGATACCGTCCCATGGGAAGAACCGAACGACGGTACGTGTCACCAATCACCCCTCCAATATAACGAATTTGTTATGACGCCGCAAGCCCATCCGCCGTTGCGTGATAACGCCGCAAGCCCGTCTGCCGCGGCCCTGTCCCTTGCGCCCGGCGGCCATGACGGTATCTGACCACGCAGGGTGCGCGTCGCGAAGCCATCCAGGGCCGAGGCTCGAGGCATCCGCCGGGACACCTCGGCCAGCCTACCACAGGCGCCGCGAAAGGCTACATTTTCCTACAAAAGGCTACATTTTCCTACATTTTCACGTCAGAAAATCTGAGTTCCAAATTATTTCAATGGCTTAATCGGGATTTTCCGCGCTGCACCCCGTGATTCCTGGCAACATTTGGCATACATCTGCACTCCAACGCGCCACGGCCGGCTCCCGAGTGGATCGGCTCTGACGCTTGGTGCCCAAGCGCCAGATCGGTCGATCCACCAAGCTATTAATCTGGTGGTTCGATTCAGCCGACCGATGGGACCCCTCCGTCAGCATCGAACCACTAGGGCGTCGGCGGGTCCTCGCGGAAGTCGGCGGCCTTGCGCCGGAGGATCGGATCACCCCAGGCCGGCGGCGGCGGCGGCTCCGCCGGGCCGCCGGGCCATTGCGGGCGGCGGGCGAAGCGGCCGCGGCTGAGCACCCGGTCGTACATGACGATGGCCCCGGCGAGGCCGACGTTGATGGAGAAGCGCGTCGGGATGCGCACAACATGCGCGCACCTGTCGATCACGCCGGCGGACAGCGCCCCCCGCTCCGGGCCGAACACATAGGCGGCGCAGCGCGGGTGGTGGAAGCTCGGCAGGTCGATGGCATCGTCGGTGATCTCGACGCCGACCAAGGCGCAGCCGTCCGGCAGCAGCAGCGCCGCCAGATCCGGAAACGCATAGAACGGGATCTGGACGTCGGCGCCGGAGGTGTCGGTCCGGTGGCCCTGCCGCCGCGGATACTGGGCGGCGATGGTGAACATGAAGCTCGCACCGAAGGCGTTCGCCGTGCGGAACAGGGCGCCGGCGTTCATCGCCTTCGTCACCCCCTCCATGCCGATGCCGAAGTAGCCGCGCATGCCGTTCTCCCTGCGCCGTCGCGATTGACCCGCCGCGCCCTGCCTGAGACAACAGGCTCGCTCCGATACACGCCAAGCGGCCCACGCCAAGCGGCCCACGCCAAGCAAGGAACCATCGCCATGCGCGCCGTCGTCTGCAAGTCCTTCGGCACCCCTGAGGATCTGGTGGTCGAGGAAGTGCCGCCGCCGCCCCTCGGCGACGACGGCGTGCGCATCCGCGTCCGCGCCGCCGGCCTCAACTTCGCCGACACGCTGATCATCGCCGGCAAGTACCAGATCAAGCCGGCGCCGCCGTTCACCCCCGGCTTCGAGGTGGCCGGCGACGTCGTCGCGGTGGGGCCGGCGGTCAGCCGCGTACGGCCGGGCGATCGGGTGCTCGCCGTCGTCGACTGGGGAGGCTTTGCCGAGGAGGTGGTGGCGCCGGAGGCGACCGTCTTTCCCGTCCCGGCGACGGTCGATCCCGTCGCCGCCGCCGGCTTCGCCGTCGCCTACGGCACTTCGCATCTGGGGCTCACCTTTCGCGCCGGGTTGGCGGCCGGCGATACCCTGCTCGTCCACGGCGCCGCCGGCGGCGTCGGGCTGACCGCCGTCGAGATCGGCAAGCGCCTCGGCGCCACCGTCATCGCCACCGCCGGCGGTCGCGACAAGCTCGCCGTTGCCGCCGATTACGGCGCCGACCACCTGATCGACTACCGTGCCGAGGACATCCGCGCCCGAGTGTTGGAGATCACCGACGGGCGCGGGGTCGACGTGGTCTATGATCCCGTCGGCGGCACCGCCTTCGAGGCGTCGCTGCGCTGCACGGTGCCCGGCGGCCGCATCCTGGTCGTCGGCTTCGCCAGCGGCACGGTGCCGCAGATTCCGGCCAACATCCTGCTCGTCAAGAACCTGACAGTCATCGGCTACGCCTGGGGCCCCTATCACCGGCTGGCGCCGGCGGCGATGCGGACCTCGTTCTCCCAACTGCTCGACTGGCTGGCGGCGGGGTCGATCCGCCCGCACGTCTCGGCGACGTTCCCGCTGGATCGGGCGGTCGAGGCCCTGACCCGGCTGAAGGAGCGCAAGAGCACCGGCAAGGTGGTCCTCACCGTCGGCGACTGATCAGCCGGGCGGGGCCCCGGTCGGCTCTCGATCGTCGAGCTGCCCGTCCAGCACCTCGTCGGGCAGCGGCATCACCAGCGGCCCTTCGGTCCACAGCAGGAGGCCGCGCACCGGCCGGTCGGGATGGATCGCCCGCAACAGCGCCCGGTAGGCCGCCATCTGCCGCCGATAGGCCCGCGGCACCGCGGCCGCGTCGGCCGGCGGCGCCCGGTCGGTCTTGAAATCGAGCACCGTCACCGCCGCGTCGGTGATGCGCAGCCGGTCCACCTGGCCACTGACCACCCGGCCGCCGACGACACCGGCAAGCGGCACCTCGGCGCGGCTTCCCGCCGCGAACAGCGGCGCACAGTCGGGATGCTCCAGCACCGCCAGCACCGTTGCCGCAATCTCGTCCTGCTCGGCGGGCGCCAGGCCGTGGCCCGGGTGCGCCAGCCAGCGGCGCGCCAGCCCGGCTCGCGCCGCCGGCGGGTGATCGGGCAGGCTCTGCAGCAGCCGGTGGATCAGGCGACCGCGGTGGAAACGCCGCGCCTCGCCGGCGGCGAGCACCGGCGGCCGCGCCGGCGTCTCCGGCGTCTCCGGTCGTGACGGGGCGAGTGGCCTCGCCGGCGCCGGTTCCGGCGGCGCCGCCCGGCGTGCCCACGCGGGCAGCGGCGGCGTCGCCGGCCGCGGCGGCGTCGCCACCGCGGCCGGGACGGTCTCCTGCGCGCAGGTGAGCCGAAGCACTTGGGCGTCGTCGATCTCGGCCGCGCCGGCGAGGAACGGATCGACCACCCGCTCCACGTCGGGCAGCGTCGCGAGGCCGGCCTCGATCAGCCGGTACCAACATGTCGCCGGCTCCTGCTTCGTGCCGCGCCAAGCGCCGATGATCAGCCGGTCCTCGGCCCGGGTCATGGCAACGTAGAGCAGTCGTCGGTATTCCTGCATCTGCCGTTCGGCGACCGCCTCGCCCTCGCGGGCCGCCGGCCCGACGCGAAACTCGGCCGCCGGCGGCCACAGCGGCAGGGCGGCGTCCACCGGGGCGGCGGCGCCGTCGCTGCCGTCGTGCCACACCAGCCTCGGCCGCTGCTTCGGCACCCGCAGGGTATCCGGCAGGAAGACCACGGGCGCCTGCAGCCCCTTGGCGCCGTGCACCGTGAGCACCCGCACCGCCTGCGGCGCCTCCTGCTCCAGGTCGCGCTTCACCTCCACCGCCGTCCGCTCGACCCAGTGGAGGAAGCCCTCCAGCGCCGGCGGATGCTGGCGCTCGTGGGCGAGGGCTAGGTCGACGAATTCGGCGATGGGATCGTCGGCCTCCCAGCCCAGCCGGGCGAGCAGGCGCTCGCGCCCCCGCATCGGGCCCAGCACATAAGCGTAGAAATCGGCTGGCGTCAGCTCGCCGGCGAGACGCAGCACGGTCGTCAGCTGCGCTCGCGCCGCGGCGAACGCCGGCGCGCTCTCGCTGGCGGCGCGCAGCGCCTGCCACAGGCTCGCGGGACCGCGACCGTGGGCGAGCGTGAACAGCTGCTCCTCGTCGAGGCCGACCAGCGGGCTCTTCAACACCGTCGCCAGCGTCAGGTCGTCCGCCGGCAGCAACGCGAAGCGGCCCAGCGCCATCAGGTCCATGACCGCGAGTTGCTCGGTCAGGATCATCCGGTCGACGCCGGCCACTGGCACGCCCTTGAGCTTCAGGCGGCGCACCAGATCCTCGACGAAGGCGCCCCGGCGCTGCACCAGCACCATGACGTCGCCGGGCCGGACCGCCCGCCCCCGCGACTCCAGCACCTCGCCCGCGATCATCGCCTGGATCCGCGTCGCCAGCAGCTCGGCCATCCGTGCTTCCGGCGAATCGCCGGCGACGCGCTCCACCGGCGGCGCCCAGGGCCGCGGCTCGTCGGTCGCCCGCGGCAGCACCGGTGGCCAGAGCTCGACCGCGCCCCCGTCGCGCAGCCGAAAGGACCGGTGCACCACCGCCTCGCCGTCGAGGCTGACGCCGTCCGCCGCCGCGCCCTGTTGGAACACGGCGTCGACGGCTGCCAGCACCGCCCGTGTCGAGCGGAACGACACCTGGAGCGGGATCTCCCGGAAGTCGCCGCCCGCCCCCCGGACGCGGCGATCGAACTCGGCGCGGGCGGCCAGGAACGCCGCCGGATCGGAGCCCTGGAAACTGAAGATCGACTGCTTCAGGTCGCCGACGGCGAAGACCGTGCGCCCCCCCGCCCCGGAGCGTTCGTCGAAGCCTTCGCCGACGCCTTCGCCGGCGCCCTCGGCGGCGCCTTCGCCGGCGAAGAACTCGGAGGTCAGCGCCCGGATCACCCGCCACTGCCGCGGACTGGTGTCCTGCGCCTCGTCGATCAGCAGGTGGTCGATGCCGCCGTCCAGCTTGTAGAGCACCCACGAGGCCCCGCCCTCGCTCTCCAGCAGGTCGGCGGTGCGGTCGATCAGGTCGTCGAAGTCGAGCACCGCGTGGGCGCGCCGCGCCGCGTCGTAGCGCTCGATGAAGGCGTCCCCCAGGTGGATCAGCGCCGCGGTGGCCGCCGCCACCATCGCCGCCTTCCAACGCATGACGACGCCGAGCAGTCGCGCCGCTTCGGCCTCGAGGACGGCGACGGCATCCGGATGCCGCGCCGCCGGCCCCTTGGTCATCAACGTCTTGCGGAGGTCTCCAAAGAACCCCGTCTTCACCAGAAACGCCTCGGCGTACTCAAAGAAGCCGGCGGCCCGGCCCGCGGCATCGGCGGCGAGCCAAGCGGCGAGCCGCGCCCCCCGGTCGGCGTCGGTCTTGGAGCCGCCGGCCAGCACCGCGGCCGCCCGCCGAAGGCCATCGACGTCGAACGCCGCATCGCGGCTCGCTTCGGCGATCACCGCGTCGGGGGAGCCCGCCTCGGCGAGCCCGAACGCGGCCGCCACCGCATCGGCCAACTCGGCGGGGGAGCCCGCGGCCGCGACGGCGGCGCGCAGGCGATGCCGGTCGCCGGCGATTTCCGCGAACAGGGCCTCCAGCGTCGGCTGATCGACGTGGGCGGTCACCCCGGCGAGCGCCGCGGCGAGGCGCCAGTCGCTGGCGGCGGCATCGAGCACCGCCTGGCGCGCCGCCGTCAACTGGGCCGTCTGTTCGCGATCGTCGAGCACGCCGAAGTTCGGGGCGATCCCGGCTTCCAGGGGAAAGCGGCCGAGCACGGTCTGGCAGAAGGCGTGGATGGTCTGGATCCGCATGCCGCCCGGCACGTCGAGCACCGCCGGAAACAGCCGCCGCGCCCGCTGCATCTCGGTCGCGTCGGGCTCACGGTCCATCACCTTGACCAGCGCCGCGCGCAGCGCCGCGGCATCGGCCGAGGCCCAGATTTTCAGGGTCTCGGCGATGCGGTTGTTCATCTCCGCCGCCGCCGCCTTGGTGAAGGTCAGGCAGAGGATGCGCCCGGGCGCCGTGCCTGCCAGCAGCAGCCGCAGCACCCGGTCGGTCAGCACCTTGGTCTTGCCGGTGCCCGCCGACGCCGCGACCCAGACCGACGCCTTGGGATCGGCGGCGCCGCGCTGCACCTCGTTGGGATCGTGATCGATGAGGTCGCGCAGGCTCGGGCCCGCATCGCCGCGGGTCATGTCTCGTCCTCGCCGCCGACGGCGGCCCACTCGCGCACCCGTTCCAGGTGTTCGTAATCCGAGAATGGCGGGGCATAGGCCGGGCGCGGCCGGGCCTCATAGGGGGTTTCCACAAGGTCGAATCTGGCGATCAGGGCCTTGAGTCCGGCGAGTGCGTCGTCGGCCAGGGCCTTCGGGTCCTCGCCGGCGGTCGACACCTTGCCCGGCTCGCGGCCGCCGCCGAGTCGCCAGTAGTCCAGCGCGGCGATGGGACCGGCGGCGATGCCGGCGAAGGCGCCGTGCTCGGCCATCGCCCCCTCCAATGGCAACTGCGGCGAGAAGCCGGCCGCCACCTGTTTCGACGTCGGCGGCGCGCCGGTCTTGTAGTCGATGACGGCGAGGCCGCCATCGCGGTGGATCTCGATGCGATCGGCGCGGGCGACCAGCGTGAAGGGACCGCCGGCGACGGCGATCTCCAGGCGCCCTTCGACCTCCGGCACGATCCGGGCGATCTCGGCGGCGCGATCGCGTTCGTGCGCCACCAGCCAGGCCGCCAGCCGCTCAAAGCGCGGCCACCAGAAGGCGCGGATCTCCGACCGCTGCAAGTCGTTGCCGAGCGCCTGCCGGCCGGCGGCCAAGAGTCGCGCAAGCGCATCGGCGGACGCGCCGTCGCCACCGGCCAGAAACACGTGAATCGCCCGATGCACGAAATCGCCGAAGTCGCTCGGCCCCAGCGCTTTCTCCAGCGGCTCCAGCGCCGCGAGGCCGAGCACATGGCGGGCGTAGACCGCATAGGGATCGCGCATCCAGGTTTCGATCTGCGTCACCGACAGTCGGCGCGGCCGGGCGGCGACGGGCGGACACGGCGCCGGCGGCGCGCCGGGCAGCACCGCTCCCGGATCGTCCAAGGCGTGCTGCCAGTCCAGCCAAATGCGGCCATCGTCGAAGCTCGGCACCGCCGGGTCGGCGGCGAGCGCCGCGTCGAGCCGCAGCAGCCAGCGGCAGGCCACCGTCGGCGTGCCCTCGGCGCGGCGGGCGCGGGTGAGGTAGACGCGGGGCGCGCAGAACGCCTGGACGAAGTCGTGCGCCGAGAGGCCGATGCGCCGCTCCGGCAACGGCAGGCCGCAGGCCTGCATCATCGGCCGGCTCATCCACGGCCCGGCGGGCACCCGCGGCGGCCAGGTGCCTTCGTTGAGGCCGCCGAGGATGGTCACGTCGGCGTGTTGCAGGCGGGCTTCCAGGGGCCCCCAGATGAACAGCCGCGGATGCCGGCCGTAGCGGGGCCTGACCACCCGGCCGAGGGCGAGCGCGTCCAGCAGGTCGGCGTACGCCTCCAGGCTGCGGAGCCCGACCCCATCCGACTGCTCCGCGAGGTCTCGGAGGAACGCCGCCGCCGCCTCGCCGGCCTCGCCGCTCCACAGCCGCTCGGCACCGGTCCTGTCGTCACTCGCCGCCAGCGCTTCCGCGACGGTCGCATGCGCCGCGACGAAGCCGGCGAGGCGCCCGTCGCCGGCGCCGGCGATGGCGGCGAGCGGCGCCGCCAGGGTCTCGATCTCGTCGATCAGCGCGGCCAGGTCCCGCTCCCGCGCGGCCAGGGCAGCATCGGCCTCGGCGGTCGCCGCCCGCTGCCGCCGTGCGGCGATGCGCCGGGCCACGGCGGCGCGCAGGCCATCGAGACCGGGCGCCGGCCGCGGCCCGCGCAGGGCCGTCCGCTCCAGGCGGCGGACGCGACGGCGCAGCGCGCCCGGCGCCGCGCCACCGCCGGCCAGCGGGTGTTTCAAGGCGGCGAGCAGGGCCACCGGCGCGAATGCGTCGGCCACCATGCGAACGGCCAGCCGCAGCAAGACGAAGGGCGCCGTCGCCGCCAGCGGGATGCCGGCCGAGTCGTCCACCGCGATGTCCCAGCGGCGGAGCTCGCCGGCGACGCGGCGGGCGAGACCGCGATCGGGGGTGACCAGCGCCGCCGTCCGCCCTTCGCCCTCCAGCGCCTCGCGCAGGATCAGCGCGACCGCCCGCGCCTCCTCCGCCGGCCCGGCGGCATCGATGCGGGTGACACCGGCCACGGCTGCGGCGTCGCTGTCCTCGCCCGCCAGCCCCGCCGCCGCGGCCGGGCGCAGCGCGCGGTTGACCAGCGACGCCCGCGCCGGCGGCGTGGCGGCGGCAATCGGCGACGGCCACGTGGCAACCTCTCGGCGCTCCAGGCCGATCCGCTCGAGCAGCCGGGCCATGGCATACTGCGGGTGCGTCGCGTCAACGGCGTCCCAGACGGCGTCGTCGGCCTCCCGATCCAGGCCGGGCAGGACGACGGCGCCCCGCGGCAACCGGCTGACGACGGCAAGCAGCGCCGCGGTGGCCGGGATCGAGCCCGTCGAGCCGGCGGCGATCACCGGCGTCGCGGGCGGTCGCGCCGTCCAGCCCGCGGCGGCGGCGGCAAGCAGGCGATTGCGCCGGTCGGCGGCATCGATGCAGCCCTCGGTCGCCAGGATCGCCGGCCAGTGCTCGGTGAGGATGGTAAGAAAGCGGAGCGTCGTCTGCCAATGCCCGGCGTAGCGCTCGGGCACCAGGGTCGACAGGGCGGTGAGTTCGACCCCCTCGATGATCGCCTGGTCGAGCAGCCGGCCGAGTTCCGCCGCCAGTCGGGCGGCCTGCTCGGGTGTCGCCTCGCGCGACGGGTCGGCGAGGATCAGGCGCATCAGCAGGAGTTGGCGGCGCACGGGAGAGATCGCCGGCGGCACCCCCGGATCGACGGCGATGTCGTCGTCGGGCGCGATGTCGAGACCGAGGTCGTCCTCGTCGACGTCGCCGACCGGGGAGATCCGCGGCAACAGCAACGGTCGGCCGCCGGCATGCCGCAGGAACGCCTCGGCGAGCACCCGGCAGGCGCGCCGCGTCGGCAACAGGATGCGCATGTCGGCCAGCGCCGCCGCGTCGTCGCCGATCCGCGCCAACAATCCGCCGGCCAGGGCATCGACGAAGGCGACGCCCGGCGGGACCGTGTAGATGCGCGGAACCGCTGTCGGGGACGGGGCGTCCGTCACGTGCGACGGACGCCCGAATGCATCAGCGCCAGATAGCGTTCGGCGATGCCGAGATCCCCCGGCGTGCCGACGTGGAAGTACTTGCCGTCATGCAGCACGCCATAGAGCCGCCGGACGGCGATGGCCCTGTCATAGAGGACGTTGAGGGAGAACGGCCCGTCCGGCGCACCGTCGAACAGCCGCGGATGCAGGATCTGCGCCCCGGTGAAGATGTAAGGAGCGAGGTGCCGCTCGCCGCGGCGGGCGATGCGGCCCAGCGGATCCATGCGGAAATCGCCGTCGCCCTCGTAGCCGTACGCCTCCGATGTCGGATGCACCAGCAAGAGACCGTCCATCCGCGCGGCGTCCCAGCACTGGGCGAGCAGCCGCAGCGACGGCTGCGGCCCGTTGAGAATCAAGGCATCACCGTTGACCACGTAGAACGGCTCGCCGCCGAAGTGCGGCAGCGCGAAGCGCACGCCGCCGCCGGTCTCCAGCCGCTCCGGCTCATAGGTCAGGATGATCTCGGGCGAAGCGCGGCGGCGCAGATGCGTCTCGATCTTCTCGCCAAGGTGGAACAGGTTGACGACGACGGTGTCGACGCCGGCTTCCTCCAGGCGGTCGATGGAGCGGTCGAGCAAGGACCGTCCGGCGACTTCGACCAGCGGCTTCGGTGTGGTTTCGGTGATCGGCCGCATGCGGATGCCGAGGCCGGCGGCAAGCACCATGCCCCGGCGGATCGGCGCGGCTGACGTACGCTCGGTCACGATGGAAAACTCCGTTGGGAAGGGGTGACGCGGATCTCGGGCGGCACGTGGCGGTCAAACCAATGGCGGACCGGCCTCAATGCCGGATGGAGCAGGGCCCGCTCCAAAAGCCGCCAGACACGCGGAATGTGCACCGAGTAGGCCGGCTTGCCGTCGCGGCGCGCCAGCCGGGTGAAGATGCCGATCACCTTGGCATGTCGCTGGGCGGCCAGGATGGCGAACACCGCGGCGAACGCGACCGCATCGAGTTCCGGCATCGCCCGCCGGTAGCGCGCGAGCATGGCATCGCGGAGGGCCGGATGGACGTCGCGACGGGCGTCCTCCAGCAGCGACATCAGGTCGTAGGCGGCGGGGCCGGCGACGGCGTCCTGGAAGTCGAGGAGACCACAGGCGGCGACTCCCTCCCGGTCCGGCAGGCTCATCAGGTTGTCAACATGGAAGTCCCGCAGCACCAGGGTCCGCGGCGCCGCCTGCACCGCCGGCAGCACGGCACGCCAGGCGTCGACGTAGGCGGCACGCATGGCGGCCGGCGCCGGCGCACCGGTGACGGCGGGCAGATACCAGTCGGTGAACAGCGAGGCCTCGTCCAGCAACCGGCCGTCATCGTAGGGCGGCACCCCGTCCGGGATCGCCGCCGCCGCCGGGCGCCGATGCAGGTCGATCAGCACGTCGGTGGCCAGGCCGTAGAGCACGGCCTCGTCGGCGCCGGCATCGAGCAGGCGGGAGAAGGTGCCGTCGCCCAGGTCTTCGAGCAGCAGCAGCCCGGCGTCGACGTCCTCCGCCAGGATCGTCGGGGCGCTGAAATCGAGACCCTTGAGGTGGCGGGCGACGCGGCTGAACGGGCGGATGTCCTCGTGCGGTGGCGGCGCATCCATCAGCACCGCGCGCCGGCCGTCGGCGGCTAGCCGCCAGTAGGTGCGGAACGAAGCATCCCCGGCGAGCGGCCGAGCGGCCGTCCAGGACCAGCCCTCGGTCGCGAGGAACCGCTCGATGGCCAGCCGACGATCAGACAACGCCGGCCTCGCGCAGCCGCTCGGTCCAGCCCTCGCTGCCGGCGATCAGGGCCCGGCGATCGCTGGCGGTCGCCCCGTGCCGCAGGGTGAGATCGAGCCGCCGTCCGGGGAGCAGCGGGCCGAGGCGATCCGGCCATTCGATCAGCGAGATGCCCGTGGCGAACGCGTCCTCGATGTCCAGCTCCCAGGCATCCTCCGGCGCGGCCAGCCGGTAGAGATCGAAGTGCCAGACATCGCCCGACCACGGCGCCGCCGCCTCGTACACCTGAACGAGCGTAAAGGTGGGGCTCGGCACCTCCGTGTCCGGTGCGCTGCGGGCCCGGATGAAGGCGCGCGCGAACACCGTCTTGCCGGCGCCGAGATCACCCCACAACGCGATGACGTCGCCGGGCCGCGCCAGCGCCGCGATCGACCGGGCGAGCGCCACGGTCGCCGCTTCACCCGTCAGCCGCAGCCGCGTCCCCTCGGTCATCGCCGGAGCCCCTGCCGCGGCCGCCGTCAGGTGCACGTCGAAGGCGCCCCGATCATGCCGCCACCCGGCCACCGATAGCGGCTCTTGCCTACCTGTTTTGCGGCGAACATGTTAGTGCTCTCTCCTGACGCAAGTATCATAAGCGGGTCCTCCGGAACGTCCATGACGAATGCGCAGCATAAGACCGAGGTGGCCATCATCGGCGCCGGTCCCGTCGGCCTGTTTGCGGTGTTCGAGTGCGGTATGCTCGGCCTCCGCTGCCACGTCATCGATGCGCTGGCCATTGCCGGAGGCCAGTGCTCGGCGCTGTACCCGGAAAAGCCGATCTACGACATCCCCGGCTATCCGCGCATCCTGGCCGGCGACCTGATCGAGCGGCTGCGCGAACAAGCCACCCCCTTCGATCCCCACTATCATCTGGCGCAGCAGGTGACGGCGTTGACGCCGTTGGCCGATGACGGCTGGCTGCTGGCAACGTCGCGGCAGGTCAGCATCCGCGCCCGCGCCGTCATCATCGCCGCCGGCGTCGGCGCCTTCGGGCCGAATCGTCCGCCGCTCGCCGGCATCCAGACCTTCGAGGGACGGTCCGAAGGGGAAGGCGTGCACTATCTCGTGGGCCGCCGCGAGGCCTATCGGGGACGTCGGGTGGTCATCGCCGGCGGCGGCGATTCCGCCGTCGATTGGGCGCTGTCTCTGGTGGAGGTCGCCGCGTCGGTCGCCATCGTCCACCGTCGCGGCAAGTTCCGCGCGGCCCCGGACAACGTCCGCCGTTTGGAGGCGCTGGCCAGCGCCGGCGCCATCGAACTGGTGGTGCCCTATCAGCTGCATGCGCTCGAAGGCGATGGGGCGAAGCTGACGGCGGTGGTCGTCCGCGATCTCGACGGCGTCGAACAGCGCCTGCCCGCCGACGCCCTGCTGCCGTTCTTCGGCTTGGCGCAAAGCCTCGGGCCGATCGCCGGCTGGGGTCTGCAGATGCAGAAGCATCACCTGGCGGTCGACCCGGCGACCTGCGCGACCAGCCTGCCCGGCGTCTTCGCCATCGGCGACGTGGTCACCTACCCGGGCAAGCTGAAACTCATCCTGACAGGCTTCGCCGAGGCCGCCGCCGCGGCGCACGCCATCCATCCGCTGGTCCATCCGGGCGAGGCCCTGCACTTCGAGCACTCGACCACCAGGGGCATTCCCGGCATGGCGTGACGCCGACGCGGGGCAGCGGCCCGCGCCGGCGTCACACCGCTACGCTCCCACCGCCGGCAACGGGGCATCTCCGCCGTCGAGCAACGCCTCGATCACCGCGGGATCGGTCTGCCGCATGATCAGTTGCGCACGTTGCGTCGCCTCGCCCACGTCGAGATCCAGGATACGCCGTTTCACCAGCGGGATGCTGGCAGCGCTCATCGACAACTCGCGGAAGCCGAGACCGAGCAGCAGGCTGGTGATGCGCGGGTCGCCAGCAATCTCGCCGCAGATGCTGACCGGGAGGCGTGACCGCAACGCCGCCTCGGCGGTGAGCTGGATCAACCGCAGCACCGAGGGATGCATCGGGTTGTAGAGATGCGCCACCCATTGGTCGCCGCGGTCGATGGCCAGCGTGTACATGGTCAGGTCATTGGTGCCGATGGCGAAGAAGTTGCTGACTTGGGCGAGTGCGTCGGCGGCCAGCGCCGCCGCCGGCACCTCGATCATGACGCCGAGCGGCGGCAGCGCCATGGGGATGTCGGCGCCGCGGCGATGCAGGCGGCGAGCGGCGCGACCGAGGATTTCGCGCGCCGCCCGAACCTCGGCGACGGTGGTGACCAGCGGCAGCAGGATGCGCACCGGCCCGATCATGCCGGCCCGCAGAATGGCGCGGAACTGGGTTTCCAGAAAATCCGGCCGGGCCAGCGACCGGCGGATGCCACGCATACCGAGCGGCGAGGCGGTGCTCTGCCCGAACTCCCCGGCGAACGCATCGATGCTGACTTCGCCACCGAAGTCCGGGGTGCGGATGGTGACCGGTTGCCCCTCCGCCCGCTCGACGATGTCGCGCAGGATCTCGAACTGTTCGTCCTCCGTCGGCGGCGCCCCGCGGTTGATGAACAGGAATTCGCTGCGCAACAGGCCGATGCCGGCGGCGCCCACCTGATTCACCGTCTCCATCTCGATGGGCAGCTCGACGTTGGCCTGCAAGGCGATCTCGATGCCGTCGCGGGTCACCGCCCGGCGCTTGGCCAGGCGGCCGAGGCGGCGGCCCTCGCGCTGGCGTTCGCTGCGGCGATGGCGGAAGGCGGTGGTGCTCTCCAGCGTCGGATTGACGATGACCCGGCCGCGCTCGCCATCGACCAGGATCCGCTCGCCGGTCTTCACGGCGCTGGCGATGTTGGGGATGCCCAGCACCGCCGGCACCCTGAGGGCGCGGGCCATGATCGCCGTGTGGCTTTGCCGCCCGCCCGCCGACGTGGCGATGCCGACGACCCGATCGGGATCGAGCTGCGCCGCATCCGCCGGTGTCAATTCGTCGGCGACGACCACGGTCCCCCGCGGCAGGCTCTCCAGCGCCTTGCGGGGCTTGCGCGAAAGATGGCGGATCAGCCGGCGGCCGACCTCGCGGATGTCTTCCACGCGCGCGGCCAGATAGGCGTCCTGCATGGATTCGAAGCTGCCGCTGATCGCCGTGATCTCCGCCTGAACGGCGGCCTCGGCGTTGATGCGGTCGCGGGCGATCCGCTCGGCGGCACCGCGCAACAGCCGCGAATCCTTGAGCATGTGGAAATAAGCGTCGAGGAGATAGCCGATCTCCTCGGCGGCGAGGCCGGAGACCTCGTCGGCGCGCTCCCGGATGCGCTGGCGCAGCCGCGAGAGTTGGCGGCGGGCGCGCGTCGCCGCGTTCTTTAGGCGCTTCTGCTCGCCCTCCACCTCGGTCGCGGTGATGCGGTACTCCGGCACGTCGGCGATGCCGCTTTCGCGCACGTGGGCGATACCGATGCCGATCCCCGGCGCCACGCCGAAGCCGTCGAAAACCAGCTCCTCGGTCGACTCGGACATTGCGCCTCCCAGCCTCTGCGGTGCGTCTTTGGACGACTCGGACGGGCAGCCGTCTTCGCGGCAGTTTCCCGGCGGCGCGTCTTTCAAGTCTGCGCTAACCGTCCTCCTCCTCGAATTTGTCGTGGATGATACTGCTGAGCACGTTGATCGCCTCCTCGGCCTCGCGGCCCGTGGCGGTGATCTCCAGTTCGGTGCCGGGGCCGGCGGCGAGCATCATCAACCCCAAAATCGAACGACCGGACACCGTCTGGCCGCGCTTCTCGACGGTGATCGTCGCATCGAAGCCGTTGGCCAGGCGCACGAACTTGGCCGCCGCGCGGGCATGCAGGCCGCGCTGGTTGGAGATGACGGCGGTGCACCGGAACACCTCGCCGTCGCGCCGGATGGGCAGGCACTCGATGGTCATGCCTCCCCTTGCGTCAGCAGCCGCGAGGCGATGTTGATGTACTTGCGGCCGGCCTCCTGGGCGTCCTGGGCCGCATCGTCTAGCGAGGCCGTCATCCGCACGCTCGCCAGCTTGATCAGCATCGGCAGGTTGACGCCGGCGATCACCTCCACCGGCGCCCGTCCCATGATCGAGATCGCCAAGTTGGAAGGTGTGCCGCCGAACATGTCGGTCAGCACGATGACGCCGTTGCCCTCCTCGGCCTCGGCCACGCAGTCGAGGATCTGGGCGCGCCGCTCCTCCATGTCATCGTCGGGGCCGATGCACACCGCCGCAATGTTCTGCTGCGGGCCGACCACATGTTCCAGGGCGGCAATCAGTTCCTGGGCCAGCCGCCCATGGGTCACCACCACCAGTCCGATCATGCCGGGACCGCTTCCTTCCGACTCGCCGACCGATCAACCGCCGGTTCGGTCGAGATCGCGATCATGTACATGGGTCCGATGTCCCTGTTCGCGCAACCAGGCGCCGAGGCGCCGCGCCAGATACACCGAGCGGTGCCGCCCGCCGGTGCAGCCGACGCCGATGGTCAGATAGCTCTTGCCCTCGGCGGCGTAGCGCGGCAGCAGGGGTGCGAGCAAGCGAAACAGCGAATCGAGAAAGGGCTGCAACCCCTCGTCCGCCTCGATGTAGGCGCCGACGGCGGGATCGCGCCCGGTGAGTTCGCGCAACTCGGGATCGTAGAACGGGTTCGAAAGGAAGCGGACGTCGAGCACCATGTCGGCCTCGCGCGGCAGCCCGAGGCGAAACGAGAACGAGGTCACCAGCACCGTCGGACCGGCCGCGGCGGGGCCGCCGTAGTGGCCGTCAAGCAGCCGCTTCAACGCTCCAAGCGGCAGGCCCGTGGTATCGATCACCAGGTCGGCGCGATCGCGCAGTTGGGCGATCGTCTGCCGCTCCAGGGCGATGCCATCCATGATCGGCCGGTCGGTGGCCAGCGGATGGCGATGGCGTGTGGCGGTATAGCGCCGGCGCAACTCCTCGTCGTCGCAGTCGAGGAACAACAGACGCACGTCCGCCTGCGCCTCGGCGACCAGACGCTGCAGCGCCGCGAGGAAACGCGGCACCTCGAAATCCCGGGTGCGGATGTCGACGCCGACGGCGAGCGGCCGCAGCGTCGCGGCGTTCGCGTCATCGACCTGCACCAGCCGGGGCAGCAGCGAGATCGGCACGTGATCGACCGCCTCGTAGCCGAGATCTTCCAGCACCTTCAGGACCGAGGTCTTGCCGGCACCCGACATGCCGGTGATCAGCAGCAGGCCCCGCCGGACGACCGCGGCGTCCGCTGATGGCCCCGTCGGCGCCGCGTCGCTGGGGGAATCGGGCGTGTCGATGACCGTCATGGCACACGGAGTATACCGTGAGTGGCGAGCCGGACCACAAGCCGAACCTTCGCCACCGCCGACGCCTCGAACGGGGCGAGCCGAACACACGGCATGGTGACGCCGGCGATGCTGATCGTCTCGTCCTCCGGCAACCGCGGCACGCGGTCCGGAGCGACAAGGTCGACGGCGGCGACAACGATGGCCTCCGGCGTCGCGGTCATGCGCAGGATGCCGAGTCCGCGCACCTCCAACAGGCCACGGATCAGCTCCGGCGCCGACGCCGCGAGCCGGCCGTCGACGACGGTGACCTCCGTGTAATCGTCTGACACCAGCAACGCACCATCGGCCAGCAGCCTGAGCGCCAGGTCCGATTTCCCCGATCCGGAGGCGCCGCGGAGGAGAACGCCATGGCCCTCAAGGGCGACGCAACTGCCGCGAATCCGCATCATGGTGGCAGCCTTCACCCGTCCGCCGCCGTCTGTCAACGGCCGGATGCAACGGCAGGCGCACGACGAATCGGGCGCCGGCGATGCCGTCCGCCGCGTCGCGGCCCGTCTCGGCGACGCCCGCCGCGTCGCGGCCAGTCTCGGCGACGTCCGCCGCTCGGCGGCGGTTCTCGGCGACACCCGTCGCGTCGCGGCGGTTCTCAGCGACGACGCTGCCGCCGAAGGCCTCGACGATCTGCCGGACGATACTGAGGCCAAGCCCGGAATGGCCGCCGCGCGGCTCCGTCCCCGAGCGCTGCGAATAGAAGCGCTCGAAGATGCGCTCGTGCAACTCCTCGGGGATGCCGGGGCCGTCGTCGTCGACGGTCACCTGCACGACACCGGCCGCCGCATCGACGTCGGCGGCGATCACCACCCGGCCGCCGGCGGGGCTGAACGACACGGCGTTGGCCACCAGGTTGGCGAACACCTGCATCAGCCGACTTTCGATGCCGGCGACCAGGAGTGGCCGTGCCGTCTCCCTCGTCGACGGCGGCGCGCGCAGACACAGCGTCACCCCGCGCTCCGCCGCCGCGGGCGCATCGATCTCGATCAGCGTGGCGAGCAGGCGGTTCAGGTCCAGCGGTTCGGCGCGGGTTCGCGCCAGCTCGACGTCCAGTCGCGACGCGTCGGCGATGTCGGTGATCAGGCGATCGAGACGGCGAACGTCGTCCTCGATGATCGCCAGCAAGGTACGCAACGCCGCCGGATCGTCCAGGCGCGAGGCCGTCTCGACGGCGCTGCGGATCGAGCCCAGCGGGTTCTTGATCTCGTGCGAGACGTCGCCGGCGAACCGCTCCATGACGTCGATGCGCTGGCCGAGGGCGGCGACCATCTGACGCAACACCGCCGCCAGATCGCCGATCTCGTCGCGGCGCCCGGTGAGGTCGGGCAACGCCGCGGTCGCCGTGCCATCGCGGCGCACCCGCTCGGCCGCGTCGGCCAAGCGCAGCAGCGGCCCGACGATGGTCCGCGACAGGTAGAGCGACACCAGGATCGTCACCGCCAGGGCGACGCCCGCCAGCCGCAGCACCGCCATCCGCGCATCCAGCACCGCCGCATCGATCTCATAGGCGGTCCGGCTGAGCACCAACGCCCCGGCGACGTTGTCGAAGCGGACCACCGGCACGGCCACATGCACCTCCGGGACGCCATCGGCCGTGGCGCCGATCCAGGTGCCGATCCGACCCTCCAGGGCGGTGACCAAGCCGTCCGGAACACCCGCGGCTTCGGCGGCGCCACTTTGACTGCCGCCGTCGATGCTGCCGACGGTGCCGCCGTCGATGCTGCCGACGGTGCTGCCGTCGATGCCGCCGACGGTTGTGCCGACGTTGGTGGCGACGTCGGTGGCGACGTTGCCGCCGCCGAACACCCGGGCCATGAGGCCATCGAACCAGCCCAGCACGCTGCCGAGGTGGTCGGCGGTGGGCGGACGCGGTGGCGGCAGATCACCGATGGTGACGGCGCCGCCGGGACCGGACAGGGTGCGGCTGTCGACCAGCAGCGCCGGCAAGGGATCGAACAGCCGTGCCTGATGATCGGTGGCCTCGGTGAGACGGCGAATGGTCGCCCGCGCCGCGTCGAGCAGGATCGCCGGGCCGTCCGCCGCCTCGCCGTCCACGGCGCCATCGGCCAGCGCCGTCGCCAGGGCCTCGGCTTGGGCGCGCAGCACGCCCGTCGCCGCATCCACAAGATCGCGGCGATAGTCGACGAGGGAGACGACGCCGGCCGCGAGGACGACCAGCGCCGTGACGTTGACGGCCAGGATACGCCATGTCAGCGGAGAGATCAGCCGACGCCGAGATCGAACTCCGCCCATGCCGCTGGATCAGGCCTCCCGATACCGATAGCCGATGCCGTACAGCGTTTCGATCTGGGCGAAGGTCGGATCCACCTCGCGGAACTTGCGGCGAATGCGCTTGACGTGGCTGTCGATGGTCCGATCGTCCACGTACAGATTTTCACCGTAGGCGGCGTCGATCAACTGGTCGCGGCTCTTGACGTGACCGGGACGCTTTGCCAGCGCTTCCAGCAGCAGGAACTCGGTGACCGTCAGGTGCACGTCCTGGCCGCGCCAGAGGCAACGGTGGCGGGCGGGATCGAGCAGCAGTTCGCCGCGGCACACGTCGACGGCCTCCGCGTCCTCCGCCGCGGGGGCGCGCCGCCGCAGCACCGCGCGGATCCGCTCGATCAGCAGGCGCTGGGAGAACGGCTTGGTGATGTAATCGTCGGCGCCGCGGCTCAAGCCCAGGATCTGATCGGGCTCGTCGGTCTTGGAGGTGAGGAAGATGACCGGGACGTCGGACCGGAGGCGCAGGCGGTCGAGCAGTTCCATGCCGTCGATGCGCGGCATCTTGATGTCGAGGACGGCGAGATCGCAGGGCTTTCGCGCCAGGCCGTCCAGCGCCTCCAGCCCGTCCGCGTAGGCATCGACGACGAAGCCCTCGGCGGTCAGGCCCATGGCGACGGACGTCAGAAGATTCCGGTCGTCATCGACAAGCGCAATGTTGTGCGGCACGGGGTACCCTCCGGAGGTTGGCACGAGCTTAGCAGATCCGAGTCAACCGTGGAATTGTGGCGAAAATCGGCACGCTCGCGTCACCGCCCCAAACCGCCCGCCGGCCGATTGACGCCGCGCGACGCGGGCTCTTATCCTGTCGCGCGATGGCGTTTCGGCCAGGCGCTTCGACTGGACGCCCCGGCTGGACCCCAAAGCCTTGGGATTGAAAGAAACCCGGCGTTCGCCACGCGGGAGGCTCGCAGTCGTGCCGAGAGACAGCACCAGCCCGTCTGCGGCAGACGACCGATCGTGAGCCCCGTCATCGAACGGGCGGACGGCGGTGCCGCCGTCGTCACCGCGCTGCGGGCAAGTGGCATCCACGGCATCGATCCCCGCGTCCGCATTTGCGTCATGGCGGCGTTCGCCATCGTCGTCGTCGCCCTCGACGACCTGACACGGCTCGCCGCGGCGCTCGCCGGCGCCATGGCTCTTGCCGTCGCCACCCGCCTGCCGGTGCGGGCGACGCTGGGACGCGTCTTGCTGTTGGACCTGTTCATGGCCTTCATCCTGGTGACGCTGCCGTTCACCATGCCGGGCGAGCCGCTGCTGACGATCGGCCCGCTGACCGCGACGTGGGAGGGCGTGGCGCGGGCGCTCGGCATTGCCCTCAAGGCCAACGCCATCATCCTCGCCCTGCTCGCGCTGATCGGCAGCCTGGAACCCGTGACCCTCGGCCATGCCCTTCACCGGCTCGGACTGCCGGCGAGGCTGGTGCATCTGCTGCTGTTCACCGTCCGCTATGTCGACGTGCTGCATCGGGAATACGTTCGCCTGCGCCTGGCGATGCGGGCCCGCGCCTTTCGCCCGCGCAGCGACCGGCACACCTGGCGGACGTTCGGCTATCTGGTCGGCATGCTGCTGGTGCGCAGCGTCGAACGCGCCGAGCGGATCCGCCAGGCGATGATCTGCCGCGGTTACAGCGGGCACCTGCATCTGCTCGCGACGTTCCGGCTCAAGCCGGTGGATCTGGTGTTCGCCGGCGTCAGTGGCGCGGCACTGGCGATACTGCTGGGTCTGGAGTTCGCGTGACCGAACCGCTGATCCGGCTCACCGGCCTCCGCTTCGCCTACGCCGGCCGGCCGCCGGTGCTCGACGGCGCCGATCTCTCCCTCTGGCCCGGCGAGCGCGTCGCCGTCACCGGCACGAACGGCGCCGGCAAGACGACGCTGCTGCATCTGATCGTCGGCCTGCTGAAGCCGCAGGCGGGTGAGGTCTGGGCCTTCGGCGCCGCGCGGCGCAGCGAGGCGGATTTCCGCGCGGTGCGGGCCCGCGCCGGCCTGGTGTTCCAGGACCCGGACGACCAACTGTTCTGCCCGACCGTCACCGAGGACGTGGCCTTCGGTCCGCTGAACCTGGGCAAGACGGCGGCCGAGGCGCGGACGATCGTCGGCCAGACCCTGGCGAGCCTGGGCCTCTTGGGCTTCGAAGAGCGGATCACCCACAAGCTCTCCGGCGGCGAGAAGCGGCTGGTGACGCTCGCCACGGTGCTCGCCATGCAGCCCGAGGTGCTGCTGCTGGACGAGCCGACGGGGGGTCTCGACGAACAGGCGACGGAGCGCTTGGCGGCGATCCTTGGCGGTTTGCCGCAGGCCATGGTCCTCGTCTCCCACGATCGCGCCTTCCGCCGACGGCTGGCGACGCGCGCGGTGCACCTGCGTGACGGGCGGATCATCGACGGCGACGCCTGATCGGCGCGGCGCGGCTTGGCATGGCAGCCGTGCCTGGGTCACAATGGCGCCGGTCACGCCGGCATGGCGCCGGTCACGCCGGCCCGGCCTTCGACTTTGGGGGAATGATGCAGTCGATCGTGCGCCGCTTTCTCGCCCTGGTCGGATCGTCGGTGCGCGACATTCTGCCGCTGGCCGCGGTCATCGCCGTGTTCCAACTCGCGGTTTTGCAGCAGCCGTTTCCGAACCTGGAGCGGGTGCTGATCGGCGTCGTCTTCGTCGCGCTCGGGCTGACGCTGTTCGTCCGCGGCCTGGAGATGGGGCTGTTTCCGCTGGGCGGCGCCATGGCCGATGCCTTCGCCCGCAAGGGTAGCCTGAGCGCGCTCATCGCCTTCGCCTTTGCCCTCGGTTTCGGCACGACGATCGCCGAGCCGGCGCTCATCGCCGTCGCCAACGAGGCCGCGGTGGCGGCGGCCGACGCCGGCGCCATCGACCATGCGGAGGCCAGCCGCGCCGGCTATGCCCGCGGGCTTCGGCTCACCGTCGCCGTCGCCGTCGGCTTCGCCCTGGTTGTCGGTGTATTCCGGATCGTGCGCGGCTGGCCGATCCACTACCTGATCATCGGCGGCTATCTTGCGGTGGTGGTGCTGACGGCATTCGCGCCGTCGGAGATCGTCGGCATCGCCTACGACTCCGGCGGCGTCACCACGTCGACCATCACCGTCCCGCTGGTCGCGGCGCTGGGCATCGGCCTGGCATCCTCCATCCGCCAACGCAATCCCGCCATCGACGGCTTCGGCCTGATCGCCTTCGCCAGCCTGACGCCCATGGCCTTCGTCATGCTGTTCGGCATGCTGGTGCATTGAATGGACCTGCTGGAGCGGATCCTCGAGATCGGCCAAGCGACGCTGATCGACGTGGCGCCCATCGTCGTCATCCTGTTGATCTTTCAGGTGCTGGTGCTGCGGCGGCCGCTGCCCACGCCGCGCCGCATCGCCATCGGCGTGGTCTACGTGCTCCTCGGCCTGACGCTGTTCATGGTCGGACTGGAGGAAGCGCTGTTCCCGATCGGCCGCACCATGGCGGCACAACTGACCGCGCCGGAGATCCTCGGCAACGCCCGCGGCGTGGCCGACTGGCACGCCTACGTCGTCATCTATCTGTTCGCGTTCGCCATCGGCTTCGCAACGGCCATCGCCGAGCCGGCGCTGATCGCCGTGTCGCTGAAGGCGCACCAGGTCTCGGGCGGCGCCATCCCGTCGCTGGGCCTGCGCCTCGCGGTCGCGGTCGGCGTCGCCGCCGGCGTCACCATCGGCACGGTCCGCATCGTCGCCGGCCTGCCGCTGCCGTGGTTCATCATCGCCGCCTACGTGGTCGTACTGCTGATGACGGTGATTTCGCCGCGGGCGATCCTGCCACTCGCCTACGATTCCGGCGGGGTGGCGACGTCAACGGTCACCGTCCCGGTGGTCGCGGCGCTCGGGCTCGGGCTGGCCGCGGCGATCCCTGGCCGCAGCCCGCTGCTCGACGGCTTTGGCCTGATTGCATTCGCCTGCCTGTTCCCCATTATGAGCGTTCTTGGCTACGCGTCGATCGCCCAGGCGCTGCGCCGACGCCGCTCGCAGCGGAGAGAGAGCGATGTTCCTGAAGCTGATCGTGGCCCTGGTCGCGGATGAGAAGACCGAACAGGTGCTGCAGGCGGCGCGCGCGGCGGGCGCCACCGGCGCCACCGTCATCACCAGCGTGCGCGGCGAGGGCCTGCACCGGACCCGCACGTTCTTCGGCCTGGAACTGGCGGCGCAGCGCGACGTCCTGTTGTTCGTCGTCGCCGAGCCCATGGCCCGCGAGATCCTGGAGACGATCGCCGCCGCGGCGCGGTTGGACGACGAATCCGGTGCCGGCATCGCTTTCCAACTCTCGATCGAGGATGCCGTCGGCTTGAGTTCGCAGACGCAGGCCCTGATCAAGGAAATCGAGGACAAGGTATGACCAACCACGATGCCGTCCGCGTCCGCGACGTGATGACCCATTCCATCCGCAAGATCGGCCGGATGGACACCGTGGCGCAGGCGATCTTGTCCATGCGCGAGGCCGGGGTCAGTTCGCTCGTCGTCGAACGCCGCGATCCCACCGACGAATTCGGCGTCATCGCCATCTCGGACATCGCCCGGGAGGTGATCGCCAAGGACCGCCCGGCCAGCCGGGTCAACGTCTACGAGGTGATGACCAAGCCGGTGCTGACCCTGCCGGCGGACATGCAGATCAAGTACGCCGTGCGGCTGCTGGTCAATTTCCACGTCTCCCGCGCCCCGGTGATCGACGACTCGCGCCTGCCCATCGGCATCGTCACGCTGCGCGACATGGTGCTGCGCCACATCGACGGGCGATGAGCCCCCGACCCGGGCTCGCCGCGGCGGCGCGCGGCCTGATCCGTCGCGCCCGCTCGGCGGCGCTGGCGACGGCGCTGGCGCGGGACGACGGTCGCCCCTATGCCTCGCTGGTGACCGTCGCCGCGGACGTGGACGCGCGGCCGATCCTGCTGCTCTCGACGCTCGCCGACCACACCCGAAATCTCGCGGCCGACGACCGCGCGTCGCTGCTGATCGAGGCGGCCTCGCGGCTGGACAACCCGCAGACCGGCGCCCGCGTTTCCCTGGTCGGTCGCATCGCCCGATCGGAGGAGCCGCGCCACCGCCGACGCTTTCTCGCCCGCCACCCGGGCGCCGCCCGCTACGCCGACTTCGCCGACTTCGCCATCCACGTGATGACCGTGGAGCAGGTCCACCTGGTCGGTGGCTTTGCTGCAGCGCACTGGCTCGCCGGCGACACCGTGCTGAATTCGGGCCCGGCGGCGGCGGCGATCGCCGCGGCGGAACCGGGGATTATCGCCCACATGCACGAGGACCACGCGGCGACGCTGGATCTTTATGCGAACCGTCTGCTCGGCCGGCGTGGCAGCGGCTGGCGGCTGATCGCCGTCGACCCCGACGGCTGCGACCTGCGCCTTGGCAAACGCCTTGCGCGCCTCGACTTTCCGGCGTCGGTCGCCGATGCGACGGAACTGCGCGACAGCCTAATCAGGCTGGCTGACCGCGCCCGCGCAATCGACACCGGCGCCGGGCAAACAAGCCGGCAAACAACCCCGGATTGATCGAGCGGTCTCATTTTACTCCACCACGTTCTCCGCCAAAGGGTGGGGCGGACGCCAGCCGGTTTCGCTTGCATGCACTGCACCAAAAGCCCTAGATTGTCGTCTGGAACGTCCGCGGCACCGCTCTCGTTTTCGCCTTTTCTGGCCACCCTCCGTCGATTCCGGACGGTCGCCGAGTGGTCCGCTCGAAGAACTCAACTTGCGAGGGACACCCCATGACAGCTCCGACCTCCAACCAAAAGCTCATCGACTACGTCAACAAGGTTGCCGCCTTGACCAAGCCGGACAGCGTCGTCTGGTGCGACGGCTCGAAGGAAGAGTACGACCGCCTTTGCCAGGTGATGGTCGACTCCGGCACCTTCATCCGGTTGAACCCGGAAAAGCGCCCGAACAGCTACCTCTGCCGCTCACACCCCAGCGACGTCGCCCGCGTCGAGAACCGCACCTTCATCTGCACCGAGAAGGAACAGGACGCCGGCCCGACCAACAACTGGATGGATCCCAAGGAGATGCGGGCCATCCTGGACAAGGCGTTCGACGGTTGCATGCGCGGCCGGACCATGTTCGTCATTCCGTTCAGCATGGGCCCGATCGGCTCGCCCATCGCCTACAATGCCATCGAGATCACCGACTCCGCCTACGTCGTCGTCAACATGCACATCATGACGCGCGTCGGCACGGCGGTGCTGGATGCCATCGGCAGCGACGGCTTCTTCATCCCGACGGTGCACTCGGTCGGCTATCCGCTCGTCGACGGCAAGCCGGACTTGGCGTGGCCTTGCGAGTCGAACATCGACAACAAATACATCGTCCACTATCCCGAGACGCGGGAGATCTGGTCCTACGGCTCCGGCTATGGCGGCAACGCGCTGCTCGGCAAGAAGTGCCTGGCGCTTCGCATCGCCTCGACCATGGCCCGCGACGAGGGCTGGCTTGCCGAGCACATGCTGATCCTCGGCCTGACCTCGCCGGAAGGTGATCGCACCTATGTTGCCGGCGCGTTCCCCAGCGCCTGCGGCAAGACCAATCTCGCCATGCTGATCGCTCCAAAGGGCATGGATGGCTGGAAGGCGACCACCGTCGGTGACGACATCGCCTGGATCAAGCCAGCGCCCGATGGCACGTTGCGCGCCATCAACCCGGAGAACGGGATCTTCGGCGTCGCGCCGGGCACCAACCGCAGTTCCAACCCGGCGGCGATGGATACGCTCTGGGGCAACTGCATCTTCACCAACGTCGCGCTGACCGACGACGGCGACGTCTGGTGGGAAGGCATGGACGGTGACCCGCCGGCGCACGCCATCGACTGGAAGGGCAACGACTGGACCCCGGCCTCGGATACGCCGGCGGCCCATCCCAACAGCCGCTTCACCGCGCCGGCCAGCCAGATCCCCTGCATCGATCCCGCGTGGGAGGACCCGCAGGGCGTGCCGATCAGCGCCTTCCTGTTCGGCGGCCGCCTGTCCGCCACCTTCCCGCTGGTCTATGAGGCGTTCGACTGGAAGCATGGCGTGTTCATGGCCGCCAGCATGGGCTCCGAAGCGACCGCCGCCGCCATCGGCCAGGAAGCGATCCGTCGCGACCCGTTCGCCATGCTGCCGTTCATCGGCTACAACATGGCGACGTATTTTGGCCATTGGCTGAAGATCGGGGAGACGCCCGGCCTGAAGCTGCCGAAGATCTTCCGCGTTAATTGGTTCCGCAAGGACGAGAACGGCAAGTTCATCTGGCCGGGCTTCGGCGAGAACATGCGGGTCCTGAAGTGGGTCGTCGACCGGGTGCATGGCCGCGCCGAGGCGGTCGAGAGCCCGTTCGGCCTGATGCCGCGCTACGAGGACATCACCTGGGCCGGCCTCGACTTCAGCCGCGAAAAGTACCACGGCATCACCGACATCGCCCGCGAGGGCGCGTTGGCGGAGGCCGAGGCGCTGAAGGACTACTTCGGCAAGTTCGGCAGCGCGCTGCCGGCCGAAATGGAAGCCCAGCGGCAAGCCCTGGCCGAGCGTGCCAAGGCCGCGCCGGAAGTCTGGAGTGCTGCCGCCTGACGGCAATCGCCACATCAGCGATGTTCGGGAAAGGCCGACCCTCGGGTCGGCCTTTTCTTTTTTGTCGATCTCCGGGGGCGCTCCCTCTCAGCCGCCCGACGACGGCTTGAGCGTGACCGCCGCCCAGACCAGGGCGAGCCAGCCGGCGATCAGCAGCCCGCCGCCCACCGGAGCCGCGCCCTCAAGCACCGCGGCGAACAGCACCAGTCCATAAAGCGTGCCGGAGAACAGCAGGAGGCCGAGGGCGAAGCAGATGCCGGCAACGGTGGACGAAAGGCCGCTGCCGCGCGCCGCCAGCCACGCGACGCCCACCAGCGCGGTTGCGTGCACGAGCTGATAGGTGGAGGCGATCTCGAACATGGCATCGCCGCCGAGGGCGTGCCAACCATACGCCCCCGCGGCGACGCCCATGGCGCCGTTCACCCCCGCAAGGCCGAGCCAGAGGCGCGTCAACACCGCCGCGACCGCCCGCCTGGGGGGCTCAGTCGGCGCCCATCATCTGGCAACCGCCGGCGGCACACGCCGGCAGGCCGCACGGCGGCGCCGGAGCGGTGGCGCCAGCGTTGATCCGTGGCGCCGTCAGCGCCTTGACGATGTCGCGATCGCCGCAGGTCGGGCAGGCGAGGTCGTGCGCCGTCGCTCGCGCGTCGAACGCCTGCGAACTGGCGAACCACTCCTCGAAAACATGGCCGGCGCCGCATTTCAGGTCGAAGACGATCACCGCGGCAGCTCCGAGTGGCCCATCAGCATCTGGTCGACGGACCGGGCGCATTGGCGACCCTCGCGGATCGCCCAGACCACCAGCGACTGGCCGCGGCGCATGTCGCCGCAGGTGAACACCCGCTCGACGTTGGTGACGTAGCCACCGGGGTCGGCCTCGGTGTCGGCCGCCACGTTGCCGCGGTCGTCGAGCGCGACGCCCAGGTCGTGCAGCAGCCCGTTGTGCACCGGGTGCACGAAGCCCATGGCCAGCAGCACCAGGTCGGCGTCGATGCTGAACTCGGAATCCGGAACGGGCTGCATCGTCATCCGCCCGTTGTCGCCCTCGACCCATTCCAGCCGCTGCATGTGCAGCTTCTCGACACGGCCGTTGCCGGTGAGGCGGCTGGTGGCGACCGACCAGTCGCGTTCGCAGCCCTCCTCGTGGGACGTCGACGTGCGCAGCTTCAGCGGCCAATCCGGCCACGTCAGGTCCTTGTTCTCGCGCTCCGGCGGCCTCGGCATGATTTCCAGCTGCGTCACCGAGGCCGCGCCCTGGCGGATCGAGGTGCCGACACAGTCCGAGCCGGTGTCGCCGCCGCCGATCACCACCACGTGCCGCCCGGTCGCCAGGATCCGCCGCTCCTCGTCGATCTCGCGCCCGTCGAGCCGCGCGTTCTGCTGGGCGAGAAAGTCCATGGCATAGTAAATGCCGTCGAGCTCGCGGCCGGGCACCGGCAGATCCCGGGGAGCCTCGGCGCCGCCGGCCAGTACCAGGGCGTCGTACTGCTCGAGCAGCTCGCCCGCCGGAATGTTGACGCCGACGTGGCTGTTGGGCCGGAACTCGACCCCTTCCGCCTGCATCTGCGCCATCCGGCGATCGATCAAGTGCTTCTCCATCTTGAAGTCGGGGATGCCGTAGCGCAGCAGGCCGCCAATCTTGTCGTGCTTGTCATAGACGACGACGGCGTGGCCGGCACGCGCCAGTTGCTGCGCGCAGGCCAACCCCGCCGGGCCGGAGCCGACGACGGCGATCCGTTTTCCGGTGCGGTGGCCGGGGATCTGCGGCACCACCCAGCCTTCTTCCCAGCCCTTGTCGATGATCGCGCATTCGATCGTCTTGATGGTCACCGGCTGGTCGACGATGTTGAGCGTGCAGGCGGCCTCGCACGGCGCCGGGCAGATGCGGCCGGTGAACTCCGGAAAATTGTTGGTGGAGTGCAGCACGTCCAAAGCTTCGCGCCACTGCCCGTGATAGACGAGGTCGTTCCAGTCCGGGATGATGTTATTCACCGGACAGCCCTGATGGCAGTAGGGGATGCCACAGTCCATGCATCGCGCGCCCTGGCGGGCCAGCTCGGCATCCTCCAGCGGCACAACGAACTCACGCCAATGCTTGACCCGTTCGGTGATCGGCGCATAGGCCCGGTCGTGCCGGGAGATTTCCAGGAATCCGGTTGGCTTGCCCATGGCTCAGTACCCTACCGCGACGCTGATGCCTTCACGTTCGGTCGCCCGCCATTTCGCCTGCATCTCCTGCAATGCGCGACGATAGTCCACGGGCATGACCTTGACGAATTTCGGCAGATAGTCGGACCAATGATCCAGCACCAGGGCGGCCCGGCGGCTGCCGGTGTAGAGGCGATGCTTCTCGATCAGGCGGCGCAGTCGTTCGGCATCGAAGCGCGTCATGTCGCTGGCGATGTCCACGCGCCCGTGACCTTCCAGGTCGCCACCCTGCAGGTGCAGTTCCTCCATCAACGCGTCCTCGGCGGCGATGGGTTCCAGGTCGACCATGGCCAGATTGCAGCGCCGCTCGAAGCCGCCATCCTCGTCCAGCACGTAGGCGACGCCACCGCTCATGCCGGCCGCGAAGTTCCGGCCGGTCGCACCCAGCACGACGACGCAGCCGCCGGTCATGTACTCGCAGCCGTGATCGCCGACGCCCTCGACGACGGCGTGGACGCCGGAGTTGCGCACCGCGAAGCGTTCGCCGGCGACCCCGCGGAAGTACACCTCGCCGGCGATGGCGCCATAGAGCACGGTGTTGCCGATGATGATGTTGGCGTGCGGATCGATCGGGCTTTGCCGTGACGGATAGACGATGATGCGGCCACCGGACAGGCCCTTGCCGACGTAGTCGTTGGCATCGCCTTCCAGTTCCAGCGTCACGCCGCGGGCGAGGAACGCACCGAAGCTCTGACCTGCATTGCCGACACATTTGACGTGGATCGTGCCATCGGGCAGCCCCTCGTGGCCGTAGCGCTTGGCGATCGCGTTCGACAACATCGCGCCGACGGTGCGGTTGACGTTGCGAATCGGCGTTTCGATGCGCACCGGCTTGCGATGTTCGATGGCCGGCGCGGCCTCGGCGATGAGCGCGTGATCGAGCGCCGTGTCCAGCCCGTGCTCCTGGGCCTCCGAGTTGTAGCGGGCGACCCCGGGTCGCGGCGGGACCCTGTAGAAGATGCGGGTGAAGTCGAGGCCGCGAGCCTTCCAGTGGTCGAGCGCCGGGCGCATCTCCAGCCGGTCGGAGCGGCCGATCATCTCGTTCACCGTGCGGAAGCCGAGCTGGGCCATGTACTCCCGCACCTCTTCGGCGATGAACAGCATGAAGTTGACCACGTGATCCGGCTGCCCCGTGAACCGCTTGCGCAGTTCCGGATCCTGGGAGGCTACACCCACCGGACAGGTGTTGAGGTGGCACTTGCGCATCATGATGCAGCCGGCCGAGATCAGCGCGGCGGTGGAAAAGCCGAACTCGTCGGCGCCCAGCAGGGCACCAATGATCACGTCACGACCGGTGCGCAAGCCGCCGTCCACCTGCACCGCGATCCGGCCGCGCAGGCGGTTGAGCAGCAGCGTCTGGTGCGTCTCGGCGAGGCCGATCTCCCACGGCGAGCCGGCGTGGTGGATCGAGGTGAGCGGACTGGCGCCCGTTCCGCCCTCGAAGCCGGCGATGGTGACATGATCGGCGTAGGCCTTAGCGACGCCGGCGGCAACGGTGCCGACGCCGACCTCCGACACCAGCTTGACGCTGACCCGCGCTTCGGGGTTGGCGTTCTTCAGGTCGAAGATCAACTGCGCCAGGTCTTCGATGGAGTAGATGTCGTGGTGTGGCGGCGGCGAGATCAGGCCGACGCCCGGCGTCGAGTGGCGCACCCGGGCGATCCA
>CAZVRW010000036.1:0-26362 GCA_964630265.1 uncultured Rhodospirillaceae bacterium
TCCTTGAGGATGTCGTTCTGGATGGTCCCGGCGAGCTGTGCCGGCTTCACGCCCTGTTCCTCGGCGGCGAGGATGTAGAGGGCCAGCACCGGCAGCACCGCGCCATTCATGGTCATCGACACGGTCATCTCGTCCAACGGGATGCCGTCGAACAGCGTGCGCATGTCGATGATCGAGTCGATCGCCACGCCGGCCATGCCGACGTCGCCGGCGACGCGCTGGTTGTCCGAGTCGTAGCCGCGGTGGGTTGCCAGGTCGAACGCCACCGACAGCCCCTTCTGACCGGCCGCCAGGTTGCGCCGATAGAAGGCGTTGGAATCCTTGGCGGTGGAGAAGCCGGCGTACTGGCGCACCGTCCACGGCCGGGTGACGTACATGGTGGAGTAGGGGCCGCGCACGAACGGCGGAATGCCGGACAGGGTGTCCAGGTGATCGAGCCCCTCGAGATCCTTCGCTGAATAGAGCGGCTTGACCATGATCTGCTCGGGCGTCTCCCAGAGCATCTCGTCGGGATTTTTCCCGGTCTCGGCCTTGAAACGAGCGGCCCAGGCGTCGAGCCCGCGGTCGCCGTCCGGCTGGTTGCCGGGCTCCAGGTGAACCTGCGTGAAGTCGGGGATGGTCGTCATTTCTCGATCACTCCGAGGCGCGTCAGGGTGGAGGTGAGGGTGGTCAGCACGTCTCCGCCCATGAAGATGAAATCGTCAATGCCCGCCTGTTTGTAGGCATCCTTTTTGTCGCCGGGGGCGCCGGCCAGGAACAGGTAGTCGCAGCCCGCCGCCTTCAGCGCCTTGGCCAAACCGTCCGCCATCTCTTCATAGACGGGATCGGCCGAGCACAGGATGGCGATGCGCGCGCCGCTGTCCTTGAACGCCTGCGCACAGCTATCGGCGTCGCTGAAGCCGGTGTTGGTCACGGCTTCGATCCCGGCGACCTCGAAGAAGTTGCGGGCGAAGGAGGCGCGGGCGGTGTGCTTGGCGAGAGGACCAAGGTTGGCGAGGAAGATCTTCGGGCGGGCGCCAGTCTTCTTCTGCCAGGCGTCGGAAGCGTCACGCAGGGTCTCGAACGCCTCGGCGAGGCGATGGCGCGGCAGCGGCGTCAGCACCGTTCCACTGCCGGCAAGCGCCGTCGCCATGGCACCGATGGTGGCACCGGCCGCGGCAGCCAGTTTGACTTCGGCGGCGGTCGCCGACGCTGGTGCGGCGGCCGCCTTCGCCCGGACCGCGGCGAGCCGTTCGGCGGCGGCGGCGGTCGCGGCCTTCATGTCCGGCACCTTGATGTCCGCCGTCGGCTCCTGAATGTTCGGGAATTCACTCACCCCGGTCAGCGGGTCCCGACGGGTCGCCAGGTTCTTCTGCCGGTCGGCCCAGGCCTTGCCGATACGTTGCGCCAGCGAGCCGTCGGCGAGGACGGCGGCGAGGCCGCCGGCCTGTTCGATCTCCTGGAAATCGCCCCAGGCCACCTTGGCCAGTTCGTCGGTGCGGCTCTCGATATACCAGGACCCGCCACCGGCATCGATGACGCGGGCCAGGTTCGACTCCTCGGCGAGGATGATCTGGGTGTTGCGGGCGACCCGACGGGCCAGCCGGTCGGGCAGGCCGAGGGCAGCATTGTAAGGCAGCACGGTGACGCTTTCGGCGCCGCCGATGGCACCGGCGAAGCAGGTGACCGTCGTGCGCAGCATGTTCACCCAGGGGTCGCGCTGGCTGAGGATGCGCTCCGCCGTGGTCGCGTGCAGGCGCATGGCGCGGGCCGGCTCCGAGGCGCCGCACGCCTCGGTGATGCGCGACCAGAGCTTGCGCGCCGCCCTGAGCTTGCAGATCGCCAGGAACTGGTCACCGCCGATCGGCAGGGTGAACTGGATCTGCCGGCAGGCGGCGTCGATGTCGACGCCGGCGGCTGTCATCGCCCTGAGGTAGGTGACCGCCGTCGCCATGGCGACCGCCAGATCCTGGGTCTCGGTGGCGCCGGCGTTGTGATAGGGCGAGGTGTCGACGGCGACCGCGGTGACGTGCGGGTAGGTGGCGGCGGTGTGGCGGGCCAAGTCGCCCAACTGCGCCAGCGCCGCGTCGAGGGTCACGGGCAACGCGCCCTCGCCGGCGAGGACGCCGAGCGGGTCGGCACCGAAACCGCCAAGCGCCTTGTCGGCGGCGAGCCCGCGGCGCTCCCACAGCGCCATCAGCAGGCCGGCGGCCGGCAGGAACTGCGCGCCGGGTTGCAGGATGATCGGCACCAATTCCAGGTGAATGCCGGTGAGCAGCAGATCCAGGTCGTCGACCGAATAGACCATGATACCGTCGCGACCGGCCAGATCGCCGGCGGCATCGGCGTCCTTGCCGTCGCGGGCGGCGCGGTCGAGGCGCAGGATCAGCGAGGTGACGCCGCGCTCGAGATCGCGCAGCAGCACGTCGTTGGCGTCCTTCGGGTCGGGATCGGTGCAGAGCTGCCGGACGTCCCAGTTGTCGACGCGGTTGCCGGCGGCCCGGGAGCCGCGAGTGAACGGCATCGCGCCGGGGAAGCCCGAGGGATCGCCATCGGCCGGCCAGTCGGACCGCGTGTAGATGGGTCGAACCGTGATACCCTCGTAGCTCTTCGAAAACATCTTCTTGTCGAAGGGCGCGCCCTTCAACGCGCGTTCCACCTCGGCGACCCACTCGTCGTAGGTCGGCGCTTGGAAATCCTCGACGAACCGCATGTCGCTCATGGAATTCCCTTTATCCCCCGAATGTTCGGACGTCGGTTTGAGTTGTTGATGCGAGAACGCCGGCCACCGACCAGCACCGGCTTCGCCGGAACCGTCCTCACCCTTTCCGAACCTACGTGAGGGCGGCGTGACGGTCAAGAAACGCCGGGCCACGCCGATCGTTTGTTCACCCCAAGCGCGACTCTTGCTTGCCGGATCGGCGGCGGCTATACCCGTGCCCGGCATGGAACACAGCATGAACATGGGCGCGCCGGCCCCACCATCACCGGACGCCGCGGCCGTCGGGGCCGCCGCCATCTGCCGCGGCGTCTCCCGCCTGCTGCGCCATCTCGAATGCGCCGTGCTGGCGGAATGCCCGCTCGCCAACGGCCGTCGCGCCGATCTGCTCGCCCTGCATCGCGACGGCTCCGTCAGTCTCGTCGAGGTCAAGGCGTCGGTGGCGGACTTCCGGGGCGACGCCAAGTGGCCAGAGTATCTGCCCTATTGTGATCGCTTTTTCTTCGCCGTCGCGCCCGGGTTTCCTCAAGACGTGTTGCCGCCAGAGGAGGGCATCATCGTCGCCGACGCCTGGGCCGGGACGATAACGCGGGACGCTGCCCACCGGCCGCTCAACGCGGCGCGTCGACGGGCGTTGACGCTGCGCTTTGCGCGGACGGCGGCGGCGCGCCTGGGACGGCTGCAGGATCCGTTCGGGGTGATCGCACCAGGAGGCTGAACGCCGCCAGGGCGGCGAGGGCGGTGGCGCCGATCACCGCCGCCATCGGCAGTTGCGAGGTCGGCGCGAACAGCCCGACCGCGAGGCTGGCGATGCCCGAGACCAGCATCTGGATGAAGCCGAGCACCGCCGAGGCGGCCCCGGCGATCGACGGAAACGGGATCATGGCGCCGGCGATGCCGTTGGCGAGGACGATGCCCATGCCGGTGGTGAACAGCATCATCGGCGCAATCACGGCAATGACGCTCACCCAGCCGACGATGCCGAAAGCCGCCATCGCCGTGCCGCCGAGGGCGCTCAGGCCGAGGCCGATGCGCAGCAGCCGATCGAGGCCGAGGTGCGGGGTGAAGCGGCGCGCGACGAGGCTGCCGGTGAGAAAGCCGCTGACGTTGAAAACCGCGAGGGCGCCGAAGCCGGCGGGGGAGAGCCCGAGCACGTCGATGAAGACGAACGGCGCCCCGGCGGTGAAGGCCATCAGGCCGGCGAACGTGAACCCGACCGCCAGCGTGTAGCCCCAGTAGGTGGGCGAGGCGATCAGCGTCCGCCACGCCCGCACCTGGCTGCCCAGCCGCAGGCTGTCCGCGGCGGCGGGGGGCGCGGTCTCCCGCAACAGCGCCCAGGTGGCGCCGGCGATGACGATGCCCACCGCGGCGAGGAACCAGAAGGCGGCGCGCCAGCCGAAGCCTTCCTGCAGGCCGCCGCCGATCAGCGGCGCGACGGCCGGCGACACGGCGAGGGCGGCGCCGATGGTCGCCATCACCCGCGCCGCGCCGGACGCCCCGTAGACGTCGCGCACCACCGCCCGCCCAAGCACCGGCCCGGCACAGGCGGTCATGCCCTGCAGCAACCGGCCGCCGATCAGCGCCTCGATCGAGGTGGCGAGAACACAGACCAAGCTGGCGAGCACATAGAGGCCGAGGCCGGTGAGCAACACCGGCCGGCGGCCGAAGCGATCCGACAACGGTCCGTAGACCAGTTGGGCGATGGCGAAGCCGAACAGGAACACCGTCATGGTCAGATTGACCGCGGCGACATCGGTGGCGAGCGCGCCGACGATCGACGGCATCGACGGAATGTAGATGGAGGTGCTGATCTGGCCGAGGGCCACCAGCGCAGTGATCAGGACGAACACGGCGGTGGAGTCCGGTGCCGGGCGGCGATGGCCGATGGGCCCGCCGGCCATTGTCACGTCGCGCCCTCGGCGACGCCGCGCGATAGCGTCTCCGGTGTTCTCCGGATTGTTCATCAGTGAGATATGGCTGCGCCGGAGGCCGCCGACGAGGCCGTCAGCCGTAGCGATGCAGCGTATGGCCGTGGCGGGCGAGCCAAGCGCGCGATGTCTGCATGTCGTCGGTGAGGCTTCCCGCCGTTTTCCAGAAGTCGGCGCCGTGGCCGCGGATGCGCAAATGGGCGACCTCATGGGCGACCACGTAGTCGAGCACCGGCTCGGGCGCGAGGATCAGGCGCCAGGAGAACGACAGGGTGCCGGTGGCCGAGCACGAGCCCCAGCGGGTCCGGGTATCGCGCACGGCGATGCCGGTGACGGTCACGCCCAGGCGCGCCGCCTTCTCCAGGCTGCGCATGCGCACCTCCCGGCGCGCTTCCGAGCGCAACCACCGGTGCACGGCATCGTTGACGGTGCCGACCGGTCCACCGACCAGCAGCGATCCAGGCTCCCGCCGGACGCGCTGCCGTGCCTCGGGGCGATGGACGACGCGGTGCGGCGCGCCGAGTACGGGGATGATCGCTTCGGGCTGAAACGCCACGTGCGGCGGCAGGCGGTCGAGGCGCTCCAGGATCCAGTCGGCGCGGCTCCGGGCCATCACCAGTCCGTGCTCGAAGGGTGTCCCCTTGGGGATGGTCACCACCACGTCACCGGTGTCGAACGCCACCCGCAGGATCAGTCGGCGCGCCCGGGCGCTGCGCCGCACGGTGACCGCCACGTCGTGTCCGTTGAGATCGACGGTGTGGGTGCGCACCTGGGCGTCTCTCCGGAACAGGGCATCGAGCACCGCGGTCATCCGACGGCGGGGGGCTGGAAATCGAGGCGCCCCAGCGCCGCGGCGAGCGCGCCGGCGGCGGCGGCGGCGAGCGGCGTCAGCGGCGGCCGAATGCGGCGCCAACCGTCGTCGTCCGTCTGTCGGGCCATGATCTCCTTCAGCGCGGCGGTGAGCGGATAGGCGGAGATCGCCCGGCGGACCGCCGTCAGCCGTGCTTGCGTCGCCTCGGCCTCGGCCGCATCGCCCGACCGGAACGCCGCAAGCACGGCGGCGGCCAGCGGCGCCGCGACATTGACCACGGCGGTGATGCAGCCGGCGCCGCCGGCGCGCAGCAGCGGCAGCAGACACTCGTCCGATCCCGACAGGACGGCGAAACCGGGAAACGCCCGCACGCAGTCGAGCATCGCGTCGAGGTCGCCGGAGCTGTCTTTCATCCCGGCAATGGTGCCGGGATAGGCGTTCAGCAGCCGCTCGATCAACGCCGGCCCGATGGGCACGCCGGCCATCTGCGGAAAATGATAGAGGTAAAGCCGCAGCCGCCCATCGCCGACGCGTTCGATGATCTCGGCGAAGGCGGCGAACAGACCGTCGTCAGTGACGGACTTGTAGTAGAAGGGCGGCAGCATCAGGCAACGCGGCGCACCCGCCGCCAACGCGGCGCGGGTCAGGCGGACGCTGTCGGGCAGCGCGCAGCAGCCGGTGCCGGGCAGCAGCGCCGTCCCCGGGATGCCGGCCTCCGTGAGCCCGTGCAGCAACTCCATACGCTCTTCGACGGAGAACGAGTTGGCCTCCCCGGTGGTCCCCAGCACCGACAGGCCGTCGCAGCCGTTGGCCAAGAGCCAGCGGCAGTGGCCGGCCATGCGCACGACGTCCGGCCGACCGTCGGCCGCCAGCGGCGTGAGAACGGCGGCGAAGACGCCGTGGGAGTTGACCGCCACCATGTTCTCCGTCACGCCGGCCATGCGACGATGTGGTGTTCCGCGGGACCGGCCTCCGCCTCGGGCACAACCTTGCCGAACACCGAGATGCCGACCCGGTGGACGAGGTCGGGATCACTGGAGACGAGGGGATGCCACCACGGCAGCGGCCGGTTCTCGGCCAACAGGCGATAGGCGCAGCTGGAGGGCAGCCAGTGCAGGTCGGCGATCCCGGCCGCGGTCAACGCGACGCAGTCGGGTACCCGGCGCTGTCGCTTGGCGTAGTCGGAGCAGCGGCAGGTCGCCAGATCGAGCAGGCGGCAGGCGACGTTGGTGAAGGCGATCACGCCCGTGTCCTCGTCTTCCAGCTTGGCGAGACAGCACTTGGCGCAGCCGTCGCAGAGGCTCTCCCATTCGGCGCGGGACATCTCGCTCAGCGTCTTCCGCTCCCAGAACGGCGCATCGTCGCGCATGGTTTCCTCGTTCCCAGTCGGTGCGCCAGCTTACCGCAAGTGCCGCTCGGGCACACGCGGCGCGTCTGTCTCAAGGCTCGGCGGCGATCAGATGCACGAACGAGCCTTGCACGCTGCCGCGACTCCGGCCGGCGCCGCCCAGGGCGGTGCCGCCGGCATCCTGGCAGGTGAACAGCGGCGGCCCGTCGCCTTCGTCGACGATTCGGGCGAAGTGGAACTCGTGCCCGCGAAACGCGCGGCCGGCTGCGCCCAACGGTCCCCTGGTCGCGAGCACGGCCCGACGGTAGCCCAGATGCAGGGCACGCTCGGCGAACGTCGTCTCCAATGGCAGCAGGCCGGCCATGGCATGGCGCTCCCCGCCGGCGTCGGTGAGCCCGCGGCCCAGGACCATGTAGCCGCCACATTCGCCGAACACGGCAGTGCCGCGCCCGGCGGCGTCGGCGAGGCCGTTGAGAAAGGCGGCATTGGCGGCGAGGCGGCCGGCGTGCAACTCGGGATAGCCGCCCGGCAGATAGACGGCGTCGGCGTCGGCGGCCGGCGCTGCGTCGGCGAGCGGCGAGAATGGCAGCAGTTCCGCCCCGGCCGCCCGCCAGCCGTCGAGCGCCAGGGCGTAGCGGAAGGCAAATGCCGCGTCGTCGGCGACGGCGATGCGCTGGCCCAGCGGCGGCAGCGGCGCCACGGAGGCGGGCTTCCCCGCGTGCCGCCAGGGGCCGGCCAACTCCACCATCGCCGGCACGTCCACGTGGGCGCGAACGCAGGCGGCGGCGCGATCGAGGAATCGGTCCAGATCCGGATGCTCCATCGCCTGCACCAGACCGAGGTGACGCTCCGGCAGGCGCAGGTCATCGCTCCACGGCAGGGCGCCGAGGACGGGCACGTCGGGCAGGTGCGCCGCGCAGGCCTCGCGGATGATGGCGGCGTGCCGCTCGCCGCCGACGCGGTTGAGGATGACGGCCGCCACCCGGACGTCAGCGCGATGGTTTACGAAGCCGGCGACGAGAGCCGCGGCCGATGCCGCCTGTGCCCGCACGTCGACCACCAGGATCACCGGCCAGCCGCCCGCCGCGGCCACGTCCGCCGTCGAGCCGAAGGACGCCGTCGCGCCGTCGAACAGGCCCATGACGCCCTCGCAGATGACGAGATCGGAAGCCTCCGCAAGGTGCAATGCGGCGGCCGCCAGGAGCTCCGGCGGCATCGCCCAGGGGTCGAGATTGATACAGGTGCCGCTGCCGGCGGCGGCATGGAAGGCCGGATCGATGTAATCCGGCCCCGCCTTGGCGGCGCCGACACGCAGACCCGCGGCCGACAGCGTCCGGATCAGGCCCAGTGTCAGGACGGTCTTGCCGCTGCCGGAGGCCGGCGCAGCGATGATCAGGCCGCCGCTCAATCGCCCGCCGTGACGATCTCGCGCAACCGCTCGGCCATGGCGTCAACGCCGGCGGTATGGCTGAAGTGCTGCAGGAAATTGCCCTCCGGACCCATCAAATAAGAGATCGCCGTGTGATCGACCAGATAGCCGGGATCGTCGTCGGCGGCCGGGTTGCCGCTGTCGTCGACCTTGGTGAAGTAGACGCGATAGGCCTGTGCCGCTGCCGCCACCTGCGCCTCGGTGCCGGTGAGGCCGATCAGGCGCGGGTGGAAATGGCCGACGTAGCTTTTCAGCAAGTCCTGGGTATCGCGCTCTGGATCGACGGTGATCAGGATTGGCTGGATCCTGGCCGCGGCCGCTTCGTCGAGCAGCGCCATGGCCGCAGAATTGCGCGCCAGCGACGTCGGGCAGATGTCCGGGCAGTAGGTGTAGCCGAAGTAAACCAGCATGTACGCGCCGCGGAAGTCGGCGTCGGTCACCGTCTTGCCGGTGTGGTCGACGAGGGTGAACGGACCGCCGATGGCGGGGCCGCTCGTCGCCTGTGGCGCCTGGGTGACCAGGCCCTCGGGTCCGAAATACTGGCGGCCCACCAGCAGCGCGACGACCAGCAGGCCGGCGATGGCGAGGGCGGCGAGGGCGCCGTTGAAGCGCCGTGCCGAGGGGGGGCGGTCGGGCGTTGGGGCAGTCATCGGGATCCTCCGCGATCAGGGGAGCCAAGCGGGCGGGGTGGCCAAGCGGGCGTCAGGCAAGCGTCCGCCAAGCCAGGTAGGAGAGGGCGGCGGCGTTGAACAACAAGAGAACGGGGGTGACGCGGGCGACCAGCCCCTGCCATTGGCGCCCGGCGACATGGCCCGCCAGACCGACGGCGAGCAGCGCCGGCACCGTGCCGAGGGCGAAGGCGATCATTGCCATGGCGCCGCTCAGCGCCGAGCCCGAGGCCGCCGCCGCGGCGATCGCGCCATAGAGCAGGCCGCACGGCAGGAAACCGAGCGCGAGGCCGAGCCCATAGCCGCGCAGGCCCGTCGGGTTGGCAAACAGGGGGCGGAGCCGGCCACCGATGCGACGCGACCACCAGCCCTCGCCGCCCGTCGCCAGCCAGGGCACCGCGATGCCCAGTTTGCGCACGGCATAGCCGACGAAGAAGAGCGCGGCGAGAGCCAGCAGCGCCGCCGACAGCCAGCGCAGGCCGGTCAGGTCGACGACGGTTCCGGCGAACGCCGCGGCGCCGGCGCCGAGCAGCGTGTATGTGGTCGTGCGCCCCAGGTGATAGGGGACGAGCGCCGCGCCGCTCAAGCGATGGAATTCGGACATTTGCGCGGCGGAGACGCTCTCCATGCGGGCGACCACTTGGCCCAGGACGAACGGGCCGCACATGCCGACGCAGTGCGCGGCGCTGCCCAGCAGACCGGCGACAAACAGGCTGGAGATCAGGCCGCCGTGCGCGATGGCCACCGTTCGACAATGCGCCATCGCGAAGGCGAGAGCGTCGGCGAGCGGGAGGTCCGTGGGCATGATCCGGTCTGGTCGTGGCTGTATGCGTCAATGCTTATGTAACGTGGACGCGGCGACGATCGATGTCAATTTTGCAGGGCAGCATTGCCGCCATCACGGCGCGGTGGGGCGCGGTGCGATGAGGCGGCTGACTCGATGCCGAGGATCCAGGCTTCCTCCCGTTCGATGATGGCGCGTTCCGCGTCGGCCAAGTCGGCGGGGCCGGCGAACAGGGCGGCCAGCGCACCGCCCTCGTCGAGGCGTGCGAAATGGCGGGCGAGGGTGCGAACCTGCGCCGCATCGCGCGGCTCGCTCGCTGCCAGCCGCGCGCTGGGAATCATCGATGGCCAGACCTCGGCGATGATCACGCGCCAAGCATCGCCGTCGCCTCGGGACAGCGGCGCGAGGCGGGTTTCCAGGGGCCAGACGCGAACGGCGCCGCGCAGCCGGGCATCGTTGCGCAACCGGTCCAGGTGGGCGATGGCCAGCAGTGTTTGGCTGCCGACGCTGCCCGGGTAGGCCAGTTTCCAGACGGACTGCGGACCGCGCACCCGGCGGTCGGTGATGCGGTACTCGCCAAGGCGATCACCCGAGCCGTCACCGAAGCCGTCGGGCTTGCGCGGCGACAGTGTCGCGGCCGCCGCCTGGGCGGGACAGCCCCAGAATGGAAACGCCCGCCCCGAGAGCCGCAGATTGAGGTCCGCCGCGACCTGGAAGCGGTTATTGGCATTGTCGGGCGCGTCGGCGATGGCGGCGGCCAGATGCGACCAGACGCCCCGCCAGTTGGGACGATCGGGGTAGAGCCGGGCGGCGAAGCCGGCGGGATAGCCGAGGGCCGCGTCGATGCCGACCAGCACCCGCCGGTCGCGCGCCACCAAGTCGACCAGGTGTGCCGCGAGCCCGTCCATCGCCTGCCGGCGGGTCGCGGGATTGCTCAAGCTCTCGACGCGACGCCCCTCCCGGGCGCGCTCGATCGCCGCCACCCAGACACTGTCGGCGCCGGTCCTGGGCGACGCCGCGGCGCTCCAGTCGACGATCACGTACGCGTCGAAGCTGGGTCCGTCGAAGATGGGGGCATCGATGTCGGGACGATGGACCGCGGGGCTCACCGGCGGCGGCTCCCGCGGCGCAACGCCGGTGTCCAGCGGGCCGCACACGGCTGCTGCTCCCGGGGCGTCGCCATGCTCTCGATCAGCAGCGCTGCCTCGTGCTTGCAGTTGAAGGTGACGGGGCAGGAGCAGGATCCGTCGATCCGGACCCCACCATCGGCGGCGACAGCCCGTGCGATGACGACGGAAGAGGGCTGCGGGCGCGTTCCCTTCACCTGCCCCTGGGGGCGCGAGCCGTCAGCCGCCATCTCGGTGACGGTGGCGCGCCCCTGGCGCTGGTAGCGCACGACCTTGTCCAAGGCGGCCGGCCCCACCATCCGCCCGATATCTCCATAGGCCAATATCTTCATAGGCCAATATGTTCATAGGCCAATATCTTCACAGGAATGCAGCCGCATGTGCCCGCCGATGCTCCCCTCCCATGGTCTGCGCCGGCCCCGGTGCCCCGCCGCAAGACCATCGCCCTTGACCATAGGGATGGTGCCAGAAGGCAGGGGTTAGAACAAGCCCTGCTATCGACCAGGGGCGCCGACCGAATTCCCCTTCGCTGATCCTCCGCGATGCCGGCGGACGTCCGGCAACGTCTTCCCGATCGACCTTGCTTTGGGCGTCGATCATGGCTTCACTCGCATGGGCGAACGGGTGATCGGCCGCTTGTGGCACGAGCCGGCGCCGCTCGCGGCGCGGCTGCACCGGGGGCTTCGCCAAGCGTTCCTGAAGCACTTCAACGTTTAAAAGACCCGCAGGGTAGAACGACATGGCCGGCCACATCGGAGCGATCGGGCGTTGCAACGACCCATGCCCCAAGCCGAGACGGAAGCGGCCTTGTCGTAATCTGGATCATGTCCATTAAGGGGATCAGAAAACCGTGGCGACACAGCAACTTTTCTATCAAACCGCCGTTCCGGTCAGTGCCCAGCGCCACAAGGACTGGTCGGTCAAGGCCGGGGCCTCCTATCGCTTCGCCGCGGGGGTGAACTCCGTGCCGGTGACGGCGATCGAGTTTGCGCAAGTGGCGGGCGAATATCCGATCGTCTTCGCCGGCTCGGAGAGCGCCGTGTTTCCCGCCGTGATCCTTGGCGTCCGGGAAAACGAGAACCTCTTTGTCGATGACGAGGGCCGCTGGCGCGGGAAATATGTCCCTGCCTTCGTCCGCCGGTATCCGTTCGTCTTCTCACAAGACAACGAAGGCAAGACCTTCACGCTGCATATCGATGAGACCTTCGAGGGCTGCAATCAGGTCAATCGTGGCGAGCGCCTGTTCGACGCCGACGGCCAGCAGACCCAGTACCTGAAGACCGTGCTCAATTTCCTGCAGGACTATCAGGCGCGGTTCCGCCGCACCCAGGCCTATTGCGCGCGCCTGATCGATCTGAAGCTGCTGCAACCCATGCAGGCGCAATTCACCCTCGGCACTGGCGAGCAGCGATCGCTCTCCGGCTTCATGACGGTGGACCGGGAAAAGTTGAAAGCGCTGCCGGCGGAGGCGATCGCGGACATGATGCGCAAGGACGAGCTGGAGTGCACCTTCCTGCATCTGGCGTCGCTCCGGCACTTCCAGGACATGCTCGAACGGTTCGTGCCGAAACCGGCAGCGGCGAGCGCCGCAGATAGCGATGCTGACGCCGCTGACGCCGCGGCCGAGGCCGTAGAGCCGTCGCCCGAAGACGGCCCGAGTGGCGGCGTGCACTGACCCTCCAGGCGAGGTGAGCGGTGGACAAAGCCTCCTGACCGGCGCCGGTCGAGAGGTCGCGCCGATCCGCCACCGGAAGTTTGGCCCTTTAACGCTCGGTTAGCGGCGTCCCCTGTACGTTCTCCCGTGTCGCAACGCCGCCCCGTCGGGCGGGCTCCGTCGCCGACAGGGGACCCGACGATGGCGGAAAACAAGGGGCCGTTGCTGAGATGGTGGGAGGGGGTTCGGGGCTGGCACGACCCGACCAGGACATCGGTGACCGATAATCGTACCCGGGTGCGACGGATCGTGCAAAAGGTGGCCATCGACCGCTCGACGCCGCAGCCCTCGGCGTCGCATGGGGCATCCGATCGGGTCTTGCGCCGCCGCACCAGCAAAATCGTCCGGGCGCTCTTCGACTGAACTGAGCCGCGCCGCGGCCCCCATCGTCTCCATGTCCGTCAGCCGGCGTGCTCTTCGCCGGACAGGATGGCCGCCTGCAAGGCCCGAAACTGCGCTTCCGCGTCGACACGAAATAGCGGATCGGGATCGTCGAAGACGGCGAAATCGATGTTGTCCCACTCGTCCGCTCCGAGATGCCGCAGCGACGCCGGAAAGAAGAGGGATTCCTCCATCTCGATGTGCCGAAGCTGCGCCCGGGTGAACGCGCGCGCGGCCTCGACGAAGCGTTGCCTTGCTTCCGCCTGGCCGAAATAGGCGTCGTCGAGACGAAGCGCGAGCCGGTGCGCGTCACGCGCCTGCCCTGCATGTTCCTTGCGCAGATCGCCGACAGCCGCCGCGGAAGGCGGGTGTCGACGCGCCAACAGCGCATGGAGCAGGTTCTCCTTGGGATGATGGGCGCGGTCGGGAAAGGTCAGGAAATATTCGACGATGGACCCGAGGAAAAGGCGATCCAACGGTCCGCCAGCGGCCAGCGTGTCGACCCGCGTCTCGAAACAGGCGAGCACGCGCTCCATATTTCTGTGCTCCAGGCGGAGCATAAGCACGATATCCGACATGTCCCGCATCCTTGAATGTTTTGTGAAACTGCTATCATGGGGGACGCCTGTCTGCAAACACTGTGCTGGGCACGGGCGGGGCCGCGTCGGCGTCGTCCGCCGCACGGCCGGCGTGTGGTTGGCCCGATCGAACGCTGCTGAACCAGTGGATGGAAAGGCCAGCGGATGGAAAGGAATGACTCCGTGGCGACCGTGCTGATCATTGGGGCGAGCCGGGGAATCGGCCTGGAGACCGTGAAAGCTGCGCTGAAACCGGGTCACAAGGTCCGCGCCCTGGCACGCTCCGCGGCGCGCATTCCCGTCAGTCATCCCGACCTGGAGAAGGTCACGGGGGATGCGCTGGATCGAGACACGGTGACGCGAGCGCTCGACGGTGTCGATGCGGTCATTCAGACGCTCGGTGTCGCTGCCGGTCCCGAGATGATCTTCAGGCCCGTGAAGCTGTTCTCGCAGGCAACGCGCATCCTTGTCGCGGCGATGGAGGCGGAGGGGGTCCGCCGACTGATCTGTTTGACCGGCTTCGGTGCCGGCGACAGTCGCAACAAGGGAGGAGCGCTCTACAATATGGCGTTTCACCTGTTTCTTGGCCGCGCCTACGACGACAAGGACGTTCAGGAGAGGATCATCAGGCAGAGCCACCTCGACTGGGTGATCGCCCGGCCCGTCATTTTGACCAACGGGCCGAAAACGGCCTCCTATCGGGTTCTGGTTGATCCGAAAGACTGGGGTTGTGGCTTCATTTCGCGCGCCGATGTCGCCGACTTCCTGGTCAAACAGGTTACGGAGGATGCCTACCTGGGCAAGGCGCCGGTGCTCATGACTTGAGGTTGGGACGCAGCGTCACGCTCACAGGAGCAGAAAGCAGGCGACAACGACGGCGGTCGGCGGCACCGCCGCCAGAAACAGCCAAAGCGGCGAGACCCCATTCGCGAAGAAGCGGGAGAGGAGAACCTGCCCCGCGGGATTCGGGGCGTTGGCGATCACCGTCAGCCCGCCGCCCGAAATCGCGCCCGCCACCACGGCCCGCTGCAACTCTGGATTTTCCATCATGGTCGGCACCAGGGACGCGAGGAACGTGATGCTCGCGTTGTCATTGAAGCTGCTCAACGCCATCGCGCTGAAGTAGAGCGGCAACTCTTCCAGGCGGCTGAGCACGGGAGCGACCCACCAGCCTTGCAGCCCACCGTGCGTCACCAAGCCGGCGAGGAAAAAGCCGACCATCAGCGGATCCCGAAGCCGCAGGTCTTCCTGGTGATGCGCCGTCGCACGGATGAACGCGATGAAGAACAGAAACCCGCCGACGAACAGCGCCGGATCGTGCATCGTCCACACGGTCCAAGCCATGAAGAGAATGTGCGAGGTGTTGATCCAAACCGGGATCTTGCGCTCGGCGGACCGATCGGGCCGCGCCGCTTGGGCATCGCCGAGCCGAAGCAACTCACGCCGAAACATCATGAAATAAAGAAGGTTCGACAGCACAATCGCCAGCCCCGATCGCCATCCGAAATGCGTCGCCATATAGGGCAGGTCCCAATGCCACGTGTGCGCGACCATCAGGACGGGTGGCGCCGAAAAGTGCGTCAACGTGCCACCGACGGAGACGTTGACGAACAGTAAGCCGATCGTCGCGTACCGCAATTTGTTCGAGGGCTCCAGTCGGTAGAACTCTTTTGCGAGCAGCATGGCGGCGATGGTCATGGCCGCCGGCTCGGTGATGAACGACCCGAGCAGCGGGGCAAGCGTGAGAATGGCGAGCCACCAAGCGGCCGGCGTCTCCTGCCCCAGCCAAGCCACACGACGAAGACAGGCCTCTGCCAGCAGGACCACCGGGCGGGTCGCCGCAATCGCCATGATCACGACCACGAACGTCGGCTCGATGTAGCTCACGTTGAAATCGATATACCGGGTGACCGTCTCCCAGTCCTTGATAAGAGCCATGCTGGCGATCAGCGGGACGGCCCAGATGCCGAAGACCGCCTCCACCTCTCCCAGAAAGCGGAAGATGGTGGCCTTGAGGCTGACGTCTTCCTGTTCAGCGAGCGGTCGCGTGCGCAGCGATGCGACGTGCTCGTGCTCGAAACGCCGAGCCAGTCGATGGAACGCCGGGGCCGCGAACACGTGCAGCACAGCCATCAAGAAAATTACTGCGGAGACCAGGTTGAACGGCTCTTCCGCGACACGCTGTGCCAATGCCTCCCACAGGGGAAGATGATCATCGTCATAGGAGGTTACGGCGCGCGGCAATTGTTGCGCGGTCTCCTTGATCGTCTGCGCCTCCGCTGTCGCGGCGAGGGCGGGGTCCATAACCATTGGGCATAAAATCAGTGTCACTAAGAATAAAACGCCGCGCAAGACCAGCCCAGTCCTTGAAAATAGGGCCGGGGTCGTGAATGGCATGCATGTCTTGCTCATTGCCGTGATGTTTCATCCCGATTGATTTTATTGAGGATGCGCAGGGAGGTTGTCGGTGATTTGATGTCTTCCCGGCCAATACCATTGTGGGCGGAGCGGCGCGGCGCAGCACCGGACGGCTTGGCACCATCGGTCTAACGCTGGCTGTCCTTGCGCTCAAGTGGGCAGTCGGCCAAGGCTACAGGTCTCTTGGACGGCGTTTCCATCAGCCTTTAGTTGGATGTTCACCCGTTGGCGACAGCGCCCCGACCGCGCGGCCACCATCATCCCGCTGGCGCCCCTCGGGGGCTCCCCCCGAGCGCCCGGGTCGTCCCATCGACGCCACCGCATCCCTGGCTAACCCGGCGGCGCCGCGCGGCTTTTCAGCCCGGAAGCCTTGCTCATGCCCTCGAACTCCATGGAAAGCTGCAAGGCGAACCGCGATGTTGCCACAGGCAGAACGCGCCCTTTCATTTGACCGAGATGCAGGTGTCCGATGGGGAGATCCTGGGCTGCGATCGGCCGGTAGATCAGCGGAGCGTCCACCTTGTCTTGCAGACCGATGGGGATCTGAAAGCCGATGACCCCTTCGTGCAGGATATAGTGCCTGATCAACTCGAACGACTCCGTCTCGACCAGTGGCTCGACATGCCGGCCGGACCGTCTCGCCCCGATATCGAGGAGATAGCGCACACCGAACTTTGCCGACGGCGCGATGTGGGGAAGATCGAGACAATCACGCAAGCGGACCACCGACTTGGCGGCAAGTGGATGATCGGCGGCAAAAACCGCGCAGACCGGCTGCGGGATGGAATGACTGACCTCGAATTCCACCAGATGCACCGGCTCGAACACCAGGGCGAGGTCGCTGTTGAACGTGGCCAGGTCCTGTTCGGCCTGCACGCGGTCACGCACGTTTACGGCAAAGGTCACACCAGGATGATCGCGCCGATAGCGAGCGATCTGTGCGGGGAGGAAATATGGCAGCAGGGCTTGCGAGCAGGCAATGGTCACGTGCCCGCGTCGAATGCCCGACAGATCGGCGACCTGCGATTGCACCCGCTGCAGGTCAGAGAGCTGGCTGCGGAAATGCTGCAGCACCAGTTCGCCCGCCGGGTTCAGCCGGACGCCCCGGCTGAGCCGTTCGAAGATCACCGAGCCGAATTCCTCTTCGAAGCGCGCAATTCGACGGTTGAGCGCCGAGGCGGTGATGTTCGCATCCTCGGCGGCCTTGCGGATCGAGCCGGCGCGCGCCACGGCCTCGATCAGCCGAAAGGTTTGCAGGTGGCGCAAAGCGGCCTCTCCTTGGTCGCGGCTGCGGGATGAGCCCATCCGTCGGCTCGATCGAAGCGTCGCACCGCGAGCCCGATGCGTTCGGAGCCCGGGCGATCATCGGCCGGTGCTTTCAATGCACCGATCCTGTGAATTAATAGCATTTCCGGAACCACTGACAAAGCGACACATTCGCGGTCGCCGATTCTTGCCACTCCCCGTCCTTCATGGAGCCCGCGATGACCATGACGACCCGCCGATCCTTCCTCCAGTCCGCCGGTGCAGGTGCCGCCATTCTGCCTTTCCTGAAGGTTCTGCCGGCCGCGGCGCAAGGCCGCGATACGCTGGTCGTCGTCTCAGGTCAGACGATCAACAGCCTCGACCTGCATCGCGTCGGCACCAATCGCGCCAGCTATCAGGTGGCGATCAATTGCTACGACCGTCTCGTCGGCTTCGGCGCCAAACAGTTGCCGACCGGCGAGATGTCGTATGACTATGACGTCTTGAAGCCCGAACTCGCGGAAAGCTGGACGATTTCCGACGACGGCATGGTCATCACCTTCAAACTCAAGCCAAACGCGCGGTTCTGGGATGGCAGCAAGGTGACGGCCGCCGACGTCAAATGGTCCTTCGACCGCGCCGTTTCCGTCGGCGGATTTCCCACCACGCAGATGAAGGCGGGGGGGCTGAGCCGCCCCGACCAGTTCGAGGCGGTGGACGAGGAAACCTTCGTCGTCCGGCTCGACTTTCCCTCGAAACTGTCGCTGCCGGACTTGGCCGTGCCGGTGCCGTTCGTCATCAACTCGGCCGTCGCCAAGGCTCATGCGACCGAGGCCGATCCCTGGGCAACGGACCATCTGCATCTCAACCCCGCCGGATCGGGAGCCTTCAAGGTCGCGCGCTGGGATCAGGGGCAGCAACTCGTCTACGAGCGCAATGACGACTGGGTCGGCGGCACGCTCCCCGCCTTACGCCGCGTCATCATCCGTGAGGTGCCCAGTCCGGCAACGCGCCGAGCCTTGGTGGAGCGGGGCGATGTGCAGATCTCCTTCGACATCCCGGACCGCGACGCTGCCGAGTTGGCGGATAAGCTCACGGTGCATTCCACGCCCATCGAGAACTGCATCCATTGCGCCTGCCTGAACGTCGCGTTCGAGCCTTTTCAGGATCCGGATGTGCGGAAAGCGGTCGCCTACGCGATTCCCTATGAGGCGATCTTCAAGACGGCCGCCTATGGCCGGGGTCTGCCCCTGTGGGGCGGGTCGTCCGAAATCACGGATACCCAGTGGCCTCGCCGCTTCCCGTATTCAACGGACCTCGACAAGGCGCGGGAGCATCTGGCGAAATCGGCGTTCAAGGATGGTTTCAAGGTGCCGTTGTCGATCAGCCTGGATCTGGCCGCGTGGATGGAACCGACGGCTCTGCTCATGCAGGAAAGCCTCGCCCAGATCGGCATCATCACTGAGATCGAAAAGATCCCCGGTGCCAACTGGCGGACCGTGGCACTGGTCGAAAAAAGTCTGCCCTTTCACTTGGAGAACTTTGGCGGCTGGCTGAACACCCCCTGCTACTACTTTTTCTGGGCCTACCAGAAGGACCGGCTGTTCAATTCGTCCAACTACGCCAATGCGGAGGTGGATGCGTTGACCGATCGGGCGCTGCACATGGCGATGGACGATCCCGACTATGCGGGACTGATCAAACGCATGTTCGAGATGGTCATCGAGGATCTGCCGCGCATCCCGCTGTGGCAGCCCGCGCTGAACGTGGCAGTGAACGGGGCCGACGGCTACGAATTCTGGTTCCACCGCCAGATCGACGTCCGCCCGCTGCGGGGCGCCTGACGACATGGGTCCCCGCGTCACGACCATCGGCCTGCGTCTGGCCCAGACCGTGCCGGTGGTGATCGGCGTGGTGATCATCAGCTTCGTGCTGACCCGCGCCCTGCCTGGTGATCCGGCGGTCTACTTCGCCGGCGCCATGGCGAACGAACAGTCGATCGCCGAGGTCCGGGCCGCGCTCGGCCTCGACAAGTCCTTGCCCCAGCAGTTTCTCCTCTACGTCGGCGATCTGCTGCAGGGCGACCTGGGGCGCTCGATCTCGACCGGGCAGCCCGTGCTGACCGACTTGGCGGCGCGGCTGCCCGCTTCCTTGGAGTTGACGCTGTCGGCGTTGGTGCTGTCGTGCGTCATCGCCGTGCCGCTGGGCGTGCTGGCGGCGGTTCGGCAAGGGTCCTGGGTCGACCATCTGTGCCGGGTGCTGGTCACGGCGGGGGTCTCGCTGCCCACGTTCTTCACCGGCATCCTGCTCGTCTACGTCTTCTATTATTTGCTGGGCGTGGCGCCGTCGCCGCTGGGGCGGCTGGATTTCATCTATCTTGACCCGCCCCATGTCACCGGCTTCTTCCTGATCGACTCCCTGCTCGACGGCGACGTGGAGACATTCCTTGCCGCCCTGCGCCAGTTGATCCTGCCGGCGGTCACGCTGGCGCTGTTCACCTTGGCGCCGATTGCCCGGATGACCCGCGCAGCGATGCTGACGGCCCTGTCGTCGGACTACGTGCGGACGGCGCGGGCGGCGGGGCTGTCGGGCGGCATGGTGCTGTTCGGCTATGCCTTCCGCAATGCGCTGCTGCCGGTCGTGACCACGCTCGGCATGGTGTTCTCCTTCGTTCTCGGCGCCAACGTGCTGGTGGAGAAGGTGTTTGCCTGGCCCGGCATCGGCTCCTACGCGGTCGAGGCGTTGGTGGTTTCCGACTACGCGGCGGTGCAGGGCTTCGTTCTGGCGATGGCGCTGCTGTTCGTCGTTCTCAACCTCATCATCGATCTCAGCTACGCGCTGATCGATCCTCGCATCGGGTTTGGCTCCAAATGACCGCCGCAACGAATGTCCTCGACACGCGCCGCAACGGTATGTTGGCGCATCTCGTCTATGTGCTGCGCGACAATCCGGTAACGCTGTTCGCGTTCTCGCTGTTCGCGTTTTTCCTCATCTCGGCGCTGCTCGGCCCGCACCTAGTGCCTTACGACCCGCTGGCCTCCAATACGGCGCGGGCACTGCAGCCGCCGAGTTGGGATCACTGGTTCGGCACCGACAATCTGGGTCGGGACGTCTTCAGCCGGGTGATCGTCGCAACCCGACTCGACCTGCAGATCTCGGTCGCGGCCGTGGCGCTCTCTTTTCTCATCGGCTCGGTGCTTGGCGCGGTGGCGGGCTATTGGGGCGGCTGGCTCGACGCGGTCCTCAATCGGCTGCTCGACACCATCATGGCCTTCCCCCTGTTCGTGCTGGCCATGGGGATCGTCGCCGCCATGGGCAACACCATCGAGAACATCATCTATGCCACGGCGATCATCAATATCCCGTTCTATGCGCGGCTGGTGCGCGCCGAAGTGAACATTCGCCGGGAGGCCGGCTTCGCGCTGGCCGCACGCCTCTCCGGCAATTCGCACGCCCGCGTCGTCGCCTTCCACATCTTTCCCAACGCCTTGCCGCCGATGATGGTGCAGGTCTCGCTCAACCTGGGCTGGGCGATCCTGAACGCGGCGGGACTGTCCTTCATCGGTCTCGGCGTGCGGCCACCGACGCCGGAATGGGGAATCATGGTGGCAGAAGGCGCCAACTACATCGTCTCCGGGCAATGGTGGGTGGCGCTGTTCCCGGGCCTCTGGCTGATGCTGGCCGTCTTCACCTTCAATCTCATGGGCGACGGTCTGCGCGACATCGTCGATCCCCGACGGAGGACGTGACGATGCTGTCGATCAAGGATCTCGCCGTCGCCTTTCGCACCCGCCGGGGCGAGGTGCAGGCGGTGCGGGGCATCAGCTTCGATCTTGCCAAGGGCGAAACGTTGGGGATCGTCGGAGAAAGCGGATCGGGCAAGTCCGTCACGTCGTATGCGTTGCTGCGCATTCTCGATGCCGGCGGCGCGATCAAGGCGGGCGAGGTGACCTACAGCGGCATCGACCTCCGCCGCGCCGCCGAACGGGACATGCGGGACATCCGCGGCCGCGAGATCTCGATGATCTTCCAGAACCCGCGGGCGGCGCTCAACCCCATTCGCAAGATCGGCCACCAGATCGAAGACGTCCTGCGGCAACACCTTCGCGCCAGTCGGGCGGACGCCCGGGCGAAGGCCATCGACGCGCTCCGCGCGGTACGGATCAATGACCCCGAGGCGCGCTACAACGCTTATCCGTTCGAGCTTTCGGGCGGCATGTGTCAGCGCGTGGTGATCGCCATCGCGCTCGCCTGCGATCCGCGCCTGCTGATCGCCGACGAGCCGACGACGGGGCTCGACATCACCACCCAGAAGGCGGTGATGGACCTAACCCGCGACCTGATCCGTGACCGGAGCATGTCCTCCATCCTGATCACCCATGACCTGGGGCTGGCGGCGGAATACTGCGATCGGCTGGCGGTGATGAAGGACGGGCTGATCGTGGAAACCGGCATGTCCTCGAAGCTGTTCGCCAATCCGAGTCACCCTTATACCCGCAAGCTCGTGGACGCGACCCCAAGACCCGGCGCCACCCTGCGATCGCTCTTGCCCGAGGACTTGCGCACGCCGCTGCTCGACCATCGGCCAAGCTCGACGCCCTTGTTGGAGGTGCGCGATCTCGTCAAGACCTATCAGGGGAAATCCGGCCCGGTGCACGCCGTCAAGGGCATCTCCTTTGCCATCCATGAGGGTCAGAGTGTCGGCCTGGTGGGAGAATCCGGCTGCGGCAAGTCCACCACCTCGGCCATGCTGGTGCGGCTGTTGGACCCGACGAGCGGCGAAATCCTGTTTCAGGGCCAGGATCTGGCCGCCATCCCCGCCGAGCGTTTCGCGCGCAACCCGCTGCGGGGCCAACTTCAGATGGTGTTTCAGGACGCCACCGACAGCTTGAACCCCCGCCACACCGCGCGGCAGAGCATCGCCGAGCCGCTGCGGCGGCTGGCGCGGATGCGCGGTGCGTCGCTCTCCGCGCGGGTCGATGAACTGGCGAACCTGACCGGCCTGCCGCCGCATCTGCTGGACCGGTTCCCGCATCAGTTGTCGGGTGGGCAGAAGGCTCGGGTGGGCATCGCCCGCGCCATCGCGCTGAGCCCGAAATTCCTGATCCTCGACGAGCCCACGGCGGCGTTGGACGTCTCGATCCAGGCGTTGGTGCTCAACCTGCTTGCCGACCTGCGGGCGAAACTGGGCATGACCTATCTCTTCGTCAGTCACGACCTGAATGTGGTCAGACTCCTCTGCCACCATGTGATTGTGATGCAGGGTGGCGAGATCGTGGAGGAGGGGCCCTGCGAGGCGGTGATGGACTCGCCCGCCAACCCCTACACCCGCGTTCTGCTGTCTGCCGCGCCCCGGCCCCCGGTCCTGGATCAGGCCACCATGGTTCCTCTCGCGAACGCGGCGGAATGATGGACGGACTGGTCGACAGGGTGAAGGGACTGCCGTTTACGTTGGCTGCCCTTCGGTCCGCCTACGCCGCCGGCGCGACCCCGCGCCAAATCGTGGCCGAGGTCTATGCGCGCATCTGTTCCGTGAACGACCCCGGCATCTTCATCCACTTGGCCGAAGAGGCCGAGGTGCTCGCCCTGGCCGAAGCCTTGGGGGCCCATGACCCCGGCCTGCCGTTGTGGGGCATGCCGTTCGTCGTCAAGGACAACATCGATATAGCGGGGATGCCGACGACCGCGGCCTGCCCCGCCTATTGTTACAACCCCGCGGCCGATGCCTTCGTCGTCGCGCGGCTGCGCAGGGCCGGGGCGATCCCCATCGGCAAGACCAACCTCGATCAATTCGCAACCGGGCTGGTGGGTGTGCGATCGCCGTACCCCGTGCCGCGCAATGCGATCGATCCCGCGATCCTGCCCGGGGGATCCTCCTCCGGCTCGGCCGTGGCGGTCGCGCAGGGCATCGTGCCGTTCGCGCTGGGCACCGACACCGCGGGGTCGGGGCGCGTGCCCGCGGCGCTGAACAACATCGTCGGGCTGAAGCCGACGGTGGGAGCCTTGTCGGCCGCTGGCGTCGTGCCGGCCTGCCGCACCCTGGATACGATCTCGGTGTTCGCGCTCAGTGTTGCCGATGCCCACGACGTCGCGCGGGTGGCCGCTGCGCCGGATCCGGATGATGCCTTCTCCCGGTCGATCCGTATCGGTGCCCTGCCGGCGCCCCTGCCGGCGCCGCGCATCGCCATTCCGGATGCCGACAGTCTCAGCTTTTCTGGCGATACGGTGCAGGCCGCCGCCTTCGAGGCCACGGTCGCCCGCCTCGAGGCCGGCGGCGCGCGGATTTCCCGCGTCGACTTTGCTCCGTTCTACGATGTCGCGCGGATGCTCTATGAAGGCGCGTGGATCGCCGAACGGTACACGGTCGTCGAGGAGCTGCTGCAGCGCACCCCGGAGGCGGTCCACCCCGTCACGCGGGGTATCATCAGCAAGGCGGCAAGCCTGAGCGCCGCCGATGCCTTCCGAGGCATCTACCGGCTCGCGGAACTCAAGCGGCGATGTGCCCCCATCCTTCAGGCGGCAGACATGATCTGCGTTCCCAGCATTCCCACCGTCTACACCCTAGACGACTTGGCGGCCGACCCATACGCGCCCAATACCGACCTCGGCACCTACACCAATTTCGTCAATCTTCTGGACCTCTGCGCCCTGACCGTGCCGGCGTTGCCGCGTCGTGACGGCAGGCCAGGCAGCATCACCCTGATCGGCCGCGCCGGGGCCGATGCCGTCTTGGCGGCAGAGGGAGTGCGCATCGAGGCGATGATGGGGATCCGACCCGGCGCCACAGGGTGGACGATCGCCCCACCGGCGCCGACGGCTCGCCTCGAGCCTCGTTCGGAGGAGATCGCGCTGGCCGTGTGTGGCGCCCACATGTCGGGCCTTCCACTGAACGATGAGTTGACGAAGCGTGGCGCCCGCTTTCTGGGGGCGGCCCGGACCGCGCCGCTCTACAGCCTGCATGCCTTGCCAGGCGGTCCACCGTTCCGACCCGGCATGGTCCGCCGGTGCGATGATCGCCCCGGCACGGCGATCGACTTGGAGGTCTGGGGGCTGCCGAAGGCCGAGGTCGGCGAGTTCATTGCCGGCATCCCGGCGCCGCTGGGGATCGGCAGTATCGAACTGGAGAACGGCGACCGCGTCATGGGGTTCCTTTGCGAATGCGCGGGCTTGTCCGGCGCCACGGACATCTCGCACTACCGGGGGTGGCGGACGTTCATTGCGGAAAGCGAGCGGCAGGCGGGGGCAGCCGTGAAGTGAGAGTGAGCATGAGGGGCGGTACCGCAGCGTCCGAGCGGCCGCGAGAGGTTTCGCGGCCCGAGGCGGATGGCGCGTGGTCCACGCATTGGGGTCCACGGATCAGATTGCGGAGGCTAGGCATGACGCGCCGGCTCCATTATCCTTCAATTCTTGCGACCGAGGATTGGGAAAGGGGAGAGCCGCCGTGCCCGACGACGCCCATCAACGCAGTTTCGACAAGTCGCGGTTGCCCAGCCGCCACGTGACCGAGGGGCCGGAGCGGGCACCGCACCGATCATACTACTACGCGATGGGGTTGTCGGAGCGGGAAATTCATCAACCATTCGTCGGCGTCGCGACGTGCTGGAACGAGGCCGCTCCGTGTAACATCGCGCTTTCCCGACAGGCGCAGGCGGTGAAGCTGGGCGTCAAGACGGGGGGCGGAACGCCGCGCGAGTTCGTCACCATCACCGTCACTGACGGCATCGCCATGGGGCATGCCGGGATGAAGTCGTCCCTGGTCTCCCGCGAGGTGATCGCCGACTCCGTCGAACTGACCATGCGGGGCCACTGCTACGACGCCCTTGTCGGGCTCGCCGGCTGCGACAAGTCATTGCCCGGAATGATGATGGCGATGGTGCGCCTCAACGTTCCGTCGGTGTTCATTTATGGTGGGTCGATCCTGCCCGGACGCCATCGCGGTCGCGACGTCACCGTGCAGGACGTGTTCGAGGCGGTCGGTCAGCACGCTGTCGGCAGCATCAGCGACGAAGAGTTGCACGATCTGGAGTGCGTTGCCTGTCCATCGTCAGGGTCTTGTGGCGGGCAATTCACCGCCAACACCATGGCCTGTGTCTCGGAGGCCATGGGGCTTGCCCTGCCGGGTTCGGCCGGCGCGCCGGCGCCGTACGAGTCCCGCGATGCCCTGTGCGAGGCGTCGGGGGAGGCGGTGATGGATCTGCTGGCCCAGCGGATCCGGCCGCGGGACATCGTCACCCGCAAGGCGCTGGAGAACGCCGCCACCGTCGTGGCGGCCTCGGGCGGCTCGACCAATGCGGGGCTGCATCTGCCGGCGATCGCCCACGAATGCGGGATCGATTTCGATCTGGACGCGGTCTGCGACATTTTCCGCCGGACACCCTACATTGCCGACCTCAAGCCGGCGGGCCGCTACGTGGCCAAGGATCTCTACGAGGCCGGGGGCGTGTCCGCCCTGCTGAAGGTGTTGCTGGATGGCGGTTATCTCCATGGCGACTGTCTCACCGTTACCGGCCGGACCCTGGCCGAGAACCTCGCCGACGTGGTGGTCGCGGCCGACCAGAAGGTGATCCTGCCCCTCTCTGCGCCCCTGTCCCCCACCGGCGGCGTCGTCGGGTTGAAGGGATCGCTGGCGCCGCAGGGCGCGATCGTCAAGGTCGCTGGCATGAAGACGCTGACGTTCCGCGGGACGGCGCGCTGCTTCGACAGCGAAGAGGAGTGCTTTGCCGCGGTCGAGCGCCGCGAGTACCGTGAGGGCGAGGTCTTGGTCATCCGCTACGAAGGACCGCGCGGCGGCCCCGGAATGCGGGAGATGCTGTCGACGACGGCGGCGCTCTATGGTCAAGGTGCGGGCGACAAGGTGGCGCTGATCACCGATGGCCGGTTTTCCGGCGCGACACGCGGCTTCTGTGTCGGACATGTCGGTCCCGAGGCGGCGGTCGGTGGCCCGATCGGCTTGGTGCGCGATGGCGACCTGATCATCATCGACGCCGAAACCGGCAGGCTCGACGTGGACCTCTCGGACGCGGAATTGGCAGCACGCCGCGAAACATGGCGACCGCGCCGGCACGACTTCCAGTCGGGAGCCCTATACAAGTACGCGCAACTGGTCGGTGACGCCTGCGATGGCGCCGTCACCCATCCGGGAGGGGCCGCGGAAACGCACGTCTACGCCGACATCTGAGGTCAGAGGCGCGCCGGCCTCCGTGCAACCAGTGGCAGGCTTACCTGCCGTGCAA
>CAZVRW010000036.1:26462-31377 GCA_964630265.1 uncultured Rhodospirillaceae bacterium
CCGTGCAACCAGTGGCAGGCTTACCTGCCGTGCAAACAGTGGTAGGCCTACCTCAAGCGTGCTATGAACATTCTGGATCATTGGCTGTTTGGCGTTGGAGGCGCGCGTGATCACTTGGTCAGAGGCGATGAGCGTCGGTGTGCCGCGCCTCGACAGCGATCATCGGGTGCTGATCGGATTGATCAATCATCTCGATCGTGCCACCGCGCATCGTTTCGAGACCAGGCTCGTCGTTGCCGAGGTCCTCGACGCACTACTTGCCTATACCCGCTTTCATTTCGAACGGGAGGAGCGGGTGATGGAGGCGTGCGGTTATCCCGAGATCGATGCACACCGCCTGGAACACGCGGAACTCACCCGCGAGGTCGTCGATTTGATCGATCGATTCCAGCGGGATCCCATCGCGGTTAGCCATGCCGAGATGCTGACGTTTCTGACGGATTGGCTGAACCACCACATCCTCCTGCAAGACAAGGCCTATCGCTCCGTCGTCGAGGGGCGGTCGGAAGCCCAAGAGGTCGCCGAAACCTACGGCCACTTCGATTTCGCGCCGTTCGACGTCGATGTGTCGGAAGAGGATCTGGCAAAGGCCGGTTGAGCGCCCACCCCATCGAACAGCCGTTCGCCCCTGCGGTCGGCGCGGGGAGGGGCGGCGGGCGATGCAGCGTCCAAAAACCTTCGCATTGGGCCGCCGTCACGGCGGTTGAACCGGTGGCTGCATGCCGGTACTAACCACATCGAAACACGTTCGATCCGAAATGCCGCCGCCGCGGGAGATAATCAGTGAAATCGATCGTTACCTTGACCCTCAATCCCAGCATTGACGTTCAGTATGATGTCCAGGACATGGTACCGGTCGCGAAAATCCGCGCAAAGCCGCCGCTGCAATTTCCGGGAGGGGGCGGGATCAACGTCTCCAGAGTCATTAAAGTCCTGGGAGCACGTAGCATTGCCATCTACACCGCAGGGTGGCTGACCGGTCAGTTCTTCCGCGAGATGGTCGATCATAACGGGCTGTTGACCCGCACCATTCCAATTCAAGACAGGACACGGACGAGCGCCACGATCTTCGAGGCGTCGACGAACCAGGAGTACCGGATCACCCCACCGGGCCCGACTCTCACCGATGAGGAGTGGCGGGAGTGCCTGAATGCGGTATGCGAATACGAGGCGGATTATTTCGTGCTCACCGGCAGTTTGCCGGGCGGTGTTCCGGTCGACTTCTACGGCCAAGTGACCAAACGCGCCAAGGAAACTGGAACGAAGGTCATTCTCGATACGTCCGGGCGCGCGCTCTACGAGAGCCTGAAGGCCGGCGTCTACATCGTCAAACCAAACAAGCGCGAACTCGAAGGGCTCGTCGGGCGCAAGGCGACGACGCAAGAAGACCAAGAGGAAATGTGTCGGCAACTGATCGAAGAAGGCAGGGCGGAAATGGTTGCCCTGACTCTCGGCGAAGAAGGCGCGTTGCTGGTCTCCAAGGATGGGACGCTGCGTCTGCCGACGCCAAACGTGGAGGTCATCAGCACCGTCGGTGCCGGCGACAGCTTCGTCGGCGGTCTGGTCGCCGGCCTCGCGCGGGGGATGAGCGCCGCCGACGCGTTCGCCCTTGGCAACGCCTGCGGTACCGCCGCGGTGATGACCGCGGGGACGGAACTCTGCCGCCTGGAGGACGTGGAGCGGCTGTTCGAGGACTTGGCAGGGAAGCCCCTGGCCGCCGTGTGGTAGGGACGGGCCACCGGCCAACACGGCCTTGATCGGAGCATGAAGCTCGTCGATCATCGCACGTCGATGACAGGGAGATGCGCCATGCCGATGACCGAGAAAAGCCTAATGAGCCTGGGACCGCACGGCTTCCATAAGATCGCCTACTTCGAGTGGGGCGATCCGACCAACACGAATGTCCTGGTCTGCGTGCATGGCCTGACGCGGCGCGGCCGGGATTTCGACACCTTCGCCGAGGCGATGGCCGACCGCTATCGCGTCGTCTGCGTCGATCTGCCGGGGCGCGGCGCCAGCCATTGGCTGCCGGTGCCCGCGGACTATCAACCGGCGACGTACCTGCAGGATCTGGCGTCGCTGTTGGCGCGGCTCGACGTGGAGGCGGTGGACTGGTTCGGGGTGTCGCTCGGCGGGCTTCTCGGCATGACGCTGGCGGCGCAGCCGAACACCCCCATTCGCAAACTCGTCCTCGACGACATCGGCGGGTTCATCGATCTGCCGGCGCTGGAGCGCATTTCCAGTTGGGTCGGCAACGATCCGTCCTTCCGCGACCTGAAATCGCTGGAGGCCTATCTCCGCGAGGTGTGTGCGCCGTACGGCCCGCTGACCGATGCCCAGTGGTCCGACGTCGCCCGGCACGGCTCGCGCTACGATGAGACCGCCGGCGTCTGGAAGCTGCATTACGATCCGCGCCTCGCCGAACCCTTCAAGGATGGTTTCTCGGAACCGGTAACGCTCTGGCCGGTTTGGGATCTGGTGAAGACGCCGACGCTCATCGTTCGCGGCGCCGAGTCGGACATTCTCTATCGTGAAACCGCCGAAGAGATGCTGACCCGGGGCCCGCAGGCCGAATTGATCGAGTTCCCGGGCGTCGGCCATGCACCGATGATGATGGATCGCCATCAGATCGAGCCCGTCCGCGAGTGGCTGCTCCGCTGAACCGGACCCGCCGCGCTGACACCGCACCGGGGTGAGCACGGTCATGGGACACAACCCTTCTGCGCTCGAGGACGAAGACGAGGAAACGAACGACGTGCCAGATCCGTTGACGCCGCCCACCGCCATCGCACGGACGTCGCCCGAACGCTTCATCAATCGCGAACTGTCGTGGCTGGCGTTCAATGAACGGGTGCTCGAAGAAGCGCGCAATCCGGCCAATCCGCTGCTGGAACGCGTTCGCTTCCTGTCGATCTCGGCGTCGAACTGGGACGAGTTTTACATGGTGCGCGTCGCTGGCGTGAAGGCGCAGATAGAGAACGGCGTCTCGACACTGTCGCAGGACGGCATGACCCCGAGCCAGCAACTCAACGCCATCCTCGAACATGGCTCGCGCCTGATGCAAGAGCAGAAAGCCGTCTGGGCCGAACTGTCGGCAGAACTGCGCGGCGAGGGGATCGCCGTGCTCGCGCCCGACGAAGTGTCTGGCCCGGAACGGGCGTGGCTCGAGGAACGCTACGTCGAGTACGTCTTTCCCGTGCTGACGCCGCTGGCCGTCGATCCGGGCACCGCCTTTCCGTTCATTCCGAACCTGGGCTTCTGCCTGTTCTTGCAGCTTCGCCGCTCCAACGGCGACGTCACCCACGCGCTGGTGCCGGTGCCGCCGCAGGTCGAGCGGTTCGTCCGGCTGCCGGGAGACGCCATTCGTTTCGTGCCGCTGGAGGACATGATCGCGTTGTGCCTCGATCATCTGTTCCCGGGGTCGCGGATCCTCAAGACGGGTGTGTTCCGTGTCGTCCGCGATAGCGCCATGGAGATCGACGAACGCGCCGAGGATCTGGTGGAGACGTTCGAATCGGCGCTGAAGCGCCGCCGCCGTGGGTCGGTGATCCGGCTGTCGATCAACGCCGACATCGATCCCGAACTGCACGAGGTGATCGTCGGGGAACTGGGCGTCCACCCCGAGGATGTTTACCCGCGCGAAGGGATCCTCGGCCTCGCCGACATCAAGCAGTTGATCGTCGACGATCGGCCCGACCTGCTGTATCCGCCCTATTCGCCGCGCTTTCCCGAGCGCATCCGCGATTTCGGCGGCGACGTCTTCGCGGCGATCCGCGCCAAGGACTTTGTCGTCCATCACCCGTACGAAAGCTTCGATGCGGTCATTCAGTTCGTGACGCAAGCCGCGCGCGATCCGGACGTTGTGGCGATCAAGCAGACCCTCTATCGCACAAGTTCTACCTCGCCCATCGTCGCCGCGCTGATCGAAGCCGCGGAGGCCGGCAAGCAGGTGACGGCCGTGGTTGAACTGAAGGCGCGGTTCGATGAAGAAGCCAACATCCGGTGGGCGCGCGAACTGGAAGATGCCGGCGTCCACGTCGTCTACGGCTTCCTCGACAAGAAGATCCACGCGAAGATCAATCTGGTGATCCGCCGCGAGAGCGGGCGGCTGCGCGGCTATGCGCATTTCGGCACCGGCAATTACCATCCGATCACTGCACGCATCTATACGGACCTGTCGCTGTTCACCTGCGATGCGCTGCTGTGCCGCGATGCATCGAAGGTCTTCAATTACATGACCGGCTTCGATCCTCCCAAATCACTGGACAAGCTCGCCATTTCGCCGACGACGATGCGGCCGATGCTGATGGCGCTGATCGAAGGCGAGATCGCGCATGCCCGCGCCGGGCGGCCGGCGACGATCTGGATCAAGTCCAACGCGTTGATCGACAATGGCCTGATCGATGCCCTGTATGACGCGTCACGCGCCGGGGTGCAGGTTCGCGCCATCATTCGCGGCATCTGCGGCCTGCGTCCGGGCGTTCCGGGGCTGTCCGACACCATCGAGGTGAAGAGCATCGTCGGCCGCTTTCTCGAACATTCGCGCATCTTCGTGTTCGGCGCTGGGCATGCGTTGCCGTCCGACGAAGCGAAGGTGTTCATTTCGTCCGCCGACTGGATGCAACGAAACATCAACCGGCGCATCGAACTGCTGGTCCCGGTCGAGAATGCGACCGTGCATCGCCAGATCCTGAATGAGATCATGGTCACCTATCTGCAGGACACCGTGCAGAGTTGGACGCTCGCTGCCGATGGCAGCTATCGGCGGGTGCCGGCCGGCGACGATCCCGTCTCGGCCCATCGGTATTTCATGACCAATCCGAGTCTGTCCGGCCGCGGCAGCGCCGCCGAGGCGTCACGCTGATCGCCGCTGGCGCGGGCGGCGTCGGCTCCGTGTGATCCGATCGTGCTCTAG
>CAZVRW010000037.1:0-16991 GCA_964630265.1 uncultured Rhodospirillaceae bacterium
TCGCAACCCGAACCTGGGCCTCAATCGGTCAGTGATTTCACTCGCTGGTATAAGGGCAGATTCGCTCGGCAGGCGGCAGTCCATCGGGGAAGGCGGCGGCGATCTCCGCCTGGAGACGCGCGACATCGCGCTGGACGCAGGCGCACACCGCGTCATCGCCGCATGGTGCCTTCGCAAATTGCAGGTATCGGGCGGCGAGGCCGACATGGCGCTTCGGGGCGAGCCGCCACAGCCCCTCGGCGACGGTGAAATAGATCAACGCCGCGTTCTGGTGTTCGGGGTGCGTCTCGATGCGGTCGAGCGCCGTGCAGAAATCGCGGAATGCCTGATCGCGGTCGCCAGCGACGGCGAAAACGCCCAGGAACCGCTCGCGCGACGCCCGCAGCTTGCCAATCTCGACGCGCCCGCGCGCCGCGATCGGTTCGGCACGGGGGCCCGCCAGCGCGACGGCGCGGTTCAAGTAGGTGTCCAACGTGTCGATGGCCTCCAGCGCTTGGCTGAACGACAGCGAGCCCTTGTCGTAGTTCAGCAGTCGGCTGAAGCCGCGCGCTCGTTGGATCCACGCCTCGGGCTCCTGGGGATCCGACTCGATCGCCCGACCGGCCAAGTCATAGGTCTGCTGGAAAAAGGGTCGTTGGGCGGCCGATTGGCCCTTCAGCACACATCGCGCATGATAGCCCACGGCCTTCGCCGCCAACGCGAGGCCAAGCGCTGACCCCTCGGCCTCGCCGAGTGCCGCGGCATCGAGGAACGCACCGGCTCGCAAGGACTCGCGAACGGCGTCGATGGTCGGGGTCGCCGCCGTCGGGACAACCGCGAGGACCAGGAACAAGCCGGCGAGACACCAGCGGAAGAGCGCAGCGGCCACCATGATCGACGAAACTGCCACGAGCGAACCGTCCGCGACAGCCTTTTCCGCTCACTCGGCCAAGCGGATGTCGCCCTGGCGTTCGGCCCAAGCCTGAAAGGCGACCAGGGTCCACAACGGACCGGCGGTGTCTCGCCGCCCGGCGTCCAGGTCGGCGAACCAGCGTTGCGGCAACTCGGGCCGGAACAGACCCTGGCGGCGCAGCCTCTCGGGGTCGATGGCGGCGCGCGTCAACTCCCGCAGGTCGCGCACCAGCCAAGTCGCCACCGGAACCTCGAATCCCTTTTTCGGCCGGCGAAACACCTCGGGTGGCAGGCGATCGGCGAAGGCGCGGCGCAGGATGCGTTTGCCGACGCGCGGCGTCAGCTTGAAGGTGCCGGGCATCGCGGCGGCGCACTCGACGACGCGGTGGTCGAGGAAGGGGCAGCGAATCTCCAGGCTGTTGGCCATGCTCATGCGGTCGACCTTGACCAGCATGTCGCCGGGCAGCACGAGGCGGATGTCGGTGGCCAGCACGGCGTTGATCGGATCGTCGTTCGCGCTCTCGGCGCGCAGCACGGCGACCAATGATTCGGCGGTCGCGTCGGCACCCTGCGCGCGCGAGGCGAGCAACGCGTCGAGCGCTGCCGCGTCGAGCAGACTGGCCCAGCCGGCGTGGCGGGCGGCGGCGTCCTTGCCGGCATGGGTGACGAAGCGGTGCAGGCGCCTGAACCGCTCCTTCCAGGGCCGGTCCTTGCCTTGCGGCAGGCGGCCGACCAGCGGCTCCAGAACATTGGTGCGGAACCGGCGCGGCAGCCGCCCGTAGGCGGCGGCGTGCAGTTCGCCTTGGTATTTCCGATAGCCACCGAACACCTCGTCAGCGCCGTCGCCGCTCAAGGCCACGGTCACGTGGCGCCGCGCCTCGCGGCTGAGGAGGAACATGGGGATGGCCGAAGAGTCGGCGAACGGCTCGTCAAGGCCGTCGAACACCGCGTCGAGCGCGTCCCGGGCGTCGGTCGGTCCGACCTCGATGTCCGTGTGCTCGAGGCCGAGATGCCGGGCGACGGCGCGCGCCGCCGGCCGCTCCTCGTAATAGTCGGAGGCCCCCGGGAAGCCGACCGTGAACGTGCGCACCCGCTGTGTCTGCTGCGCCAGCACCGAGGCGACGATGGCGGAATCGATGCCGCCCGACAGGAAGGCGCCGACCGGGACGTCGGCCACCAGCCGGTCGCTCACCGCCCGGTCGACCGCCTCCCGCAGGTCGGTGACGGCATCGCCCTCGCTGGCGTAACGCGGCCGCTCCGGCGGCGTATACCAGCCGCGGACCTCGAGCCGGTGCGGCCCGAGTATCGCCAGATGGCCGGCCGGCAGCTTGCGGACGCCGGTGTCGATGCTCCACGGTTCGGGAATCCAGCCGAAGGCGAACAATAGCCGGAGCGCGCTGGCGTCGATCACCCCAGCACCTCCCCCCAGCCGGCGCAACGCCGCCAACTCCGAGGCGAACACCAGCCGTTGTCCGGAATGCGCGAACAGCAGCGGCTTCTTGCCGAAGCGGTCGCGCGCCAGCACGAGTTCGCCGGCCCGGGCATCCCAAAGGGCGAAGGCAAACATGCCGACCAGCCGGTCGAGCAGACCCGCTCCCCAGCGGCCCCAGCCGGCCAGCAGCACCTCGGTGTCGGAGCGGGACTGGAAGACGACGCCGTCCGCGCACAGCGCGTCGCGCAGCGCCTTGAAGTTGTAGATCTCGCCGTTGAAGACGACGACGCGACCATGGCGCGCCATCGGCTGCGCTGCCGCGTCGGACAGGTCGATCACCGCGAGGCGGGTGTGACCGAGCAGGCAGCGATCGTCAGACCACATACCCTGGCCATCGGGGCCGCGCGGGCGCAAGCGGTCCAGGGATGTTGCCATCGCCGGACGCAGCGCATCGGCATCGAGGCCGTCGAGGTCGACGATGCCGCTCAGGCCGCACATGCCACCGGATCCTCACCCCGGTGCAGGGCATCGAAAGCGGCAACGGCGCGGGCGCGGGAGAACGCGCCGACGATGCGGTCGCGCGCGGCGACGCCAAGTGCCGCACGGGCGTCGGGCGGACGCGCAAGCAGGTCGCGGACGGCCTCGGCGAGGGCGTTCGGATCGCGCGCCGGCACGACCCGGCCGGCATCGCCGACGATCCGCAGGGCGTCGCCGACATCGGTGGCGACGGCGGGCAGACCGGTGGCCATGCCCTCGGCCAGGGCGTTGGAAAAGCCCTCGCCGAAAGCGGAACTGGAAATCACCACGTCGCCGGCGGCGTAGAGCCGCGGCATGTCCGCCCGGCGCCCGAGCCGGACGAGGTTCGGTCGATCGGGGAGCGTCTCGGTGCCGGATCCGACGCACAGCACTTTCGCCTCCGGCAGGCGCTCGAGCGCCGCGAGCAAGGTGTCATGGTCCTTCATAGGATCGACGCGAGCGGCGTGGACCAGCAGCGGCGTCTCGTCGGCGATGCCGAGTTCGGCCCGGACCGCCGCCCGAACCAGCGGGTCCGGACGAAAACGGCCGCAATCAATGCCATTCTCGATGACCACGAAGCGTCGGGGGCGATAGCCGAGGTCCTGGTGCACCCGCCGTCCCGCCTCGGAATTGGCGACGATCGCGTCGGGTAGCGACGCGAGACGGGCACAGAGGCGAATGACCAGCCGCAGCCGCGTACCATAGTGGCGGACGTCCATGTCCGAACAGCGGACACCCCAGAACAGGCGAGGACGGCGCCGCCCGCCGCAGAGCCGCCAGGCCCCGGTCGCAACCAAGTCGGCGTGGTACATCCAGCTCTGGATCGCATCCGGCCGGAAGCGGTCGAGGATGCCGACGAGTCGGAAAATGCCGCGCGGATCAAGCACGCGACGCTGCATTCCGAGGCTCTCCACCGCAACGCCGGCGGCCGTCAAATCGTCGCCCACGGTGCCCGGCGGCAACAGGCTGACGACCCGCTGGTCCGGTCGGTCGGGGCGTTCCGCCGTCACCATCGCCGCGAGTTGCGATTCGGCGCCGCCGGTTTCGAGCCCAGTGATGACGTGCAGCACCTTCATGGCACGAGCAGCGCCCGCACGCGGGCAGTGACGGCGTCGCGGGAGAACGCCCGCGGCAGCAGACTGTCGCGGGGTGTCGGCGTCGGTGCCGGCGTCACCGCCGTCATTGCCGCCACATAATCCGGACCGGCCGCGGCGATGGTGACCGCTCCCGGCGGCGCCGCGGCGGCCACCTCGCCGATTCCGCCAGCCTCCGGTGTGGCGATCACCGGCGTGCCGCAGGCCAGGGCCTCCAGCGCGACGTTCGGCATGCCCTCCCAACGGGACGGCAGCAGCAGGGCGTCGGCGCCGGCGTAGGTCGCCCATGGCTCGGCGCTGTAGCCGGCGAAAAGCACCCGATCGGCAATGCCGGCGCTGGCGGCCGTCGCCTGCAGGGCCGCCGCATCGGGCCCGTCACCGAGGAGTGCCAGGTGGGCTGAGGGTGGCAACTCGGCGAACATGGCGAGCAGGCGGTCGAAGCCTTTCTGATGGGTCAGGCGCCCGGCGGCGACGAACCGCGCCCCGTCGCCCGCCTGCCGGCGCACCGGGGTCGCGGTGCCGCGCAGCCAGGCCTCGTCAACTGGATTCGGTACCACGTGGACGCGGGTCTCGGGCACGCGGAGATCTCCGATCAACTCCCGCGCGATGCCCTCCGACGGCGCGATCACCGCGTCGGCTCGTCGATAGAGCAGCCGGTACGCCATCTTGACCATCACCGGTGCGGTCAGGCGCGGCAGCACCGCCGACGGCGTGTTGGCCTCGCGCACGACGAACCGGGTCGCCCGCGGGAACCGCGCGCGAAAGGCGAGCAGTCCGAGGTTCATGTACCCAAGGGTCGAGAAGACCGCGGACGGCCTGAGCCCGCGCACCGTGCGAATCATGTCGGGCAGGGCGCGACGCAGGCGGCGATGGCCGAGAGCCAGTACCGGAATGTCTACCGGAACGGTGGCACTCAAGGGGCCATCGCCGGACATGGCGACAATCGCGGTCGCGTACCCCTCGCTGGCGAGCGCATCAGCGAGGGTCAGTGCCACCCGTTGAGCGCCACCGGCGCCGAAATCCGGCAGCACGAAGACCACGCGAGGATTTCCGGCGGGTGTCGCCACGCGAAATCATCAGCGGACGGCTGCGCGGACGGCGGCAGCGACGCGGTCGACCGTGGCATCGTCGAGGTACGGATGGATCGGCAGGCTCAGCACCGTTCCGGACAGGGCGTCGGCGACGGGGGTCGATCCCTCGCCTTCGCCGAAGCGCTCGAAGGCCGGTTGCCGATTCAACGGGCGGGGATAGTACACCATCGACGGTATCCCCTGCGCCTTCAGCGCCATCTGCACCCGTTCGCGGTCGTCGACGAGGATCGTGTACTGGGCCCAGGCACTGACCGCCCCGGGCACGCGTTGCGGCACGACGACGAGGTCCCGCAAAAGGTCGTCGTAGCGGTCGGCGATCTGGTTGCGCCGGGCGAGTTCGTCCTTGAAGACGGCGAGCTTGGCCAGCAGCACCGCCGCTTGCAGCGTGTCCAGGCGGGCGTTGCGGCCGACGCGGACGATGTCGTAGCGATCGGCGCCCTCGCCGTGCACCCGCAGCGACTTCAGGATCGCGGCGCGGCCGTCGTCATCGGTGAACACGGCGCCGCCGTCGCCGTAGCACCCCAGCGGCTTCGCCGGAAAGAAGGAGACCGCGGTCATCGGCGCCAGCGCCCCGACGCGGACGCCGCCGAGTGCCGCGCCGAAGCTCTGCGCCGCGTCCGCGATGACCAGCAGGCCGTGTTGATCGGCGAGGGTACCGATCGCCGCATAGTCAGCCGGCTGGCCGAACAGGTCCACCGCCATCACCACGCGCGGCCTGAGCCGTCCGGCGGCGGTCACGCCGGCGAGCTTGCAGGCGAGATCCGGCGGATCGAGGTTGAAGGTGCGCGGATCGACATCGACGAACACCGGCTCGGCGCCGAGGGCGCAAATGACCTCCGCGGTTGCCGTGAAGGTGAAGGCAGGCAGGAACACGGCATCGCCCGGGCCGATCTCCTCGGCCATCAGCGTCAGCAAGAGCGCGTCGGTGCCGCTGGCGACGGCGACGGCATGGCGGGCGCCGGCAAAGCGCGCCAGTTCGGTCTCCAGTTCCGCCACCTCCGGACCGAGGATGAACTGGCCGTGATCCAGCACCGCATGCACCCGCGCGTCGATCTCCGGCTTCAGCCGGGCATACTGCGCCTTCAGATCCACGAACGGCAGGAGCGGGGGGGGCATTTCGTCAGACGGTCGAGCGGCTATCGGATGCATGGACGGCGCCTTTCGCAGGAGAAGCGACTTTGGAGGCCGAAAGGCGCGTTAGCAGGCTCCAGTATCCCTCGTCAATCAAAGCTGCATCGGATCGCTGTGCCGCACGTGCAGCGATCTCCGACGAATGGTCCTTGAGCGGGTCCGCTTGTTGGACGGCCATAGCGAATGCGGAAGGGGTCATGGTGGTCAGGACGCCATCCTTTCCAGGCGTAATGAGCGGGGCGGTGATCCCTGGCATCAGATTCGCCACGACGGGAACTCCGGTCGGCAACGCTTCCAGCATGACGCTGCCGAGTTTTTCATTCCCTGACAGTCGCTCTCGAGATGCATATTTCCGAGTCAGATTCTTAGACTGCGCGCAGGTGGAGAAGCAGCCATCCCGGCCCCTCCGCGACCATGGCGAAGTGGCCACGGGCGGCCTACGAAATGGTGCCACGATCGGAGACTTCGCCGGACGAGCTTGCAAGCAATGTTACCAAGTCCTCGCGCATGGCGCTGTCGACGCCGCCACCATACCAGAGCCGGACAGGCGGCTTGTGTGCATGCTCCCAGCCAAAGCCCTCATCCAGACCGGCCATGAGTTGCATGCCGCTGGCGATGGCGCCCGTCATTCGCCGGCGTCCAATCGCTCTGTGATGAGGTCCGTCAGTTCGCGCAGCGCGCCGGTGCCGCCAGCGCGGGTGAGCACCATGTCCGCCGCCGCCAGGGCGGCGGGGTGAGCGTCGGCGACGGCGACGGCGCAGCCGACCAGGGCGAAACACGGCAGATCATTGGTGTCGTTGCCGATGTAGATCACGTCCTCAAGACGGAGCCGTCGCTCCCGGCACCAATTCAGCAGCGCCGGCGCCTTGTCGTCGATGGCCTGCAGGCAGGCGAGTTTCAGCTTGGCGCAGCGCGCCGCCACCACCGGGTTTTTCTCCTTCGACAGCACCAGCATCGGGAGCCCCCGATCGCGCAGCTGCTCCAGCCCCATGCCGTCGCTGCGGTTGCACAGCACGGCCTCGCGACCGTCCTGATCGACGAGCACCCGGTTGTCGGTGAAGACGCCGTCGAAATCCATCACCAGCGCCGCTGGCCGCGCTGGCAGCCGATCCTTTCCTCGCGCACCTCCATGGGCCGAGACGATCGTCGTGATCGCGCGCAACCCCTCGGGGCCGTCGGCACGCAGCAACCGGGGCGGCGGCAGCGGCACGGTCGCAATGGTACCGAACAGCCGCGCCTTCGCCGCTCGCCACGGGCCGAGCCGCAGCGCCCGCAGCGCTCCGGCGTCGACGGCGAGCCGCAAGTCCGGGGCGATGGCAACGGACTGCGGCGGCCGTGTCGGCCGTTCCAGGAACGCGCCGGGCGCGACAAAGACGCCGACGGCGCAGTCCGCATGGTCGGCGGTGATTGCGGCGAGTACGGCAGCGACGTCGGCCGATTCCAGCAGCGCGGCTGCCGGGTCGAGAAGCACGATCACCGCAGCATCATCGGCGTCCGCACTCAGGGCTTCGGCGAGCGCCGCATCATCATTCACGCCGGGATCGGCGACGCGCCGGGCGGCAAGCCCTTCCGCTGCCGCCTCGCGCACCACGGTGGCCGAGTCCGAAAGCACGATGACGCGGTCGACGCCGTCGGCGGCCCGCGCCGTGGCCGCGGCCCGCGCCAACAGCGTCTCTTTCCCGATGCGGTGCAACGCCGGTTGCTCGGCTGTCGCGACGACGACGGCAATGCAGTCAGCGGCGCTTGCCATGAACCATCCTGTTCGCTGCCGTGGCCTGTTCGTTGGGGTGGCCTGTTCGTTGGGGTGGCCAGTTCGTCGCGTTGGCCGAGGATATGGTCGCGCCTGCGACCGCCTCCCGGCCGGGGGCGATGCTGCCGCCGGCCGTGGTGAATGACCGGCGTCGCAATCGACCCGGCGGAAGCCCCCATCGATTGTAGCCCGTCGCCCGGCAGCACTCGAGTTTCACGCCGTGAACACGATTGTCAAGGGTCTTCCCCTGTCCGTCTTCCCTAGTCCGTCTTTCCCGTCCGCGACTCCCGAAGGCGGCATCCGAAAACCGTTGAACCGTCGGCGATCGTGCCGGCAGGATGCGCGATGCGGCCCGGGGGCGCGGCGTGTGACGCCGGCTGTGGCGCACCGGAGCTGTGGTGCGCCGGAACCCACCGACGGACGAACGGGGAAAGCGAGCGGCGATGTGCATTCTCTACGGGCTCGAGCCGACCCTGTCGGTGGCGGCGTTCATCGACATCCTGTCCCGCTCCGGCCTGGCCGCGCGGCGCCCGGTGGACGATCCCGCGCGCATCGCCCGCATGCTGGCCAACGCCGACATCATCCTGGTGGCACGCGATTCCCATGGAGTTCTGGTCGGTGTCTCGCGGGCGCTCACCGATCATGCGTTCTGCTGCTATCTGTCCGATCTCGCGGTCGATCGGGCCTATCAGGGGTGCGGCATCGGCAGCGAACTGCTGCGCCGGACCCGCGTGGCCGCGGGCGGCGATGCCGTCACCATGCTGCTGCTATCGGCGCCGGCGGCGATGGGGTTCTATCCGACGACGGGTCTCAACCGGTTGGAGACCTGCTTCGGGGTGATGGCGGGCGATGCCGGCCGCTGGTGAGTCGCTGGTCGTCCGTGACGCCGCGTCGCCGGCGGATCTGGAGACCGTCCGCGCGCTGTTCCGCGACTACCAAGCCTGGCTCGGTGTCGATCTCTGCTTCCAGGGGTTCGAGCACGAACTCGCGACCTTGCCCGGCCGCTACGCGCCGCCCGCCGGCCGCTTGCTGCTCGCCGAGACGGCCAACGGCGCGGCCGCGGGGTGTGTCGGCCTGTGGGCTCTGGACGATGGCGTCTGCGAGATGAAGCGCCTCTGGGTGCAGCCCGCCTGGCGGCGGGGCGGGCTCGGCCGGCGGTTGGCCGAAACGATCGTGGCGACCGGAGCCGCCGCCGGCTACCATGCCATGCGACTCGATTCGCTGCGCCGGCTGAGGCCCGCGCTGGCGCTCTATCGCTCGCTCGGTTTTGTCGAGATCGAGCCGTACTACGCCAATCCCTTGGACGACGTGATCTACCTGGAGAGATCGCTGCGGTGACACCAGCCACCGCCAATTCCAGCGCTCGGCTGGCGGCGGTTTGTTGACGCCTATCGCCCGCGCTACGGCTCGCGCATCAAGTTGTTGCGGCCACCGGAAATGATCGACGCGTTTGCGACGCCTGACGTCGCCCGCTGCTGCCTGCCATTGGACGAGCGCCCGGGTCACTTATTGGCGTGGGCTCCGGGTTCCCAGTCAACGTCGCTGACCGCCCGGCACGGTCAGGTGACCGCGAACACCCAGTATTGCGCGCCTTCCTCCGCGATGTACGGGCCATCCGGCACGTGATGGAGAAGTTTGACTTTATTTTCTTCCTGCAATTTCTCGCAGAACGCGTCGAAGCCCGAGTTCTCGCAGTAACTATTGCGGGTGCTCACGACGATCACGCCGTTCTTTTTGGTCACCCGCACCAGTTCCAGAAGGGACTCGGGCGGCACGTGCCCCAGCGTGAAAACCCCACAAGCGACGGTGACATCGTATCGATCGTCAGGATAGCCGTCGATCCGGCGGGTGAGGTCGACGTCGCCGCGTAGCGCGCGATAAGCCTGGGTTTTGTCCGCCTTTTCGGTCATTTCCTGGCTAATGTCGAAGCCGTCGATCCGGCGATAGCCGCGTTGCGCCAGCTCCTTGCCGACGAGACCGGTGCCACACCCGGCGTCGAGAATGGCGATATCGGGATTCTCGGGATCCACCGCCGTATCGTCATTGGCGGGCAGACGCTGCACCAATTCGGCGATGTATGCGGGCCCGCTGTATTGCTCGTTACGCACATCGTTGTCGTAGCGGTCCGCCCATTCCCGGTAGTAGTCTTTGAGACGTGAGGCGTCCCCGTCCAGGGTATGGGCGTGCTTGACGGCGTCCCAACTGGACGCTTGATTGCCTTTCCGTGTCATCGTCGCTCCCAATTGTTGTGAGGGTTGGATGCGTGCGGATTGAGATGAACCTTAAGTAGAACGTCGGGGCGAGTATAGGAAAAAGGCCGGGCGGCATGCAACCGCTTACGCCATCAGATATCAGCCAGGGTCATTCCAAATTGCATGAAATCAACCAGTTATAATAGTCTGTTCACATGGCTTATTTGTATTGTTCACGGAAATGTCACGCCGGTCCCGGCCATGATCGCGCCGGTGTGCGCGCCGGGGCGGGGTGTCGAGAGCGAACGGCGGATACTTGGGAGCGACGTGGGCGATCTCGTTTTCTTACTGAGGGGCCGAAGAATTCGCCAAGCGACGACGAAGCCACCTCGACGCCCCCCACCGGAGATTCGGGGCGCAGCTGCTGCGGTTGCGATGGCTGGTCGATGAAGGCCGCCGGCTGTCCCGGGGCAACGGAGTCCCCATGGCCCCCGGCCGCGTGCCTGAACGCTTCAATCCGTTGCGCGGCCCATGGTGACCCGGCCCATGGTGACCCGGCCCATGCTGACCCGGCGTGGACGAAGCGCAGCAAGCTTCCCAAGTTCCCGGTAAGAGCATGGCTATCCGGAACAGCGACACGGACGGGAGATTTGGCATGAATGGGATCGGTCACGGACCGAGCCGTCGCGCCATGCTGGTGTCGGTCGGCGGTCTGGCGCTGGCGGCGGCGCTCGCGGCGGTGAGCCGCGCGCAAGCCGCCGGCCCCCGGCTGGAGCGGGCGATCCCGTCGACCGGCGAGCGCCTGCCGGTGATCGGCATGGGCTCGTGGATCACCTTCAACGTCGGCGACGACCCGGCATTGCGGGCGATTCGGGCGCGCGTTCTGCAGGCGTTCTTCGACCACGGCGGCACGGTGATCGACTCATCCCCCATGTACGGCTCGTCCGAGGCGGTGATCGGGCATTGCCTGGCGCGCGTCGATGGCGGCGACCGGGTGTTCGCCGCCACCAAGGTGTGGACGCCGTTGGTGTCGCGCGGGCCGGCACAGATGGCGGCATCCGAGCGGTTGTGGGGTGGCCGGCGCTTCGACGTGATGCAGGTCCATAACCTGCTCGCCTGGGAGGGGCACCTGGAAACGCTGGGCCAGTGGCGGGCGGAGGAGCGGGTCCGCTACGTTGGCATTACCACCTCGCACGGCAGTCGCCACGCCGCGTTTCTCGACATCATGGCGGCAAAGCCTATCGATTTCGTCCAATTCACCTACAACATCGCCGATCGCGAGGCGGAGCGGCGCCTTTTGCCCATGGCCGCCGAGCGCGGCCTTGCGGTCCTCGTCAACCGACCGTTCCGGCGCGGCCAGTTGATCGACGCCGTCGCCGGCCGGCCGCTGCCGGGCTGGGCGGCGGAAATCGGCTGCGAAAACTGGCCGCAAGTGTTGCTCAAGTTCATCGTCTCGCACCCGGCGGTGACCTGCGCCATTCCGGCCACGTCACGCGTCGATCACATGCTCGAGAACATGGGCGCCGGCTACGGCCCGCTGCCGGACGCCGCGCTCAGGCGCCGCATGGCGAACGATTTCGCCAAGCTGTGAAGGCGGGACAGGGCGCCCGGCGATGATCCCGTTCGACGCCGAAAGCTACTTCCGACTGTTCGCCTCATACAATCAGGCATTCCTAGCGATCCACCTGGCAGCTTGCGCTCTCGGTCTGATCGCCGTCGCTTGCACCCTGCGCCCGCCCGCCGGCGGCGGCCGCATCGTTGCCGCCATCGTTGCCGCGTTCTGGCTGTGGACCGGGGTGATCTTCCACGCCGAAGAATTCGCGGTGCTGAATTGGGCCGCGCCGGCCTTCGGTGCGCTGTTCGCGGTGCAAGGAGTGTTGCTGCTCTGGACAGGCACGCTGCGCGGCCGCCTGCGCCTCGGCTTTGGCGGCGACCTGCGAAGCATCGTCGGGGGCGCTTTTCTGCTGGTCGCCATCGCCGGTTACCCGCTGTTCGACCTTCTCGCCGGCGCCGGCTGGCCAGCGGTGCGCTTGGCCCCGGTGGCGCCGGCACCGCTCGCCGTCTTCACCCTCGGGCTGCTGCTGCTGGGCCGGCCGCGGGCGCCGCTGCACCTGATGGCGATTCCGCTGCTCTGGACGCTGCTGCACGGTGCGGTCGCCTGGGATTTGTCACTGCCGGCGGAACTGGTGGCGCCGGTGATCGGCGTCGTGGCTTTCGCGCTTGCCGTCGGCGGCCGGGTCACCCCGCACTCAGGCGGACGTGTGGTTTAGCTTGGGCGACCAACCGGCACGTTGTCGATGAGGCGGGTGCGGCCGAGGCGGGCGGCGGCGAGAACCCGTCCCGGGCGGAAGATGCCGGGCCAGGGCTCCAGCGTCTCGGCGTCCCGCACGGTGAGATAGTCGACGCTGGTGAAGCCGGCATCGATGAGGGCATGGGTGCCGGCGGCGGTCTCCGTCGCCACGTCGGCGCCCTCGAGCACGCGACTGGCGACGGCGTGCAGCACCCGCGCCAGCGCCGGCGCGATCGCGCGTTCGGTGGCGGAGAGGTAGGCGTTGCGCGATGACAGCGCGAGGCCGTCCGCCTCGCGCACCGTCGGGCTGCCAAGGATGGTCACCGGAATGTCCAGGTCCCGGGCCATCCGCTTGATGACTTGTAACTGTTGATAGTCCTTCTCGCCGAACAGGGCGACGTCCGCGGCCGCCTGGATTAGCAGCTTGCTGACCACCGTGGCGACACCGGTGAAAAAGCCCGGCCGGTGCTCGCCCTCCAGCACGTCGCCGAGGCCCGGCACGGTGACGCGGGTGACCGCGCCGGGCGGATACATCTCCGCCACCGCCGGCGCGAACAGCAAATGTCCGCCGAGGCTCTCGACCAGTTGCGCGTCCCGCGCTTCGTCGCGGGGATACACCTCGAAATCTTCCCCCGGCGCGAATTGCGTCGGATTGACGAACAAGGTGATGATGACGCGATCGGCCACGTCGAGCGCCTGCCGGACCAGGGACAGGTGTCCCTCGTGCAGCGCTCCCATGGTCGGCACCAGACCGACCGTGTGTCCCCCCGCCCGCCACGTTCCGACCCGGGCCCGCAGGTCGGCGACGGAGCGGACGATGTCGAAGCCTAGCCCGCGCATCGTCCGCCAGCCTCCCGAGATACCGCGCCGCGCGGCTCAGCCCGCCTTCTTGGCCGGCAGGGGGGGGACGATCTCGCGTGCTTCCAACTGGGCCTTGACGCCGAAGCAATGGTCGAGCGTCGGAAAGCGGCGCCCCCGCACGTCGGCGGCGTATTCGGTCACCGCATCCTCGATGCCCTGACCCAATTCAGCGTAGCGTTTGACGAAGCGTGGCTTGAAGCCGGAGAACAGGCCGACGAGGTCTTCGAGGACCAGGATCTGACCGTCGCAGGCGGGCGATGCACCGATGCCGATGGTCGGGATGGGAATGGCGCCGGTGATCTCTCGCGCCAGCGGCTCGACCGTGCCCTCGATGACCGTGGCGAAGGCCCCCGCCGCGGCGACGGCGTGGGCGTCCTCGATGATGCCGTCGGCTTCCTTGTCCTCACGCCCCAGCGAGCGAAAACCACCGGCGGTGTTCACCGACTGCGGCAGCAGACCGATGTGTGCCAGCACCGGAATGCCGCGCTCCGTGAGGAATTGGATGGTTTCCGCCATCTCGGAGCCGCCTTCGAGCTTGACCCCGGCGCAGCCGACCTCTTTCATGACGCGAGCGGCGTTGCGGAAGGCCAGCTCCTTGCTTTCCTGGTACGTGCCAAAGGGCATATCGACGATGACACAGGCCTTGCGGGCGCCACGCATGACGGCTTGACCGTGGGTAATCATCATGTCCAGCGTGACCCCCAGCGTGCTGTCCATGCCATAGAGGACCATGCCGAGCGAATCGCCCACCAGGAGAAGATCACAGTGCGCATCGAGAAGCTTCGCCGTCAGCGCGGTGTAGGCCGTCAGACAGACGATGGGCTCGCCGCCCTTCATCCCGCGGATCTGAGGGACCGTGACCTTCTTCCACTGCGTTTGGACGCTCATCATTGGACTCCCGAAAATGGAACCCGCATGATTGCCGAGAAGCAGCGGCTCGACAATTGCGTGTTCGCAATTGCAGCATTGCGTCAGCGTATGTGGTGGACAACCGCGACAGTGCAACCGGTTCCGTCAAGGATTATTTGCGGCGTGGCGGGGGGGCGCGGATGACGGCCGACGCGGCGATCGACAACGCTGGGGCTGAGGACCTCCCGGCGGGGCTGCTGCCGGCTCAGCAACTTCGCAGCCTGGTTGCCTCGGGGGAGCTCGACGCCGATCCGCCGATCGGCGAGGACCAGATCCAGCCGGCGAGCCTCGACCTTCGGCTCGGTCAGGTGGTTCATCGGGTGCGGGCGAGTTTCCTGCCGGGACGCGGCGCCACCGTCGCCCAGCGCATCGACGATTTCGGCATGCACCGGATGGACTTGCGCGACGGCGCGGTGTTGGAACGCGGTTGCGTCTACATCGTGCCGCTGCTGGAGCGCCTGGCGCTGCCCGGCGACGTCTCCGGCGCGGCCAACCCGAAGAGCTCGACCGGGCGACTCGATATCTTCACGCGATTGATCGCCGATCGGGCGACGGAGTTCGACCAGGTGCCGGCCGGCTATCAGGGGCCGCTCTACGTCGAGATCGCGCCACGCACCTTCAGCATCGTCGCCCGCGCCGGCACCAGGCTCAATCAGTTGCGGCTGCAGCGCGGGCACCCGGCCGCCGGCGACCGCCTGTTGCGCCTGCTGCACCAGACAGTGCCGCTCGTCGACAGTCTACCGGGCGAGGAAGATATCGACCGCGGCATCGCCGTGACAGTGGATCTGGCATCGCCGGACGGACGGCCCGTCGGCTGGCGGGCGCGCCGGCACAGCGCGCTGATCGACTTGGCGCGCGTTGAGCACTACGCGGTGCGCGACTACTGGGAACCGGTCTTTCCGGACGACCTGGAAACGGTCGTCCTCAACCCCGGCGACTTCTACATCCTGGCATCCCGCGAGGCGGTGACGGTGCCGCCCGACCATGCCGCCGAGATGCGGGCATACGACACCCAGGTCGGGGAGTTCCGGGTGCACTACGCCGGGTTTTTCGATCCCGGTTTCGGTTTCGCCGAGTGCGGCGGCGCCGGCTCGCGGGCGGTACTGGAGATCCGGTCCTTCGAGGTGCCGTTCGTCCTGCGCCATGGCCAGCTGGTCGGCCGGCTTGTCTACGAGCCGCTGAGTGCGGTGCCCGACAAGCTCTACGGCGTCGGCATCGGCTCGTCCTACCAGCGCCAGGGCTTGGCGCTGGCCAAGCAGTTCCGCCGGATTCCGAATCAAGCAGACGCCGCGCCTCGAGAGCGACATTACTAAAAGTTGTAACAACTTTGGAATGTCATTGCCTTGGCCGGTTGCATTGGCTATTATCCGGCAAAATTGTTGGGATAGAGCCTGCAGGACGTCTGCGGCGCAGGGAAGGGGGTCGAATAATGAAATCGGTTCGCGATCTGACGTGTCAGTTAGCGTGTGCCTGCATCGGACTCGCAACGGTGTTGGGCGCGCCGGGGTTCGCGGCGGCAGCGCCGATCACCCCGGCGTTCGATCAATTGATCGAGTCCATGCCGGAAAACTCCTGGCTCAAGGTCAGCAGCAACCAGTTCGATGCCGGGATCTGGCCCGATCCGGATTTGCTCCCGGCGCCGTACCAGGCGGGTGGCATCCTAAAGGCGTGGAGCAGCTTGGCGTGGGACTCCAGCCGCGCGCAGTTGATCCTGTGGGGCGGCGGCCACGCCAACTACGCCGGCAATGAAGTCTACACATGGGATGCCGAGTCCGGGGCGTGGGGGCGCGCGTCGGTGCCGTCGGCCCTGAAGGAAATCCAGAACCAGTTCAACAACCGGCCGGATTCGGTTCCGGTCGACCATCCGAACGTGCCGCAGTCGTCCCACACCTACGAGGGGAACGTCTATCTTCCCGTCATCGACCGCTTCGTCACCTTCGGCGGTGCCGCGTGGAAGAGTGGTCACGGTTTTCTCGACGCGGACGGCGTCCCGACCTCCGGCCCCTTCTTCTGGGATCCCTCGAGAGCCGACGCGAACAAGGTCGGCGGCGCCGACAACACGCACGTGATTTCGCCGGACCATCCGACCATGGCGGGCGGCAACATGTGGGAGAACCGCGATACGCTGCCGGACGAGTTCGCGCGACCGCCGTTCACCTGGAACATCCGCGCCCAGGCGGTGGTAGAGGACGGCCGCGACGTCGTCTACCTCCAGTCGGTGCGGTCGCTGTGGCGCTATGAGCCGGGTGATCCGGGCGATCCGTCGCAAGACGTCTGGACCAGGATCGGTGCTTCCGTGCGCGGTTCGACGCCGATGGAGGGGGCGTCCGCGGTCGACACCGACAACAATTATTACGTGACCACCAAGCGGTTGCCGCCGGTGAGCACCTCGCTCTTGGAGGTGTTTGACCTGAACGCCGTCAGCCCGGGCAACCTGATCCGCGGCTTTGAAGTCACGCCGGTCGACGAGAGCGGCACGCCGATGACGATCGATTTGGCCTATTTCGGCATCGAGTACCGCGCCGGCACGTTCTATCTGATGGGAAGCGAGCAGACCAGGACCCAGGTGCAGCCGGGGCAGGGCGCCACGCTGCTGTATGCGATGGACGTTCCCGATGACCCGGTCAACGACGCCTGGGTGATGCGGCTCCTGGTCGACGGTGCGGTCGAGCCCGACAGCCCCGTGCAGGCGGCGACCAGTGGCGGCATCCTCGGCAAATGGGACTATGTCGCGGAAAAGGACATCTTCCTCGGCGTTGCCGATGCCAACACCGGCGATGTCTGGGCCTACAAGCCGCAGGACTGGCTGGGCGGCGTCGGCGACGAAGGCGGCG
>CAZVRW010000037.1:17091-30787 GCA_964630265.1 uncultured Rhodospirillaceae bacterium
ACGAAGGCGGCGGCGAGGTCGTCGACGATGGCTCGTTCGACACGCGGCTCGCCGTCCTCGGTAGCGTCAGCGTCGGCAATGGTGCCGGCGTCTCCTGGCTGCAGGAGCCGGGGAGCACGTCGACGGCCAGTCTTGGCGTCTCCTCCAACGGGACGGACAGCATCCTTCCGATCGTCGGCGCGTTGGACAATGACACGGCTGTTGGCGGGGTGTTGACCCATGTCGGTGACGGGGTGTTCGCCAGCGCCAACGGCCAGGCGCAGCTTGCCTTCGGCGACGCCGACGCGGCGAGTACGGCCTTCACGGTGCCGATTCATTTGGTTCTGACCGTGGAGAACACGACGGACCCGGATGATCCCGACGCCGTGATCTTTGATGTCATGTTGCGATCGAGCCTGTTGCATTCGGTCATCGGCCAGGGGGCTTGGGCGGCGGCGACGTCGGACGTGACCATCACCCAGACGGGCCTCGGCGTGGTGTTCAGCAGTTCGATCGTCTCCGATAGCGTCGAGGGCGACAGCCGCGACGGCGTCGATCAGGGAACACGAGGTCTCCCCGTCGCGTTCGGCGCAACCGAGGACCTGCTGATCAGCGTCGATCCGGGCGAGATCGTCGAGTTGATCATCAGCATCCTGGGCACCGGTCTGTCCGGCGATCCCGCCGGCTTCGCGAGCCTGGCCGCCAACACCGGACTGCGGATCGCCGATGTCACCGCCCGCCCGCTGGACATGGCGCTGGCCGCTTTCGGGGTGTCGGCCGCGGCGGAGGCGGAGAGCCCGGTCGAGTCGCTGGTGCAACCCCGGTTTACTCCCTTCCCCGAGCCGACAGCGGTGCCTGGCCCCCAGACGCTTGGCCTGTTCGGCATCGGCCTGCTCTGGCTCATCGGCGTCGGTCGCCGGTCGCGCCGCGGTTCGGACCGCTGACGGGAGCCGGATCGCGTCGACCTACGCGTCCAACCACGCATCGAGCCGCCCGACGGGGCCGCGTCCCCGGATCGCGATCACCGGCAGTGCCGGTGTCGGCAAGACGACCCTGGCGCGGGCGCTGGCCGGACACCTGGATCTGCCGGTGATCGAGGAGGGCATGCGCCGGCGTCTTGAGGCGGGACTGGACCTCCACGCTCTCGGTCGGGACGGGCTGCGGACGCTGTTGATCGAGTTGTTCGACGAGATGCTGGACGACAGCCGCCGCGCGCTCGATCGTGCCGGCGGCTTCGTCGGCGACCGATCGGCATTCGATGTCGGCGCTTTCTGGCTGTTCTATGGCTTCGGCCATGACCGCGCGGCGACCGACGCGCTGATGGCGCGGGTGACGGCGGCGGCGGCTCTGTACGATGTGATCGTGGTGCTGCCCTGGGGCGGCGTACCGCTGGAGGACGACCGGATCCGCAGCGCCAACCCGTGGCTGCAACTGCACTATCAGACCGTGATCGAGGGACTCGTCGCGCGCGGATCCGTGGCGACGGTGCGCGTGCCCACGGATTGCGGTGATCTGGAGTCTCGCGTCCGTCTCGTTGCTGCCGCTGTGGACCGATGAGCAGGATTCGCCGGCGGCGCGCGCCTGGCCTTCGCATGCGCAAAATTCATTGCTGCTTTGCAATATTCTCGTAATAAGTTTGTCTGATCGTCTTCTATCCTCAGAGATTGCAACGGCGAATGCCGACCTGTCTCGGCGATTTGGGAGGAAGATTCACGCCCGAGCGGTTTCGAACCGGAGTGCATGGAGGTGCAGTCATGAAGTTGAGCCAAGGCATTGCGCAGATCGCGCCTTATGTGGCCATCGCGACGGCTATTCTCCTCACGATGTATGTGTTTTCTGGGGTGATGCAGCTGAATTGATCGGGCACGAACGCCGCGGGTGGAAACGGGAGACCTTCTGTTCTCCCGTTTCTGTTTGATCGCCGTGGTTCGCGCGGTCGCCGCCCGCGAGGTGGTTCGCCGGCCGGGGCCGTGAGCCTTGGTCCGGTCCGCCGCTGCCGCCTCAGGTGTCCTCGGCCATCCCCCGGATCTCGGCTCGGACGAGGCCGGGGTTGGGTGGGTCGGCGAGGGTGGTCAGCCAGTGGTCGGGGGGCGTCCGACCACGCCGGTGCGCCCAGTTGAGGGAGCGCAGCACGTCTTCCGCTGCCGCCGGCAGCCGGTCGGGGACCTCTTGGCCAGAGAGGATGGCCCAGATCCCGGTCCAGCAGCGCGCCACCGCGAACGGGTTGTAGCCGCCGCCGCCAAGCACCAACAGCCGCGGAGACAGCCCGCGCAGGGCGTCCACGGCCCTCCAGAGTGCGCCATTGGATAACGCCAGCTTGCTCATGGGATCGTCCGCCAGCGCGTCGCACCCGGCCTGAACGATCAGAGCGTCCGGCACGAAGCACTCGATCTCCGGCAACACGACGGCCGCCATCAGGAGGGCGAGTTCGCTGTCGTTAAAGCCGGGCGGCACCGGGCAGTTGCGGGCGGCGCCGCCGGCTCGGTCGTGGCGACCGCCCGGCGCGCAGGGCGGGTCCGTGCGCGACATCGGCCAACGGCCGTGTTCGTGGATCGACAACGTGAACACCCGGGCATCGTCGTGGAACGCCGCCTGAACGCCGTCACCGAAATGCGCGTCCAGGTCCAGGTAGAACACCCGGCCGAGACCGCCGTCGAGCAGGGCGAGGATCGCCAGCACTGGATCGTTGAAAACGCAGAAGCCGCTGGCCCGGCCAGCTTGGCCGTGGTGGGTGCCGCCGGCGGGGTTGTAAATGACGCCGGGCCGTTCCAGCAGCCGATTTGCCGCCAGCAGCGAGGCGCCACACGCGGTGGCCGGGCGCCGGAAGATCTCGCCGTAGATCGGATTGCCGTTGATCCCGAGGTTGTAGCGTTGCCGCTCATCTTCGCTCAGTCGGCCGTCCCGCTCGGCCCGTGCGACGGCGGCGACGTAGTCGGGCGCATGGAACCGGGCGATCTGCGGGGGTTCGGCGCGCGGGCATTCGATGTAGGTGCCCGCCGGAAGCCAGCCCAGCGCCCGGCAGAGGTCGGTCGCCACCGACACCCGCGGGATTGCCAGCGGATGCCCCGGCGCGTGTCGCGACGTGCGGAACACCTCGCTGCCGAGGAACACCGGCGTCGCCGGGGTCATGGCGCAGGGCGTCGAAGGCGGTCGCCCATCAGCCGCACGCGGTGAAGCGCCCGGCGTGGCATCACGGCGTGACCGGGCCTCCGCCCGCCGCCCGGCGCCGGTCAACGGTCGCCGCCGACGCGGCGAGGGCCGCCTCGGCCATCAATGGTAGATGGTCGGACGTGCGCACGGCGAGATCGGTGCGCAAAACGTGCGACATGCGAATGCTCCAGTGGACGGAGAGGTAGATCCGATCCAACGCGAACAGCGGGCGCCATGCCGGGTAGGTGGGCGCCGAAACGCAGGCGGCAAGGTGCTGGCGCAGCAGGCGAGACGCCCGCGTCCACTCCCTCACGATGTTAAAATCCCCGAGGATCACCGTCGGCGGCGCCCCGGGCGCATCCGGTGCGATCGCCTCGATCAGCCGCGCCGCCTGGATCTCGCGCTCCGGCGGGGTCAATCCGAAGTGCGCGACGACGACGCGAAGCCGCGTCGCGCCGTCCTGCAGATCGACGGCGATCGCCCCGCGCGGCGCGTGACCGATGACCTTAAGATCGATCCAGTTGACGTTCGCGATCGGCAGTCGCGAGAGCAGGGCATTGCCGAACCTCGATCGCAATGGGTCCCGGACCAGCCCCTCGACGACCTGGTAGCCTGTCCGGTCCCGCAGGACGGCGAACTGATCGATGCGGGCGTGATGGGCCCGGTGCCAGCCGACCTCCTGCAGGCCGATGACATCGGCATCGACGCTCTCGATCACCGACACCACGCGGTTCAGGTCCATCCGTTCGTCGCTGCCGACTCCGGAATGGATGTTCCAGGTCGCGAACCGCAAGCCGTTGGTCGACCGCGGCCCCGCGACCGGCGCGAAGCGCTCGTTATCGAGGGAGTGCATGTTTCTGCCGAATGGGTCCCACCGTCTGCATCCTGCCGCCGCGTCGCGCGCAACGCGCGTTATCGCGCCCAGGTGTAGCACCGGACGCGGTGCGTCTCCACCTAACAGGGCAACACCACGCTTCCCGTCGACGACGATCGGGCCTGCCCTCGCCGGTCATTCGAAGCCGACGACCGAGGTCCTCACCGCGGCCGGCTGGACGATTTGCGGTTCTCGGACAGCGGACAAGCTTTTAGGCTCGCTGCATGATTCCGTTTCGCACCACGGTGGACGCGCATGCCTCCCCCAACGTCACGATGACGCTGATCGTCGCCAACATCGCGGTCTTCGTCGTGCAGTTGGGATTGGGGGAGCCCGCGGCAACGCGGTTCGTGTTCACCTATGGCCTGGTGCCTGGCTTCTTCACCGAGCCGTCGATGGCGCTCCGTCACGACATCGACTATTGGCCGGTGTTGACGCTGGTCACCAACACCTTCATGCACGGCGGCTGGCTGCATTTGATCATCAACATGTGGACGCTGTGGCTGTTCGGCGTGCCGGTCGAGGATCGCCTTGGATCCTGGCGCTTTCTCCTGCTCTATCTCGTCTGCGGCGCGGCCGGCAGCGTCACCCACCTGGTCAGCAATCTGGGCTCGTTCATCCCGGCCGTCGGCGCCTCGGGGGCGATTGCCGGGCTGCTCGGCGCCTTCGTCTGGATGTTCCCGCGCGACCGCGTCGCCGTCGTCGTGCCGATCATCATCATCCCGCTGATCTTCCACGTGCCCGTACTGATCTTCGCCATCGTCTGGTTCGCCCTGCAGATCGTCCCGGGGCTGCTGCAACTGGCCGAAAGCGGCCGCAGCGCCGGCATCGCCTGGTGGGCGCACATCGGCGGCTTCGTCGCGGGCCTGGTGATCATGGCTTGGCTCCGGCCGCGGCGCGCTGCGCCCGGGCCGTGGACACGCTGAGCGCACCTACGTGGCCCCCGCGCCAACGTAGCCGGGGCCGAGGCCGACCGACCGACAAGCCGCTGGCTTGAATCCGCGCATCTGATACGATATGGGCGAGCATGCGTCGGGGTTTGCCCCGGCGCGAAGAAGAGATTGGGAGGAAACGCCGTGGATACCCCACTCGACAGCGCCGTCGAGACGGTTGTGCCGCAAAATCCCGCCGTGCGGCCGCTCACCGGCAACGAAGCGATCGCCCGAGGGGCCTGGGAGGCCGGGGTGCGTGTCGCAGCGGCCTATCCCGGAACGCCGAGCACCGAGATCCTGGAAGCGCTCGCGCGCTATCCGCTCGATGACCTGCACGCCCAATGGTCGACCAACGAGAAGGTCGCCCTGGACGTCGCCATCGGCGCGTCGCTGGCCGGGGTTCGCGCCCTCAGTGCAATGAAGCATGTGGGCCTCAACGTTGCCGCCGACGCCCTGATGTCGCAGACTTATATCGGCGTCAACGCCGGCTTGGTTCTCGTCGTTTGCGACGATCCGGGCATCCACAGTTCGCAGAACGAGCAGGACACGCGCATCCTCGCCCGACTCGCCAACGTGCCGGTGCTGGAGCCGTCGGACGCCCAGGAAGCGCTGGAGATGACGCGCGCCGCCTTCGACATCAGCGAGGCCTTCGACACTGCGGTGATCGTCCGCGGCACCACGCGCCTGTCGCACACCCGGTCCCTGGTCGTCACCGGCCCAAGGCGCACGCCTCCGCAGCGCGGCTTTGTCGAGAACGCCAACAAGAACGTGATGATCCCCGCCAATGCCCGGATCCGCCATCCGCTGGTGATCGAACGCGAGCGCAAGCTGCGCGACTTCTTCGCCACGTCGGACCTCACCCGCCATGACGAGGGCGATCCCAGTGTCGGAGTGATCACTGCCGGCATCTGCTACACCTACGTCAAGGAGGTGCTGCCGCACGCCAGCGTGCTGAAGCTGGCCGCCTCCTACCCCTTGCCCATGGAGCGCATCGCCGAGTTCTGCCGCACGGTGGACCGCGTTTTCGTCATCGAGGAACTGGAACCGGTGATCGAGACGGAGATCCGCGCCGCCGGGCTCGCCGTCGAGGGCAAGGCCTATTTCCCCCGCACCGGCGAGTTGTCGCCGGAGGCGGCGCGCGACGGCTTCGAGCAAGCCGGCCTGCTGCAACCGCGGCCGTCCATCGAGCCCTGGCAGGTCAGCGCGCCGGTGCGCCCGCCCGTGCTCTGCGCCGGCTGTCCCCACACCATGAGCTATATGGCGCTGCGCGCGCTCGACGCCCGCGTCGCCGGCGATATCGGCTGCTACACGCTGGCAACCATCGAGCCGCTGCGCTCCATCGATACCTGCGTCTCCATGGGGTCCAGCATCGCCAACGCCGTCGGCATCGCCAAGGCGGGGACGGAAACCAAGCCGATCATCGCCACCATTGGCGACTCGACGTTCCTGCACGCCGGTATCCCGCCGCTGATCGATGCCGTCTACAACGACGCCAACATCACCGTCATCATCCTCGACAACCACGTCACCGCCATGACCGGCGGCCAGGACCATGCGGGCACCGGCCGCACGCTGCGTGGCGAGCCCGCCAATCGGATCGATTTCGAGCAGATGGTCCGCGCCTGTGGCGTCAAGTGGGTGAAGAAGGTCGACAGCTACGACGTCGCCGGCATGTATCAGGCATTCCGCGAGGCCGCCGCCTTCAAAGGCGTGTCCGTGGTGATTTCCGATCGGCCGTGCGTGCTTGATCCGGTGAAGATCAAGGGCCCGGCGCTGCATGTGGATGCCGCCGGCTGCACCGCCTGCCAGGCCTGCATGAACCTGGGCTGCCCGGCACTCGGCTGGACCGACGAGATCTTCGACGGGCACCACAAGGTGACCATCGATGGGGGCATGTGCATCGGCTGTACGCTGTGCGCGCAGATCTGTCCCTCCGACTGCATCCGGCCGTCGGTTTAGCGGTGTCTTTCGGTCAGCGGGTGCGGCAATGAACGACCTCGGGAACGCGATCAACGCGGGCACGCAGGCGCCACCGACCAACGTCTTGATCGTCGGCGTCGGCGGTCAGGGCGTGATCATGGTCTCCAAGGTCCTGGCGGCGCTCTGTCAGAGCCGCGGCTTCCTGGTCAAGCAGAGCGAGGTGCACGGCATGGCGAAGCGCGGCGGCGGCGTCTTCAGCCACGTGCGCTTCGGCCCCCAGGTCTGGTCGCCGACCATCCCCTCGGGCGAGGCCGATATCCTGGTGGCGCTGGAGTGGGCGGAGGGCCTGCGCTGGCTGAATTACCTGAAGCGCGACGCCAGCACGTTCATCGCCGACACCCAGCGCATCGTGCCGCCGATCGCGTTCCGCAACCGTCGCCGTGGCGCCCGCTCCGCCTATTTGCCGGAAACCCCGGCCGAGATCATCGAGATGGTCGGCAACGGCTTCGCCCTGGATGCGACGCGCATGGCTGAAGGGCTCGGCAACCCCAAAGCTGCCAATACCGTGCTGCTGGGCGCGCTCTCGACGGCGCTGCCGTTTCCCGTCGACGACTGGCTGGCCGTTCTCGAACAATTCGTTCCCGCGACGACCATCGAAATCAACCGGCGCGCCTTCCTCGCCGGCCGCGACTGGGTGGAGACGGCGGAGAAGCCGACAAAGGACGCGAGGCCGGCCGAGCCGGTGTCACCGGTCGCCGACGACCATCGCCTGGAGATCACCGAGGCGTGGTGCAAGGGCTGCGACATCTGCGTCAAGATGTGCCCCGAGCGCTGCCTCGCCCTCGGCAGCCGCGGCGTCGCCGAACTCGCCCGGCCCGACGCCTGCACCGCCTGCCGGCTGTGCGAATGGCTCTGTCCCGACTTCGCCATCCGCATCGTCCGCGACGATGCCGCCGTGGTGACGCCGACATGATCCCGACCGGGCGCCAGAACCTGCAGGGCAACCACGCCTGCGCGCTGGGGGCCATCGCCGCCGGCTGCCGCTTCTATGCCGGCTATCCGATCACGCCCTCGTCGGAGGTCGCCGAGCGCATGGCCGCCGAGCTGCCGCCGATCGGCGGAATGTTCGTGCAGATGGAGGACGAGATCGCCTCCATGGGCGCCATCATCGGTGCGTCCATGGGCGGAGCGAAGGCGATGACCGCGACCAGCGGCCCCGGCTTCTCGCTGAAGCAGGAGAACATCGGCTACGGTGCCATGGTCGAGGTGCCCTGCGTCATCGTCGACGTGATGCGCGGCGGCCCGAGCACCGGCATGCCGACCCGCCCGGCTCAGGGCGACCTGATGCAGAGCCGCTGGGGCACCCATGGCGACCACCCGACCGTCGTCCTCGCCCCCGCCTCGGTGGCCGAGATCTACGCCGAGACGGTGCGCGCCTTCAATCTCTCGGAAGTCTTGCGGACGCCGGTGATCGTGCTGTTCGACGAGGTGGTCGGTCACCTTGTCGAGACCGTGACCATTCCAGAGGCCGCCGGCATCGAGCGCGCCGAGCGCAAGTGGGCGACCGGGCCGCGCGATGCCTACCTGCCCTACCGGCACACCGACGACGGCGTGCCGGCCATGGCCCGTCCCGGTGACGGCTATCGCTGCCACACCACCGGCCTGACCCACGGAGAAAACGGCCTGCCCACCCAGAGCCCGGAGGAAGCCGCGCGCCTGCTCCGCCGCCTGCTGGGCAAGGTGGAGCAGCATCGCGACATCATCGACCGCTGGGAAACCGTGGATATGGCCGACGCCGAGATCGTCGTCGTCGCCCTCGGCATTGCCGCTCGCGCCGCCCGCCGGGCCATCGCCGAGGCACGGGCAAAAGGCATCCCGGCCGGACTGTTCCGCCCGGTGACCCTCTGGCCGTTTCCCGATCGGGTCGTGCGCGACCTCGCCGCGCGGGCCAAGGCGGTGTTGGTGGTCGAGATGAATGCCGGCCAGCTCCGCCTGGAGATCGAGCGGCTATCGCCGCACCCGAGCCGCGTCGCCCATGTCAACCGCATGGATGGCGAGCCGATCGATCCCGAGACCATTCTCCGTACCATCGAGGAGCTCCACCGCCATGGACACGCCTGACGTGTCAAACCCAAGAGCCACGCCTGACGTGTCAAACCCGAGAGCCACGCCTGACGTGTCACAGCAAACCGCCACGCCCGATGTCGAGAACTTCGACATCCGCCACTACCTGCGCACCGAGCTGTTGCCGCACTTCATGTGTCCCGGCTGCGGCCACGGCATCGCGCTGCGTGCCTTCCTCTGGGCGGTGCACGAGCTCGCCATCTCGAAGGACCGGCTGGCCATCGTCTCCGGCATCGGCTGCTCCGGCCGCGTCGGCGCCTATATCGACGCCAACACCTTCCACGTCACCCACGGCCGGCCGCTGGCGTTCGCCACCGGCCTGGCGCTGGCCCGTCCCGACCTGGAGGTCGTCGTCATCACCGGCGACGGCGATTGCCTCGCCATCGGCGGCAACCACCTGATCCACGCCTGCCGGCGCAACCTGCACATGACCTGCCTGATGTTCAACAACGAGATCTACGGCATGACCGGCGGGCAGGTGTCACCGACCACCAGCGCCCAACGCCTGACGACGACGACACCACTCGGCAATACCGAGCCGGTGTTCGACGCCTGCGCGCTGGCGGCGGCGGCCGGCGCCTCGCTGGTCGGCCGCGGCATCACCTTGCAGACGCCGGCCCTGAAAAACCTCATCAAGGACGCGCTGGCGCACCGCGGCTTCTCCTTCGTCGAGGTGATTTCCGATTGCACGGAGATCTTCGGCCGCAAGAACGACCTGGGCTCGTCGCCGGAGATGATCCTGCGGCAGAAGGGCTCGATGCGGCCCGACTTCTACGGCAACGTCGTCGATCAGCCGTTCCGGCCCAATGCCGTCGAGACGGGTGTGCTGGCGCGCACCGACCGTCCGGAATACGGCGATGCCTATCGCGCGGCGATGTTGGCGCGCCAGGGTGCGGCGGAATGAGCCGATGACGGTGCGGCCCGCGATCACGCAGCTCCGCCTCAGCGGTTCCGGCGGTCAGGGGCTGCAACTGGCGGCCCGCATCCTGGCGGAGACGGTGATGCGCTCCGGTCGGGCGGTCGCCCAGTCGCAGAGCTACGAGCCGACGTCGCGCGGCGGCGTCAGTCGCGCCGACCTGGTGATCGCCGAGGATGCCGTCGACTATCCGCTGGTCACCGCCCTCGACTGGCTGGTCATCCTCGACGACGTCGCCGCCGACGCCTCGCGCGGCGTCACCGGGCCCCGGACGCGGGTGTTCATTGACAGCGACCGCGTGACGCTGGCCCCGGACGCCCCCGGCGAAATCACCGCCCTGCCGTTCAGCGAGCGGGCACGCGCGCTCGGCAACGAGCGCGTCGCCAACATCATCGCGCTCGCTGCCCTCGCCGCCCACTCGGGGCTTGCCGACCGCGCCGCGCTGGAGGCCGTCGTCGCCGAGCAAGTGCCGGCCAAGGTCCTCGACGTCAACCGCGAGGCCATCGCCGCGGGGTCCGCGCTGGCGGCGACGGCCCATACCCACCGGCAACCGACCGCGCTCGGCGCGTCCTGACGGGCCGGCGCGGCAGCGCGCGCCGCGCCGCCCTCATCGGCCAAAGAAGCCGAAGGTGCCGATCAGGTTGATGATGGCGCTCAGGATCGAATAGTTGCGTGGGATGTCCTGCAGCAGCGAGTCCGCCTCGAACGCCGCCTGCAGCGGCACCTTCTGCACCGGCACGCTTTCGTTGGCGGCGATGGCGTCGAGCGTGGCGTTGGCGACCAGCGCATAGCCCACGGTCGTCGGGTGCATGTTGTCCAGGCTGAACAGGCCGCCACGGACGAAGCCGAAAATCAGGCTGGTGGTGATGGGGTTGTTGGTGAGCCGCCAGCGGCTGCGCCGTCGCTCCACCTCGATCTCGTGGCCGGGGGCAACACAGCCGTGCTTGCCGTCGACCTCTGCCGACATGCCGTAGACATCGACGAAGGTGACGCTGCGCCCACCGATGGCGAGCTTCTGCGTCACGATCTCTTGCGTGCGCGCGTTCACCGCGGCGATCAACTCATCGAAACGTTGGATCTGCGTGCGTGAAATGCCGGTGGCGCCGCCGAGCAGGCGGCTCAGATACTGATCGTAATACTTGCCGCAGCCCACCAGCATGTCCGGGTCGGTGCGCGGCATCAGGTTGGCGACGGTGCTCGGCTTGATCAGGTTGGTGAAATAGACGTGCTCCACCGCGTCGTCGCCGAACTCCGCCGCCATGCGGTCGGCGAGTTCGCCCATCTTGTCGGGAATGGCCTCGATGCTCTGCCGCAAGGTTGCCGTGAACTGGCCGAGGATGCAGCCGCGATAGAGGCCCTCGTTGCTGCCGATGCTGACCAGGAGCCGCTTCGGCCGTCGCAGGGCCACGTGCTCCAGCGGCGTCAAGTCGCTGAGGTCCGCCTCACCTGAGGGGTTGAGGAGGAACGCCGTGTTCAGCGCGTAATAGAGGGCGTAGACCTGCTCGCCCGGCAGCCGCCCGGCCGACTTGATCTGCTGCAGCAGTGGCGTCAGCATCCCCGCGTAGTCGCCTGCCCGGTCCTCGTAGAGATTGCGGATCTCCGCCCCGGCGATGGCGATGTTGTCGAAGAAGATGTGTTGGTCGTGCGACCAGTGCGGCGCGATTTCCAACCAGCGCTCGGCGTTGCCGATGATCAACTCGCGCAGCCGAGAGAGCTCGAAGCCCTCGCGGATGAAGGTTTCCAGATCGAACAGCACCGGGAACGGATAGTCGGGCACGCGCATGGTCTCGCCGAGCCCCTCGGCGACCATGTGCGGGACCGCGAGCGCCGCCCGCGCGCGGTCGATGCTCAGCGAACGCACCCCGTTGAACAGCGAATCGCCAATGGCCATGGTCTGGGGGGATCCGGAGCGGTCGCGCAAGCCCTCGGCCAGCATCGGTTCGATCGGCATGGTGTCTCCCCCTTGATGTCCCTCGCCTAACCCATATCGAGGATATACGGCGCGGGCGCTCCCGCCAAGCTCAGCGGCGGCCGAACAGCCGTTCGATGTCGGCGAGCTTCAGCGCGACCCAGGTGGGACGGCCATGGCTGCACTGGGCCGAGCGCGGCGTCGCCTCCATGGCGCGCAGCAGCGCGTTCATTTCGTCCACCGAGAGTTTCCGCCCGGCGCGGATGCTGGAGTGGCAGGCGAGGGTCGCGCAAACCCGATCCAACCGGTCGCGCAGCGCCAGCGTCTGGCCATGCTCGGCCAGGTCGTCAGCCAAGTCGCGGACGAGGCCCTTGACGTCGGTGTCGCCGAGCAGCGCCGGAATTTCGCGCACCACCACGGCGCCGGCGCCGAACGGCTCGATCACCAGCCCCAGTTCGGCCAGTTCGTCGGCGCGGTCGGCGAGGCGCGCCGCGGCCGCCTCGTCCAGGTCCACCACCTCGGGGATCAGCAGCCCCTGGCGGGCGACACCGCCACCGTCCAGGGCGCGGGCGATGCGTTCGTGGGTGAGGCGCTCGTGCGCCGCATGTTGGTCGACGATGATCAGCCCGTCGGCGGTTTCCGCCACCACGTAGGTGCCGTGCAGTTGCGCCCGCGCCATGCCCAGCGGCGCCATCGCCGGGTTGGCGGCGGCCGGCTCGTCGGTTGCGTCGGGCGTTGCCGTCGCCGTCGTCCGCGCTGCGGCAGCGGCGAACGGTGCCTGGAATGCCGTTCCGGCGTCGGCCAGCCCGCGGGTCGGCCGCGGGGGCGGTGCCTGATAGGCGAAGGTGCGCGGCCCGGCCTCGGGCTCCCGGCGGACGGCGCCGAGGGCGGCGGCGGAGACCGTGGTCGCCGTGCGGTGCCCCGCCTCCGCCAGCGCATGGCGCACCGCGCCGACGATCAGTCCGCGCACTAGTCCGGGATCGCGGAACCGCACCTCCGCCTTGGCCGGGTGGACGTTGACGTCGACGGCGTCCGCCGGCAGATCCAGGAACAGCGCCAGCACCGGATGCCGCCCCCCGGCCAGCACGTCCTGATAGGCGCCGCGGATCGCGCCATAGAACAGCTTGTCGCGCACCGGGCGTCCGCCGACGAAGACATGCTGCGCCGTCGCCGTCGCCCGGCTGAGCGTAGGCAGACCGATCCGTCCGTAGAGCCGGATGCCCTCGCGCTCGGCATCCACCGGCACCGAGCTCTCGGCGAAGTCGCGGCCCAGCACCGCCGCCAGCCGATCGCGCCGTGCCCCGAACAGGTCGCCGGGAGCCGCCGGCAGCGACAGCGCCGTCCGCTTCTCGTCGGCCAACGAGAAGGCGACGGCGGGGTGGGCCATGGCCAGCCGCTGCAGCGTTTCCAGGGCGTGGCCGAACTCGGTGGATGGCGTCTTCAGGAACTTGAGGCGCGCCGGAGTCGCGTAGAACAGGTCGCGCACCTCGACGCGCGTCCCCGCCGGGTGGGCCGCCGGCTCGGGCGCGCCCTTGGCGCCGCCGTCGACGGCGATCCGCCACGCGTGTTCGGCGCCGGCGCTGCGGCTGGTGATGGCGAGGCGGGCGACCGCGCCGATGGACGGCAGCGCCTCGCCGCGGAAGCCGAGTGTGTTGATCCGCGAAAGATCGTCGTCCGGCAGCTTGGAGGTGGCATGACGCTCGACGGCGAGATCCAACTCGTCCGCCGTCATGCCGCGGCCGTCGTCGTCGACGCGGATGAACGTCCGCCCGCCGTCGCGGAGCAGCACGTCGATGCGCGTCGCCCCGGCATCCAGCGCGTTCTCCACCAGCTCCTTGACCGCCGCCGCCGGCCGCTCGACCACCTCGCCCGCCGCGATCTGGTTCACCACC
>CAZVRW010000038.1:0-30640 GCA_964630265.1 uncultured Rhodospirillaceae bacterium
GACGACGCTCCGGCATGATGCCGCTGGCGATGATCCCGGCCTCGTCGGCGGCGACGCGCCACAGCAGAAACCCCGACGGCGCCGCGATCGGCCCGGCGATCAGCGCCGCCGCTCCGGGCATGGCCAGCAGCGCCGCCATCGCCGTCGCATCCCAGGCCCCACTCGAGCCATCCGTCAAGCCATCCGTCGAGCCATCGGCCCAGCAGGCGGCGTGCAGGCGGGCGAGGCTGTCGGCGTGCGCCGCGCCGGCGTCGATCAGCGGCAGCGGGTCCCCGGCGAACGTTCCCATCAAGGCCGGCGCCGCCCGCCGGCGAACGTTCCCATCACGGCCGGCGCCGCCCGCCGGCCAGCGGCCGGGTGACCGCCGGTGGCCGCAGATAGAGCGGATCGGGCGGCCGCCCGGCGTCCTGGCCCGCCGTTCGGCGTGCCGCGGCGATGGCGGCGACGATTCGGGCATCCGGCGCGGCGCCACTCGACGCCACGGCCACGTCGGCAAGCCCGGCGAGCGCCTGGGCAGCGAGCGCACGGGCGACGGGCGACGCGCCATCACCGGCGACGACCACGGGCCCGGCCGGCAGCGTTCCGCCGACATCGGCAGCAGCCATCACCGCCGGCTCCGTCAGGGGCGCGCCGTCAGCAGCGAAGAGCTGCACGAACAGATCGTCCCGCCGGGTCTCCAGCGCCACCACCACGGTCCGCCCGGCCCGTTCGGCCGCCGGCACCGCGGCGGCGACGGCCTCCAGCGTGGTCACGCCGACACAGGGCCGCGCCGCCGCCAGCGCCAGGCCGCGCGCCGCCGCGAGCCCGACCCGAAGCCCGGTGAAGGCGCCCGGCCCCACGGTCACCGCGAACAGCTCCACGTCCCGGGCGCCGATCCCGGCAACGGCGAGCGCGCGCGCCACCGCCGGCAGCAGCGCTTCGGCATGCCCGCGCGTCATCGCCAGGCTTTCGTGTGCAAGGGTGGCGCCATCGCGCCACACGGCGACCGAGCAGCCGGTGGTGGCGGTATCGACGGCGAGGACGATCAACGGCGCGGCACGCCGCGTCAGACGATGCGGGAGGCGTCCTCGAAGCTCAGACGTTTGTTGCGCGGGTGCAGGTGCGCCGGATCGCCGTAGCCGAGGTTGCAGAGGAAATTGGAGCGGACCGTGGTGCCGGCAAAGAATGCTTCGTCGACCTTGGCATTGTCGAAGCCCGACATCGGGCCGCAGTCGAGTCCCGCCGCCCGCGCCGCCAGCATGAAATAGGCCCCCTGGAGGGTGCCGTTGCGAAAGGCCGTCGACTCGATCATCGCCGGCTTGCCGACGAACCAGGAGCGGGCGTCGGTGTGCGGAAACAGCTCCGGCAGGCGCTCGTAGAATTCCATGTCGTGGCCGATGATCGCCGTCGCCGGCGCCGCCATGGTCTTGGCGACGTTGCCCTCCATCAGGCAGGGTTTCAGCTTTTCCTTGGCCGCCGGGGAGACGACGAAGGCGATGCGCGCCGGGCTGCAGTTGGCGCTGGTCGGCCCCCACTTGGCGATGTCCCAGATCTCGCGCAGCAGCGCCTCATCGACCGGCCGATCCTGCCAGCCGTTGTGGGTGCGCGCTTCGAAGAACAATGTGTTCAGCGCGTTGTCGGCGACCCGCTTGCCCATGGCTTTCCCTCCCCTTCGCCGTGTCGGCGGCGGTCCCCCGTCAGACGGGCCGCACCTCCTGCACTTCCGGCACGTAGTACCGCAGCATGTTCTCGATGCCGTGCTTCAGCGTCGCCGTCGAACTCGGACAGCCCGAGCAGGCACCCTGCATGTGCAAAAAAACGATGCCGTCCTCGTAGCCGCGGAAGATGATATCGCCGCCGTCCTGGGCGACGGCCGGCCGCACGCGGGTCTCCAACAGCTCCTTGATCTGCGCCACCACCTCGGTATCGGCGCCGCCCGCCTCAGCGGTCTCCTCGGCGCCCGCCTCGATCGGGGCGTCGCCGGAGGTGAAGTGATCCATGATCGCCGCCAGGATGTGCGGCTTGAGCGTGTCCCATTCCTGCCCGCCGGAGCGGGTGACGGAGATGAAATCCTGGCCGAGGAAGACGCCGGCGACACCGTCGACGCCGAACAGGCGCTTCGCCAGCGGCGAACGATCGGCCGCCTCCGGGCTGGAAAAATCCGCGGTGCCGCGCGCCATCACGTCGCGGCCCGGCAGGAACTTGAGGGTCGAAGGGTTGGGAGTCGATTCGGTTTGAATGAACATGCGAGCCTCGCCACGTGTCTGAGCCAGAATGCCCTACGCTAACGCTGAAATGGGCGACGCACCCCCCTGGATCAAGCCGGGCGAAATCACGCGCCGAGAAAGCCGACGGTGCGATAGACCTCGCGCAGCACCGGCTCGGCCAGGGCCCGCGCCCGCTCTGCGCCGGCGGCGAGGATGCCGTCCACGTGGCCCGGATCGTCGCGCAGGCGCTTCACCTCATCGAAGATCGGCGCCAGCTTGTCGACGGCCACATCGCCCAGGTCGGCCTTGAAGTCCGAGAACGGCCGGCCGGCGTAGGCGGCGCAGACGGCGGCGAGATCCTGGTCGGTCAGCGCCGCGAACATGTTCAGCAGGTTCGCCGCCTCCGGCCGGCCGGCGAGTCCGTCGATGCCCTCCGGCAGCGGTTCGGGGTCGGTCTTTGCCTTGCGGATCTTCTGGCGGATGGTGTCGGCATCGTCCACCAGGTTGAGCCGCGAGTAATCCGAGGGATCGGACTTGCTCATCTTCTTGGTGCCGTCGCGCAACGACATCACCCGCGTCGCCGGTCCCAGGATCAGCGGCTCGACGACGGGAAACACCGCGGCACCGAAGTCGTTGTTGAACTTCTGCGCGATGTCGCGGGTCAGCTCCAGGTGCTGCTTCTGGTCCTCGCCCACCGGCACGTGCGTCGCCTTGTAGAGCAGGATGTCGGCGGCCATCAGGTCCGGATAGGCGAACAGGCCGACGGAGGCGTTCTCCTTGTGCTTGCCGGCCTTCTCCTTGAACTGGGTCATCCGGTTGAGCCAGCCCATGCGGGCGACGCAATTGAAGATCCAGGCGAGCTGGGCATGCCCCGGCACGGCGCTCTGCACGAACAGGATGTGGCGCTCCGGATCGATGCCGGCGGCGAGCACCGCCGCCGCCGTCTCGCGGGTGCTGGCGGCGAGCTCGCGCGGATCCTGCCAGACGGTGATGGCGTGCAGGTCGACGACGCAGAACAGGCACTCGAAGTCCACCTGCAGGCGCACCCAGTTGCGGATGGCGCCGAGGTAGTTGCCGAGGTGCAGGTTTCCGGTCGGCTGGATGCCGGAGAAGATGCGGTGCATGGCCGTTGAGTCGAGAGGCGTGGCGGGGAATGGCGGGCAATCGTTTCGCCTTATCGCCGACCCCCCGCGCCCGGTCAAGCCGCCTCAGCCGCGGCGCAACAGGCCGAGATCGCGGAGCGCGGCGGCACCGCTTGCCAGCGCCACCGCCACGAACACCGCGAGGCCGCCGGCCACCAGGACGCCGAGTGCGGCGGCGCGCTCGATCAGCGGCCCGGCGAACCAGTCCGCCAGCAGCGGCTCGCCGACGATCAGCCAGCCAACCATCACGGCGGTCGCCAGCAGCATCCGCGGCAAACGCCGCTTCAGTCGGGCGTCGATCATGAGCTGGCCGCGCCGGTGCAGCACGAAGGCCAGCAGCGTGCAATTGATCCAGGCGGAGATCGCCATCGACATGGCGAGGCCGACGTGCAGGAACGGCCCCATCAGCAGCAGGCTGCAGACGACGTTGGCGACCGCGGCGACGGCGGCGATCTTCACCGGCGTCTTCGTATCCTCGCGCGCGAAGAAGCCGGGCGTCAGGGCCTTGACCAGCATGAAGGCCGGCAGGCCCACGGACATGGCGGAAAGCGCCGCCGCCGTCGCTACCACCTCATGCGCCTGGAAGGCGCCGCGTTGGAACAGCACGCTGACGATCGGCGCGGCGATCACCAGCAGCGCCGCCGCCGCCGGCAGGGTGAGGAACAGGGCGAACTCCAGCGCCCGGTTCTGGCTCGCCAGCGCCGCCTCGGCCTCGCCGGCGCGCACCTGCCGCGACAACAGCGGCAGCAGCGCCGTGCCGACGGCGACGCCGATGACACCGAGGGGCAGCTGGTTCACGCGGTCGGCATAGAACAGGTAGGAGACCGAGCCCGAGGGCAGTAGCGAGGCCAGCACGGTGTCGACCAGCAAATTGATCTGGTAGATCCCGGCGCCGATGGCGACCGGCAGGGCGCGGCGGCCGAGGACGCGGACGCGCTCGGTCAGGCGGAAGCGCGGCGGCTCCAGGCTGAGGCCGACGCGGCGGGCGTGCAGCGCCAGCCAGGCCAGTTGCACGATGCCGGCGGTGAACGCCCCCCAGGACAGCGCGTGGCCGGCGGTGGGCAAGATCGGCGTGAGCACCAGGAGCGCCACGATCAGCGACATGTTGAGCAGGATCGGCGTCGCCGCGGCGGCGGCGAAGCGATCGAACGAGTTGAGCACGCCGGCGAGCAGCGAGACCAGCGAGACGAAGAACAGGTAGGGAAAGACGATGCGCGAGAACGTCACCGTCATCGCGAACTTTTCGGGATCGTCGACGAAGCCCGGCGCGAAGGCGCGCATCGCCCACGGCATCAGGACCTCGAAGACGGCAACGAGGACCAGCAGCACCCAGAACAGCACGCCGAACGCCTCGTTGGCGAAGCGCCACGCGCGCTCCCGCCCCTCCGTCGCCAGCAGTCCGGCGAAGATCGGCACGAATGCCGCGGTGAAGGCGCCTTCGGCGAACAACCGGCGGAACAGGTTGGGGAACTTGAAGGCGACGAAGAACGCGTCGGCCACCGGCCCCGCGCCCAGCGCGTTGGCGATCAGGATGTCGCGGGCGAAGCCGAAAATTCGGCTCAGCAGCGTGAAGCCGCCGACGGTGGCGATCGACCGCAAGAGGGGCATGCTCGGAATCCGCTGCGGTGGTGAGGGCCGGTGCTGCCCCTATTCCGCCGCGCTCGAGGCCGGTGTCGCCGGCCGTTCCGGATCCTCGAGCGCCTGGCGCAGCTTCCACTGGATTCGCCGCAGCTTTGCCGCATCGTCGATCTTCAGGCCGAACACGTCCTTCACGTAGAACACGTCGACGGCGCGCTCGCCGAACGTCGAGACGTGCGCGCTGGCAATCTGCAGACCGAGTTCCGTCAGCGTCGAGGTGACATCGTAGAGAAAGCCGACGCGGTCGCGGCCGTTGACTTCCAGCACCGTATGCGTGCGGCTCGCGTCGTTGTCGACGATCACCTTCGGCTGCACCTTGAACACGCCGGTTCGGCTGGGCAGCGCGCTGCGTCGCTTCCGCTCGAACTCGCGCGCCGGATAGATCTGGCCGGACAACGCGGCGACGACGCGCTGACGCAATCGCTCCAACCGATCCGGCTCATCGAACGCCTGGCCGTTGTCGGCCTGCAGGAAGAAGGTGTCGAGGGCCATGCTGTTGGCCAGGGTCACCGCCTTGGCGTCGACGATCGAGGCGCCGGCGATGGCGATGGCGCCGGCGATGCGGGCGAAGAGCCCGGCATGGTCGGGGGCGTAGACCAAAAGTTCGGTGGCGCCGCGCGCCGCGACTGGGGTGGTTTCCACGTGCAGTCGCTGGCCCTCGGCGTCGGCGGCGCGCATCAGCGTGAAATGGCGCACCTGCGTCGCCGTGTCGAAGGCCACCCAGTAGTCCGGATAGCCGCGCGCCACGTAGGCGTCGAGCACCTCGGGATCCCATTCGGCAAGCGCCTCGCGCAGCCGCTCCTTGGCGCGTTTCACCCGGGCGGTGCGCCGTTCCAGCGGCTGACCGCCGGTCATTTCCATCCGCTCCAGCGCCCGATAATACAGCTCGCTCAGCAGCGTTTCCTTCCAGGCATTCCAGATTCTGGGGCCGACCGCGTCGATGTCCGCGCCGGTCAGCACCAGCAGCATGCGCAGCCGCTCGGGGGATTGGACGACGGCGACGAAGTCAGCCACCGTCTTGGGGTTTTCGATGTCGCGCTTGAACGCCGTCCGGCTCATCAGCAGATGGTGCAGGACCAGCCAGGAGACCGTTTCGGTTTCCCACTCGTCGAGACCGAGCCGCGGCGCCAACTGCTGCGCGATCTCGGCGCCGATCTCCGAATGGTCACCGCCGCGTCCCTTGCCGATGTCGTGCAGCAGCATCGCCACATAAAGGGCGCGCCGCGAACGGATCTCGCGCACCACCATCGTCGCCGTCGGGTGGACCTCGGCCAGCTGTTTCTGCTCGATGCGGTGCAGGATGCCGATGGCGTGGATGGTGTGCTCGTCGACGGTGTGGATGTGATACATGTCGTACTGCATCTGCGCGACGACCCGGCCGAAGTCGGAGATGAAGCGGCCGAGAATGCCGGCCTCATTGAGGCGGCGCAGCGTGATGTCCGGCTCGAACTCGGACGTCAACATCTCCAGGAACAGGCGATTGGCTTCGGGATTCTCCCGCAGCGCCTGATCGACCAGCCGCTGGTTTTGACCGACCAGACGCAGCGCATGCGGATGGATGTCGCGGCCGAGACGCTGCGCCTCGGCGAACAGTTTCAGCAGCTTGACGGGGTTCTTGCGGAACGCATCGTCCGCATCGACGGAGATCCGGTCGCCGTCGAGGATGAAGCCGTCGGGTCGGCGCTTCAGCACCGGAATCCACGGCATGAAGAACAGCCGCCGCTTTTTCTTCTGGTTTTCCTCGAGGACGGCGCAGAGCACCCGGGTCAGGTCGCCGACCGCCTTGGTGATCAGGAAATAGTGGCGCATGAAGCGCTCGACGCCGCGCTGGCCGTTGCTGTCGCGATAGCCGAGCCGCCGGCTGATCACCTCCTGCACGTCGAAGGTGAGGCGCTCCTCCGGCCGGCCGGTGACGTAGTGCAGATGACAGCGCACCGTCCACAGGAAGTTCTGCGTCTGATGGAAGTGGCGCGCGTCGGCGTCGGTGAAGACGCCACGCTGCACCAATTCGGACATATCGCGCACCTTGTAGATGTACTTGGCCAGCCAGAACAATGTCTGCAGGTCGCGCAGCCCCCCCTTGCCCTCCTTGATGTGCGGCTCCAGCACGTAGCGGGAATCGCCCATGCGATCGTGGCGGGCATCGCGGTCGGCGAGCTTGGCCTCGACGAAGGCGACCTCCGAGCCGGCAACGACCTCCTTGAAAAATCGCGCATTGAAGCGGCGGTGCAGGTCGCGGTTGCCCCACAGCCAGCGCGACTCGATCAGGCTGGTGCGGATCGTCAGGTCGCCCCGCGACCGGGCCAGGCAGTCGTCGACGGTGCGCGTCGCGTGGCCAACCTTCAGGCCCATGTCCCATAGATAATAGAGCATGAATTCGACGACCGGCTCATAGAGCGACGCATCGCCATCGGGCAGCAGGAACATCAGGTCGATGTCGGAGAACGGCGACAGCTCCGCCCGGCCATAACCGCCGGTCGCAACCATGGACAGGCCCTGCCCCCGGGGCGCCCTGGCGCTGGGGTAGACATGGTCCAACGCGAAGTCGAACAAGCTGCGCATCAGCTGGTCGACCAGGAAGGCATTGGCATGGACGACCTCGCCGCCGTCGATCCCCTCGTCCTCGAAGCGCCGGCGGATTTCGGCCACCCCGCCATACAGGGCGGCCTTGAACACCTGCAGGAAGTTGCCGCGCGTCTCGGCGCAATACGGCGTCACCGCGAGCTGTTCCTCCAGCTCGCGGACCAGGGCCTTACGGTCGATGATGGCGCGCCGCCGCGCTACTCGGTACATCGCGTCGCTCCGGGATGCCGCTTCAGGTGGATTGATATCGTCGTCGCTAGACGGTGAAATAGCGTTTAAGATGACGCTTTCCAGGCATAGAGCAGATCCAGCGCCTGTTTTGGCGTGAGTGTGTCCAAATCCGTGCGGGCCAGCGCGGTCTCCAGCGCCGACGGTTCGGCCAGTCCCGGCGGTGCTCCCGCCCGGCGCTCGGCGGCGGCGAACAGCGGCAGATCATCGGCAAGCCGGGTGACCGCAGACGATTGTTCGCCGGACTCGAGCGTCGCCAGGACCTCCTCGGCGCGCCCGACCACCGCCTCGGGCAGGCCGGCGAGGCGGCCGACGTGGATGCCGTAGGAGCGATCCGCCGCGCCGGCGGTCACCTCGTGCAGAAATACCACGTCGCCCTGCCATTCCTTCACCCGCATCGTATAGCAGGCGAGATCGTCGAGCTTCGCCGCCAGCGCCGTCAGTTCGTGGTAGTGGGTGGCGAACAGCGCTCGGCAGCAGTTGACGGCGTGCAGGTGCTCGACCACGGCCCAGGCGATCGACAGGCCGTCCCAGGTCGCCGTGCCCCGGCCGATCTCGTCGAACACCACCAGCGAGCGGGGGCCGGCCTGGTGCAGGATCGCGGCGGTTTCGATCATCTCGACCATGAAGGTGGACCGGCCGCGCGCCAGTTCGTCGCCGGCGCCGATGCGCGAGAACAGGCGGTCGACGACGCCGAGCCGCGCCGCCGCCGCCGGCACGTAGCTGCCGGCCTGCGCCAAGACCGCGATCAGCGCGTTCTGGCGCAGGAAGGTGCTCTTGCCGGCCATGTTCGGGCCGGTCAGCAGCCAGACGCGCCGGCCGTCGCCCAAGTCGCAGTCATTGGCGACGAAGGCGCCCTCGTGGCGCGCCGCCAGCGCCGCCTCGACCACCGGGTGGCGACCGCCCGTCACCAGGAAACCGGTGCCGTCGTCGAGCACCGGCCGGCACCAGCGACCATCGACGGCGAGATCGGCCAGAGCCCCCGCCACGTCCAGCGCCGCCAGCGCGTGGGCCGCGGCGGCCAGGGCATCGGCCCGCCCCACGACCTCGCCGGCCAGGTCATCGAACACCGCCAGCTCCATGGCCAGCGCCCGCTCGCCGGCGCGCATGATCTCGTCTTCCAGGCGGCCGAGGTCCACCGTGGTGAAGCGGGCGGCGCTGGCGATGGTCTGGCGGTGGACGAACGGCCCGTCGCCGCCGGTCGGCATCCGCTCCAGGTGCTTGGCCGGCACCTCGACGAAATAGCCCAGCACGTTGTTGTGGCGGATCTTCAGGCTGGCGATCTTCGTCTCCGCCGCATAGCGGCCCTGCAGCTCGGCGATCACCCGACGGCTGTCGTCCTTCAACCGCCGCTGCGCATCCAACTCGGCCAGGTAGCCGTCGGCGACGAAGCCGCCGTCCCGGGTCAGCAGCGGCAGCTCGGCGGCAAGGGCGCGGCCGAGCCGGTCGACCAGCGACTGCTGGTCGCCGAGGTGCTCGCCGCATGCGGTGATGCCGTGTGGCATGCCGGCGAGGCCCACCTCGGCCAGGGCCGCCCGGATTTCGCCGGCCAGCGCCAACGCGTCGCGCACCGCCGCCAGATCCCGCGGGCCACCGCGCGCGAGGCTGAGCCGCGAGAGCGCCCGCTCCAGATCGGGACAGCGCCGGAGCAGCGCCCGCACCGCTTGGCGCAGGGCCTGGACCTCGACGAAGAACTGCACCATGTCGAGCCGGCGGTCGATGGCGGCGACGTCGGTCAGTGGCGCCGTCAACCGGGCCGTCAGCAGCCGCGCGCCGGCGCCGGTCACCGTGCGGTCGACGGTGGCGGCGAGGCTGCCGGCGCGCTCGCCGGCGAGGGTGCGGGTCAGCTCCAGATTGCGGCGGGTGGCGGCATCGATGCTCATCACCGATCCCGCGGCCAGGCGTTTCGGCCGGGCGATGCGGGGCAGCCGCCCCTTCTGCGTCAGGTCCACGTAATCGACCAGCGCCCCGGCCGCGGCGATCTCCGCCGGCTCGAAGGCGCCGAAGGCATCCAGGCTCTCGACGCCGAACAGCGCCTGCAAGCGGCGCCGGCCGTTGACGCCGTCGAAGCGGGCCGCCGGCTGCGGCGTCAGGCGATCGCGCCAGCCGGCGAACGTTTCGAACAGCGCCGGCGTCTGCAACAGCGGCTCGGCGACGAGCAGTTCGCCCGGCTCGAGTCTGGCCAGCGCCGCGTCGAGACCGGCCGCGCTGAGGGGTTCGGTGTGGAAGTCGCCGGTCGAGATGTCGATCCAGGCAAGGCCGAGCCGACCCGCCGTCTCGGCGCAAGCCGCGAGATAGTTGTGGCGCCGGGCCTCGAGCAGCGTCTCCTCGGTCAGGGTTCCCGGGGTGACGAGGCGGGTGACGGCGCGCTCGACGACGCTCTTGCCGCCGCGCTTGCGCGCGTCGGCCGGATTCTCCGTCTGCTCGCAGATGGCGACCTTGAAGCCCTTACGGATCAGCCGCGCCAGGTAGCCGTCGTGGCTGTGCACCGGCACTCCGCACATGGGGATGTCTTCGCCCTGGTGCTTGCCCCGCTTGGTCAGAGCGATGTCCAGCGCCGCCGCCGCCGCGACCGCATCGTCGAAAAACAGCTCATAGAAATCGCCCATGCGATAGAACAGCAGGCACTCGGGATGCGCCTGCTTTATCGCCAGGTACTGCGCCATCATCGGCGTGATGGGCGGCGCGATGGGCGGCGTAATGGGCGGCGTGATAGGCGCCTCTGCACTCGAAGACGTCACGGTTTCGCATCTCTCGGGCCGGAGCGGCGAGACTAGCACGCTGGCGGCCGACGGGGCTATGCACACCCGCCGCGGCGGGGCAGAATGCGCCACAATGGAGGGAAAGCCATGCACGACCAAACCAGCCCATCCCCGCCCGGCCGGGAAGTCGTCGGCCTGTTCACCGATCGCGGCCGTTTCGAGGCCGCCGTCGAAGACCTGATGGGGGCCGGCTTCGCCCATGCCGATCTCAGCGTGTTGTCGTCGCACCAACCGATCGAGGCGGCCGATCCGCCGAAGCGGACGTGGCGCGACGCGCTGACCGCCATGGTCGGTGAGATCCGCTATGAAGGCCCGCTCGTCGCGTCCGGGGCCATCTTCCTGGCCGGCGGACCGATGGCGGCGGCGATCGCCGGCCTGATCGGTGCCACCGTCGGCGGCGTCGCCATCGCCGAGCTGCTCTCGACCGTCACCTCTCGGCCGCATGCCGAGGCGTTCGCCCGCGCCGTTGCCGCCGGCAACATCGTGCTCTGGGTGCGGGTCGAGGACGACGAGGCCGAGGCCGGCGCCCGGCAGATCCTGGCGGCGCACGGCGCCGACAACGTCCACACCTGCGACACCGTTTCGGCAGCGCCGTAATCCGTGCCCTGACCCATGCAGGAGGTTCCCATGCAAGGCATTCTCAGCGGCCTGCGCATCGTCGAGGGCTCGGCGTTCGTCGCCATGCCGCTCGGCGGCATGACGCTGGCGCAACTCGGCGCCGACGTCATCCGCTTCGATCCCATTGGCGGCGGCCTCGACTACACCCGCTGGCCGGTCACCCTCGACGGCCAGCACAGCCTGTTCTGGGCCGGCTTCAACAAGGGCAAGCGGTCCATCGCCATCGACTTCCGCAAGCCCGAAGGGCAGGAGATCCTGACCCGGCTGATCTGCGCGCCGGGTGAGAACGCCGGCCTCTTCCTCACCAATTTCCCGGCCCGCGGCTGGCTCGATTACGAGACGCTGCGCCGGCAGCGCGCCGACCTGATTATGGTCAACCTGGTGGGCCGCGCCGACGGCGGCTCCGAGGTCGACTACACCGTCAATCCGCAGACCGGCCTGCCGTTCGTCACCGGCCCCACCAGCTTTCCCCGTCCGGTCAACCACCTGCTCCCCGCCTGGGACTGCATCGCCGGGCAGATGGCCGTCATCGGCCTGCTCGCCGCCGAGCGCCACCGCCGCCGCACCGGCCATGGCCAGCTGGTCCGTCTCGCCCTCAAGGACGTGGCGCTGGCGATGCTCGGCAATCTCGGCAAGATCGCCGAGGTGGAGATCAACGACGCCGATCGGCCGAAGGACGGCAATTACCTCTATGGCGCCTTCGGCCGTGATTTCGGCACGCTCGACGGCAAGCGGCTGATGGTCGTCGGCCTCACCCGCGGCCAGTGGAGCAGCCTGGTCAAGGCAACCGAGCTGCATGCCGAGCTGGACGCGCTGGCGGCGCGGCTGCGCCTCGATTTCTCGCGGGAAGGGGCCCGCTTCCGCGCGCGGCGGGAGATCGCGCGCATCTTCGAGCCGTGGTTCGCGACGCGCATGCTGGCGGAGATCCGCCGCATCTTCGATGCGCACGGCGTCACCTGGGCGCCTTATCGCAGCGTCCGCGACACCATCGAACACGACCCCGACTGTTCCAGCCAGAACCCGATGTTCAGCATGGTCGATCAGCCGGGCATCGGCACCTACCTGATGCCCGGCTCGCCGCTGGCCTTCGGCGAGGTGGAGCGCCTGCCGGCGCGCCGCGCGCCCCTGCTCGGCGAGCACACCGACGAGATCCTGCTCGACACCTTGGGCCTGAGCGAGAGCGAGGTCGGCCGCCTGCACGACCAGCAAATCGTCGCCGGCCCGGAGACCTCCGGCTACAACGACACCGTCGATTGAGGACCGTGCCGGCGTCGCCGGTGCGCCGGGCTTCCCCTCATGACCAGCGCCGCGAAGCCATCCGGGGGCCGGCGCACCGGCGTCGGCGACGCGGCGCGCGGAGGCGGTCGCTCAGCGCCACTCGTAGGCGCCGGCGTCGACGCCTGCCCCTTGCGGCCGCGGCGTGCCGGCCATGTCGGTTGCCGGAGCATGGCGCAGCGAGCCGGCGGCGATCGCCGAGCTGCCGGCCCGCAGGCGCACATCGAGGCGCTCCGGATCGACGAAGAAGGCTGCCCGGTCGGTAATCTCCACATTGCCCACGGCGGTCACGCCAGGCTTGGGCAGCCCGAACAGGTCCTGCCGGTGCGCCGCCCGTGGCTCCGCCAGGTTGTTGGCGATGACGCTGTTTTCGGGCGGGCGGCCGTCCTTGTGGTGGGTGATGCTGATCCACGGCGGGCCCGGCCGATCCTCGTTGCGATCGATCACCGTGTTGTTGACGATGCGCACGTTGCGCGCGCCCATCACGGTGATCCCGTGCCAGTGATCGGTGATCACCACATTGTTCTCGATCACCCAGTCGACATAGACGCCATCGAACATGCCGATGCCCTGCAGGGTGCAGCGAAACGGCTGCTCGGCGTCTTCGTAATTGATGATGCGGTTGCCGCGCAGCACGCCGCCGACCACCTCGCCGGTGCCGGGTCTGCCGTCGGCGCCGATCGACCAGGACTGGAAGCCGTCGTCGTGGTTGTCGTCGACCTTGAGGCAGTTGCGGATCGTGTTGAATGCGTACGTCGTGTGGTCGCCGAGACCGCGGATGCCGTCGCCGGAGAAGGTCTCGATGAGATTGTCCGCGATCAGGGACTGCCGCGCCAGCGCGTGAATGCCGTGCCGGACATGACGGATGTGGTTGCCGCGCAGCGTGATCTCGCGGCCGGCCGCGTAGATCCCGTGCATGGCGTTTTCGCGCCAGTCGTCGGCGGACCATCCGGAAACGTCCGGCGTCGTCGAGATCGTGCATGCCTCGATGATGATGTGTTCCGAGGCGCCGCCGATCGCGACAATGGCGCCACGCGGGCGGCGTTCGCCAAAGCTCGGACTGACATGCAGCCCGTTGAGGTGCCACCCGGCGCTCTCGTCGATCCGCACGGCCGAGACCTGCGGCGTGTGGCCCGGAGCGGCGGCGAGGGTGATCCAGCCGTCGTGGCGGCGGCCGCGGATCTCGAGACGGCCATACGGACCGGACCGCAGGAAGAGCGTGTCGCCGGGTTGCAGGCGTCCCTCGTCGAGGACGGCCTGGACCGACCGCCACGGCGACGTCGCACTGCCGTCCCCCTCCGGCGATCCGCCGACGGGATCCACCGTGTATTCGTTCGGCTGCGCCAAAACGGGCAGCGACACCAACGCCAAGACCAGGGCGGCGAGACGGCTTCGCATGGTGGGGCTCCGCTTTCCGACGATCCTCTCCGATCTAGCCCACGCCGGGACCTCCTCGAAACCCGGTGGCCAGGAAGACGGCGCGACAGGCGCCCCCTGGCCGGGCCGTCCGGGCGGTGCGCGACGCCGGTCCTCACCCGTCATAGCGTGCGTCCGGGGTTTTCGATAGGGAGACCGTGCCGCGTGGAAAGCGTATGCTGGATGGGCGCGCAATTTCTGGCACAACGGCACCGGGCCCCCACGGAGCCGCGGCGTTGCCTCCTGCTCAGGAATCGATCAGATTAAGCTTAGTCTGCATATGATCAGATTACCGGCGGACACGCCATGAAGACGGTCAACATCCACGAGGCCAAGACGCACCTGTCCCGCCTGATCGAGGACGTCGCGTCCGGCGAAGAGGTGATGATCGCCCGGAGCGGTAAGCCGGTGGCCCGACTCGTGCCGATTCCCGAGCGAGCGAGCGACCGCCAGCCAGGACAGTGGTGGGGTGCGGTGCGGATCGGCGACGATTTCGATACACCGTTGCCCACGGATCTTGCCGCTGCCTTCGGGGCGGACGCATGACGTTGCTGCTCGATACCCACGTTCTTTTATTGTGGCTTGCCGACGATCCGGCGCTTGGGAAAACGGCCCGGGCGGCAATCTCCGACGCTCGGCACAGCGTGTGGATGAGTTCCGCCTCGGCTTGGGAGATCGCCATCAAGTCCGCCCTTGGCCGGCTCAGCTTGCCCGGCCCGGTGGTAGGGGTGTTGCCGAGCGCGCTTTCCGACAATGATTTCTTACCGCCGGCGATCACCGTCGAGCACGCCCTTTGCGCCGGCGACCTGCCGCCCATTCACGCCGATCCGTTCGACCGGATGCTTGTTGCGCAAGCGATCACCCACGCCTGGACGCTCGTCACCGCCGACGCCGTCGTCGCTCGCTACCCCGTGCGGACCCTCGCGGCCTGACCCGACGGCGCCGCCGCCGGCGCCACCCTGCCCGCGGTCGGGAGCGAATTAATCCCTTCGCACCTGCGAAATGTGGTATCAAAGGGGGTGCCATCGCGTATGTCCGCGGTCGGCTGAGGGGCCACCCCTGTCATGGACCTATGGATCCCGCTCCGCGGGCACGCCGAATGGATCACGCAGTTCCGGGAGACGCTCTACAGCGGCACCGGGCTGACCTCGTCCCTGGTGATGGATGACGAGGCATGCGAGGTCGGCCAGTGGCTGGCGACGCACGCGGATAGCTTGTATCACCTGCGCGAATTCCAGGCGGCGAAGCACGTCCATCGACAGTTCCACCATCGCGCCGCCTATTGCCTGAAACTCGCCAGCTCCGGACGCCGCGCCGAGGCGCTGGCCGAGACCGAGGCGAACGGGGAACTGCGGCTGCTGTCCCGCCGGATGGTCAAGGCGTTCCAGGCGCTGAAACGCCAGGCGGCGCGGCAGCGCGTGCCGGTTCCCTGGACTGTCATCTCCGCCCGCGCCTGACCGCGAAACGCCGGTCATCGCAAATCCGACGGTGGGCGGCGGCCGCACGGCGGCCCCTGGGGCCCGGCCGCAATTTTCGTGAAAATGTCGCGGACTCTTCATGGCGTCGTCACCCGCTGGTGCGCCGAGGCGAGTACTTTGGCTCGCGGAGGCGCCGTGCGGGCGACTCAGCAATCCGAGAAGGGAGATGGAGAATGATCCGATGTGGGACAACGCGCCGCCGGCTGATCGGCGGTACCGCCCTTGCGGCGCTCATGATGGGTGCCCAATCCGGCCACGCCGATGACTTCCGGGTATTCCCGTATCTGCAGAACCCGTCCTCGGACGGCATGCTGTTCACTTGGTTCACCGAAGCCGATGTGGCCGGCACGCTGACCATCACCGGCGGCGACCTCGGCGCCCCGTTCGTAGTCAACTCCGCGCCGGAATTCCAGCCCAAGCTCGCGTACACGCAGACCGAGGTCAACGATGCGATCGCCAAGGGCTATCCGGTCCTGGGCGACACCAACTATAAGCATTCCGTCCCGGTTTCCGGCCTCTCGCCGAATACGAAGTACACCTACAGCGTGCAGCAGGACGGCTCGGTGTTCCAGTCGACGTTCAGCACGGCGCCAACGGCCGACGACTGGTCGCATGTGCGCTTTGTCGCGCTCTCGGATTCCGAGACCGAGCCCCGCGGCAACACCAACCAGCGGGACTGGCAAGTCGGTGGGCAGGCGCCGGGCAGCCTCGGCCGCCCGAGCGACTGGCCGAAAGACGGCGCGGGACGCGATCTCTACCCGCTCACCGAGACCACCGGCTATCAACAGAATCTCCGCATCATCCGCGAGCGCGACCCCGACCTGATCGTCATGCCGGGCGACCTGGTCCAGGGTGGCGGCTATCAGCTCGGCTGGGACGAGTTCTTCCGCCACAATGCCGGCGAATTCGACACGCCGCTGAGCGAGCGGCCGATCGTGCCGGCCCTGGGCAACTGGGAAAACTTCGGCGCCATCAACGGCGGCTATGGCGTGCTCGCCGAGACGGGTGAGTTCGGCCCGCTCAAGGGGCGCGAGAAATACAAGGTGTACTATGACGCCCCGTCGAACGGGACGCCTGCGCACCAAGACAATTATTACCGCATCGATTACGGACCCGTTACCATCCTGACCATGGACAGCAGCAACGGCGAGCCGGACCAAACGCGTTTCGATCCCGATGCACTGGATACCGACACCCAGAGCAACTTCACCCGCGAACAGTATGAGTCGTTCGGCGGCACCGACCTCTCGGACTTCAACGAAGGCTCGGTCCAGTACAATTGGGTGGTCGAGCAACTCGAGGACGCCAGGGAAGCGGGTCAGATCATCTTCGTGCAGTTCCATCACGCGCCCTACACATCCGGCACGCACAGCCTGCCGATGAGCGATCCGGCAACCTCCGGCCAGGCGGGCACGCCCCTCCGCCAGTATTCCGACGAGTTCGAGGAATACGGCGTCGCCGCCGTTCTCTCCGGCCACAGCGAGATGTTCGAGCGCTCGTTCGTCGACCTGGACGGTGACGGCATCGGCGTACACTACTACGATGTCGGCGTTGCCGGAGACGGCATGCGTGGCGTTCGCTCACAGGACCCCGATGTTCGCAAAGAGCTGAACCCGTTCTCCCAGTGGACGGCCGACCTGGACGAAGGCGAACTGTGGCTCGACGTCGATGATGGCGCCGGCGGGACCTACCGGATGCTCGTCGACGGCGGCAAGCACTACGGCCACCTGGAGGTCAACCTCACCAAGCTGCCGGAGGGGTCGAACTTCCTCGCGCGGCTTGACCTCACGCCCGTGTACAGCTTTCCCATCCTGGATGCGGACTACACCCTGGTCGGCGACACCGAACGGCGGGTCTACGGCGATCAGGTCCGCTTGCTTATCGGCTTCGACGGCGCCGTCACCGCCGTTCCCGTGTGGAGCGGTACCGGCCTTCTCGCCCTGCTCGGCGGCACCCTGCTGATGCGCGCGGTTGGCCGCAGCCGCCGGCCGTAAACCCAGCCAACCGTCACCCAACCTGGGCCCCCCTGTCGGCGTCGCGACAGGGGGGTTTTGGCGTCCTTTCGTCAGCCCGTCGATGACGGCCTCGGGCGCATCAGGGCGCGCCCCGCGCCGGCCGCCTTGACCGGTGCCGCCCCGGCGGTATCTGACGGGGTCGCCCCGGCTGTATCGGCGATGCATCGGGCGGTACGGCGGGCTCCGGGGCGCCGGGCGAAAATCCTACTTTTTCCGACTTTTTCCGACATAAACCGACATTTTCACGCCGCAAACCCCGGTTTTTCAGCTTCTCGCTGACTTTTTTGCGTTCGCACCCCGCCGAAACCGCCCTACATCGACACTCCGGCGCGCCAGAGCGTTGCCAACGGCCTTGCCGCCTCGCTCAAATCCGCTCGTCGCGCACGAACAGCAGGAGGATCAGCCCGACGACGAAAAAGACGATGATGGTCGCCATGGCCGGGCGCAGGGCGCCGCCGGCTAGGGCCGCCACGGCGCCGAAGACCCAGGGGCCGACCGGGGCCGTCACCTTGCCCGACAGGGCGAACAGGCCGAACATCTCGGTCTGCAGGTGCGCCGGCGCGAGGCGCGCCATGATCGAGCGGCTCGCCGACTGCACCGGCCCGAAAAAGAGGCCGAGCGGCAGGGCGAAGGCCCAGAACCACAGCGGCTCGGTGCTGACCAGGATCAGGCTGCCCAGGACGATCAGGCAGACGAGCGAGATCAGCACCGTCTTCTTCGGGCCGATCCAGTCGTCGAGCCAGCCGAAGCCGACGGCGCCGATGCCGGCGGTGACGTTCAGGCCGATGGCGAAGAGGATGATCTCGTCGAAGCTCATGCCGATCTCGCGCCCGGCGTAGATGCCGCCGACGGCAAACAGGGTGGTCAGTCCGTCCACGTAGAACAGCCGCGCCACCAGGAACCAGACGATGACGCGATAGGATCCGAGCCGGCCCAAGGTGGCGATCAGGGTTGCCAGCCCTTCGCGGGCCGCGGTGACGGGGCGCAAGCCGGCGCTCGGGCGGTCCGGGGTGAACAGAAAGAACGGAATGCTGAAGACGGTGAACCAGAGGGCGACCAGGATCGCCGTCGCCCGCACCGGCTCCTGTGCGGCCGCGTCGAGGCCGAATAGCGGCGGACTCGGCTCGATCAGCACGAACAGCGCGACCAGCAGACAGGCGACGCCGCCGATGTAGCCGGCGCCGAAGCCCCAGCCGGAGAGGCGGCCGATCATCGTCGGCGGCACCAGGTCCTTGAGCATGGCGTTGTAGAAGACGTTGGCCATCTCGAAGGCGAAGTTGCCGAGGCCGAGAAGCAGCAGCGCCAGCGCGGCGAACCGGGCATCCGGCTCGACGAACCACAACAGCCCCGCGGCGGCGATGCAGACGACGGTAAAGGCGCCGATCCACGGCTTGCGCCGGCCGCTGCGGTCGGCGATGGCGCCGAGGACGGGGGCGAGCAGGGCGACCAGCAGCGCCGAGCCGCCCATGGTCCAGGTCCACAGCGTCGGGCCCAGGTCGTCGGGCCTGACCGCCTTGGTGAAATAGGCGGCGAACACGAAGGTGGTGATCACCGTCGGAAAGCCCTGGGTCGCCCAGTCGTAGAGGCACCAGGCGGCGCGCGCTGCCGGGCCGGGCGGGACGGCCGGCGGCGGCAGCGGCGCGGCTTCGGTCATTGCGAGGCCGGCGCCCGGCGGAGTCAGCAGGCGACCAGCGCGCCGAGCTGGCGGCTGGCGACGGTGAGCATCGACAGGTCGACCGGGCTCGTCCCCTCCAGTTCGGCGAGCAGCCCGCGCATCCGCGCCACCTGCGGACCGCGCGCCGCCGCCCAGTCCTCGACGGCGCCGTCGCCGGCGGTCCCCGCCGCGTCGATCACCGCGGTGGTCAGCGCCGACTGGGAGGCGTACAGTTCCTCGACGGTCGCCGACAGTGCCAGCTTCTGCCAATAGCTCGCCGCCGGCAGCCGCTCCGCCTGGTAGCGCAGCCAGCCGAAGCCCAGCAGATCGCCGACGGCATAGTAGAGGCGGGCCACCGCCTCGCCGTCGAGCTCGCGCATCCGGGCGATGCGGACGATGTCGCAGCCGGACGGCAGGACGATGAGATAGGCGACGCGACGCGCCAGCGACCCCGGCACGCCTTCGCTCTCGAACCGCTCGGCGCGGTGCAGAATGCGCGCGTTGACGTCCTCAGGCAGCACCGTGGCAATGCGCTCGGCGACCGTGGTGAGCGGCGCGCGATAGGCTTCGACGTTGGCGGTGATGTCGATGGGCGTGCCGCCGTTGCGCAGGAACCACATGGTCGTCCGCTCCAGCAGCCGCTGCACGTCGCGGTGCAGGTCCGTCTGCACCGCCGCCGGCACAGCGTTGTCCAGGGCCTCGATCTTCTCCCAGATCTCGCGGGCGCGGAAGACGTCGCGGGCGATGATATAGGCGCGGGCGATGTCGATGGGCGGCATCGCCGATTTCTCCGACAACTCCGAGACGAAGGTGCCGCCGACGCGGTTGATCAGGCTGTTGGTCAGCGACGTGGCGATCAACTCGCGGCGCAGCCGGTGGCCGGCGATGCGATCGCCGAAGCGCTGCTGCAGCGGCGTCGGGAAATAACGGACGACGTCGTCCGCCATGTGTTTGTCGTCGGGCAGGTCGGACTCGATGACGTGGTCATAGAGCCACAGCTTGCAGTAAGCGAACAGCACGGCGATCTCCGGCCGCGTCGGCCCCTGCCCGGCGGCGGCCCGCTCGGCGAGCGTCTCGTCATCGGGCAGGGCCTCGACGCCACGGTCGAGGCGGCCCTGGCCCTCCAGCAGCCGCATCAGGCGGATCTGGTCGTCGATGGCCGCCGCCCCCTCCGCCGCGATCAGGGTGATCGCCTGGGTCTGCAGATAGTTGTCGCGGAGCACCAGGGCCGCGACCTCGTCGGTCATCTGTTCGAGCAAGGCGTTGCGCTGTTTGCCGGTCATGTCGCCGTCGGTGACCACCGCATCGAGCAGGATCTTGATGTTGACCTCGTGGTCCGAGCAGTCGACGCCGGCCGAGTTGTCGATGAAGTCGGTGTTGATGCGCCCGGACCTGGCGGCATAGGCGATGCGCCCCTGCTGCGTCAGCCCCAGGTTCGCCCCCTCGCCGATGACCTTGCACCGGAGGTCCTCGGCATCGACGCGCAGCCCGTCATTCGCCCGGTCGCCGGCATCGGCATGGGACTCGTCCGCAGCCTTGACGTAGGTGCCGATGCCGCCGAACCACAGCAGATCGACCTCGGCCTTGAGCAGGGCGCGGATCAGCGCCGGCGGTGTCATCTGGGTATCGCGCAGCCCGAAGCGGGCGCGGATCTCGGGCGTCAGCGTCAGCGTCTTCGCCCGGCGGTCGAAGATCCGCCCGCCGGGTGACAGCAGGTCGGTCGCATAGTCGGACCACGCCGAACGCGGCAGCTCGAACAGACGCTGCCGTTCGGCGAAGCTCACCGCCGGATCGGGGTCGGGGTCGACGAAGATGTGCAGGTGGTTGAAGGCCGCCACCAGCTTGATGCAGGGCGACAGCAGCATGCCGTTGCCGAACACGTCGCCAGACATGTCACCGACACCGACGACGGTGAACGGCTCTTCCTGGATGTTGGTGCCGAGTTCGCGGAAGTGGCGTTTCACCGACTCCCAGGCGCCCTTGGCGGTGATCCCCATCTTCTTGTGGTCGTAGCCCTGGCTGCCGCCCGACGCGAAGGCATCGCCGAGCCAGAAGCCATAGTCGTTGGACAGCGCATTGGCGATGTCGGAGAACGTCGCCGTGCCCTTGTCGGCGGCGACCACCAGATAGGGATCGTCGTCGTCGCGGCGGATGACATCGACCGGCGGCACGACGCCGCCGCCGACCCGATTGTCGGTGATGTCCAGCAGCCCCTGCACCAGCATCCGGTAACAGGCGATGCCCTCGTTTTGCACCGCCTCGCGATCACCGCCGCCGGGCGGCCGCTTGACGACGAAGCCGCCCTTGGCGCCGACCGGCACGATCACCGCGTTCTTCACCTGCTGCGCCTTCATCAGTCCGAGGATCTCGGTGCGGAAATCCTCGCGCCGGTCGGACCAGCGGATGCCGCCGCGCGCCACCTTGCCGCCGCGCAGGTGGATGCCCTCCATGCGCGGCGAATAGACGAAGACCTCGACCATCGGCCGCGGCAGCGGCAGGTCGTCCAGCGCCCGGCTGTCGAACTTGAAGGAGACGTAGGACTTCGGCTGGCCATCGGCGCCCGGCTGGAAATAGTTGGTGCGCAGCATCGCCTCGACGCAGTTGACGAAGCGTCGGAGGATCCGGTCGTCGTCGGCGCTGACCACCGCGTCCAGTTCGGCGGCGATCCGCTGGCGAATGGCGCCGGCGCGCGCCTCCCGGTCTTCGCCCTCGGCCGGATCGAAAAGGCTGAAAAACAACGCGACGATGTCCCGCGCCACCTTGGGATTGCCGATCAGCACCTGCTCCATATACGACTGGGAGAAGGTAATGCCGGCCTGACGCAGGAATTTGGCGCAGGCGCGCAAGATGACCACTTGGCGGCCGGTCAACCCGGCTTCCAGCACCAGCGTGTTGAAGTGGTCGCTTTCCGCCTCGCCGTCCCAGAGCTTGAGAAAGGCATCGTGAAACGGGTCGCGGATCGTCTCGAGGTCGATGGCCATGCCGCTTCTCGCGGCCAAGCCGAAATCGTGGAGATAGACGGTCCGCTCGCCGCCGGCGCCCACCGTCACCGCGTGCGGCACCTCGTCGAGCACCTTGAGGCCGAGATGCTCGAGCATCGGCAGGACATCGGACAGCACCATGGGCGCGCCCGGATGATAGATCTTGAAGCGCATGCAGTGCGGCTCGGCGTCGAACGGCCGGTAGATCATCGTCTCCACCGAGCCGATGGACAGCACGGCCTCGATCTTGTCGATATCGGCGACCGCCACGTCGGCGCTGAAGATTTCCTGGTAGCCGGCGGGAAAGGCCGAGCCATAGAGGCGGTGCAGGTGATGGGCCGCCTCCTCGCCGTGGGCGCTGATCAGCGACTCGAGCAGCCGGTCCGACCACGTCCGTGTGACGTCGACGATCGAGGCCTCGACGTTGGCGGGGTCGTAGTCGGGGATCTGCCCGGTTGCCGTGCGGATGGTCAGATAGAGACGGGCGAGCGGCGATGATCCCATCTCCGCCGCATGGTTGGCGATCCGGCCGTCGAAGGCCTTCTCGAGAACCGCGACGATGCTCTTGCGGAGCCGCGTGGTGTAGCGGTCGCGGGGCACGTAGACGAGGCAGGTGACGAACCGTTCGTAATCGTCGCGCCGCATGAACAAGGCGACCTGCGGTCGCTCCTGCAGGTGCAGGACGCCCAAGGCCGTATGGAACAGGTGATCGACGGAAACCTGGAACAGCTCGTCACGCGGAAAGGTTTCCAGGATGTTCAACAAAGTCTTGCCGTCGTGCCCCAGCGGGTCGAAGCCGGCGCGCTCAATGACGTCGCGAATCTTGCGGCGCATGATCGGGATCGAGTTCGGGCTGCGGTTGTAGGCGGCGGCGGTGAACAGCCCGACGAACATGCGCAGGCCGACGACGCGGCCCTCGCCATCAAAACGCCGCAAACCGATGATGTCCATCGGCACCGATCGGTGGACCACCGACGTCTTGTCGGACTTGGTGAGCGTCAACGCTTCATCGCGCGCCACGAACGCGCGGATGGCGCGCGGCAGCCGCTCCGGATCCTGCGCCTCGTCGATGACGAAGGCGGCGGGATCGCGGAGGATGCCGAGGCCCGAGTCCGGCACGATGGTCGGCAGCGCCGCACCTGGAGCAAAGGTGAATTCGCGATGCCCGAGGAAGGTGAAGTGATCGTCGCGCAACCAGTCGAGGAACGCCCTGATCTCGGACACCTGGTCGGCGGGACGCCCGGGCAGCGTCGCATCCAGCGTGGCCAGCATCTCGTTGCACTGCTCGCGCATCGCCCGCCAGTCCTCGACGGCGGCGCGGACGCTCGCCAGCACGTCTTCAAGGGCGGTGCGGAGCTCGTCCAGGGCGTCGCCGGAAATGTGCGTCACCTCGACGTGGATGAACGACTCCACGGCCATCGTCTGCTCAAGCTCCCCCCGCGGCCGCACCTCGACGAGGGCGTGCCGGCGATCGCGCCGCACCGCGAACATCGGGTGGACGAGGCGGTGGCTGGCGAGCTCCCGCAACACCAGCGCGGCGGTGACCGAGTCGACCAGGAACGGCATGTTGTCGGTGACGATCTCGACCACCGTGTGTTCGCAGCGCCAGCCATGTTCGGTCAGGCGCGGATTGTAGACGCGAACCAGGGACGCGCCCGCGGGCCGCGTCGCCGCCAGGCGCCAGTGGCTGAAAATGGCACCGAACAGATTTTCGACCGTCTCGTCACGAACGTCCCTGGGCGGCACGTGCTGCAGATAGCCTTCGACGAAAGGGGCGAACGCGTCGGCCTTTTGACTGCCGAGGCGTTGCCGCGCGAAGTCCTGGATCTTGCTGACCAACTCGGCGGTGAAGGACGCGGTTTGGCCCATTCTCGTTTCCTCCCGTTGGCAGTGGCCGGCACCCTCGGCCGACACGGCTGACGTTCCTCCATCAAAAGACGCGCGGAGCAGCAAATGCAAAGCAAAACGTGGGCCGGTGCGCCGGCGCGCGGTGTCGGGCGTCGAGCCGGGCGTCGAGCCGTCCGGGCGCCACCGCTGCCCCGAGCCACACCGCGCAGCGTGGACGCCGACAGCACTCCCCGGTTGTCGCCGCAAGAGTCAAAAACGAGCATATCGTATACAGTATTCGCCGATGCTGTATAAATTCTTCGGCAAAACATAACCTCTCTGGTTTAAGTGCACGTTAACCGCGACTCCCTTAATACTTGAGCGACGGTTGATGCAGTTGACCAAGCCGCGCGGAGCTACTAAACAATTTTCTCAGATTTGCAGCCATCAGCGATGAAGTTAGGCCACTCGCGCCAGGAATAGTCTCCTGGTTCCGACGATGATTGGCCAATCTGGGCGGGCGGCGCAAAGGCGCTGTGGCCGAGACCCTGTCGTCGCCTCCGAAGAAGGATAGACATGATGCGTGCTTTCGCCCCCGCCCCGCTCACCTCAGACATGTATTCTGGACCGACAGCGCTTGAGTCGTTGTTTTTCAATGAGATGATTTCGGCAGAGGACTTCGCCGCTCCAAATGATCCTTCCCTGTCGCGCCAATGGCATTTGTCGGCGATCAATGCGGACCAAGTGTGGAGTGACTATACGGGAAAGGGGGTGACCGTCGGAATCGTCGATGACGGCGTCGATTATCTGCATCCTGATCTTGATGGAAACTATCGCACGGATCGCGACTACGACGCCGTGGGGCGCGACCAAGACGCCTATCCGAGCAGTTCCGGCGACAAGCACGGCACCTCCGTGGCAGGGATCATCGGCGCCGAGATCGACAATGGGACAGGCGGCGTCGGCGTCGCACCGGAAGCGTCCCTGGTCGGCTTTCGCGTGGGCTTCGGCTCCGGCAGTTCGGGATCGGCGCTCGTGGATGCGTTGTCGAGACAAGTTTCGGTGGACGTCTCCAACAACAGCTGGGCATATACGACACCATTTCAGGATAACTTCAATAACGCGTCCTTTTCGTCCATGGCGGCGTCGATCAACAACGCGGTAACGAATGGCCGTGACGGACTTGGAACCGTTTTCGTTTTCGCAGCTGCAAACTACCGGAGCAGCGGCGACGACGTCAACTATCATAACTTTCAGAATTCCCCGGACACCATTGCGGTCGGAGCCCTCTCGTCGAGCGGCACGTATGCGTCATACAGCAACCCCGGTGCGGCGCTGCTGATCAGCGCCCCCGGACAAGGCCTCTATACGACGGACAGGGTCGGATCGGCGGGCTACAGCTCCAGCGACTACACTTACTTCAGCGGTACGTCGGCGGCCGCGCCCGTGGTCTCTGGCGTCGTCGCCCTGATGCTGGACGCCAATCCCGAGCTCGGCTACCGCGACGTGCAGGAGATCCTCGCCCACTCGGCGCAGAAGCCAGTCGCCGACGACCGCGGCTGGCAAACCAACGGCGCCGAGACGTGGAACGGCGGCGGCCTCACGGTCAGCCACGACTACGGCTTCGGCCAAGTCGACGCCCTGGCCGCCGTCCGCCTGGCCGAGACGTGGCATGCCCAGAGCACCAAGGCCAATCTGGAAACCGTGTCGGCGACGTCATCTCCCGGTCGCTCGATCCAGCCGGGAGCGACCATCACCGACACCATCACCTTCAACGCCGCCGATCTCTCCCTCGACCAGATCGAGGTCGCCCTCAACCTCTCGCATAACCACCGCGGGGCGCTGATCGTCACGCTGACATCGCCGTCGGGGACGACGAGCACGCTGGTCAACCGGCCGGGCAACGGCAAAGACAGCGGCGACAACATCGTCTTCACGCTGAGCAGCGTCCAATTCTGGGGTGAGGATCCCAACGGCACCTGGACGATCGAGGTGAAGAACACGTCGACCAGCGTCTCCGGCCGCCTCAATTCCTGGAAGCTCTCGCTCCTGGGCGACGAAGCCAGCGACGACACGGTCTACATCTATACTGACGAGTACGTGACGCTCGCCGACGACGCCGGCCGCCGCGACCTCGAGGACGAGAGCGGCGTGGATACGATCAATCTCGCCGCGGTCAGCAGCGACGTCGTGCTCGATCTCCGCCCCGGCACCGCCAGCACCGTCGCCGGACGGCCACTGACGATCTCCCCAGACACAGTGATCGAGAACGCCATCCTGGGTGACGGCGACGACATCGTTTTCGGCAATACCGAAGACAACACCCTGATCGGCGGGCGCGGCAACGACACCCTTTACGGCGGCGGCGGCGATGATGTCGCTGTCTACTGGGGAGATTTCGCCGACTATTCGTTGATCTTGCGGCTCGATGACAGCATCACGGTGGACTTCACCGGCGCGAGCGGAGTCGACGACGGGTTCGACATCCTGTTCGATATCGAGGCCCTGCAGTTCAACGACGGACTGTATGACGTCAGTTACATCTTCGACACGGTGCAGGACGACGTGGACGAAGACAACGAACCCGTGGTCATCGCCAACATCCCGCCGGTCGCCGCCGACGACGCGGCGACGACGGATGAGGATCGCGCCGTCGTCATCAACGCCCTTGCCAACGACTCGGATGCCGACGGCGATGTGCTGACGCCGACGATTGCGACCGGACCTCAGCAAGGCGTCGTGGTCGTCAATGCCGACGGCACCTTCAGCTACACGCCCCATGCCGATTTCAACGGCACCGACAGCTTCACCTACCGCGTCTCGGACGGCACCGACGACAGCGATATCGCGCGGGTGACGGTGCTCGTCCAACCGGTCAACGATGCCCCGGTGGCGGAGGACGACTCGGCGACGACCGCACAGGACACCTCGATCGTCGTCGATGTCCTGGCCAACGATTCCGACGTGGACGGCGACGCGCTGACGCCGGTGATCGCGACCGGGCCCGCGCATGGCGCCGTGGTCGTCAACGCCGACGGCACCTTCACCTACACGCCCGATGCGGACTTCAACGGCACCGACAGCTTCACCTACCGCGTCTCGGACGGCACCGACGACAGCGATATCGCGCGGGTGACGGTGCTCGTCCAACCGGTCAACGATGCCCCGGTGGCGGAGGACGACTCGGCGACGACCGCACAGGACACCTCGATCGTCGTCGATGTCCTGGCCAACGATTCCGACGTGGACGGCGACGCGCTGACGCCGGTGATCGCGACCGGGCCCGCGCATGGCGCCGTGGTCGTCAACGCCGACGGCACCTTCACCTACACGCCCGATGCGGACTTCAACGGCACCGACAGCTTCACCTACCGCGTCTCGGACGGCACCGACGACAGCGATATCGCGCGGGTGACGGTGCTCGTCCAACCGGTCAACGATGCCCCGGTGGCGGAGGACGACTCGGCGACGACCGCACAGGACACCTCGATCGTCGTCGATGTCCTGGCCAACGATTCCGACGTGGACGGCGACGCGCTGATGTCCGAGATTGTAACCGGGCCCGCGCACGGCATCGTGGCCGGCAACGCCGACGGCACCTTCACGTATAGCCCGCAGGCGGGGTTTGTAGGTACAGACCAGTTCGTCTATAAAGTATCAGACGGCAACGGGGGTACAGACACGGCGACAGCCACCATCGTCGTCGCCGGGCCGGCCGAGGCGATCGTCGGAACCACCGGGCGGGATTCCCTGGTCGGCGGGGCCGCCGACGACCACCTGGTTGGGCTCGAGGGTGATGACGGGCTGTTCGGCTACGACGGCAACGACGTGCTCGACGGCGGCGACGGCAACGACCGGCTGTACGGGATGGACGGCGACGACGTGCTGCTCGGCGGCGACGGCGACGACTACCTGAACGGCGGCGACGGCGACGACATCCTGATTGGTGGCGCCGGCAGCGACCGGCTCACCGGTGGGGCGGGGCGAGACACCTTCCGGTTCGAGGAGTTCGCCTGGGGGAGCAACGACGATGACACCATCTACGACTTCGCTCCTGGCGAGGACGTGGTCGACTTCCGGGCATTGCTGACGGACCTCGGTTACGCCGGCAGCGATCCCGTCGCCGACGGCTTCGTCGACCAGACCGTCGACACCCGAAGCCGGAGGGTGGAACTGCGCGTCGATCGGGACGGCGCCGACGGGTCGGCCGACTTCGAAACCATCGTTATGTTGCGTGGCCTCGAGGATCCGCTCGACATCGGCACCGACGTTCTCTTGCTGGCCTGACGCGGCGACGCGGTGGCGGGCGGTGGCGGCCGGGGAAATCGCCCGGCCGCCGCGCCCATGGTCACGGTGCGGGAGGGGTCACGCCGACGCCAGACAGGGAACGGTGGGCGGCGAGTCCTCGTCGCCGCGCAGGCCCGAAAGGTCGACCAGCTTGCCGTAGTCTTGGATCGTCAGGTGCTTGTTGCGGAACTGCAGGATGCCCCTTTTCTTCAGATCGCAGAGGATTCTGCTGACATAGACCGACGTCAGCCCCAGGGCGTCAGCGATCAGTTCGAGGGTCAGGGGCAGGTAGATCGTCTGGTTGCCCAGCGGCTGCGATCCGCCGAGAACGCGAACCGACAGCGTGGTCAGCAGATTGACGACGCGCCGCTCGGCCGGCTGCGATCCGATGTTGCTGATGGAGTCATGCGCCCGCGCTTCCGCTTCCGCGCAGGTGTCGAGCAATCGTTGCATCATCTTGGGATGCCGCTTGAGAAACAGCGGAAAAGGCTGGCGGGGAAAGAGGCACAATCGAACGTCGGTGATACACATCGCGCCATGTCGCATCGGCGACGACAGGTCCGACTGGTAGCCAATCAGCGCGCCCGGCAAAACAAAGTCGAGAATCTGCCGGCGGCCGCTCAAGGTGATCCGATAAGTGGCAATCCACCCTTCGAGCAGATTGAACAACACGTCAACCATGGCGCCCTGGTGGAACAGGTCCGTGCCGCCGCCGTAGAACCGTTCTTTGAGCTTGAAGGTCTCCAAGGCATGAAGATCCGCATTGGGAAAGGCGCTGCACATATTGACATGTCGGATCACGCAGTGTTCGCAGCGTTCAGGCTGCGAACGGTTGCCATGCAATACTGTTCCCACGGTTCTGTGTCCTTCCGCCATCCGATCGTTCTGTTAGAACGTCACAGCATCGTCGTGCAGGTGGAGTTGTTCATCAATCAAGCTGGGTGTACGTCGTAAGTCAGAACCTCCCCGTTTGGCCACACAAGGCGTGTCGCCATCCACAACGATCGCTTTTTACTGTGACCTGCGCCTCTCAGGCGCAAGTTGGACGCGTCCAAGCGGAGCGTCCCTGGTTGCAACAGTCGCCTAAGGGCGGCGAGATCTCAGCGCGCTATACGCGGAGAACTCGGTGCCGCAGGGTTCGGCGCCAACGAATGGGTCTCATTGGTTGGTGGCCCCGAACCGTCGGATCGGCGCCTGCACGGATCGATCGACCAATTGTTTGGCCAGCAACGAGCAGATCCGCCCCATTCGACCCGAATGGCAACCGGTCCGTGCGACGCGCCGCTCGCGCCTTGCTATGTCGGGCCCAGTCCCATTACATGCTGCATCCGCAAAATCCTCCTCGTTCTTCTAAAGACAACGGTGTTCCCGGACGGTGTCTTCCTGATTGGCCGCCGCTTTCTACGCAGGCTGGCTTCACGCACCACACTCGCTTCACTTGCTGCATCCGCTACCCCCGTGGCGAATACCTGCGCGAACGTCAGTTGGTCACATCCGTGACGCGGGCACACAACTAAAGCGTCCCCGTAAACCTTCTCTCAAACGCCACGGATAATAGCACAATGAGTCTGACTTGGAAAACCTGAAATTGTGTCGTATCCGCAACGATTCGTTTACTTAAAAATGACTCTCTCTCAAAGCAGTTGAGTCAAGCTCTCAGGACTCACCACGGGTTGAGAACAACCTACCCGTAAAGCGGGAGTCGCGCCAATATTCAGAAACGCTAAAGTGTTCGCCGGCCGCGGCGGTGTATCAGACGCCGCAGGCGCGCCGTGCCGCCGCGAACGCCTGGGTGAAGCCAAACAGGGAGTATGCGTCCGCGGACAGGACATCACCGCTGGAGATCCCCCTGGCGATCAGCACCCTGCCGGCTTTCATCGCCGCAATGAGGGCCTCGTCCTGGTCGTCGTCATAGGCCCAGGCGGTCCCCAGGGCATCGGGGTCCCGGTTCTGCGTGAACAGGAATTGTGGCTCGCCATCATCGATGACGATCTGAACGCGGCTGCCCGGCTTGCTCTCGTAGCCGGTCTCCAGATAGACGACCCCGCGGGGAGCGGTGGCCGGGCGAATGGAGACCGCCAGATACGTTGCGCTCCGCTCCGTCTCCATCGGGGCGGATTGCTTCGGCGCGCTGGCGACGAAGCAGACGGGCTCGCCGCCCTCGCTATCGCGGAACACCGCCCAGTCGCGATAGGCTTGTAATACGGTCGGCGCCGCCGACGCGTTGCCGGCGTTGCCAAGGACGGCGATGCCGGCCAGGAGGCCGGCCAAGGACATCTTCAAGAAACGCATGCCTGTTCTCCAACGGGGTCGCCGTGTGTGCCGAAGACGCGCTTTCCGCGCCACGAAACGGGCAAGCGTTCAGCCGCAAGCGGTTCCCGCGCGCGTCGCGATCCCGGGTAGCAGCATAGCCAAACTGGCCTGGACGGGAAAGCCGCTTACCCGATCGCAGGGCGCTGCGGACGCCGCCGGATCAACCGCCTTCGCGGGCCTCCGCACACCGCGCGCCGCCACCTTGGCGAACGCGGATGCAATGCGCTAAACTCGTCG
>CAZVRW010000039.1:0-29949 GCA_964630265.1 uncultured Rhodospirillaceae bacterium
TGCATGTGTTAGGCCTGCCGCCAGCGTTCGTTCTGAGCCAGGATCAAACTCTCATGTTGACTCTCAACCCCGAGCTTCCAGCTCCTCGACGCGCCGAAACGACGACACGTCCGGTTTCCGAAAGGCCGGGGACGAACCCTCACACACTCTCACAAGCGTAAGTGCAACGCTTTGAGATCTGCAAACAGGGTCCATGCCTCACGGCACGCACCACCACCCACAAATCCCCCAAAAAAATGACGATGTCAAAGAGCGAGGTTCGCTGGGAACCGAAAACCGGGGGAGGTGTCCCTCGCCCCGGAGGCACGGCTTTTACGCAAACCACCGGCGCCTGTCAACAGGTTTCGTGACAGATCCGCGACATGCCGCGATGCCCGCCGCGCCGCGCCGAATCACTTCCCCCAACCGCCCCCCCTTGGCACGGCCGCGCCGGACGGTCGTGCGCCGGGGCGCCCGAAACCCCAGGCCGCGCCTCGCCATGTCGGGGGCGCCGCGGCAAACCGCTTGACAGACGTGGCAACCCCGCTATCAAGGCAAAGAGAAGTCACTTTTGGCGCCGTCGAAACGCCCATTCGGGGATGTTGGCGCGAAACGGCGAAGAAGTTCGGCGCAATGGCATGATCGCTCGCGCAACTCTCAGTGTTAGTATCTTCACAGCCGGTAGTGGACTGGCGGCTGTCGCACTTGTTGGCTCGTTGACCGTGGGTCCTTTGCACCGGCATTCTCCGTATCCGTTGGCCCCGTTCCAGCCGTCGGAACCGACGATCGCCGCCTTCGCGCCCTTCGATGAGCCCGAGCCCGCCGACGACCGATCGTGGTCGTACGCCGTTGGCTACATGAGCTACGACTACATCCATCGGCTCGAGCGCGGCGAGACGCTGGGTGGCGTGTTGACCACCGTTGGCATTTCCAGCGAGGATGCGCGCGCGGCCATCGAGGCGATGCGCAAGCAGGTGGATCCGCGCCGGATGCGTGCTGGTCAGGAGTTGCGGATCACCCTCGGTCTGTCGGACACCGCAGGCCAACGGCACGAGATCCAGAAAATCGCTTTCGACGTCGATTTTCCATATCAAGTGGTCGTCAGCCGGTCGCCCGAGGGGAATTTCGAGGCTCACAAGAACGAGCGCACCCTCGACCGCACCACCGTCGGCGCCGCCGGCACAATCCAGTCGAGTTTGTTCCAGGCAGGCAGCGCCGCCAACGTCTCACCCGCCGTCCTCAACCGGCTGATTCAAATGTTCTCGTGGGACGTGGACTTCCAGCGAGACATCCGCCGGGGCGACCGGTTCGCCGTGCTGTTCGAGCGGCTTGCCGACGAATCCGGCGAGACGGTCAGGTCGGGCGAGGTCGCGGCAGCGGCCATGGTCATCGGCGGCAAGCGCCTCCTCGTCTATCGTTACGTGGCCAATGACGGCAGCGAGGACGTCTACACCGCCGACGGAAAATCCGTGCGCAAGCCGCTGCTCCGCACTCCCGTGGATGGCGCCCGCTTGTCATCGCGCTACGGCATGCGTCGCCACCCCATCCTCGGCTATTCGAAAATGCACAAAGGCGTCGATTTCGCCGCGCCGACGGGGACGCCCATCTTCGCCAGCGGCGACGGCACCATCGAGTTCGTCGGCCGGCGCGGCAGCTACGGCAACTACATCCGCCTGCGCCACCGCTCGGGCTACAGCACCGCCTACGCCCACTTGAGCCGCTTCGCGCGGGGCCTGAAGTCCGGCCGGCCCGTGAAGCAGGGTCAGATCATCGGTTTCGTCGGCTCGACGGGACGGTCGACCGGCCCGCATCTGCACTACGAAGTGCTGGTCGACGGCCGCCACATCGATCCCATGTCGATCCGCTCGCTGCCCGGGCAGACGCTCGCCGGCGCCGAGTTGAAGCGGTTCCGGGAGGCGATTGCCGGCCTTGAGCCGCGTCTGGTGTCGCTGATCGACAGCGAAACCCCGATCATCGTCGCCAGCGCCGACGACTGAACGGCGCCAAGCCGTTCGACAAAGCCAAATCGATCGGCAGGGGCGCGGACGAGAAACCTCGACCGCATCGCCCCGTTGCTCCGAGCCGATCGATCAACCCTCTCCGCCCATGGGCCCGCCTGCCCCACCGATCCGGCCGGCGTTTGTACACCACGCCAGGGCGCGGCGCTGATCCTCTCAGTGACCGGCGGCGCGGCTGCGCAGGGCGGTCATCTCGGCGGCCAGCGCCTCCCGCAGCATCTTCTGGCCCACATCCCGCTGGAAGCCGTTGAACGGGCCGGCGACCCGATCGGTGAAGGTGCGCTTGAACCCGACCGCGAGCGTGCCGTCGCGGGCGGGCACCAGAACGGTGATGCCCTGCAGGCTGTTGTAGGTATGGCCGACGAAGAACTGACGATGGCTGACGACGCAGTAGTCACCGTTGCGGTCGATGGCATCGTGGGCGAGCAGGATCGCCGGCAGGCCGTCGACGCTCGCCTTGGTCCAAGCATAATGGTTCTCGATGGTCGATGGCGCCGCCCCGGGCGGTTGCATCAGCGCCTTGGCGAACGTCGGAAAGTGCTTGGCGAGGAAAGCTCTGGACGCTTCGGCGGCGAGCCGCAGCTCCTGCGCCGGGGAACTCGACTGGCCGTTCCTGCGTTGGTAGGGCGCGACGCCGTCGAGGCCGCGGGCGGCATAAGCCTGCATCCGTTCGGCCAGGATCTCGCCATAGGCGGCATCGGGCGAGGGACCGGCGCGCAGCGCCGAGAACTCGCCGGCGGACAGGTTGAGTTGGCTGACCGCGGCCACCTGATCGAGCCGCTCCAGCGCCTGATCGGCGGCGCGGGTGAACTCGCCGCCACGCCAATTGCCGTCGTCGACCGACAGGCTCGTCCAGCCCGACTGCCGGGAGGCGAGCAGCGCGTCAGCGACCCGCTCCAGCGGCGCCAGAATCATCACCGCCACCACGGCCGCGAGTTCGCTGTCGCGGCTGCGCGGCAGATCGCGCCCGACCACCGCGCCGCCATCGACGGACACCTGCTCGCCCAAGGGAAAGCCGAGGTCCGACAGAATGATCGTCGCCGACGGTGGGCGCGCCTCTGCCGCGGTCGCGGCGAGCACCATGCAGACGGCGGCCCCCAAGACGGCACGTCTTAACCTCATCATCTGGTCTCCTATTACCGGTGGTCGTCGCCCCCATTCTCGGGTCCGGAATGCTGGCGATCGGAGCACCTAGCCGTTTTTCCCGCGATCGCCGCTCCCGCCATCGCCCCACCCCTCGATCGGCGAGCCGAAAACGACCGCACGGTGGGGTGGTCGCGTTAACCTTGACTACGCTCGCGAGACTTGATTTTCCGTTGATGGGATTATGCCACGCACCGTTCGCCTTGACGACCGGAATGATTTCCGATCAGGCTCGCACCGAACAGCCGGCGACGATGAGGCTACGGTGACGGAACGCAATGCCGAAGCGGCCCGGCAAATCCGGGAAGAGGTCCGCGGACGCGCCGTCGACGGCGGCTTCGATGCCGTCGGCTTCACCGACGCCGCAGGCGATCCTCGTGATGCCGAGAACCTGGCGCGCTACCTCGCCGACGGGCGGCACGGCGAGATGACCTGGATAGCGACCACTGCGGAACGGCGCGTCGATCCGCGCACTCTCTGGCCCGATGTCCGCACCGTGATCTCCCTGGGAGTCAATTATGGCCCGGCCGTCGACCCCCGGGCCGCGTTGGCGGCAGCCGATCGCGCCGCCATCAGCGTCTATGCCCGGGGGCGCGACTACCATGCCGTGCTTAAAGGCCGGTTGAAGGCCCTGGCACGCTGGCTCGCCGAGACCCACGACTGCGCCGTCAAGGTGTTCGTCGATACCGCGCCGGTGATGGAGAAGCCCCTCGCCCAACGCGCCGGGCTTGGCTGGATCGGCAAGCACACCAACCTAGTGTCCCGTCGGTTCGGCTCCTGGCTGTTCTTGGGCGAGGTGTTCACCACGCTGGAACTGCCGCCCGACCCGCCGGCGGTGGACCACTGCGGCTCGTGCGACCGCTGCCTCCGGGCCTGTCCCACCAGCGCTCTCCCCGAGCCCTATCGCATCGAGCCCCGCCGCTGCCTCTCGTACCTGACGATCGAGCACAAGGGCGCCATCGCCGCGGAATTGGCGGCGCGGGCAGGCAACCGCGTCTTCGGCTGTGATGACTGCCTGGCGGTGTGTCCATGGAACCGGTTCGCGACACCGACGCCGCACGCGGCGCTGGCGCCACGCGCCGAGTTGCTGGCACCCCGGCTCGCCGACCTGGCGCAACTCAGCGAGGCGGACTTCCGTGAGTTGTTCGCCGGCAGCACCATCAAGCGCACCGGCCGGGAGCGTTTCCTGCGCAATGTCGGCGTCGCCGCAGCCAACGCCGCAACGGGCGACGGCGTGGATCAAGGTGCACGCGACGGCGCGGGCGCGGCGGCGGCAGGTCCGGCAGGCGGGTGGCGGGATCGTGGAGCGTGACCGCCTCATGGCGGGCCGACGGCCGCAAACTCCGGTGGGGCGAGAGCGACAAGCCCGGCGCGGCGCAGCGTTGGTTCGCCGGTCGCTGACCGCGCTGCTGATGTCGCTGCTGGTGCCGCTGCTCGTCGCGCCGCCGCTGTCCGCCGATCCTACGCCTGCGGAACGACAAACCTTCCGTGACTGCGCGCTCTGCCCCGAGATGACGATGGTACCGGCGGGAACCTTCGTCATGGGCGCCGACGACCGCTCGGCGGCCGAGCGACCGGCGCACCGGGTGACCATTCCGGCGCCCTTCGCGATCGGCCGGTACGAGGTCACCTTCGATGAGTTCGATGCCTGCGTCGCCGCCGGCGCCTGTCCCGCCGCGCCCTACGACCACGGCTGGGGCAGGGAACGGCGTCCGGCGATCAACGTCGCCTTTGCCGACGTGCTGGCCTACCTGGAGTGGCTGTCCGGCATCACCGGCCAGACCTACCGGTTGCCCTCGGAAGCGGAGTGGGAATATGCCAACCGGGCCGGCACGACGACGCGGTACTGGTGGGGCGACGCCGCCGCCGCCGGGCGCGCCAACTGCCGCGGCTGTGGCAGCGCCTGGGATGGCCGGCAAACGGCGCCCGTCGGCTCGTTCCCGCCCAACCCCTTCGGCCTCTACGACACCACGGGGAACGTCCTGGAATGGGTCGCCGATTGCTGGAGCGCCGACCACGCCGGCGCTGCGGGTGATGCGCGTCCCCGCCAGGATAGCGACTGCCGTCGCCGGGTAATCCGTGGCGGCAACTGGTACTACCTCGCCGGCATTGCCCGGACGACGTGGCGTGGCGGCAACGACGTCCGCGCCAACACGTATGGCATCGGCTTCAGGGTCGCCCGCGACCTGGACCGCTGATCGCGCCCCGGCAAGCGGTTCGATGCCGGCGGGAATCGGCGCGTCCGCTGGCTGAGCAGATTCACCCCATCAATAGCCGAACGGCTCGGCTCCAACGCTTGCGATCCAAGCGTCGGAGCCGAGCCATCCGCTGCATGGCACGATGGCGGGCCGCCCCATGTCCGGGCGGCCGAACCACCCGCGGACTATTCCGTCGACAGGGCCCGCGCCAAGTGACTGAGCGCCTCGCGATGGCGCTCGCTCGGGATCTGGCTGAAATTTCGCGCGAGTTCGAGGCACATGCGCTGCCGCATGGGCATCGCCTCTTCGCCCGGAGGGCCGTCGATACCGTCGAAGAAGTAGCTCACCGGCACGCGAAGGACCTGGGCGATCTCGTACAGGCGCCCCGCCGAGATGCGGTTGATGCCGCGCTCGTACTTGTGCGCCTGCTGATAGGTGACGCCGATCATATCGGCCATCTGCTGCTGACTGAGACCGAGCATCACGCGCCGTTCGCGGATCCGACCGCCGACGTAGCGGTCAACGTCGGTGGCGCGGATCGTCGTGCGCTCGGAATTGGTCTTGTCATGATCGAAGGGTGTCATGTCCTACATCTCCGCAACAGACAGGGGGTCGGGGTAGTTTCCCCGCACGGTGTCTGTTGTTCCCGTGGGACGCCATCGGCGGTTTCCCAGTGAACCCAAAGCACATACTGTTCTATTGGGACGACCCTCTTGCGTTTCAACCAGACCAAAGCGCCCGCTGCGGGACGTCGGCGATCCGGACTGACGCGCTCGGATAATCCAGGATAGCGGTCGCATCGACCTCTAACTCAATCGCAAGGATAGCACGCCCTCGTGGGAACCCACAACGCGGAATATGAAGTCCGATGTAGGTTGGCGGCCTATGCCTGACAGATTCCGTTGCTTCCGGCATTTCTACACACAAAAATTGGAAATTGACGAAGGGCACGAGAGCTCAGGCGGTCCCAGGATCCCGCGACGGCATCGCAGCTAGCCGGTCCACGTGAGTGCGTCAAGCGCGAATGCAACGAAGGGGCGTGCGTGACGGAATGACCACCGGTCCGGGCAAACGGTCGGCGCCGAGGCGCTACTTGCGTTCCCGCATCAACTCGTCGATCTGGCGCTGCATCTGGTTGAGCCGCTCGCGCAACTCCTCCAATGACTCGTCCGCTTTCGGGCGTTCGGCTTCGTCGTCGCGACTCCGCTCGCCGCCCTGATCCGTATAAAACGGATTGAACATTTTCAGGGCACTCTCAAACAACGCCATGTTCTGGCGGCTCATTTCCTCGAAGTGACCAAGGGGATTCAGGCCGTCGCGCGATTCGCGCATCTGTCCCCGCATTTGGTCCTGATTCCGCGCAAATGAATGCATGGTGTGTTCGAGGTATCGTGGCACAACGACCTGCAGGCTGTCGCCGTAAAAGCTGATGAGATGGCGGAGAAAGCTGACCGGAAGCAGCTTTTGTCCCTTCGATTCCTCCTCAACGATAATATGAGTCAGAACGGATCGGGTGATGTCTTCTCCGCTTTTCGCATCGTACACAACAAACTCAGCGCCTGACTTGACCATCGATGCCAGATTATCGAGCGTGACATAGCTGCTCGTCGCCGTATTGTACAGACGGCGATTTGCATACTTCTTGATCGTGATCGGCGTTTTTTCGTCCCGGTGGACGCGCGAGACAGGTGCAGCTTCGTTCATGATCGAACGCCTTCATGCGTTAGGCGGCAAACGCCCGCCCACTACACCCTACAGAATAGCTTATTGCGATGCAACATACAGCGTGCCGGAAGGCACGCGTGTGCCGCATCGCTCCCCGGCAGCGCGGACAGACCCAGCGCTAACCCGTCTCGGAGATGGCTCTTCGCGGGCGCAACAACAACCTTTTCCTCACCAGGGAAATGCAGTTTAATCGCGTTTTGCGTCCGCGGATATGGCGGTGTGCATGCGCAACACCCGAGGCGCGTTGGTGTCATCCGCGCGGCCGTGATTCGATCAGGCTCGGGAGGGGAGTAGTCAAACCATGACAATCGAGAAAGTCGGCATCATCGGAACCGGGACTATGGGGCTCGGGATCACCCAGGTCTGCGCACAGGCGGGGCGCCAGGTCGTCGCCGTCAAGGCGACCCCGGGGTCAACCGATCGTGCCCAGGCAACCCTGGACAAGGGCTTCGCCCGAATGGTCGAGCGCGGCAAGATGGAGGCTGCGGAAAAAGACGCGATCCTGGGCCGCATCACGCTCTCCAACGATGAGGGTGCTGTCGCCGACTGCGATCTCGTCGTCGAATCCATCGTCGAGGACCTGGAGACCAAGAAGGCCCTGTTTCAGCGCCTCGAAGCGGTCTGCCGCCCGGACGCGCTGCTGACCACGAACACCTCGACCCTGTCCGTGACCGCGATGATGGCGGTGTGCAAGAATCGGGAGCGCATCGCCGGCTACCACTTCTTCAACCCGGCGCCGGTGATGCGGCTGGTGGAAATCATCCACGGTTTCGAAACATCGGATGAAACCTTGCAGAAACTCAACACGTTCAGCTCGGAGATCGGCAAGGATCCGGTGATCGTCCAGGACACCACGGGGTTCATCGTCAATCGCCTGCTGACGCCGTACATGCTCAACGCGATCCGCATGCTCGAGCGCGGCACCGGCACCATCGCCGACATCGATCACGCCATGAAGTCGGGCGCCGCCCATCCCATGGGGCCGTTCGAGCTGGCCGACTACATCGGGCTCGACGTGGTCGAGGCCATGGCCATGAACATCTACATGGATGTGCGACACGAGCATCATGCCCCGCCGCACACGCTCACCCGCCTCGTGCAACTCGGCTACCTCGGCCGGAAGAGCGGTGTCGGCTTCTACGACTATTCGCAAAAGCCGCCGGTGCAGAATCCGAAGCTGGAACGCCCGGTCATCTGAACATCGACCGCGTCGCGTCGAGATCATTCCCCGGCCGGCGGCGTCGGCCGGGGGCACCGAAACCCCGGCGTCTCGCCGCACACCGACCGGTCGCCGCTCCGCCCGCCACCGCCGTCCGCTCCGTCTTCCGGGCCGCCGCCGGCCCGCCGCCCGCGGCGCCCGCGGGACGTTTCCTGAGCGGACCGGGGCGCCGCCGCGCTGCGCGGTAGACTTGTTAACAGACAGTCTGATATCTCACGGCCCACCGGTCGCCACCTTCCCCTCCACAACCCGTGCGGAACAGCAATGGATCACCTCGACGTCCTCGAGAGCCGCAGCGTCTACATTCTTCGCGAAGCCTTCAACAGGATCGACAACCTCGCGATGCTGTGGTCGTTGGGCAAAGACTCCAACGCCATGCTCTGGCTGGCGCGGAAAGCCTTCTTCGGCCACGTGCCGTTTCCTTTGATCCACGTCGATACCGGCAAGAAATTTCCGGAGATGTACGCCTTCCGCGGTCGCTACGCCAAGGAATGGAATCTTGATCTCAGGATCGGCACGTGTCCGCCGGTCGAGGAGATGGACCCGACCCTGCCGCCGGCCGCCCGCTCGGCCGCGCGCAAGACCGCGGGGCTCCGGGCGATGATCGAGAAGGAAGGGTTTACCGGCCTGATCGCCGGCATCCGCCGCGACGAGCAGGGCACCCGCGCCAAGGAGCGGGTGTTCAGCCCGCGCGGCGAGGAAAATACCTGGAACTTCCGCGACCAGCCGCCCGAATTCTGGGACCAGTACAAGACCGACTTCGCGCCGGGCACCCATCTGCGCATCCACCCGATCATGCACTGGACCGAGATCGATATCTGGCGCTACATCCAGCGCGAGAACATCCCCATCGTCGACCTCTATTTCGCGAAAAACGGCAAGCGCTATCGCTCGCTCGGCGACCAGGACATCACCTTTCCGGTCGACAGCACGGCCTCGACGATCGCCGAGGTCATCGCCGAGCTCCAAGAAACCAAGGTCGCGGAACGCTCGGGTCGCGCCATGGACCACGAGTCCGAGGATGCGTTCGAGCGACTGCGCGCCGCCGGCTACTTCTGAGACGGGCCCTTGAGCATGAACGATATGTATGCCGTGCGCGCCATGACGCTGCACACCACCCCACCACTGAAGATCGTCATCGTCGGTCATGTCGACCATGGCAAGTCGACCCTCGTCGGCCGCCTGTTCCACGACACCGGCTCGCTGCCCGACGGCAAGCTGGAAGAGATCCAGGGCATGTGCGAGCGGCGCGGCATGCCCTTCGAATGGGCGTTCCTGATGGACGCGCTCAAGGCCGAGCGCGACCAGGGTATCACCATCGACGTCTCCTACATCCATTTCAAGACGCCCAACCGCGAATACGTGCTGATCGACGCCCCGGGGCATCGGGAGTTCCTGAAGAACATGGTCAGCGGCGCCGCCCAGGCCGACGCGGCGGTGCTGGTGGTCGACGCCGAGGAGGGCGTGCAGGAGCAGACGCGTCGCCACGCCTACCTGCTGCACCTGCTCGGCATCCGCCAACTGCTGGTCGCGGTCAACAAGATGGACTTGGTCGCATGGTCGGAGGATCGCTTCCACGCCGTCCTGACCGAGACCCGCGACTATCTCGACAGCCTGGGCATCGACCTGCTGCACACGGTCATGGTGCCGGTCTCCGGCCGCGACGGCGACAACATCGTCAACCGCTCCCGGACGATGAGCTGGTACGACGGGCAAACCCTGGCCGAGGCGTTGGAGGGCTTCCAGCCCCCGGTGCAGCCGGTGGAGCTGCCGCTGCGGCTGCCGATTCAGGACGTCTACAAGTTCGATGAACGGCGGATCCTGGCCGGGCGAATCGAAAGCGGCCACCTGCACAAGGGTGATGTTCTGCTGTTTTCGCCGTCCAACAAAACGGCGCGCGTCGCCAGCATCGAAGCCTGGGCCGAGCCGGATCGGCCGGTCGCCCGACGGGCCGGCCAGTCCGTCGGCATCACGCTCGACGAGCAGTTGTTCATCGAGCGTGGCGAAATTGCGAGCCATATCGCCAATGCGCCGATGCTGACCAATGTCTTCCGCGGCCGCGTGTTCTGGCTCGGTCACAACCCAATGCTCCCCGGCAGCCGCTACAAGCTGAAGTTGAACACCGCCGAGTACCCGGTCGAGGTCGAAAAGATCGAGCGGGTCATCGATGTCAGCGATCTCGGCAGCGGCGCCGCCAAGCAGGTCGAGCGCAACTCCGTCGCCGAGGTGGTGTTCCGGGCGCGCCGGCAGATGGCCGTCGATCCCTTCGACCATAATGCGATCACCGGGCGCTTCGTCCTGGTCGAAGCCTTCGACATCGTCGGCGGCGGCTTGATCAGCATGGATGGCTACGCCGACCAGCGGCCGGGCTTGGTCCAGAAGTCCACGAACATCACCCGCGTCGAGCACCGGGTCACGCCGGAGGAGCGCGCCATCGCCAACGGCCACCGCGGCGGCATCCTGTGGATGACCGGCCTGTCGGGGTCGGGCAAGTCGACGCTCGGCTTCTCGCTCGAGCAGTATCTGCATCGCAAGGGCTACCAAGTCTATGTGCTGGACGGCGACAACATCCGCCACGGCTTGTGCGCCGACCTCGGCTTCTCGCCCGAGGACCGGGTGGAGAATATCCGCCGCGTCGGTCAGGCGGCACGGCTGTTCGCCCGGGCCGGCTTCATCGTCATCACCTCGTTCATCTCCCCCTACCGGGACGACCGCGACCGGGCTCGGGCGTTGGCGCCGGACGTGTTCCACGAGATCTTCATCGACGCCGACCTCGCCACCTGCGAAACGCGCGATCCGAAGGGGCTGTATAAGCGGGCGCGGACCGGCGAGATCCCGGAATTTACCGGCGTTTCGGCGCCGTACGAGCCGCCGGGCAATCCGGAACTCAGGATCGATACGGCGACCCACGACGCGGAGGCATGCCTGGCCATGCTCGCCGACTACGTCAGCCGCCATTTCGCCCTGACCAAACGGTAGGCGGGAAGATGGCGACCGCCGTTCACCCGGTCATCCTGTCCGGCGGCGCCGGGACGCGGCTGTGGCCCATGTCCCGGCGGCTGCGCCCGAAACAGCTGCTGCCGCTGACCTCCGAGCGCTCGATGCTGCAGGAGACGGCGCACCGGGTGGCCGGCCCCGGTTTCGCGCCGCCGGTGATCGTCTGCAACGAGGATCACCGATTCATGATCGCCGAACAGATGCGTGAGATCGGCCTCCGCCCCGAGGCGATCGTGCTGGAGCCGGCGGCACGCAACACCGCCCCCGCCATCGCCGCGGCGGCCCTTTATCTGCAGGCCCGCGATCCCGAGGCGGTGATGCTGGTGCTGCCGTCCGACCACGTCATCGAGGACACCGAGGCCTTGCGCGCGGCGGTGGCCACGGCGGCGGACGCGGCGCGGCAGGGGACGCTCGTCACTTTCGGCGTCCAGCCGACCCGGCCGGAAACCGGCTACGGCTATATCCGCCGCGGCGCGGCGCTGGCCGGTTTCACCGGCTGTTACCGCATCGATGCCTTCGTCGAAAAACCGGATCCCGAGACCGCCGAACGCTACCTCGCCGCCGGCGACTATGCCTGGAACAGTGGCATGTTCGTGCTCCCGGTCCACGGTTTCCTCGAAGAGTTGGACCGGCTGGAACCGGAGATGCTGGCCGGCTGTCGTGCCGCCGTCGCCGGAGCGCGCCAGGACCTCGATTTCGTCCGCCTCGCCCGCGAGCCCTTTGCGGCCGTCCGGTCGATCTCCGTCGACTATGCGGTGATGGAGCGCACCGATCACGGCGGCATGGTGCCGGTCGATTTCGGCTGGAACGATGTGGGCTCCTGGTGGGCGCTGTGGGAGATCGGCGACCACGATACCGACGGCAACGTCACCAGCGGCGACGTCATCACCGAGGACGTGCACGACTGCTACCTTCGCGGCGAGCGCAACCTGGTGGCGGCGCTCGGCGTCCGAGACTTGGTGATCGTCGCCACCGACGACGTCGTGCTGGTGGTGCCGCGCGACCGCGCCCAGGAGGTCAAGACCCTGGTGGAAAGGGTCGAGGCGGCTGGCCGCAGCGAGCACTACGTGCACCCGCGCGTCTTCCGTCCCTGGGGATGGTACCAAGCGATCGACGCCGGCCCGCGCTTCCAGGTCAAGCAGATCGTCGTCAATCCCGGCCAGCGGCTCAGCCGGCAGATGCACTATCACCGCGCCGAGCACTGGGTGGTGGTCAGCGGCACGGCCCGGGTCACCCGCGGCGACGACAGCTTCTTCCTCACCGAGGACCAGTCCACCTACATCCCGCACAACACCCAGCATTCGCTGGAAAACCCGGGCCGGGTGCCGCTTCGCATGATCGAGGTGCAATCGGGCGGCTACCTTGGCGAGGACGACATCGTCCGCTTCGACGACGTCTACGGCCGCACCGACACCGACCGAAGCTGACGATCGCCGCTCCGTCGCCTCAATAGCGGCTGGGCACGACGTGGCCGGCCGGCAGGATGCCGTCGACGCCATTCGGTTGCGGCTCCGCCTTGGGCATCTTCGGCAGGTCGGGCTTGACCTTCGTGTAGGGGATCTGGTCGAGCAGGTGGCTGATCAGGTTGAGGCGCGCCCGGCGCTTGTCGTCGGCCGGCACCAGGTGCCACGGCGCCTGCGGCGAATCGGTGCGCCGGAACATCTCCTGATAGGCCACCGTATAGTCCCACCAGCGCCGCACGGATTCGGTGTCCATGGGGCTCAGCTTCCAGTGCTTCAGCGGATCCTGAATGCGCGCCTCGAAGCGCCGCCGCTGCTCCTCCTGGCTGACGTCGAGAAAATACTTCACCAGGATGATGCCGTTATCGATCACCTCGCGCTCGAACAGCGGCACCAAGCGCATGAAGCGCTCGTATTCGTCGTCGGTACAGAAGCCCATCACCCGCTCGACGCCGGCGCGGTTGTACCAGGAGCGGTCGAACAGGATGATCTCCCCCGCCGCCGGGAAGTGTTGGATGTAGCGCTGGACATAAAGTTGCGTTCGTTCGCGGTCCGACGGCTTCGGCAGGGCCACGTGCTTGAAGACGCGGGGGCTGGTGCGCGCCATGATGCGGCTGATCACCCCGCCCTTGCCGGCGGTGTCGCGTCCCTCGAAGACGATGATGGCGCGGCCACCCTCCGCCAGAGCCCACGCCTGCAACCGAGTCAACTCGACCTGGAGCGTGTAGAGTTCCTTTTCAAACTCCTTGCGGCTCATCTTTTCGGGCCGCCCATCGGTGTCGGCCGCTCCCGCCTGCAGCTCCCCCCGATCCTTCTTCTTCAGCGCGCCATGATCTTTGTCCTTTTCTTTATCCTTGTCTTTCGCCATGGCTGTCCTCCTCCCGCGGCGATCGTGCCATCGTCAGGGCGACAGTGTTGAGGTGAAACGCTACCGGCGCAAGGCCGAATTGACGGCGGGGCGCGTGGCCGGACGATGCGGCAAACCCGCTCCCCGAACGACGGGGAGCGGGTGGCAGCGGTGTCGGCTCAGGCGGCGGCCAGGGTCTTGCCGGTGGCGCCCAGGTCGTCGAAGGCCTCGCCCATGCGCTCGATCAGGGCGACTTCGGCGGCGCGCATCCACTTACGCGGATCGTAGTATTTCTTCAGCGGCGCGCCGTCGTCCGGATCCAGCTGATACTTGAACGCCTTCGGGTGCTCGTCAACGTAGCGGCCAAGCCCCTCGGCGAAGGCGAATTGCGTATCGGTGTCGATGTTCATCTTGAACACGCCGTAGCTGATCGCCTCCTTGATCTGGCCCTTGTCCGAGCCGGAGCCGCCGTGGAACACTAGGTTCAGCGGGTTCGCGCCGAGGCCGTGCGTCTTCTGCACCATGTCCTGCGACTTCTTCAGGATCTCCGGCCGCAGTTTGACGTTGCCCGGCTTGTAGACGCCGTGGACGTTGCCGAACGACGCGGCGACGGAAAACTCGCCGATGGCGGCCAGTTTGTCATAGGCCTGCAGCACGTCCTCGGGTTGGGTGTAGAGCTTGGAGTTGTCGGCGCTTTCGTCGAACTCGCCGCCGATGCCATCCTCCTCGCCGCCGGTGACGCCGAGTTCGATCTCCAGGTTCATGCCCAGCGACGACATGCGCTTCAGCACGCGCGCGCACTCGTCCAGGTTCCAGTCGATGGGCTCTTCCGAGAGGTCGAGCATGTGCGAACTGAACAGCGGCTTGCCGGTCTCCTTGTAGAACGCCTCGCCATGGTCGAGCAGTCCCTCGACCCAGGGAATGAGCTTCTTGTTGGCGTGATCGGTGTGCAAGACTACGCAAATGCCATAGTGCTCGGCGAGCAGATGCACGTGTCGGGCCGCGGCGACCGCGCCAAGAACCTTGGCGACGCTGCCGTCTGGCATGCCTTGGCCAGCGTAATACTGGGCTCCGCCATTCGACAACTGAATGATGACATCGGACTTGTTCTTCGCCGCGGCCTCCAACACCGCGTTGATCGTGTGGCTGCTGGTGACGTTGACCGCGGGCAGGGCGTAGCCGCCCTCCTTGCAGGCGCTCACCAGGGTCTTGTAGTCGTCGCCGGTGACGACTCCGGGCTTCAACATGTTGGAGCCATTGGCCATGACAGTTTTTCTCCCTCTGACACGGTGGATGCTACAGAGCACTATAGCGCAGGCCCATCACCGTGTCCCATCCCTGTGACAGCGGATTCGGATCTCGCCGCGCCTTTTCGCGCGCCACTCAACCATTTAGCAGTGCCGCCCCGGAGGTTTTTCACCAGAGACGCCACGCCGCCGCCCCCCTCAGCGCCGCTACGCCAGGCGCTCCGCCTCCTCCGCCGGCACGATGACCTTACCCAGCGGCCACAAGCAGAGGCCCGCGAGTTTCAGGTGTGCCCAGGCGAAGGGGATACCGATCAGCGTGATCGCCAGCAGCACGGCGACGGCGACGTGGATCAGCGCCAGCCACCAGCCGGCGAGCAGCAGCCACAGGATGTTGCCGAGCGTCCCCAGCGGGCCGGTGCCCGTGTCCTCGCCCTCGACAACGGCGCGCGGCAGCACCCGGTGGCCGAACGGCAGAAAGGTGTAGAGGGCGATGCGGAACGCCGCCATCGTCCACGGCAGGCCGATGATGGTGATCGCCATGATCAACGCGGCGATCATCCAGGCCACCGCGGTCTGAAAGCCGCCGAAGATGATCCACAGGACGTTGAGCAGGAGGTTCAGCGGTGTCATGGCGGCAGCTCCGGCGGCTACGGTGATGACGCTACGAGCCTTCGCCGGCGTCGGCGAACAGCGTGCGCAGGAAGCGGACGTTGACCCGCCGTCCGGCGCGCAGGGCCGCGGCGTCGATGCGGGCGACAGTGTCCCGCACCGCCGCCAGCGAGCGGTCGATGCGGCGTACGAGCCAGCCGGGGACGTCGTCATCGATGCGCACCCCCCGGTCGGCGAACAGCTTGACGATGACGGCACACATCAGCGCTTCGTCCGGCGCCTCGATGCCGACGGCGGGCAGCGCACGCAGCCGCGAGCGCAGGTCCGGCAGGGCCACCGGCCAGCGCGCCGGCGGGGTCGCGGCGACCAGCAACAGCGGCGTGGCGCGCTCGCGCGACCAGTTGAGCAGATGCAGCAGCGCCGCCTCGCCGCCGGCGGCGGCATCAGCGCCGTCGCCGGCAGCCAACGCCAAATCCGCGTCATCGAGCGCCAACGCCGGCGCATCGTCGACGAGACTCGACGCGTCGTCGCGCCCGATCGCTTCGGCGGCGATGGCTTTGCCGTCACTGGCCGCCAGGAAGATCCGCGCCAGGTGGGTCTTTCCCGAGCCCGGCGGGCCGAAGACGGCGAGCACGCCGCCCGGCCACCGTCGCCAGTCGCCGATCCAGGCGCGCGCCTCCCGGTTGGACGCGGCGACCAGAAAGTCCTCGGCGCCGAGGGCCGATGCCACCGGCAACGCCAAGACCAACTGCTCCCGTTTGTCCATGGTCCTAGCCAGACCCCGCCGCGGTGGTGTCGTCGCCGGCGCTGGTTGCAGCGGAGTCCGTCGCCTCGGGGATATCATCATGCCGATACAGTTCCGAGGCCTTGTAGCGCTCGACGGCGAAGCGAACGAGCACGCCGATGGCCGCCGCCGCCGGGACCGCCAGCAGCACGCCGGTGAAGCCGAGCAGCGTGCCGCCGGCCATCAGGGCGAACAGGATCCAGGCCGGATGCAGGCCAACGCGCCCGCCGATCAGCTTCGGCACGAGAACAGCATCCTGCAATACCTGGCCGGTGGCGAAGACGATGGCGACGCCGATGATCGGCAGCGGCTCGGAGAACTGGGCAAAGGCCAGCCCCAGCCCGACACTCAGTCCGACCACCGTGCCCACATAGGGGATGAACGCGATCATTCCGGCGCCGAAACCGACGATCAGCCCGAATTCGAGACCGACCAGGCGCAAGCCCACCGCGTACCAGATCGCCAGGATCAGACAAACGAGCGACTGGCCGCGAATGAAGCCCGACAGCCGCGCGTCGATCTCCCGGATCTGCTGGCGAACCGTCGGCGCGATGGTGCGCGGCAGCAGGCTGTCGGCGCTCTCGACGATACGGTCCCAGTCGCGCAGCAGGTAGAACGCCACCACCGGCATGATCACCGCGATGGACAGGAGATTGACCAGGGCGAGGCCGCCGCCCACCATGGTTCGCAACACGTCGCCGATGGTGGCGAACGCCTGATCGGAGACCTCGGCGAACGTCATCCGCAGCCGCTGCGTCAACTCGTCGCCGACCCGGCTCTCCAACTCGATGATCAACGGCTTGGCGAAGGCGCGAAACGCGTCGAAGTAGTCGGGCAAGCGGGTGATCAGCGTCGCCACCTGCGCCACCAGCACCGGCATCAACAAGACAAGGCTCAGGATCAGGGCAGTGATAAAGGTGGCGACGATGGCGAAGGCGGCGAGGCCGCGCGGCAGGCCACGGCGTTCCAGCCAATCGGCGATGGGGTCGAGCAGATAGGCGACGACCATGCCGGCCAGGAACGGCCACAGCGCGCCCCGCAGCAAATAGATGGCCAGCAGCGTCGCCGCCAAAGACGCCAGGACGATCAGCGTCTTCGGGCGGGCCACCGCCATGGGCTCAGCGGCCGGCACCGTCGCGCGCCGGCGGCACCAGCACCCAGTCGGGCGGATCCTGGATCAAGGCGAGGCCGGAGTCGCCCAGTGCCCGGGCCAATTGCTCGATGTCGCCGACGTAGACCAGCTTGATCCGCACCCTGTCGCTTGCCAGCATCACGACATCGAGATCGCGGACGACCACCATCGCCTCGAGCTGGCGGCGAACGTCCACCCAGTCGCGCAGGCTGGCGATGGGGACAACCACCTCCAGCTCTTCGGTGCCGCCGGCGCTGACGGTGGCGTCCTGCTTCCAGCGCTGGTCGACCTCCTGCACCACGGCGGCGACGGCACGCCGCAGCGCTGCATCCCGGTCTTCGTCCGGTTCCGGGCGGACATTGACGTCGGCGAGCCACTGGCGCCCTTCCGGACCGAAGCGTCCGGCAGTGACGGCGACGATGGTCGTCCCGGAGCGGGTGTCGGCGACGAGCCGGGCGTAGGCAACGAGGCTGTCGGTGGCTTCGTAGCGCGCCGCCAGGGCGGCGAGGGCGGCCGCGTCACCGTCCAGCGCCTGCCGGGCGGTCAGCGTCGCCACGTCGGCGAGATCGCCCGCCGGCAGCAGCGTCGGCACCATCGGCGCGGCTCCGGCATCGGCATCCCAGGCGTCGCGCCACGGATTCGGATCGTCCCACAAGGTGACCCTGCCGCCCTCCTCCCAAACCGGAACGACGACCACCGGATCCGACGGCGTCGCCGCGAACGGCACCCCCTGCTCGATCAGCCAGCCCTGCACCGCCTCCGCGTCGAAGCGGACCACCAGGGTGGCGATATAACGAACGGCCGAGGTCTTTTCCGAGGCGATGGAGAAATCCTTGACCAGCCCCTGCAGCACCGGACGGTCCGGCGTCTGGACCGAGCCCCGCACGTCGGCGGCGACGAGACGATCGAGCAGCGCCTCGAAGGCGCGTCGTTCACCCTCGGCGATCGCCTGGTCGCGGGCCTGCGCCGCGGACTCCGCCGTCACGTCCACGGCGACGCCAGCCACCTCGAAGGGATCGGCGGCCGCCAAGGGCACGCAGGCGAGCAGCGCCAGCGCGAGACCGATCATCCAGCCCTTGGCCACCGCGAACTTGCGCGACGGACACCTCATGGCATACGGTCCTCGGGCATACGATCCTCGGGCACATGGTTTTCAGGCATTCGGTCTTCGGGCATACGGTCCTCGGGCATACGGTCCTCGGGCTCGATCGCGACACAACCACCGCACTCTAGCACGGAACGAGAAGGGCGGAACGCATTAGCGCCGATCGATACAGAACGGCCGGCGTCGACATCGACGCCGGCAACGCACTCGTTACGGCCATTCGGCCGCTGGCGCGGGCGACGCGTCGGTCCGGCGTGGTCACCGATCTGGGCGGCTTCGGCGCCGTCTTCGATCCGCGTGCCGCCGGTTACGACGACCCGCTGCTCGTCGCCACCACCGACGGCGTCGGCACCAAGCTGAAGGTCGCCGCGGCGACCGGCCGGCATCACGGCGTCGGCATCGACTTGGTCGCCATGTGCGTCAACGATCTCGTGGTGCTGGGGGCGGAACCGCTGTTTTTCCTGGACTATCTGGCGATCCCCCGGCTCGATCCGGCGGTCGCCGAAAGCCTCATCGCCGGTATCGCCGACGGCTGCCGGCAGGCCGGCTGTGCCCTCATCGGCGGTGAGACGGCGGAAATGCCGGGCCACTACGCCGCCGGGGACTACGATCTCGCCGGCTTCGCCATCGGTGCCGTCGCGCGCGACCGGGTGCTCACCGGCGCCGATGCCCGCGCCGGCGATGTCGTGTTGGCGCTGGCGTCGAGCGGGCCCCACGCCAACGGCTTTTCGCTGATCCGCCGCATCGTCGCGGCGCAGGGACTCGCCTGGGACGCACCGGCGCCGTTCGACAACGCTCGCTCACTGGCGGATGCGCTGCTCGAGCCGACGCGTATCTACGTCGCCGCCTGTCTCGCGGCCATCCGCGCCGGCGGCGTCCGCGCGCTGGCGCACATCACCGGTGGCGGCCTCACCGACAACCTGCCCCGCGTCCTGCCGGCGGACCTTGCCGCCGCGCTGGATGCCAGCGCCGTGCCGCCGCCGCCGCTGTTTCGCTGGCTGGCGGCGGCCGGCGACGTGCCCCCGGAAGAGATGGTGCGCACCTTCAACTGCGGCATCGGCATGGTCGCCGTCGTCGCCGCCGATGCCGTCGCCGAGATCAGCCGGGTGCTGACCGCGGCCGGCGAGAGGGTGACGCCGATCGGCCGTCTCGAGCCGCGGGGTAACGGCGGTGACGGCGTGATCTACCGAAATCTGGAGCAGGCATGGCGAAGCTGAAGGTGGGAGCGCTGATCTCCGGGCGCGGCACCAATCTGCAAGCCCTCATCGACGCCGCCGCCGACCCCGACTTCCCGGCCGAGGTCGTGCTCGTCGTGTCCAACCAGCCGGACGCCGCCGGCTTGGCTCGCGCCGCCGCCGCTGGCATCCCCGCCGTGACCGTCGACCACCGCGCCTACGACGGCCGCGAAGCGTTCGAGGAGGCGATGACGGCGGCATTGACCGCGGCCGGTGTCGAGCTGATCTGCCTCGCCGGCTTCATGCGCATTCTGACGGAAAGCTTCGTCGACCACTGGTGGGATCGGCTGATCAACATCCATCCGTCGCTGCTGCCGGCCTTCCGCGGCCTGCACGTGCATGAACGCGTGCTGGAGCATGGCACCCGCTTCTCCGGCTGCTCGGTGCATTACGTGCGGCCGGCGATGGATGACGGGCCGATCATCGTGCAGGCGGCGGTGCCGGTGCTGTCGGACGACACGGCGGAGACGCTCGCCGAGCGCGTGCTCGCCGAGGAGCACATCGTCTATCCGCTGGCGGTGCGCCTGATCGCCGAAGGCCGTGTCCGGGTCGTCGGCGAGCGCGTCACCATCACCGGCGCCCTCGCCCCGCGCGGCGCGCTGATCAATCCGATGCTGCAGCCACGCGCACCGATCCGCCGATAGGCTGAAGTCCGGCCCGGTGTGGCCCGGCCGGATGTGGCCCGGTCCGCGCCGGGCCGCGCGTCCGCCGGCCTCAGCCGACGATGTCGCACTCGCTGAAGAAGAAGCGGATTTCCTTGTCGGCGTTTTCCGGCGAGTCGGAGCCGTGCACCGAGTTCTCCTGGACGTTCAGGCCGAAGGCCTTGCGCACCGTGCCCTCTTCGGCGTTGGCCGGATTGGTGGCGCCCATGATCGCGCGATGGCGCTGCACGGCGTCGTCACCCTCGAGCACCTGCACGACGACGGGGCCGGAGATCATGTAGTCGCACAGTTCGTCGTAGAATGCCCGCTCCTTGTGCACCTCGTAGAAGGCCTGGGCCTGCGCCTTGGTCAACTGGACGCGCCGCTGCCCGACGATGCGCAGACCGCCGTCCTCGAACAGGGTATTGATCTTTCCGGTGACATTGCGGGCGGTGGCGTCTGGCTTGATGATCGACAGCGTCCGTTCGACGGCCATGTTCGGATCCCTCCGGTTGCTCTTGTGATGAGAGGGTGGCTCGCCTGCGCCAGAGCGGATTCTGCCGCTGCGTGCGGCCCCGCGCCCCCCAATGTTCGCAGCCGGGCTTATACCGCCCGCACGCCGATCTTGGCAACCCGCTGTTCGCAGGTGCACGGCAAACGGGGGGCAACCGCGCCCCGCTTGCCGTGCCTGTGGTCGTTCCGCCGGAGCCGCTCAGCGCCGGTTTCGCCAACCGCCGATGCGTCCGCCCACGATCAGTAGCGCCAAGGCACCCAGCACGGCGGGCGTCGCGGGCGCGGGCACCGCGGCGATCACCTCGCCCGGCAGAAAGAAGACGTTCCGCTGGATGTCGGTGATATCGGTGTTCCAGAGGATCAGGTCGGCGAGGCGGATGTCGTTGAGCCAGGCCACCGTCGCCGCGTCGAAGCGCCCCGCCCGCTCGTAGAAATAGGGGTCGGCATCGCGCAGCAGCGTGAACTGCTCGACCAGCACCGCGTGGATCAACTCTCCCACCATTCCGATCCCGAACGGCGTCTCGCTGATCATGCCGATCCACGCGTCGATGCCATCCGGAATCTCGCCGTCGGCGTTCCGGTAGGCATCGAGCACCGTGGCCGGAAGCAGGAGATCCAACGGCGTCTCCGCCAACCCGAACGCGGCCCGCAGGGCTTCATAGGAGGGCAGCCCGTGGTCCCGGCCGCGGTTGATGTTGGCGGCACCGAGATCCAGGAGGGTCGAACTGCCGGGACCGCCGATCAGGAAGTTGCGCACCGCATCCGTAAGCTTGGCGTCGATCTGCTGCGCCGGCGTGCTTGCGAGGCCGCGGAGAAGCTCTTCGAGCCCACGCGTCTGCAGACATGCCGGGTTGAAGAAACAGTCTTGCAGCGGCACCGTGCTGCGCGACCCATCGGCGCCAACAAACGTGAACGCGTCGGACAACTGGGTGTGACCGACCCGGAACGCCGCGGTCGAGAAGACCGAGGAGACGCCGGGATCGACATCGGTGCGAAAACTCGTCGCGGGGTCGTACGGTGCGAGCGCGCCGGCGCCGAGGAGAGCCGGCAGATACTCGTTGTAGGTGATGGCCTGCACTTCGCCGATCAGCAGTTCGCGCGCGGCATTAAAGATCTGCTCATCGGACGCGACCACGCCCTGGGTTTGGAACGCATCACCGATCTGGTCGGCGAGACGGTTGTGTTCGCGTAAGAAAAGCGTGTGCAGTCCGCTCAGCGCGGCGTGTTCGTTGGCACGCGGATCGCCGGCGACGAACAAGCCGTTCTCCATGGGCAGGAAATTTCCCGGGCCGCTGCGAAGCTTGCCGCTGCCATCATTGGCCCGCAGTCCAGCCGCCGTGGCATCGTCGGAGCCATAAACGAAGGATGCGTCGATCCAACCGGTGATCTGGTTGGTTTGCTGGCGCAGCGTCGACATCCCGGTGGATGCATCGAAGATCGACCGTTGGAACGGGATTTGCGCGTTCTGGCCAACGCCGAACGGATCGTCGGCGGCAACCGGTATCGGCGCCGCCTGCCCCGGTGCCGGATCGGTCGGCGTCAGGTCTGTGTCGTGGGCGAGGAGTTGGCCGAATGCCCAGTTGAGATCGGTGGCACCGAAGCTGCTGGGCATCGGGTTCGGCTGCGCCAGGATCCGGTTGCTGAGCAGGCGCGGCGACGGTCGCCCCGCCCCGGCGAGCGCGGACACACCGTCGGCGTAGTCCGCCGGCGCCACCCGGCGAAGCTGCACGCCCACCGTGTTCCAGGTGGGCGAGCCGGCGTCGGCGTAGCTGCCGTCGATCGGCCGCACGTCCACGGCCGCGAAATTCGCAGGCACGTCGGTGATCGGACCCGCTTCTGCCGCTCCGATCAGCAAGGCGTTGATAACAAGAAAAGCTGTGGCTGGACCGATCCCGGCAGCATCCCGCGTGATCGTCATGGTGCCTCTCCCTACGAGGTTATTGGTCCGGCCAGTCTGCCAACAGCGGAGCACGCGGGCTGTCACTCGCTTGACATGACACGACTGTTCAATCGGCCGGCGGGGCCAGATCAGACCTTCACGATGCCACCTTCGGGGCTCGCCACTCGCGCTCCGCGTTTCTTTCTAGGCTGAATGTTCTACGCGAATCAAGTTGCTTCCCAGCCTGCGTCGGCGTTCCGGCAACCGTCGATCCGATGGCGACGGCCGCCGCCGACCGGCACGGCGTTGCCCCGACGAGGCAAAGACCGGGCAAAAAAAAGGGGCCGTGCGAGCACGGCCCTAGTTTTGGGAGGAAACGTCCAAGATGCACAGTCAGCCCACGACGGGCGCCGCGTGCTGCACTGCACACCAGGGAAGATAATAGTCGTGAGGTGCGAGTGCAAATTAAAAGTCGCGATTCCCGGCCACGCTGCGCCTCCGATCGGCTGTCGCCCGCTCGCCACCTCATAACATGCTGATATATATATGATAAAAATGTCACGCTCTCTGATCGAGTCCATCGCAGGCCGGGCGCCAGAAATCGCCGCCGTTCGGGAACGCGGATTTCACACGCAAAACTGTTCAATGCAGCGCAACAAATGCTCGCTAAAGTGCCTGACGCGATTGCTGCCGCCGGGCCCGGAAATCAGATGACGCCGGCGACATGGAGCCGCTGGCGTTCGGCGCCGTCAAGGCCGAGCAGGCCGCCGTAGATGGCGTCGTTGTCGGCCCCCAGTGCCGGTCCGAGCGACGCGATCCGTCCGGGTGTTGCGGACAGCCGCGGCAGGACGCAGGGCACGACCACCGGTCCCACGCCCGGCACCTCGATGGAGACCAAGTTGCCCCGCGCGCGAAAATGCGGATCGGCAAAAATGTCGGCGATGCTGTTGATCGGTCCGATCGGCACCTCGGCCGCCAGGCAACGCGCCATCACCTCGGCCCGATCCAGCGATCCGGTCCAGGCGCCGACCAGCGCGATCACCTCGTCCCGGGCGGCGAGACGGACGGCCTGGGGCCCGAACAGGTCGTCCGCTGCCAGTTCCGGCCGTGCCATCGCTCCAGCGAGGCGGGCAAACATCTTGTCGGTGGTGCAGGCGATCGCCACCCACTCGTCGTCGCGGGTCGGGAAGTGGCCGTGCGGCACCGCATTGCGGGTGCCGGCCCCCTCCCGGCCGCGGACGATGCCGGCACGCTGATAGGCGGGAGCCACCTCGTCCAGCACCCGGAACACCGCCTCGTAGAGACCGATGTCGATTTCCTGACCCGGTCCGCCGGCGCGCACGTGCAACACGGCCACCAGGGCGCCGACGGCGCAGTAAAGTCCAGCGAGATAGTCGCCGAGAGACGTCGATCCCGGCGTCACCGGTGGCCCGTCGGGCATCCCCGCGAGATGCGCGAGGCCGCCCACCGCATGGGCGATGCGGGCGAAGCCGGGTCGCTCGCGATAGGGCCCGGTTTGGCCGTAGCCGGAGACGCGCACCAGCACCAGCGCGGGGTTGACATGGCTCAGCACCGGCCAGCCGAGCCCCCAGCGCTCGAGGGTTCCCGGTCGGAAGTTCTCGCAGACGATATCGGCCTTGGTCGCCAGGCGCTTGAAGAGCGCCGCGCCCTCCGGAGCGCCGAGGTTCAGGGTGATCGACTTCTTGTTGCGCGCCTCGCTCAGCCACGCCAGCGTCGAGTCCGGCCGTTCACTCGGCGTGCCGAAGCGGCGGAACGGATCGCCGCCCTTGGGATGCTCGATCTTGATCACCTCGGCGCCGAACTCGCCGAGAATCGTCGCGCAGTAGGGGGCGGCGATGAACGTCGCCACGTCCAGCACGCGGACACCGGCCAGCGGCAGCGGCGTCTCGGCGGCGATCACGGCTCAAATTCCCCACACCGCGGCGACGCGCGGCTTGTGGCGGCCGATGCAGAACAGCCAGGCACTCTTGGCGAACGCCGCCGGCTCGCGCAGCCAGCCGCCATACCAGCCGAGCCGGCTCTCCCCGCCACGGTCCCGCACCGCCTCGCCCTCGACGTCGAGGCCGAGCCGACGGAAGACATAGAGGGCGCGCGGCATGTGAAACGCATCGGTCACCAGGACGACATGGCGCCAGTCGCGCGCGCGCATGATCCGGCCGGTGTAGAGCGCATTCTCAAAAGTGTTGCGCGAGCGATCCTCGAGCACCATCCGCTCGTCGTCGACACCGCGGTCGCGGGCCAGGTCCGCCATCACCCACGCCTCGGCGGGCGGTGCGCCGACGACACCGCCCGACAGCACCAGCCACGGCGCCCGGCCCCGCTTCCAGATCGCCACGCCGTGCTCCAGGCGACGCAACAGGGCGAAGCCCGGTTCACCCGAGGGACGGAGCGCCGCGCCGAGCACGACGATGGCATCGGCCGAGGGGAGTTCCGGGTCGGCGTGTTCGCGCACGGGCCCGCTCATCCGTAGGACCGCGGCAGGCCGAGCACGTGCTCGCCCAGGTACGACAGGATCAGATTGGTCGAGATCGGCGCCACCTGGTAGAGGCGCGTCTCCCGGAACTTGCGCTCCACGTCGTACTCCTCGGCGAAGCCGAAGCCGCCGTGCGTCTGCAGGCACATGTCGGCGGCCTGCCACGAGGCGTCGGCGGCGAGCAGCTTCGCCATGTTGGCTTCCGGGCCGCACGGCGCTCCGGCGTCGAACAGGGCCGCCGCCTTGTCGACCATCAGGCTCGCCGCCTCGCTCGCCGCATAGGCCCGGGCGATGGGAAACTGGATGCCCTGGTTCTGCCCGATCGGCCGGCCGAAGACGACGCGCTCGCGCGCATACGCCGCCGCCGTCTCGATGAACCAGCGGGCATCGCCGATGCATTCCGCGGCGATCAAGATCCGTTCGGCGTTCATGCCATCGAGGATGTAGCGAAATCCCCTGCCCTCCTCGCCGATCAGGCTGTCGGCCGGGATGCGCAGATGGTCGAAAAACACCTCACACGAGGCGTGGTTAAGCATGGCGCGGATCGGCCGGATGGAGAGCCCGTTGCCGATGGCCGTCCGCATGTCGATGAGGAACACCGACAGGCCGTCATGGGGCTTCGCTGCCGCCTCGCGCGGTGTCGTCCGCGCCAGCAGCAACATCAGGTCCGAATGCTCGGCCCGCGACGTCCACACCTTCTGGCCGTCGACCACGTAGTGATCGCCGTCGCGCGTCGCCGTGGTGCGGATGCGGCTGGTATCCGTGCCGCTGGTCGGCTCGGTGACGCCGAACGCCTGCAGGCGCAAGGTCCCGGCGGCGATCTGCGGCAGGTAGGTTTCCTTCTGGGCGGTGGAGCCGTGGCGCAGCAGCGTGCCCATCGTGTACATCTGGGCGTGGCAGGCGGCACCGTTGCCGCCGCTCTTCTGAATCTCCTCGAGGATCGCCGCCGCCGCGCCGATGCCGAGTCCACTGCCGCCGTAGTCGGCGGGGATCAGGGCGGCGAGGAAGCCAGCGTCGGTCAGCGCCCGCACGAAGGCTTCCGGGTAGCGTCGTTCGCGATCAAGCTCCCGCCAGTAGGCCCCCGGAAAGCCCGCGCACAACGCCCGCACCGACCGCCTGATCTCCGCAAAGGTTTCCGTCATCCGGCGAATCCGCTACAACACGCTTATCGGTTCTAGCCGAACCACCGGTTCCAAACCAGTCGGATGACAGAAGGGCGAAGATGGAAAAGCGGACGAGCAAGGAGGTGATCCTGGACCTTCTGCCCCTGGAAAACGCCGTCGTCGTCGACGTCGGCTGCGGCGATGGTGCGCTGGCACGGATGATGACACGCCGCGGCGCCCACGTGACAGGGATCGAGGTCAGCCCTCGGCAATTGGCGAAGGCGCGGGCCGCCAACTCCGTTGGCGACGAGCGCTACATGCAGGGAATCGCCGAAGACCTGCCGCTGAAGAACCGCTCCGCCGACATCGTGGTGTTCTTCAACAGTCTGCATCACGTGGATGAACCGGGTCTGTTCAAAGCGCTGCGCGAGGCGGCGCGGGTGCTGAAGCCCGGCGGCATCCTCTACGTGTCCGAACCGCTCGCCGAAGGCGCCTACTTCGAGCTGATGAAGCCGGCGCACGATGAGACCGAAGTGCGGCGCCGCGCGCAGGCGGTGCTGAGTCATGCGCCGGAGGTCGGTCTCCTGCTCGAAACGGTCCTGACCCACGTCGATACCGTGGTCATGCGTGACTTCGAGGCGTTCCACGACCGCATCACCCAGATCAACCCGGCAACCCGGGAGCGGTTCAACGAACACGAGGCGAAGATCCGCGACGACTTCGAGCGCCTGGGTCGGCCGGTGGACGACGGCTGGGCGTTCGACCAGCCGATGCGCGTTCACCTGCTGCGTCGCGCGTAGGCTCACGGCGTCCCACGTTCATCCGGTCGGCCATGGTGGCCCGCGGTCCGGCGCGGCAACGCCGAACTGCGTCTTCAGACCCGAAAAGACCGGAACGCAGAGCCACTCGGTTGATCGAGGGGAAGGAGCACTGCACGTCTGACGATCAGTGCTTCCCCTTGTATATCAACCAGCGATACACGCCGAGCAGGTTGATGATGGTCAGCGCCACATTCAGGGTCATGAGGCTTGGCAGGTTTTCCAGGTAGGCTGCGACGATCCACGAGATCGACGACCACGTGAACACCACGAACCCGGCTCCCGTGATCCGCCGGCCGAGATTGAGGGCGACGATGATGGCCGCGACGATGCCGCTTGCCGCCGCCGACCAGCGAATGAGGTCTCCCACGTCCATTTATCCGAGGTATCGCGACAGCGCATACGCGCCGCCGGCCGCGATAAGGCCGAGAGCCGTGATTCGCGCGGCAGCCGAATGCCTGGCGATGACGTCCTGAACAGTTTCGCCAAACAGCGCGACCAACAAAGCCAAGCCATAGTACCGCACGGCGCGACCAAATGATACGGCGACGACGAACCAGACAAATGGATAAGCGGCGACGCCACTGCCAACGGTGACGACCTGAAAGGGCACCGGCGAGATACCGACGGTGACGATCAGCCAGAAGCCGAGGTCCTGAAGATCCCGTTGGAATAGCCTGAACTGCTCGGTCATATCGAGGGCGTTCAAAATGAGTCGACCGGCGGTCTCGTAAGCGAAGAACCCGGCCGCATAGCCGGCGATGCCGCCCAGGATGGCGCCGAGAAGCGCGATCGTCGCGACCCAAAGTGCGCGCGATCGGTTGACCAGCAACATCGGCACGAGGATCGTCTCGAGCGGGATCGGAACAACCGTTGCCTCCAGAAAGGACGCCGCGAACAGCCCCCTCGCGCCTTCGCGCGACTGCGCCCAGCGCCGCAGCGTCCGCATGGTGCTCGCGATCATCGTTTGTCCGTCCCTGACGGAGGGCGCAGCAGGCGGAACCGCAGACGGTACCGCTGACGGTACCGCTGACGGTGATCAGGCTACCGCCTGGAGATGCGGAGTCCCTTTGCGCAGGTTAATGACCGCGGTCGTCGCCCCATCTGGTGGTTCGATGCTGACGGATGAGTCCCATCCGTCAGCTGAATCGAACCACCAGATCAATAGCTTAGTGGATCGACCCATCTGACGCTTGGGCATCAAGCGTCAGATCCGATCCACTAGCCTGCGCGACATCGACCGTCATGAAAACAGGCATTTTGGGAACCGGGCTTTCTGATGCTGGCCTTTGGTCTGCGCCGCCGCATAAGGAAAGGAAACTTGCCATGCACCGGACGTCTCGCGCTGCGATAATAACGGTCCTGGCAGGAAACCTCACGGTTCCGGCCGCCATCGGAGTCGCCGAGCCGGTCGGCTCCGGTGAGGCAACGGCCGGGATGGAGACACATCGCGTCGTCGGATACAGCGCGATGCGCGCCATTGGCGCCCCCATCCGCGATCACCAGGGCGCCGACCTGGGTACGATTCACGACATCGTCTTCGGCGCCGACGGGCGTGCCCATCAGGTTGTCGTCGCCGTGGGCGGCGTGCTCGGTATTGGCGCCAAGCGTGTGGTGGTGCCTTACGACAGGCTGACGTTCGCCCCCGATCATGAGATCCTGCTTTTGGGTTCTGCGGCGCAGGTCGACAGCCAAGCGCCGGTCACATACCCCGATGACGATCAGTTGCTCGCGATCCTTGCACGCGAGGGGGATGGGACTTCCGGAGAGACAGCGGTACCGCCCGAAGATGTGAACCGGTTTCTCCGCGAGAGCCGCCGAACGATGGATGAATGGCAGGGCCAGGTCCAAGCCCGCATCTCCGAACTGAAACAGGACGGCGAGCAGGCGGCGACTGAAGCGGCGCGGGCTCTCGAACAGGGATGGTCTGATGTCGAGAAAAACTGGGAGGACGTGACGGACGCGACCGATGACGCGTGGCAGGAGGCGCAAGCCGGCTTCGAGCGAGCCTGGAGCGCGTTCGAGACGGCTTGGCAGGAAACCGGATCAGACCAGTAGCGCGGACCGGGCCCGGCCCTATCGGCCGGCCGCGACAGCGAGGAACGTCGCCCCCGCTTAACCGAGTTTAATGTTGGCGGCTTGGCATCCGTCTATCAGTCGAAGCGCTATGTGGAGCGCGGCGCAGTCAAAGAGAGTGACAGATCGGTCCGTCCGCCAGATGCGGCGTCTCTGTCGATGTTGCGGAGACGGTCCAACGAGGACGATTGATCGCGGCGACACGCGCGTGGCGATGTGGATCGCGGTTCGATGCTGACGGATGCGCCCCATCCGACAGGTGAATCGATCCACCAGGGGTGAGCCGCCCAGCGGCACCGGCCGCGCCGGACAGCCGCCCCGGCGAACCGAGAGGAGGCCGCCCGAGAGGGGGCAACCGAGAGGAGGATGCCATGGCCGAGCGACACAAGGTCATCTGCCCGCGATGCGACAGCGTGGTCGCCATCGTACCAAAAGAAGGGCTGAAGTTCACGGATTTGCGGTGCAGCAACTGTGGCGCCGCACTGCGCGCGCCCGGGCCGATGGAGCAAGCCACCGAAACGGCCGCCGAAACGGTCAAGGCCGTGTTGCGGGAGACAGAGGAGAAAATCGAGAAGACGTTCCGCTCCAGCTGACCAATCCAGCTGACCAATATTGCCCGCAAGGTTCCGTGCGTTTTTTTATACGCCACCTTGTGCCCACATTTTCCGCACTGTTCGAGGCAGACGCATGTCCAGCGAAACACTACACGCCCCGAGAAATCGACTGA
>CAZVRW010000040.1:0-13085 GCA_964630265.1 uncultured Rhodospirillaceae bacterium
GGAGTCACGCCAACGAGGCGCTTGAACAATCGCCGGAAGAAGACCGGATCGGCGTCCTTCATCATCCGCACGAGGATCGCAGAAATGCCCTCTTTTTGTCGAGTCTCGCTCTCGCGGCGCATGTACGGAGATGGATATGGTCGTGCCCATCGCAGGAACAGTCAGCCGGAGGCGACAATGACGACGATGACAACGATGACGATGGTTGAACCGGGCTACGACCCAGCCGCAGCAGACGCGTTTGCCGGCCGTGTCGGCGACATGCTCGACGCCGGCGCCACCGCGGTGATGACGGCGGTCGGCCACCGGCTCGGGCTCTTCGATGTTCTGGGCGACCTGCCGCCGGCGACGAGCACGGAGATCGCGGCGACCTCGGGTCTGGCCGAGCGCTATGTGCGCGAATGGCTTGCCGTCATGGTGGTCTCGCGGATCGTCGACTATGATCCGCGCACGCGCCGCTACCGGCTCCCCGCCGAACACGCGGCGTGTCTGACCCGCGACGCGCCGCTCGGCAATCTCGCGATCTATGCCCAGCATGTCTCGCTCCTCGGCAAGATCGAGGACCAGACGATCCGCTGCTTCGAGACCGGCGATGGCCTCGCCTATGGCGACTACCCGTGCTTCCATCAGATCATGGCGGAAGACAGCGGCGGGACCGTGGAGGCGGGTCTGTTCGACAGCATCCTGCCGCTGGTCGACGGCATCGAATCGCGCCTCGATGAGGGCATTGACGTGCTCGATGCCGGGTGTGGCCGGGGTGGGGCGCTCATCGCCATGGCCGAGCGCTTCCCGGCCAGCCGCTTCGTCGGCTATGACCTTTGCCGCGACGCGATCGACTTCGCTTCGGAGAGGGCGCGCAGGGCCGCGTTGAGCAACCTCCGCTTCGAGGCCCGCGATCTGACCGGTTATGCTGAGCCCGGCGCCTGGGACTTCATCACGAGCTTCGATGCGGTGCACGACCAGAAGGATCCGGCAGGGCTCATCGCCGGCCTCTGCGCCTCGCTCAAGCCGGGGGGCGTCTATCTGATGCAGGACATCGGCGGCTCCGCGGACCTTGAGAACAATGCGGAGTTTCCGATGGCGGCGCTGCTCTATGCCATCTCGTGTGCCCATTGCACGCCGGTCTCGATCGGCCAGGGCGGCGCCGGACTCGGCACCATGTGGGGGTGGGAAACCGCCGAACGCATGCTGCGGGAGGCCGGGTTTACGACGGTTGAACGACACGTTTTGCCACATGACCCGATGAACGTCTGGTTCGTCTCCCGGGTCTGAACGAGCAGCATGGCTCGGGCACCCGCTGACGCGGCAGCCGCCCGCGATCTTCCAGGCCGTTGGCCCGCGGCACCGGCCGGCCGTCGGCCGGCTGGCGTGCCGCCTCAAGGGTGTTCAGCCGCCGCCCGGATCTCCTTGGCGCTCTTGCCGAGATCGGTGCGCACCAGGGCCGCGACCAGCTTGGCGAAGTCGGCGGGAGCCACGCGCCGGGCAAGGGCGTGGGCGTCGTCGCCGAGGCCGAGCGCCGCCGCGGCATGCAGGGCCCGGCGATCGGCGAACGGATAAACCTCGTTCCAGGTCACCTGGACCTCGCGCAGGAAGATATCGGCGCGCACGTCGCCGATGCCCTTGATCTGCTTCAGCAGTCGGCGCTCCGCCGCGGGATCGCGGTGTGCGGCGGCGCGGAGATTGCGCAGATCGCCGGCGTAACGATCGAGCAGCAGCGCCGCCATCCCGCCGAGGCGCCGCGACGTGCTTTCGTCATAGCGCGCATAGCCCGATCGGTTGAGCAGGCGGGTCCGCTCCTCCCATGTCGTCGCCGCCAATTTTTCCGGCGTGGTCGATCCCTCGGCGAGCAGGGCCGCCGCCGCCTGCTCCGCGCTCTCGGCGCGGATCCGGCCGCCGAGGAGATAGGCGGCGCACAACCACTGGAACAGGACCGACGGGTCGCCCGGCCGCAGGTCGAGGCCGAGGGCCTCGGAGAAGAGCCGGCCGTGGCGTTCCAGCAGCACCGCGACGACGCGGTCCGGGGTGTTCGGTTCGGAGGTCGAGCCCATCATCCCCCCTCATCGCCGGGTGGACACGAACCCGGCGGTCCACCAGCACGACACCCTCGAGGACGTGGGCATTCCGGCAACGATTTCCAGATAGACGCGGCGGCAACCGGTTCCGCTTGCGCCGATCGCGTCGAACTTGGCCGAGTTGGAGACTGGCGGCAGTTGGCGTCCGGGGCTTGATCGCCGACCGGGTCGCGCTATCTGGCCACACTGTCCCGTCGGCGTCGTACGGGGCGCGGGGCCGGAGCGGGGCCGGAACGGGCCCCAACGGGGCCCGGGGCGGCGGCCGTCGCGCCGACCATCGGGGTGGGCGAAAATCCTACATAATCCTACTTTTTCCGACAAAATCCGACATCTGCACGCTGCGAAAAGCCCAAATCCTTGAAAACAAACCCAGAATCCGCAAAAAGCGCGTTTACACCCGCAATTTTCCGCCCGACATCGCGCCGCCACCGCACCGCACCCATCGTCACCCGCGCACAAGCCCCACGCATCCACCTGTCCTCCGCTCAGCGGCCCTCGCGCCACCAGGCGGTGGCGAGGCCCGCCAGGGCGAGGGCGAGGACGACGAGGCCGGGGAGCAGCGGCACGCGGGTGATGCCGGTGACGGCGCTGGCATCGTTGCGCACCAGGCCGATCCAGTCGCTGCCATGGGCGGTGCCGCCGGGGCGCACCCGGCGCACCTGGGGCATGCCGTCGACGAGGCGGCGGACGCTCCCCCCGGTCGCCTGGGCGAGCGGCGCCAAGTGTTCGTCCGTCGCGCGCAAATCCCGGTATTCCAGGGGGTTGAGCGGACCGCTGGCGGCCAGAGCCGTGGCCCGGCCGTCGTCCACCCGCCAGAGGCCGGGCGTGTCGGCCGCGAGCGTGCCGCGGGCGACGCCGTCGGCGCCGGGGCTGAGCGTCAGCGTCCGGGCAGTGTCGTCGGGGCCGGTGACGGTGACGGTGACCGGGTCGGTGGCGAGGCTTCGCCGCTGCACTGCGAGGCGGCCGTCGTCGATGCGCGCGGTCAGCCGCTCCTCCTCCAGCTCCGGCTCCTGCATCAGCCAGTGGACCAGGCGGCGCAGCAGTTCGGCGTGCGGCCCGCCGCCGTCATGGCCGCGCGCCCACAGCCACAGGTGGTCGCTGGTGAGTAGCGCGACGCGGCCGTCGGCGACGCGGTCGACCAGCAGCAGCGGCAGGCCGTTCGGCCCGGTCATCAGCGTGCTGCCGGCGCGCGCCTCCACCTCGACCAGGCGGAACCAGCGACCCCAATCCGGCGGCGCATCGGGCTCGGCGCCCGGCCCGCCCGACCCCGCTTCGCCGTCGCCGCCGGCACCCTGGCCGGGCAGCGCCGTGGTCACCGGATGGCGGCGGCCGAGCTGGGTGATGGTCGGCCGGAACGCTTGCTCGAAGATCCGCCCGGTCGGCGCGCCGGGCAGCACCGGGCCGATGGGGGTGCGGTAGAGGCTGGCGAAGTCGGTGAACTCCGGCCCGACGGACAAAAGCAGCGCGCCGCCGGCGGCGACGTAGTCGGCGACCCGTCCCAGGTAGCGCCAGGGCAGGATGCCGCGCACGGTGTACCGGTCGAAGAGGATCAGGTCGAAGTCGTAGAGCTTCTCCTCGAACAGTTCGTCCACCGGGAAGGCGATCAGCGACAGCTCGTTGATGGCCGCGCTGTCGCCCTTGTCGGGGGGGCGCAGGATGGTGAAGTGCACCAGGTCGACGGCCGGGTCGGCTTTCAGCAGGTTGCGCCAGACCCGCTCGCCCGGGTGCGGCTGGCCGGAGATCAGGAGGACGCGCAGCCGCTCGCGCACGCCGCCGACGCTGACCACGGCGCGGTTGTTCACGGTCGAGAGCTCGCCCGGCACCGCCTCGGCCGCGAGCTCGATGACCGTCGCGCCGGCGTGCTCCAGGGTGATGCGGCGGCTGGCCACCTCGCCCGGTTGGACGTACTCGGTGCCGGCGTCGCGGCCATCGATGCGGATGCGCACCGCGACCGCGCCGGCGCGCTCTGCCGCCGCGCTGCCACCGTCATCGTCTCGGTCGTCCATGTGCAGGTCGTCGACGTGATAGCCGAGCGTCACGTCCTGACCGACCAGCCCGAACGCCGGCGCCTGCTCGACGACGAGGCGGCGGTCGCGCTCGCTCGCATCCCCGGTGAGCAGCACGTGCACCGGCGCGCCGATCTCCGGCGGTGGCGTGTCCTCGCCGAGGTCGTGGATCTGGCCGTCGGAGAGGATGACGACACCGGCGCGGCGGTCGACGGGGATGTCGGCGATCGCCCGCTGCAGCGGCGCGGCGAGGCGGGTGCCCTGGTCGCCGGTCTCGCCGCCGAAGCGGACGACGCGCAACGCCGTCGGATCGCCGGCGGCGAGGGCGGTTGGCAGCCGTGCCAGCGCCGCCTCGGTCCGGCGGGTGCGGTCGCCCACCCGCTGGCTCGGCGACTCGTCGACCATGATCAGCGCCACGTCGGGACGGGGCTCCCGCTGCTCGGCGAAGATGCTGGGATTGAAGAGGGCGGCGACGAGCACCAGCAGCACTGCCGCGCGCAACGGCCAGGCACGGCCACGCCGAAGCGCGGCAATGCCGACGAGCAGCGCGCCGACGAGTGCCAGTGCGGCGATCGCCGGCCACGGGATCAGCGGGGCGACGACCAGCGAGGCGCTCACTGTCCCAAGCGCTCCAGGATCGCCGGCAGATGCACCTGGTCGGTCTTGTAGCTGCCGGCCAGCACGTACATCACCAGGTTGACGCCGAAGCGGAAGGCCATCTCCCGCTGGCCCTCGCCGCCCGGCACGACGGGAAGGAGGGGGCGACCGACCTCGTCCACCGCCCAGGCGGCGGCCCAGTCGTGGCTGCCCGCGATCACCGGCGACACACCGTCCAGATAACGGTCGCCGGTCCGCTCCACCCACACGGCGCCGCCGGCGAAGCGGCCGGGAAAGCTGTCCAGGAGATAGTACGCGCGGGCCAGCACGTGGTCGGCCGGCACCGCGATCAGCGGCGGGATCTCCAGCGCCTGGGCCAGCCGCTGGACGGCCGCCGACTGGCCCGAGCGGCCCGCGTCGCGGGTGTCGAACAGAATGGTGCCGCCGTTGGCCATGAACCGCCGCACGTTGACGACGGCGGCCGGTGACGGCGGCGGCGCATCCGCCACCACGGGCCAGTAGAGCAGCGGGTAGAAATCGAGCGGGTCGCGCGCCGGGTCCACCGCCACCGGATCGGCCAGTTCGACCGACGTGCGGCGGCCGATGATCAGGGAGAGTCCGCGCAGACCGAGGAAGCTGAGTTCGTCCACCGCCGCGTCGCCGGAGACGACGTAGGCGAGGCGGGTCTCCAGCGTCGCCGGCGGCGCCGTGCCGTCGGCGATGACCTCCTGTGCACCGGCGGGCGCCGTCGCCAGCACGCCAAGGACCGCGGCGGCGCCGGCGGCTGCCGCCCGCCGCCGCGGCCATGGCACCAGACCGCGCAGCACCAAGCTGACGGCGAGATCGGCGAGGGCGAGGACGAGCGCCGCAGTCAGCAGCCAGGGCAGCAGATCGGTCTCGCGCGTCGCTGCCGCCGACTGCCGGTCAACCCCGGACGGCAGCGGCCCGAGCGCCCGCGGGTCTTGCGGAGCGGTGCCCAGGTTGACCGCCACCGCGCCGCCGCTGCGCCCGTAGATCCCAGGGGGATGCTGGGGGCCGACGATCACGGAGTCGATCGCGTCCGCGCCGATCGCCTGGGCCTCCGGCGGTGGCGGCCCGAGCCCGCCGAAGCCGTCGAGGGTCGCCACCGGCAGCAGCGGTCCTTGGCCGGTGGCGGTGGCGATGCCGCGGCTGGAGCGGACGATGCGTTCCAGCATCTCGACGTACAGCCCGGACAGGGCGAGGCTCGACCACTCCGGATTTGGCGTCGTGTGGAACAGGATCACGCGGCCGTCGCCCCGCGCCGCCGCGGTGACCAGTGGGGTGCCGTCATCCAGCTTCGCCCAGGTGCGCGCCTCCAGCTCCAACGACGGTTCGGCCAACACCTGGCGCAGCACCTCCACGTCCTCCGGCACGGCCAGGCCGGCGAAGGGGCCCGCCGGATCGAACGGCGCGAGCCGCGCCGGTTCCCGCCACGCCAGGGCGCCGCCCATGGTCCGCTCGCCCGTCCTGAGGCGAACAGGCAGCAGCGGATCGTCCGGATCGGTACCGGCCGCCAGTCGCGGGCCGGCGAACCGCACCAGCACGCCGCCGCCGTCGATCCAGGCCGCAAGGCGATCCCGCGGCGGGCCCGCGGGAACGCCGCCGTCGGGCAGGATCAGCACCGCCACGTCGCGGCCGAGCAGCGCGGTCAGGTCGCCGCGGCGCACCTCGGCGAACGGCTCCAGCGCGCGCTCCAGGTAGAAGGCGTCGCTGAGCAAAGGCAGGTCTCCCGCCTCGCTGGCGATCAAGCCGACCGGACGGCGCCGCCAGCGCTCGTCCACCAACACCACGGCGCCGGCCGTGGCCTGGCTCTCCACGTCCAGACGGGCGAGACGGTTGATCAGTTCCATGGGGGCCGACAACGTCGCGGTCGGCGTGCGGTCCTCGGCGGCAATGCGGACCGGTTCGCGCAGCAGCACGGCGCCGTCCTCGCCGCGGCCGCGCAGCCAGAGGTCGACGTCGGCGGCCGCGGGCGCCGCCAGGGCCAGCGGCACCTGCAGGTCGCCGCCGTCGAACCGCGGTTCGCGCAGCAACAGCGCCGTGGCGGACGGCTCCGGCGCGACGATGACGACCCCGCCGAACGGGCGCAGCGCCCGCGCGAGCTCGCCAAATCCGGGACCGCCGGCCGGCTCGTCGAGACCATCGGCGAACCAGAAGACGACACCGGGCGGCGAGCCCTGCAGATCCGGCAGGTCGGCGATCTGCCGGACGGCGGCGGCGCGCGCGGTCGGCCATGGCCGCGGCGTCAGCGCCTGCAGCCGTTGGCGCGCGTCCACCGCCGTCGACGGCATTGGCGATGGCGGTGCGTCTGTCGCGGCGGTCGGTGCCGTCGTCGCCAGGATCACCCGGCGATCCTGGCGCTCGGCGCGGGCCAGCACCTCGTCCACGGCCTGCCGTCGCTCGACCCAGCCATGCGCCGCCGCCCAGCCGTCGTCGAGCAGCACGATCACCGGCCCGGTGCCGGGCAACGGCGGCGCGGCGTTCAACAGCGGACCGGCGGCCGCCAGGATCAGCGCGACCGCTAGCAGCAGCCGCAGCAACAAGAGCCACGGTGGCGTCCGCTCGACACTGGTCTCCGTCGCGGTGAGGCCGGCGATCAGTCGCAGCGGCGGAAAGCGGACGCGGCGCGGTGTCGGCGGGATCACCCTCAGCAGCCACCAGAGCGCCGGCAGCAGCAGCAGCGCCAGCAGCGCCGCCGGGGTCGCAAAGCTCAAGGGACCGAGCGACGCGAGCATCGCCTCAGCCGCCCTCCGACAGGACGACGAACAGGGCGAGCAGCGTCGGCTGCGGCGGCTGGTCCAGGTGATGGAGGGTAAAGTTCCAGCCGGCGGAGCGGGCGAGAGCGGCAAGGCCGGCGCGGTGCCCGTCGAGCACCGCGCGATAGCGCGCCCGGATGGCCTCGACGCGACCGATCAGCGCCTCGCCCTCATGCTCCAGCCCCTCGAAGCGGACCCGCCCGGCGTAGGGCAGCGTCTCCTCGGCCGGATCCAGGATCTGCACGATGTGGCCGCGCACGCCGAGCCGGGCATAGCCGGCGATCATCGCCTGGACGTCCTCCAGCGGCGACAGGAAGTCGCCGAAGAGCACCAGACGGCCATAGCGGGGCAGGGCGTCGACCCCCGGCAGGCTGTCGGTCGGCGCGCGGCCGGCGGCGAGGGTCTCGGCGATGCGGCGCAGGACCGCCCGGCCGGCTCCCGGCGGCCGCCCGGTGCCGAGCAACGCCAAATGCTCGCCGCCGCGGGTGAGCAGCGAGGCGAGCGCCAACAACAGTAGCTCGGCGCGCTCCTGCTTGGTCGTCCAGCGGTCGGTGGACCGCCAGTCCATGGAGGGCGAGCCATCGCGCCACAGCCAGACGCTCTGCGCCGCGTCCCACTCGGTCTGCTTGATGAAGACCCGCTGGGAGCGCGCCGACTTTCGCCAATCGATGCGCAGCGTCGGATCGCCCGGCTGGTAGCGGCGAAACTGCCAGAACGACTCGCCGGGACCGACGCGGCGGCGGCCGTGCACGCCCTGCGCGACGGTCGCCGCCACCCGGTCGGCGGCGACCAGCAACGGCGGCAGGGTCGCGGCCAGGGCCTCGGCGCGGTCGACGACGGTCCCCCGCCCGGCGCCGGTTTCCGGCGCAGCCGCGGGCGCCGGCGACCCGCCGGGGGTCAGGCGATGCGCTTGCACAGCAGGTCGATCACCGCGTGGACGTCGACCCCTTCCAGGCGGGAGGAGAATGTCAGCGCCATGCGGTGGCGCAGCACCGGGCGGACCAAGGCCAGCACGTCGTCGATGGATGGCGCCAGCCGGCCATCGAGCACGGCGCGCGCCCGCACCGCGCGCATCAGCGCCTGCGAGGCGCGTGGCCCGGGACCCCAGGCGACGTGACGGCGCACCATCTCCTCCGGACTGGTCTCCGGCCGGCCGGACCGCACCACTTCGAGGATCGCCTCGACCACGCTCTCGCCCACCGGGACGTGGCGGATCAGGCGCTGCGCGGCGATCAGGTCGGCGGCATCCATCACCTTCCGCGGCGCTTCATCGTGCGGACCGGTGGTCGCCACCAGAATCCGGCGCTCGGCGCTCAGGTCCGGATAATCCACGTCGACCTGCATGAAGAAGCGGTCGAGTTGCGCTTCCGGCAGCGGATACGTCCCCTCCTGTTCGAGCGGATTCTGGGTCGCCAGCACGTGGAAGGGCGAGGGCAGGGCATGGTAGTGGCCGGCGACGGAGACCCGGTGTTCCTGCATCGCCTGCAGCAGCGCCGACTGGGTGCGCGGGCTCGCCCGGTTGATCTCGTCGGCCATCAGCAACTGACAAAACACCGGCCCCTCGACGAACCGGAAGGACCGCCGCCCGGTCTCCGATTCCTCGAGGATCTCCGAACCCAGAATGTCCGCCGGCATCAGGTCAGGGGTGAACTGGACGCGCCGCTCCTCCAGGCCGAAGACGGTGCCGAGGCTCTCGACCAGCCGCGTCTTGCCGAGGCCCGGAACGCCGACGAGCAGGAGATGGCCGCCGGCGAGAAGCGTCACCAGGGTTTCTTCGACGACCCTGGTTTGGCCGAAAATGATCCGCGCGATCGACTCGCGCGCCTGGCCGATCTGATCGCGCAGTCGGTTGAACGAATCGACAAGCGCACTATTCTTGAGATCACGGCCGTCGTCGATCGCGGTGGTCATGCACACCTCTCCCTGACTGGTTTCCGATGTCCAAGGGTCCTCCGTACACATCCGTCGACGCCGCCGCCGTGGGGGCCATGGTTATTCCCGCCGAACTGCCAGAGACGTTGCCGCCGGCCTTGCCCAGCGGTCGGGTCCTCTGTGGCGACCTCAATATAAGGATCGATCGGGACGGTGTCTGGTATTATGCGGGCTCGCCGATCGCGCGACGCGAACTGGTCTGCCTGTTCGCCTCGGTGTTGGTCCGCGATGCCGCCGGTGCCTTCTGGCTGGTCACGCCGGCTGAGATCTGCCCGGTGCAGGTGGACGACGCGCCGTTCCTCGCCGTCGAGATGTTCGTCGCCGGGCAAGGCGAGGCGCAGATCCTCAGCTTCCGCACCAACGTCGACGAGATCGTCAGCGTCGACGGCGCCCATCCGCTGACGGTGACGACCGATCCGGCGACCGGCGAGCCCTCGCCCTATGTGCGCCTGCGCGACGGCATCGACGCCCGGCTATCCCGCGCCGTGTTCTACGACCTTGTCGATCGCGGCGTTGAATGCCGCAGCGGCGATCGGATCGGTTTCGGTGTCTGGAGCAACGGCCGCTTTTTCGATCTCGGCACCATCGAGGCCCACGCGAGCGACGACATTGACGCTGCCGACGGCGACTGACCGCGCCATGATGCGGCGGGTCACGCGCGACTGGCTGGTCCAGCGCTTCGCCGCCCATCCGTGTGCGCCGGCGATGCCGGAGTTGCCGCATGACGTCTGGCCGGAGCGTGGCGATCACAGCCTCAATCCGGGACTGGAGCCGATGCAGCCCTTGCGCCCGGCGGCGGTGCTGGTGCCGCTGGTCGACCGCGAGGACGGGTTCACAGTGCTGTTCACCCGGCGCACCGCCCATCTCGCCCATCACGCCGGGCAGATCAGCTTCCCCGGCGGCCATATCGAGCCGGACGACGGCGGGCCGATCGAAACGGCGCTGCGCGAGACCGAGGAGGAGGTGGGCTTGCATCGCTGGCACGTGCGCGTGCTCGGCCGCCTCGACACCTACGTCACCCGAACCGGCTTCGTCGTGACGCCGGTGATCGGGCTGGTGACGCCGCCGTTCATTACCGCCCCCGACCCCAACGAGGTCGACGAGGTATTCGAGGTGCCGCTGGCATTCCTGCTCGATCCCGCCAACCACCAGCGGTGCAGCGCCGAGTTCGAGGGTGTCACCCGTTATTTCTATGCGATGCCCTACGGTGACTACTATATTTGGGGAGCGACCGCCGGGATGGTGGTCAACCTCTGGCAACTGCTGAATGACGGATGACGCGTTTTCTGCTCAACTTCGTGCTGCCGTTCCTGGCGCCGATGCTGCTGTTCATCGCCTGGGCGTGGCTGTTCCGCGGGCCAGCGGGGGGGACGCTGCGCGAGCGACTGCGCCAGGGACCGTGGTTCTGGCTGATCCTGTCCGGCCTGATCCTCGGCATCGCCGGGCTTATCTTTCTCGGCGTAACCGGTGGTGGCGAGGCCGGGAGCGAGGTCATCGCGCCGCGCTTCGAGGGCGGGCGCGTCGTCCCCGCCGAGATCCGCTAAGGGCGGCGCTCCGGTGCCCGGGTTCCGTCAGCGCGGCGCGCCCTCCGAAGACGACGCCGCCGAGACCTCCGTCACCATCGACACCAGCCGTCCGGTCGGTCGGATCGCCCCACAGCCGTGGATGCTGGCGCCGGAGACGCTTGCCGTGCTGCAGGCCCTGGGCGCCGACGGTGCCGAGGTGCGGTTCATCGGCGGCTGCGTCCGCGATGCCGTGTTGAAGCGCGCGGTACACGATATCGACATCGCGCTGGCACCGCCGCCCGAGCAAGTGGTGGCGCTGCTGCGGCGGGCCGGTATCCACGTCGTGCCGACCGGGATCGACCATGGCACCGTCACCGCCGTCGTCGAGAAGGCGACGTTCGAGATCACCACGCTGCGCGTCGACGTCGAGACCGACGGGCGGCGGGCGCGCGTCGCCTTCACCGATGACTGGGCGGCCGATGCCGCGCGCCGGGATTTCACGTTCAACGCGCTGTCGTGCACGCCGGACGGCGACGTCTATGACTATTTCGGCGGCCTCGACGATCTCGGGCACGGCCGCGTCCGCTTTGTCGGCGATCCCGATGCGCGGATCATCGAAGATCGCCTGCGCATGCTGCGGTTCTTCCGCTTCTACGCGCATTTCGGTCGGCCGCCGCCCGATCCGGCGGCGCTGGCCGCCTGTCGCCGCCACGCTGCCGCGGTGAGCCTGCTCTCCGGCGAGCGGGTGCGGGCCGAGACCTTCCGGACGTTGATGGCGACGGATCCGGCAGACGTTTTCCGGTTGATGGCCGAGTATGGGGTGCTGCAGCATGTGCTGCCCGAGGCCGGTCCGGTGGATCGCTTGCGCATGCTCTCGTGGCTGGACACGCGGGCCATCCGCATGGACTCGGTGGCTCCGGACCCGGTGCGACGGTTGGCGGCGTTGCTGGTCACTGACGCGGCCGGCGCCGAGGCGGTCGCCGATCGCCTGAAGCTCTCCAACGCGCACCGCCAACGTCTCCGCGCGATGATCGGCAATGCCCTGCCCGACCCCGAAGGCGATCCGCGCGCGGTGCGCCGCGCCCTGCACCGACTGGGCGCGGAGACGGTGCGCGACCTCGCGCTCTTGCGCTGGGCCGCCGAGTTGACCGCCAATCCGCATCTGCCGCACCGTCGCACCCAGGCGTGGATCGCGGCGCTCGAGGCAGCCGATGCCTGGCAGCCGATGCGCTTCCCGCTCCGCGGCCGCGATGCGCTCGACCTCGGCGTGCCGCACGGCCCGCGGATCGGCGATCTGCTCGATGCGGTCGAGGCATGGTGGGAACACGAGGACTTTCGTCCCGATCGTGCCGCCTGCCTGGTCCGGCTCAAAACACTGGCGTCCGAAGACGCGACGGCGGGAGGGGCGGCGTCTCAGCGACCGTCGATGCAGCCGAAATAGTTCGGGCCCAGGGTGACGATGCGGCGCTCGATGGTGCGCGCTCGTCGGGCGTGCGTCGGCGAGGGTCGATCGGCAGCGCGGCTGCGGGGGGCGGGCAGGGCGGTGGCGATCAGCGCCGCCTCTGCCCGCGTCAGCGTTGCCGCCGGACGCTGGAATGCGGCACGGGCGGCCGCCTCGACACCGTAGCGGCCGGGCCCCGTCTCGGCAATGTTGAGGTAGACCTCGAAGATCCGATGCTTCGGCCAGAGCAGCTCGATCAGCCCGGTCAGCGGCAGTTCGATGGCCTTGCGGACTGGATCGCGGCCCGGCCAGAGCAGGATGTTCTTGGCGGTCTGCATGCTGATGGTGCTGGCGCCCCGCGCCGAGCCGCCGGCGCGCCAGCGCGCGACTTGCTGCCGCAGTGTCGGCCAGTCGAAGCCGTTGTGCAGGCAGAAGGTGTTGTCTTCGGCGGCGATCACCGCGTGCCGCAGGTGCGGCGAGATGGCGCCCAGGGGTACCCGGTGCCGCTCCAGGCCTTCGCCCTCGAGCAGGCGGATGACCATCAGCGGCGTGATCGGCGGATCGACGAAGCGGTAGAGGGCGACGACCGCCACCGGGACGATGATCACCAGGAGCAGGGCCGCACCGAGGCCGCGGCCGAGGCGCCGGAGCAGCCGCCGGCGACGTCCCGTCATGGCGCCGCGCCGCGCCGGGACGGGGCGGGCGCGTTGCCGCGCGGGGATGGGAGGGGCGCGTTGCCGCGCGGGGATGGGAGG
>CAZVRW010000040.1:13185-29632 GCA_964630265.1 uncultured Rhodospirillaceae bacterium
GGGCGCGTTGCCGCGCGGGGATGGGAGGGGCGCGTTGCCGCGCGGGGATGGGAGGGGCGCGTTGCCGCGCGGGGACGACGCCGATGGCGATCGCCGATCGAACTTGCTACACATGGCGCATGATGATGACCCGTCGACTCCGTCTCGCGCCACCCATGTTCGGTCTCGCTCTGGCCATGGCGGTCGCCGGCTGCGGCTCGCCGCAGGCGTCGCCCGAGTCGTTGCCCACGCTGTGCAAGGTGCGACCATGCGCCTGCCAGGAACCCAATCCGGGCCTGTTCTCGTCGGCGGCAGAGGTGCCGATCGACTGGTCGGACGACGGCAACCCCTCGTGCCCGCCGGGGTACGTTCTCCGCCGCGTGAACACATAGACCCCGCCGATCAGCGCGGCTCTCGATCCTGCGTCGGCGGCTCGACTCGCGTCAGATTCCCCTTGATCTGCCGTTCGACGACGCCCTCGCGAATCCGCAGGAATTCAAGCTTCAGGCCGGGGTCCGTCAGCGTGCGGTGATAACTCTGCATGACATAGTCGCCGCCGTCGACGATGGTCAGGACGCTGACGGACAGCGTCGACCCGGCGATGCGCGCCCAGGCGACCGGCTCGCCACCGATCAGGCTTGGCTCTCCACCCGGCGGATAGATGGCCTCGAAGATCTGCGGCCGCGCGCTCGGCTTGAAGGTCAGCGACGTCGCGTGGCGCTCGGCCCCCTCGGCCCCCTTAGGGATCGTCGTTTCCCAATGGATGACGAAGCCGTCGCCGTCGTGCTCACGGATCGTCACCGCCAGGCCGCGGTTGCCCTGCTCGCCCATGGGAAACAACGTCCGCCCTTCGAACGTGCCGAAGAAGGCCGCGATCGGCAGGTGCTCGGCCGGCTCCTGGGAGCGCGGCGCCGCCGGCGCCAGCGCCAGCATGACGGCGATGATGAGGTACCTGACGCCCTGGCGCATCGGTCGATCCCCGCTCCGCGTGCAAGTCCGACGTGGGTTTGTAGACATGGGATCGCGACCGCCGCCGCGCGAGTCAACCATTTCTGCGCGCACCGTCGCTGCGCGAGTTGGCACCGAGCGCCGGCGGCGTCCAGCAGCCACGACGCCACACAACGGTCATGATCGCGGCGCCTTCATCTGCGCCCGAGCTAATGTTAAGCTCAAAGCTGCGTGCTGCGCCGGGTGCGGCGAGATCGGGAGGGGTGCATGACCGTCGTCCGATGGCTTTTCGTGGTCCTCGTCATCTTCGCCGTCCCCACGGTTGCTTTCCCGGAACCGGCCGGGGCGTTTCCGCCGCCGGGGCTCGCTCGCGACGCCGACGCCTATCGCGCCGGGCTGGTCGCGGAGCGGCCGCCGCAGCCGCAGCCGGAGCGCATCGCCGCTGCCCGTCAGGACCTTTCGGAAGCGATCGCCGCCGAGCGCGCCGACGATGTGGTGCAGGGCCTCGAGCGTCTGGTCGGTCTGGTCGGCGCGGCCGACGAAGGACCGGTCTGGCAGGCGCTCGGCGAGGCATGGATGACGGTCACGCCGCCGAACCCGCCGCGCGCCCTTCAAGCCCTCTGGCTGGCGGCGGCGCGCGCGTCCAGCCTGGCCGACCGGCATGCCATCCTCTGGCGCATGGCCGACCTGTTCGAGACACCGCTGGCGCAACCGAACTTGGCGCTCCAGGCGCTCGAGGCGATCCAGGCCGGCGACGCCGATCATGCGGGACTGACCGAGCGGATGGCGGCATTGCGCCGGATCGTCGGCCTGGAGGTGCGCAACGTCCGCGTCGATCCCGAGCGCGACGACCCGCAGGTGTGCATCGAGCTGAGCAACCGGGTGCGCGACGAACCGGGCCGCCGCTACGAGGATTTCATCGCTGTCACCCCGGCGCTCGACGAGGTGCTCGCCGAGCCTGCCGACGAGACGCTGTGTCTCTCGGGGTTCGCGCATGGCAGCACCTACACGGTGACGTTGCGCCAAGGGTTGCCGGCGGAGGCGGGCGTCGCGCTGCGCCGCGACGCCGTCCATCGGGTGACCATCGGCGACCGGGCGCCGCGCGTCGCCTTCCGCGGCGACGCCTTCATCCTGCCGCGGCAGGGCCCGCTGGGGGTGCCGCTGTCGACGGTCAATCTCGATGCGGTGGAGATCAGCCTCTTTCGCATCAACGACCGTAACATCGTCCCCCAACTCGTCGCTGACCGGATGTTTCGCGCCCTCGATCCGGGCGCGGCGCGACGCACCGCCGACACCCATGGCGAGCGGATCTGGCAGGGCGAGATGGCGGTGGAGCGGCGGCGCAATGAAACCGTCGTCACGGCGATTCCCGTCGACGCCATGCTCGAAGAGGCGGCGGCGACCGCGCCCGGTCTCGCCGATCTCCCGGGCCTCTATGTGCTGACCGCGCGCGCCCGCGGGGTGCCCGAGGGCACCCAACCGTGGACCCTGGCCACCCGCTGGCTGATGATCTCCGATCTGGGGCTGACCGTGGTGCGCGGGGCCGACGGCCTGCAGATGTTCGTGCGTTCGCTGGCGACGGCGAAGCCGCTGGCGGGGGTGAGGGCGACACTGCTGGCGCGCAATAATACAACCCTCGGCTCCGGCCTCTCGGACGCCGACGGGCGGGTGACGTTCGGCACGACCATTGCGAGAGGCGAGGGGGGCCGGGCGCCGGCGGCGATCCTCGCCTATGGGGAGGGCGGCGACTTCGCGGTGCTGGATCTCGGACGTCCGGCCTTCGATCTGACCGACCGCGGGGTCGGCGGCCGCCCCGTACCGGGGCCGCTGGATGCGTTCGTCTATGCGGATCGCGGCGTATTCCGGCCGGGCGAGACCGCACACGTCACGGTGTTGCTGCGCGACGACCAGAGCGTGGCGGTCGAGCGCTTTCCCCTGACCCTACGCGTCCTGCGCCCGAACGGGACGGTGTTTCAGGAGGGCGTGTCGACGGAAGCGGCGCCCGGCCTGCACGTGCTCAGGCTGCCGCTGACCCGGACCGCGCCGCTGGGCACCTGGTCGGTGCTGGCACTGGCCGATCCCGAAGCCGCGCCGATCGGCCGGCTGACCCTGCAGGTCGAGGAATTCGTGCCGGAGCGCTTGGCGGTCGAGGTGGAGGGCTCGGCACCGGCGATCGTGCCGACGGAGCCGTTCGACCTCACCGTGCGGAGCCGCTTCCTCTACGGCCCGCCCGCCGCCGGGCTCGACGGCTCCGCCCGCGTCCTTGTCGGGCGCGATGCCGACCCCTATCCGATGCACCCGGGCTTCCGCTTCGGGCTGGCGCAGGACGACGTGGCGGCGCTGTCGCGGAGCCTGCCGTTCGCGGCCAGCGATGCCGCCGGCGTCACCCGCGTGCCGGTGCGCCTGCCGCCGCTGCCGGACACCACGGTTGCGCTGCAGGCGACCTTCGACGTCGCGGTGCAGGAGCCGGGCGGTCGGCCGACGCGGCAGAGCCTGACGGTGCCGGTGCGCCAGCAGCCGTTCGCCCTCGGCCTGCGGCCGCTGTTCGACGGCGATCGGGTCGCCGAGGACGGCGACCCGGCCTTCGCTCTGATCGCCGTCGACGGCGCCGGCGCGTTGATCGACCGGGCGGGGCTCACGCTCGAACTGTTCGAGGAACGCTGGACCTACCAGTGGTTCGTCCGCGGCGGCAGCCAGGACTACCGCACCAGCATCCGCAGCCGCAGCCTCGATCGCGTCACGGTCGCGGCCACGGCGGCGGGGCCGCTGCGCCACACGTTCGCGCCGCTGCCCTATGGCCGGTACCGCCTGGAGGTGGGCGATGCGGCGACCGGCGTCGCCACCTCCGTGCGTTTCTCGGTCGGCTGGCAGGTGTCGGCGGTGGCGAGCGACTCCCCCGACAAGCTCGATCTGGCGGCCGACCGGCCGGCGTATCGTCCGGGCGAAACGGCGCGGCTGCGCATCACGCCGCCGTTCGCCGGCGAAGCGCTGGTGACGGTGGCGACGGACCGGGTGCTGGCGACGACGACGCTCGCGGTGCCGGCGGAGGGCGCCACGGTGGCGCTGCCGGTCACGGCCGATTGGGGGGTCGGCGCCTACGTCACCGCGACCGTCTACCGGCCGCCGCTCGCCGACCGCGACTACCTGCCGGTCCGCGCCTTGGGCCTCGCTTGGCTGCCGATCGATCCGGCCGAGCGCACGCTCACGGTCACCTTGCCGGAGCTCGTGACGGTGCGGCCGCGCCAGCGCCTCGAGATCCCGGTGCGCGTCACCGACGCGGGCGGCGCGCCGGCGACCGAAGCCCATGTCACCCTGGCGGCGGTGGACGAAGGGATCCTGCAACTCACCCGTTTCGTCGCACCTGATCCGGCCGCCCACTATCTCGGCAAGCGCCGGCTCGGTGTCGACATCCGTGACGACTACAGCCGGCTGATCGCCGCCCGATCCGGGCCGCTCGGGGCGCTGCGTCAGGGCGGCGACCAGAGCCTCGGCGCGAGCCTGGCCGACGTGCCGTTGACCATCGTCTCGCTGTTCCAGGGGCCGGTCGCCGTCGGCGCCGACGGCATCGCGCGCATCAGCCTGGAGATCCCCGACTTCAACGGCGAACTGCGGCTGATGGCGGTCGCCGCCGATGGCCACCGCGTCGGTGCCGCGGCGCGGCCGCTGGCGGTGCGCGATCCGCTGGTCGCCGAGTTGGTGCTGCCGCGCTTCCTGGCGCCGGGGGACGAAAGTCGTGCCACCGTCGCCCTGCACAACGTCGAGGCGGCGGCCGGCGTCTATCACCTCGAGGTCAGCGGCGCGGGCGCCGTTGCCGTCGAGGATGGCGCGAGCGATGTGCGGCTCGCGCGCGGCGCCCGTGCCACCGTGTTCGCGCCGCTCATCGGCACCGAGCCGGGCCGCGGCAACGTGCGTCTGTCGGTGCGCGGCCCTGACGGCTTCGCGGTTCAGCGCGAACTGGCGTTGACGGTGCGCTCCGCGCGGCCGGTGGTGGCGACGAGCGAAATGCGGCAGCTGGCGCCCGGGGCCGTCGCGCGGTTCGGCGCCGACCGGTTCGCCCCGTACCTCGAGGGGACGGCGGCAATCCGTCTCACCTTCGCGACGCAGCCGCCAATCGACGTCGCCGGCCTGCTGGCGGCGCTGGACCGCTATCCGCATGGCTGCCTTGAGCAGGTGGTGAGCCAAGCGCTGCCGCTGCTGGTGGCCGGCGACCTCGCCCGCGTCATCGGCGCGGCCGAAGGCATCGACGGCGGCGACTTGGCCGCCGCCGGCCGCATCGAACGGGCGATCGGCTTGGTGCTCGACATGCAACGTTATGACGGCGCCTTCGGCGTGTGGAGCGGCTACGACGCCGAGGCGCCGTGGCTCACCGCCTACGCCCTCGAGTTCCTGACCCGCGCCCGGCAGGCCGGCCACACCGTGCCCGCGGCACCCTACACGGCGGGACTCGCCTGGTTGCGGGCCCATGCCGTCGATGGCGGGAGGTCCGACGAGGAGCTGGCGAGCCGCGCCTATGCGCTGCACGTGCTGGCGCTGGCCGAGGTGGCGACGCCAGGGGTGTTGCGCTACTTCGTCGACGCCTTCGCCGATCGCTTGCCGACGCCGCTGGCGCGCGGTCAGCTTGCCGCGGCGCTGCTGCGGTTCGGCGACGACGGTCGGGCGACCGACCTGATCGAGAGCGCCGTCGGCCGCCTCGCCCGTGACTTCTGGACCGCCGATTATGGCTCGACGACACGCGACGCGGCGGCGCTGCTGGTCCTGCTCGCCGATGTCGATCGGCTCGACGGCAGGCAGCTGGAAAGCCTCATGGACCGGCTGCCGAGCGGCCGCCTGCTCGTCGAAAAGACCAACACCCAAGAGAAGGCGTGGATCATCATGGCCGCCGATGCGCTGTCCGCCGATGCGCGGTCCGCCGATGCGCAGTCGGGCGGCGCGGCGGCGCCCGAGGTGCGCGTCACCGGCACCAGCCCGGTAGTGCTCGGTCCGGCCGGCGGGATCGTGTTGGCGCCGACGGCGAGCGAAATCGTCGCCGGCATCCAGGTGGCCAACGCCGGCGTCGACGCCCTGTGGCACGCCGTGGCGCTCTCCGGCGTTTCGGCGGCGCCGCTGCCGGCGGCGGCGGCGGGGCTGCGGCTACGCCGCTCCTTCCATGCGCGCAAGGGCGAAGACCTGGACCTGGACGGCCTCCAGCCGGGCGACGTCTTCGTCCTCGTCCTGCGCGGCGAGGCAACCACCGGCATCACCCACCAGGCGGTGCTGACCCAGGCCCTGCCGGCCGGTTGGGAGATCGAGAACGCCCGCCTGGGGGATGCCGAGGCGGAGAGCATGCCCTGGCTGGGCGCGCTGACCCCGCCCCGCGCCGTGGAAGCGCGCGATGACCGCTACGTGGCGGCCATCGACCTGACGCGCGAGGCGTCCGAATTCCGCATCGCCCTGCTGGTGCGGGTGGTGACGCCGGGAACCTACGAACTGCCCGGCGCGGTCCTGGAAGACATGTATCGGCCGCGGATCTTCGCTCGTCAGGGGATGGGGCGCATCACCATCACGCCGGCCGACTGAATGGGCACCGCGGCGCGCCGGCATCGGCGGTGGCGACGGCTCGGCCGGGCGGCGGCCGGCGCCGTCGTGGCGCTCGGCCTCGGTGCGGTGGTCGCCGCGGTCATTGCCGACCGCCTGTTGCCGCCGCCGCTCGAGCGTCTCGCCGATCTGTCGACCGTCGTCGTCGACCGCCGGGGCCAGCCGCTCCGCGTGTTCACCAACGACGCCGGCGTCTGGCGCCTGCCCACCGGCGTCGACGACGTGCCGGAGCGCTTCGTGGCGCTGCTGCTGGCGCGCGAGGATCGCCGCTTCTACGCTCATCCCGGCGTCGATCCGCTGGCGCTGCTGCGGGCGCTGGTCCAGAATCTTCGCACCGGAACGGTGGTTTCGGGCGCGTCCACCATCACCATGCAGGTTGCCCGCCTGCTGCAGCCGCGGCCGCGCACGTACGGCGCCAAGCTGATCGAGATGGCGCGCGCCATGCAGCTGGAATGGCGCCATGGCAAGGACGAGATCCTGGCCATGTATCTGACGCTGGCCCCCTACGGCGGCAACGTCGAGGGCGTGCGTGCCGCCGCCAGGACGTGGTTCGGCAAGCCGCCACGGGCGCTGTCCACGGCGGAGATGGCGCTGCTGGTGGCGCTGCCGCAGGCGCCGTCGCGGTTGCGTCCCGACCGGGCGCCGGCGGCGGCACGGGTGGCCCGCGACCGGGTCTTGGACGTGGCCGTCGCGCGCGGCGTGCTCACCCCCGATGCGGCTGTCACCGCCCGCCGCGAGGCGGTGGCGCAGCCCCGTCGGCCCTGGCCGATCTCGGCGCCGCACCTGGCGGCGCGGTTGCGCGCCGAGCGGCCCGATGCTCGGCTGATCGCAACGACGCTGGACGCGGACCTGCAGCGGGCGGTCGAGGCGCTGGCACGGCACGAAGCCGGACGCATCGACCCCGAGGCCGGCCTGGCGTTGCTGGTCGTCGACACCGCGACGGCGGAGATCCGCGCCGCCGTAGGCGCGCCGGATTATCTCCATCGGGCGCGCCACGGCTTTCTCGACATGACCCGCGCCGTGCGCTCGCCCGGCTCCGCACTCAAGCCCTTCGTCTATGGCCTCGCCTTCGACGCCGGCATTCTTCGGCCGGAGACGGTGATCGCCGACGTTTCGACGCGCTTCGGCGACTACGCGCCCGGCAACTTCGACGGCCGCTTCCGCGGCGACCTGACGGCGGCGGACGCCTTGCGGTATTCGCTGAATGTGCCGGCCGTCGTCGTCCTCGATCGCCTGGGGCCCGCCCGCTTTGCGGCGGCGCTGGGGCGCGCCGGCGCGACGCTCAGCTTCCCGCAGGACGCGGGCGGACCCGACGGCACGGGCGGGCCGGGGCTGCCACTGGTCCTCGGCGGCGTCGGCATCACATTGCATGACTTGACCGGTCTGTATACAGGCCTCGCGGCCGGCGGTCGTGTCCGCCCCCTGACGGCGACGCCCGATACCGATCGCCCGGCGGCAGGCGAGCGGCTGCTGTCATCCGCGGCGGCGCGCACGGTGCTCGGCATCCTGGTCGACGCGCCGCCGCCGCCGGGCATCGTGCCAACGGAGCATCGGCGCCACGGCCGCGCCATCGCCGTGAAGACGGGAACTTCCTATGGCTATCGGGATGCCTGGGCGTTCGGCGTGACCCGCAGCACCGCCGTCGGCGTCTGGGTCGGCCGCCCCGATGGCGCGCCGAGCCCGGGCCGGACGGGGGCGACGACGGCGGCGCCGCTGCTGTTCCGGGTGTTCAGCCTGCTGCCGCCGAGCGCCGCGCCGGGTGGTCCGCGTGACGCCCGGCCGTCACTCCCGCCGTTGCTGCGGCGCCTCGCGCCCGTTGCCCGGGGCGCGTCGCCGCTCGCACCTGCCGATCCCCATGGTCTGCGCCTCACGTTCCCGGCGCCCGGCACGGTGTTGGCGGTGGCCGAGCCGGACGGCGGCTTCGCGCCGGTGACCCTGGTTGCCCGCGGCGGCCGGCGGCCGCTCACCTGGCTGGTCGACAACCGGCCGCTGGCGACAGCGGCGTTCCATCGCAGCTTCGACTGGATCCCCCGCTATGGCGGACCGGTGCGGATCACCGTGCTCGACGCCGACGGCCGGAGCGCCGCCGCCGCCATCGAGATCCGCTGACGCCGAGGCGGCACCGGACGGTCTGCCCCAAGCTCCTTCGTCAGCGGATTGGCCGAGAAGAAGCCGTAGACGCAGTCGGTCTGCAGGCCGGTGAGCGCCGGCGCCAGTAGCCAGCCCCTTTGGGTAACGTCGGGGAGCAGTCGCGGCCACCCCGGTCAGTCGGCGATGCCGCGCGCGCCGATCGGCGCCGGGCCGGTGCCGGCAGGCTGCGCGGTGGCGGCGAGTTCGTGGCGGAGTTGGGCGAGCTCCCGGGTGAAGGTCTGCACGTAGCTGGTACCGTATTTCGCCAAGTCTTCGGTGGTGACGCTACGCAGGCCCTCACAGGTCCGGCGGATGCGGCGGGCGCCGACGTTGCCGGAGGTGCCGCGGAGCGCGTGCACCTTGTCGCGGAAGGCGCGGACGTCGCCGTCGGCGACCGCCTGGGTCAGATCCTCGATCAGCCCCGCCGCCTCGTCGAGGAAGCCGTCCAGCGTCTCCGTGAGGAAGTCATCATCGGCGCCCCATGCGCGGAGCTGCTCCAACACCGAGCGGTCGATCGCCGACTCTCCGTCGGCGCCGCTCGGTCCCGCCTCAGGAACAACAGCCTCCGATGTTTCAGCCGCCGAGGTTTCAACCTCTGGGGGGGCAGCCTCGCGGGGGTCGGCATCGGCGACGGCGACCTCCGGCAGAGCGAAGCCGGGTCCGCGCAGCTGCCCGACCACCTCCCAGATGGTCGCGATCAGCCGCTGCGCCTCCACCGGCTTGGTCAGGTAGGCGTCGACACCGGCCTCGATGCTGGCCCGACGGGTCTCCGCCGTGGCGTCGGCGCTGAGCGCGATGATCGGCAGATAGGGCAGCCCGACTCGGCCCATGCGACACAACCGGATCAGGTCGAGGCCGCCGATGCCCGGCATGTTGATGTCGACGATCACCAGATCGAAGTCCCGATCGGCGAGCACCTGCAAGGCTTCCTCGCCGTTGGCCACCATCGTCGGCGTCAGGCCGCCGTGTTCGAGGATGCGGGCCGTGACCTTGCGGTTGACGGCATTGTCCTCGGCGACCAACACATCGAGAGGGAAGGCCGGGAAGGCGCCGGCAAAGCCGCGCCCGGCGACTCCGAACGCGCCCGTGCCGCCCTCGGCGAAGGCGAAGGCGACATGCAGGGCGTTGATCAACGTCGGCCGGTCAAACGGCACCGGCAGGGTGGAGACGAACACCGGATCGGGTGCGGCGACGGCGCTGCGGGCGACGACGCGCACCAGCACGGGGTCCCGCTTGCCGCCGTCGGCGAGCAGGCGACGCGCCAGCTCTCCGGCGGCGGCGATGCCCCGGCCGTCGATCAGCAGCACCGGGCGCGCGGCACCGGTGGCGGCCAGCGGCCGGTCGAGGACATCCGGCGCGAGCACGTCGGCGGCCAGCGGCTCGATGCGCATGCCGCCCACGCCGAGCATGGTTTCGATGTTGCCGGCGAGCTTCTGATCGGCGGAGACGGCGAGGACGTGGCGGGGCAGGGGCGGCTCGGCATCGCCAGGCTCGGCGATGACCTCGAACGGCAGGTCGACCCGGAATGTGCTGCCGACGCCGACGACGCTCTCCAGCCCGATCGTGCCGCCCATCAGTCTCGCCAGGTTGCTGGCGATGGCGAGGCCGAGCCCGGCGCCGCCGATCGAGCCGTTGACGACGGCTTCGGCGCGGGTGAAGCGTTCGAAGACGCGATCGTGCTCCTCGGGCGGGATGCCGATGCCGGTGTCGCTGACGGCGAATCGAACGGTCACCCGGCCCGGGGTGTCGTCGGCGACGCGGCAGACGTCGATCAGCACGTGCCCTTCCAGCGTGAACTTGACGGCGTTGGAGACCAGGTTGGTGAGGATCTGGCGGGTGTGCCGGGCGTCGCCGCGCAGGTTGAACGGCACGTCGGCAGCGATGTGCGCCGAGAGCCGCAGCCCCTTGTCGCGCGCCTGTTGGCGGAGGATGCCGATGAGATCGGCGACCATGCCATGCAGGTCGAAGCGCTCGGCCATCAGCACCACCTTGCTGGCCTCGATCTTCGAGAGGTCGAGAATGTCGTCGATGAGCGAGAGCAGGGCGCTGCCCGAGGTTTTCACGGTGTGCACCATCTCGCGCTGGTCGCGGTCGAGCGTCGTGGCGCGCAGCAGGTCGCTCATGCCGATGATCGCGTTCAGCGGTGTGCGTAGCTCGTGCGACATGCTGGCGAGAAACCGGCTCTTGGCGACGTTCGCCGCCTCGGCCTGGGCTTTCGCCTCGGTCAGCTTGCGAATCAGGCTCGCCGTGTAGGCAGGCAGCAGGATCAGCGCCGCCAGGAGACCGATGCCGAGGTGCACGTCGGCATGCCAGAACGGCGTGGTGATCAGCACCAGGACGAAGCCGATGACGGCGACGACGACCGAGGCGAACAGGTAGGGCAGTCCGTAACGGAAGCCATTGCCGAAGGCGATCCACAGGTAGATGGGATAGACGGCCGCACCCGGCCCGCCGCCGAAATGCAGGAACGCGGTGAGCACCGAGAAATCGCCGGCCATACCGACGAAGCGGCGCGGCGGCGTCGCCGCCGGAAAGGCGACAATGTGGCAGAACAGCAGAGTGGAGAAGATCAGATAGGCGGTGGCGACGAGCCGCGCCTTATGCATGTCCGCCACGTCGGCGCGGTCGGTCCCTTCCCAGGCGAGCGCATAGAGGACGAGGAGCGCGACGATGACGATTCGGATGATCGCCTGCTCGTGCTCGCTGTCCGGTCGAGACCGCAGCCGATGGACAAGTCGGCGCAGCATCGGCGGTCGGTGCGTGGCTCCCTCGCGCGTCGGCATGCCGGATCTCCTCGCCGATCCGGCCGAACGCAACATGTCGTGCCGGAAGACCCGCGCGTCAGCTTAGACGATAGCCCTTTTGAGGTAAATCACCATGCGGCGCTCCGGCGGGAGCAGACGCACGAAGGGCGGACGTTGCCGCCCGCCCTTCGCTGTCATTGGCTCCGGAGGAGGGATTCGAACCCCCGACCCAGCGGTTAACAGCCGCTTGCTCTACCACTGAGCTACTCCGGATCACGCATGGAGGCGCGGACCGGACTCGAACCGGTGTACACGGCTTTGCAGGCCGCTGCGTAACCACTCCGCCACCGCGCCACGGTGATGCTGTGTCGGCATCGTCCGATGGTCGTGAACGCAGAGCGGCGGACGCTAAACCATGGGCCGTCCTTGGGTCAAGCCACCTCCTGCCGGCTCGACGTTGTGCCGCGTACGAGGTGGGACTATAAGCATCCCGCCTTAACAAACGATGGAGGCGAGGGATGGACTTCGCTGGCGCGCGCCGCAGCATGGTGGAGAATCAGCTCCGCACCAATCGCATCACCGATTCGGCGATTCTCGACGCCATGGGGCGTCTGCCGCGCGAATCCTTCGTTCCCGAATCCCTGGCCGGCATCGCCTATGTGGACGAGGATCTGCCGCTGGGCGGCGGCCGCTTTCTGATGGAGCCCCTGGCGTTGGCGAGCCTGCTGCAGGAAGCGACGATCAGCGCCGACGACGCGGCACTGGTCGTCGGCGCCGGCGTCGGCTACGAAGCGGCGGTGCTGGCCGCCGTGGCGGGCTCGATCGTCGCCGTGGAAAGCGATCCCGGCCTCGCCGACCGGGCCGCCAAGACCCTGACGCGGCTCGGCATCGACAATGTCGAGATCGTGCGCCGACCGCTGGCCGAGGGGTGTCCTGAGCGCGGACCCTACGACGTGATCCTCCTCGGCGGCGCCGTTGCCGAGGTGCCGACGAGCCTGTCCGAGCAACTCGCCGAAGGTGGCCGTCTGGTCGGTGTCGTCCGTCGCGCCGAACAGCACGTCGGCAAGGGAACGGTGGTTTCGCGTATTCATGGCATAGTCTGCAGCCGCGAGGCGTTCGACAGCGCCATCCCTTGGCTCACCGGATTCGAGCCGAAACTCGGATTTGTGTTTTGACGGCAACGTTTTGGTCCCCGATTGCGGCCGTTGGGGTCTCGGGGCTTGACGCTGTTGGCGGCTTCTGATCCTGTCGGCATACTTTTTCTACCGAGACCATGGACTTCTACCGAGACCATCGACCGTGGTCTTTCAATTCAGCCGGTGAGGATCGTCACGCATGCGCCTGCGCATCGCCGTCGCCGTGATTGGACTCGCTGCCATCGTTTGCCAGTCCCAGGACGCGCTCGGCGAATCCCTGGTCGAAGCGCTGGCTGCCGCGTATGAGGGCAATCCGACGCTGCAGGCGGAGCGGGCTGCGCTGCGGCAGGTGAACGAGCAGGTGCCTCAGGCGCTGTCCAACTGGCGGCCATCCTTGCGGACGTTCGGTGTCGTCGGCCGCGCCCGGCGCGACCCGTCGCCGGGCACCACCAACTATCTGACGCCGCGCGAGATTCGCGGGGAGATTCGTCAGCCGCTGTATCGCGGTGGCCGCACCCTCGCGGCGACGCGCGCCGCCGAACACGCGGTGCTGGCGGCGCGCTCGCGGCTGACGGTGGTCGAGCAGCAGGTGCTGCTGGACGCCGTCACGGCATACGTCAACGTCCTCGCCGCGCAGGCGGTTCTCGGCTTCGAGATCCAGAACGAGCAGCGGCTGTCACGCTTTCTCGAGGCGACGACCGACCGCTTCACCGTCGGCGAGGTGACGCGCACCGACGTGTTCCAGGCGGAGGCCCGGCTGGCACGCGCCACCGCCGATCGGGTGCAGGCCGAAAGTGACCTGGCGGCGGCCCGCGCCGCCTATCGCAACGTCATCGGTCGTGAACCCGGCGAACTCGAATTGCCCGACCTGCCGGAGGCGCTGCCGGCGAGTCTGCTGGAAGCCATCGACGTGGCCGTCGACCGCAATCCCAACGTGGTGTCGGCCCAGTATCAGGAGCGCGCCGCCCGCGATGCCGTCGACGAGCGGCGGGGCGAACTCTTGCCGACGCTGGACCTCGTCGGGGAAGCGGCGCGAACCGAGGACGTCGTTGCCCGCGACCAGCGGCTGAATGACATCCGGGGAACCGTCGAGTTGTCGGTGCCCATCTATCAGCGGGGCGCCGAGTACTCCCGCATCCGCGAAGCCAAGCAGAACGTCGCTGAACGCCTCAAGATCCTCGACCAGGTCCGCCGCGATGCCCGCCAGGAAGCGACCAGCGCCTGGAACGACCTCGAGGCGGCCCGCGCCCAGGTCCGAGCCTTCACCACCGAGGTGCGGGCCAACGAGGTGGCGGTCGAGGGCGTGGCGCGCGAGCAGGCCGTCGGCACGCGCACCGTCCTCGATGTCCTCGACACGCAACGGGATCTTCTCGATTCGCAGCGCAACCTGGTGCGGGTGCGGCGGGACGAGATCCGCGAAGGCTTCCGACTGATCGCCGCCGTCGGCAGCCTGACCGCCGCCGATCTGGCGCTGCCGGTTGCCGTCTACGATCCGCGCGAAAACTACGACGAGGTGCGGGATCGCTGGTTCGGCACGTCGAGCAGCGGTGACATCAGCGACGAACCGGTCTTACGGCCGCGCTGAGCCGCTGAGCGGGCCGCCCGGCGTCGACACCGGCTTGACGGGCGGTCGGCGAACGGGTCTTTTGGCGGCGGCCGCAGAGTTCGGATCCGAGAGATGACTGACAAGACCGCACCGGAGCAAACGGAGACCGACGCCCAGGAGCCGTCGATGGAGGATATCCTGTCCTCGATCCGACGCATCCTCTCCGAGGAGGCGGACGGCACCACCGCGACGACGACGAACGAGCCTTCGGACCCCGCCCCAGACGCGGCGGCGGAGAAGCCCGATGATGGGGTGGTCGGCGCCGATGCCGGCGCCGTCGATCCGATCCCGTCCCAGCCCCTGGCCGAGGCCGAACGGGCGGCGCCGCTCGAGCCCCCTGCGGCGGCCGTGGACCCTGAGGTCGAGGCGGTGGCCGAGCCGCCGCGCGACACGCCGGAGGTCGCGCCGCCGCCACGCCGGATCGGCGAACCGGAGCGGCCGATCGATCTGACGCCGGCGATGCGCGTCGACCGTGTCGTTTCCCAGCCGACGGCGGGCGCCTCGGCCGATGTCCTGGCGCAACTGGCGAAGGCGATCCTCGATCGGCGGGACGTCGTGGTCGGCGGCCGGGATGTCACCCTTGAGGGCATGGTCCGGGAGATGCTGCGGCCGCTGCTGAAGGAGTGGCTGGATCGCAACCTGCCCTATCTGATCGAGCGGCTGGTCCGCAAAGAAATCGATTCCATGATCAATCGGGCCGAACGTCTGGAAGAGTGACGTCCGCGCCATCGGCGCCGCGAGGCGGCCGGCCGCCCGAGGATCGCCGCGATGGGCGATTCCCGGAGGTGCCCGGCCGTCCGGCGACGGAGTGAGGCCATGAGCGAGAAAACCTACAACCCGGCAGACATCGAAGCCCGGTACTACGCGGCCTGGGAAGACGCTGGCGCGTTCGCCTGCGGTCGGCGGCCGGATGCGCCGCCGTTCACCATCGTCATCCCGCCGCCCAACGTCACCGGCCGGCTGCACATGGGCCACGCCCTCAACAACACGCTGCAGGACATCCTGATCCGCTTCGCCCGCATGCGCGGCCGCGATGCGTTGTGGCAGCCGGGGATGGACCACGCGGGAATCGCCACGCAGATGGTGGTGGAACGGCAACTGGCGAAGGACGGCCTGACCCGGCATGACCTGCAACGCTCGGCGTTCATCGAACGGATCTGGGCGTGGAAGGCCGAGTCCGGCGGCGCCATCATCGACCAGCTCAAGCGCCTCGGCGCGTCGTGCGACTGGTCGCGTGAACGCTTCACCATGGACGAGGGCCTGTCCGAGGCGGTGCGCACGGTGTTCGTCGCGCTGCATAAGCAGGGACTGATCTACCGCGACAAGCGCCTGGTGAACTGGGATCCGCTGCTCCACACCGCGATCTCGGACCTGGAGGTCGAACAGCGTGAGGTGCAGGGGCATTTGTGGCATTTCCGCTATCCGATCGAGGGCGAGCCGGGCCGCTTCATCACCGTGGCGACCACCCGCCCCGAGACGATGCTGGGGGACACCGCCGTCGCCGTGCATCCCGACGACGCGCGCTATGCCGACCTGATCGGCCGGCGGTGCATCCTGCCGATCGACGATCGGCCGATTCCGATCGTCGCCGACGAGCACGCCGACCCGGAAAAGGGCTCCGGCGCCGTCAAGATCACGCCAGCGCACGACTTCAACGATTTTCAGGTCGGCCGTCGGCACGATCTCGAAATGATCAACGTGCTCGACGCGAGCGCCCGGCTCAACGACAACGCGCCCGAACGCTATCGCTCGCTCGACCGCTATGAGGCGCGCGACGCCATCGTCAAGGAGATGGAAGGCCTCGGCCTGCTCGAGAAGACCGAGGACCACGTGATCATGATGCCCTATGGCGATCGCTCCGGCGTCGCTATCGAGCCGTGGCTGACCGATCAATGGTTCGTCGACGCGGCGACGTTGGCGGCGCCGGCGATCCGGGCGGTGGAAGAGGGGCGGACCCGCTTCGTCCCGGAGACTTGGTCGAAGACCTACTTCGAATGGATGCGCAACATCCAGCCGTGGTGCATCTCGCGCCAGATCTGGTGGGGGCATCAGATTCCCGCCTGGTACGGGCCGGATGGCCGCGTCTTCGTCGAGATGACCGAGGAGCAGGCGGCGGCGCAGGCGCGCGCGCACTATGGCCACGACGTCGCGCTCACCCGCGACGCCGACGTGCTCGACACCTGGTTCTCGTCGGCTCTGTGGCCGTTCTCCACCCTGGGGTGGCCGGAAAAGACGCCGGAGCTGGCCCGCTACTATCCGACGGACGTGCTGATCACCGGCTTCGACATCATCTTCTTCTGGGTCGCCCGGATGATGATGATGGGCCTGCA
>CAZVRW010000041.1:0-10092 GCA_964630265.1 uncultured Rhodospirillaceae bacterium
TCGGCTCCGGGTCAAGTGTGTGTGTCTCAGCCACCGCCGCGCTGGAAGGCGCGGTCGAAGCGGGCGAGCGTGTCGGCCATCTCCGCCGGCGAGAAGCCCTCGAAGGCGAGCCGCACGTCGGTCACCGGCAGGTCGATCAGGCCCAGCTTGCGGCGGCGCTCGGGCGACAACGTGATGGCCAGTCGGCGCCCGCCATCGACAATCTCGAACGCCCCGCCTGCGTCGCGGATCTCCCCGCCGAGGCGGGCGCCGGCCAGGACCCGTCGGAAGTCCGCGTGACTGATCGTCATCTCCTTGTGGATCACCAGGCTCGCCGGGGCCGTCACCTCCGTCATGCCGTCAGCCGCCGGCCACCGGCGGCCAGATCGCCACGGCGTCGTGCTCGGCAAGCCGGGTCGCCGCCCGTTCGCTCGGCGGGACATAGGCGCCATTCACCAGCACCAAGTGGCAGTGGTCGCGCGGCACGTTCAGCCGCTCGATCACCGACGCCGGCGTGGCGTCGGCCGCGACTTCGATCTCGGCACGGTTATCGCGCGCGCCGGGCGGCAAATAGCGACCGAGGCTGGCGTAGAGCTTGACGGTGATCTTGATGGTCTCGCCGAGGGAGTCGGGCATGGTTCGGGGCCGTTCCTGCGGTGCACTGCCACACGATCACTTGGGCCGGGCGCGGGCGGTGGTCAAGCGAGCCGACGTCGGCGCTGTTCTGTCAGCGCAGATCGGCGAGCCGGAGCCGCTGCGCCCGCACCACTTGGCCTTCGAGCCCGCGCAGCTCCAGGGAAACCGTTCCCGCCTGCCAGTCGATGGCGATCACGCCGAAGTTCTCGTCACCATAGACATCGTCGAGGCGGTGCGGCCCGGCCTCGCGGGCGTTGCGAAACGGCCGGTTGAAGCTGCTCGAGGTGATCTCGTAGAGCGGATAGGGCAGCGCGTCGGTGCGGCGGTAGATGGCGCCCAGGTGCCGATCGCCGGAGAGGATGATCAGACCCGCGGCGCCCGTCTCGGCAAGGGTGTCGAACAGCCGCTGGCGCTCCAGGGGCAGGTTGCCCCAACGCTCCCATCCGTGCCCGTCGGCCAGCACCTGAATGCTGGAAACGAGCAGGCGGACCTCCGCCGGCTCGCGCAGCACCGCGTCGAGCCAACGCCACTGGGCCTCGCCGAGCATGGTTTTCGTGGGATCCGGATCCGGCAGGTAGCGCTCCCGGCCGGGGGCGCCGCGGGCGTCGGTGGGGCGCAGCGGCGAACGGAACGAGCGGGTGTCCAGGAGGATCACCTGGACGCGCCGTCCCGGCGGGCCGACGGTGACGGCGCGATGGATGCCGCCGTCCCCGCTCGCCTGTGGCATGTCCCAGAAATCGCGGAACAGGGCTTCCGACTGCCGGCGATAGGGAAAGTCCCCGCCAGCGTCGTTTTCGCCGTAGTCATGGTCATCCCAGGTGGCGAGCACCGGCGTCGAGGCCCTCAGCCGCTGAAACCCCGGCTGGGCCGCGAGCGCCGCGTAGGCCTCTGTCAGCTCCGTCATCTCGGCCGAGGAGACGTCGCCATAGACATTGTCGCCGAGCATCAGGAAGAGCTGCGGGCGCGCCGCCAGGATGGGCTCCCAGAACGGCTGTGGCTTGTTCTGGTCGGCGCACGAGCCGAAGACGATGCGCTCCAGCAGCGTGTCGGCGGCGAGCGACGGCGACGGCGCGTCGGCGGCGGCACGGCCGCCGACCAGGACGAGGCAGAGGACGGCCAGGAACCTGAGCATGGACACGGCGATCTCCCACGTGGCGATGACCGTCGTGTCCTTAGCGCAGGGCGGCGCCCGTCGCAATCCGCCGTCGGCTCAGAACGGCGCGACGATGTCCCAGACCTGCGTGCCCCAACGCGGCTGCTGCAAATCGCTGAGGGTGCCGCGCCCGCCGTAGGCGAGGCGCATCTCGGCGATCCGGTCATGCGGGATGGTGTTGTCGGCCTCGATGTCCTGCGGCCGGACGATGCCGCGCACCAGCATCTCGCGGAGCTCGTAGTTGACCCTGAGCTCCTGGCGACCAACGATCACCAGGGCACCGTTGGGCAAGACGTCGGTGACCACCGCGGCGACCTCCAGTTCGACCTGGTCCTTCCGATCGATGCCGCCGTCGCCGAGGGTCTGGCTCTTGGAGTTGACGTCGATCAGGTTGCGGTCGACGGACTCGGGCAGCATCTCCAGCGCGCCTTCGAAGCCGAGCAGCGCGCTGACCTGCAGTCGCTCCTGATCGTCACGCTTGCGGTCGGTCGAGTTGTCCAGGGTGGCGCGGTTGTCGAGGCGGAGCTTGACGGTGACGATGTCGCCCACGTCCTTGGCGCGGATATCCTTGAAGAACGCCTTGGCGCCGGGGCGCCACAGGGAGGCCGGGTTGTCCTCGACCGGTTGCGGGGCCGGTGCCGGCCAGCTGCGCGGCTGCGCCTTCGGGTCGTCCTTGGGATCGGAGATCGCACTGATCCTCGGCTCGGTGCCGACCTCCGAGAGGCGCTGCACCGTGTTGCAGCCGGTGAGCGCAACGGTGACGACGACGACGGTCGCCGCCAGCGACGCGAAACGGGATCTCTTCACCGGGAAGGTCATGGGGAGCCTCCTACTCCAGCGGGAACGCGGGATCGATGCCGACGGTCGCTTGGCCCGGGCCGGTCACCCGCGCCTCGATGATGCCGCGGCTGCCGAGGTTGCGAATGCGGATGACATCGTCGCGGCCGCCATCGTCCAGCGCTCGGCCGCGCGCGGTGAGCAGCATCTGCGGTGTGGCCAGCACGACGGTGACGAAATCGCCGCGGGCGACGATCACCGGGCGGCGCACCTCCGTCTGCCGGATCGGCACGCCGGGACGCAGCAGGTGGCGCGGCGTTCGGCCGATCAAGTCCGCTGCGTCGAGGACGGCGTCGCCGGGCAGCAGCCGGGTCTGCAGCGTCCGAAGTTCGACGTCGTCCTGGCCGATGACCTCACCGGCGCCCAGCCGACGCACCACCACCGGCACGGCCGTCATGTCCTGCAGCCGGCCGGTGACCTGCAAGCGGCGATCCTCGATGCCGTCCAGTGACGTCAGCAGCACCGCCGCAAACTGGCCGCGCCTTGGATCGTAGGCGACGCTTTCGACCGCCAGCATGGCGGCGGGATCGGCGGGGAGATGCACCTGCGGCGCCTCGCCGCCGAAGTCGACGCGCCGGTTGCCGACGGGGACGCCCGAGTCGGCCAGCGCCAACAGGATCCGGTCTTCGAGATCGGCCGGCGCGACGACGACGCTGGCCCGCTGCACCACGGTGCGCACGCTGCGCGACCGCGGCAGCCAGTCGAGGCCGTGCGCCCGAGCGATGCGGTAGAGCCAGCGGGCATCGAACGTGGCGCGGCGCCCCGGCTCGGGGGCGTGGGCGACGGCGGCCTCGGCCTTCTCGCCGGCGCCGTCGAACAGGTCGCTGAGCCGGATGAGGTCGTCATCGACGACCACCGAGGCGCGATGCTCGACGATGGTCGGGAGGGCCGGCGGCGAAGCGCCGGCCGCCGGGGCCGGCGCCGCGGCCAGCAGCCCGAGGGCGAGGAGCGCGGACAACAGACGGAGCATGGTCGAATCCCCTTATCGCATCGCGGCGACTGCGCCCAACATCTCGTCGGCAGCCTGAATGACCTTGGAGTTCATTTCGTAGGCGCGCTGGGCGGAGATCAGGTTGGTGATTTCCTCGACGGCATTGACATTCGAGGTCTCGAGAAATCCCTGCAGCACGGCGCCGAACCCGGGCGACTGCGGCGTTCCGGTCGTCGGGGCTCCCGAGGCCGGCGTCTCGAGCAGCAGGTTGCCCCCGATCGCCTGCAGCCCCGCCGGATTGGGAAAGGTCGCCGTCTCCAGTTGGCCGACATTCTGCAGTTCGACCTGGCCGCTCACCTTGACCAGAACCTCGCCGCTCTGGTTGACGGTCACGTCGATGGCGTCGTCGGGCACGGTAATGCCCGGCAGGACACGGTAGCCGTCATGGGTGACGATCTCGCCGTCGGCATTGAGCTGGAAGGTGCCGTCGCGACTGTAGGCGGTCTCGCCATCGGGCAGCTGGATGCGAAAGAACCCTTCGCCCTGGATCGCCAGATCGAAGGTGTTGTCGGTCGCCGCCAGATTGCCCTGCGTGTGGATGCGATAGACGGCGGCGAGGCGGACGCCGAGCCCGAGTTGCACGCCGGTCGGCACCACCGAGCCGTCGTCGGCCGAGGTGGACCCGGGCCGGCGCAGGTTCTGGTAGAGCAGGTCGTGGAATTCGCAGCGGCGCCGCATGAAGCCGGTGGTGTTCATGTTCGCGAGGTTGTTGGACACCACCTCGACGTTGTGCTGTTGCGCCTTCATGCCGGTGGCGGCGATATTCAGGGCCTTCATGTCGTGACGTCCTTTCGCTGGTACGGCTGGACCTGAACGGTCACTCGACGTACGCCTTGACCATGTTGCGGATCCGGTCGTCCTCGCGATCGATCAGCTTGGCGGCACTCTCGTAGGCACGCTTCACTGCGATCAGTCGGGTGATCTCGGAGATCGGCTCGACGTTCGAGCCTTCAAGCATGCCTTGCACCACGTCAGGATTGGCCACCGCCACGGCGGGCGTGGCCGACATCATCAGGCCGCCGGCCACCGCATCGAGACTTCGGGGATCCTCGAAGCGAACGATGCGCAGCCGGCCAATCTCGCCCGAGTCACTGGAGACCGTGCCGTCACGCGCGACGACGACCTGGGCGTCGCCCGCGCCGAGCACGATCGGCCCACCGCCCTCGCCCTGCACGGGATGGCCGTCGGCGGTGACCAGCCGGCCGCCGCCGTCCACCCTGAAATGACCGTTGCGGGTATAGCGCTCGCCGACGTCGCTTTCGACGACGAACCAGCCGTCGCCGCGCACCGCCAGATCGAGGGGGTTGCCAGTGCTTTCCAGCCCACCCTCGGACAGGTTGCGGATGCTGGCGACGTCGCGCACGAACGCCAAGTCCTCGCCGAACGCCGTCTCGCCACCGGGGAGGCGGACCGTATGATCCTCGATCATCAGCCGCTGCGCCTTGAAGCCACTGCTGTTCATGTTGGCGATGTTGTGGGCGATGACGTCCATCTGGCGTCTGAGCACGCTCTGGTTGGACAGCGCGACGAGGAGCGAGTTTTCCATCGGCCGGGATATCCCTCTGTAACGGCCCACTGGCGGGGGCACGGACGGTCGCCCCTTGCAAGCACACGCCGTCCTCCATGCACACCCCATGCCAACGGGGGGAGGCCGGCCGAGAGGTCCGGCGCGCCGGGCGGCCGGAGAGATCGGCGCGGGCAATCGGCGCGGGTGGCGGCGACGATCACCCGGCAGCTTCTGCCGGCTCGGGCCCGGCGGACGGCCGCCGTCCCGGCAAAACCCGCCGGTCGCCGGATCCTGTCCCTCCTAACGATTGGGTAACCATGACGGGCTAGTGTTCCGGCTCAGGCGCGGCGCTCGTCAACGGTCCGCGTCGAGACGGGAGAGACAGCATGGCCGGAACCGGAGCGACAGCTACGGTCGACGGCGGCGCCCCGGCAGTGCCGGCGCCGCGGCGGAGCCGTCGCCTGATCCTGATCGGCGCCGTCGCGGCCGTCGTGCTCGCGGCGATCGCCGGCGCCGGAGCCCACTTTCTCGGACTGATCGCCGCGCCGACCGAAACCGATCCGGCGACCGCGGCGGGCGGCGCCGAGTCGGCCGAGCCGGCACCGCCGCCGGTGTTCCACGACCTGCCGGAATTCATCGTCAACCTGAACACCGGCGGCCGCCGCACGCGCTTCCTGAAACTGCGCAGCCGTTTGGCATTGCGCGATCCCGGCGACGTGGCGCTGGTGAACGAGGCGATGCCGCGCATCATCGACGTGTTCCAGGTGTATCTGCGCGAACTCCGGCCCGAGGATCTCGAAGGCTCCGCCGGGACCTATCGGCTGCGCGAGGCGCTGGTGCGCCGCGTCGGGGCCGAGATCGGGCCGGAACGCGTGTCCGACCTGCTCTTCGTCGAACTGTTCGTGCAGTAGCCACCCAGACAGAGCCCCTCGCCAGAGCCGAATTCCAAGTCCGGAACCGCGACGATGCCGCCACCGCCCAACGATCCGATCTTCGACAACGCCGCCGCTGCCAGCGATGACCTGGCGGCGGAATGGGATGCCCTCGCGGCGAGCGGCGACGACGGCGCATCGCCGGGCGTCCTCAACCAGGACGAGATCGATAGTCTCCTCGGCATCGAGGAGGCCGGCGGCGGCGAGCGCAAGGCGATGCACGCCATCCTCAACAGCGCGCTCGTCTCCTACGAACGCCTGCCGATGCTCGAGGTGGTGTTCGACCGCATGGTCCGGCTGCTCAGCACCAGTCTCCGCAATTTCACCTCGGACAACGTCGAGGTCTCCCTCGACAGCGTCGTCTCGACGCGCTTCGGCGATTACCTGAATTCGGTGCCGCTGCCGGCGATGCTGAGCGTCATCAAGGCCGAAGAGTGGGACAACTACGGCCTGATCACCGTCGACTCGCCCCTCATCTATTCGATCGTTGACGTGCTGCTGGGTGGTCGCCGCGGCACCGCGGCGATGCGCGTCGAGGGCCGCCCCTACACCACCATCGAGCGCAGCCTGGTGCAACGGCTGATCGAGGTGGTGCTGATCGACCTCGGCGCCGCCTTCGAGCCGCTGAGCCCGGTCAGCTTCCGCTTCGACCGGCTGGAAACCAACCCCCGCTTCACCACCATTTCCCGCCCCTCCAACGCTGCCATCGTCGCCCGCATCCGCATCGACATGGAAGATCGGGGCGGCCGCATCGAGTTGCTGCTGCCCTATGCGACGCTGGAGCCCGTGCGCGAACTGCTGCTGCAGATGTTCATGGGCGAGAAGTTCGGCCGCGACTCGATCTGGGAGACCCATCTCGCCGAGGAGTTGTGGCACACCGGCATCGAGTTGGTCGCGGTGATGGACGAAAAGACGATGCGGCTCAAGGACATCTTCGATCTGCGGGTCGGCAGCCAGTTGATCTTCAACGCGACGCCGGAATCGCTGGTCGAAATGCGCAGCGGCAACGTGCCCATGTTCACCGGCCGCATGGGTCGCCGCAAGGAAAACATCGCCATTCAGGTCGACAGCCGCATCGACCGCCGCAAACAAAGGGGCTGAGCATGGCCTGGGCCATCGTTCTCGATCTCATCGTTTCCCTGTTGCTGGTGCTGACCATCGCCTACGCCATCCTGCTCAACCGCCGACTGAGCAGCCTCCGCCGGCAACGCGCCGAGTTGGAAAGCGGCACAACGGCGTTCCAGAACGCGATCCGCAGCGCCGAGGACAGCATTGCCCGCCTGAAGGTGACCGCCGAGGGCCTGCAGGCAACGGTCGACAAGGCCGCGAGTGCTCAGAACGATCTGTCCTTCCTCATCGAACGCAGCGAAGGCCTCGCCGATCGGCTTGAGACCGGTGTCCGCGCGTCGCGCGCTGCCCCGGCTGGTGGTGCGGCTACCGCCGGCGGGCGCGGCTTGGTGAGAGACCGGGGCGAGCCCCCACCGACGGCCGCAAAGCCCGCCGTCAGCACGGCCGCCGCGAAGGAGCGGGCGCCACGCTCGGAGACCGAACGCGCCTTGCTGCGGGCGCTGGCCGGGGGGCGTTGAGGATGCGTCCGACCCGACGACGTGCCCGCAGATCGTGGCTCGGCCCACCGCGGCTGCTGCCCCTGGTCATCGTTGCCGCATCGGCGGCGCTGGTGGTCCGCCTGGACGGCCTGGGCCAAAACCTGCGATCGCTGGCGAATGCCACGGTGACCATCGCCGAGGCGCAGGCGGATGACGGCACGAAGCACGGTAGCGAGCCGCTGGCAGCGGCGGCCGGCGGCGGCGGCGCCGAAGCCGCCGGCGAACCGGCATCGCCGCCCCCGCCAACGGATCAGGAGCCGGCCCCTGCCGCCGACCCCCCCTCCGCCGAGGCCCCTGTCGTCGCGAGCCTCAGCCCGGCTGAGATCGAAGTGCTGCAGCAGCTCGCCGAACGGCGCAACCAGCTCGACACGCGCGAACGCGACATCGCCGATCGCAGCGTGTTGCTGGAGGCCGCCGAAGCCCGCATCGACCAAAAGGTGACAGAGCTCAAGGAGCTGCGTGCCACCCTGGAAGAGCTGGTCAGCGCCTTCGAGGCGCAGGAGGACTCCAAGATCCGTTCGCTCGTAAAGATCTACGAGACGATGAAGCCGCGCGATGCCGCGCGTATCTTCGAGGAACTTGAAATGGACACGCTGCTGATGGTGGCGGACCGGATGAAGGAGCGGAGCTTGGCGCCGATCATGGCCAACCTCAACCCGGCCAAGGCCAAGGAGGTGACGGTCGAACTCGCCCGATTGCGACAGCTGCCGGCGGAGTTCCAGCCGGCGACCGCGCCCCGCTGACCGGCGTCGGAATGCAGTTGCAGCGGCCTGGCAGGCACCGTAATATAACCCAATAGGGGTATTTCACCGTCCATGGCGTGCCGGAGGGACGGGCTGGCACGCGCGACGCGAGGTGGCACGTGCTCGCCGAACACCGGCCCCAGATCCGGATCGATGCCTCGAAGACCGACGACGGGGCGGCAGCGGCCGCTGTTGAGCCGCCGCTCCCGGCGCTCCCGCCGGTACCGATGCGCCTCGCGGCGGCGGATGATGCCGACACACCGATGTCGACGACCCTGCTGCTGTCGCTGTTCCTGCTGATCCTGGCGTTTTTTATCGCCCTGGTCAGCATGGCGCGCCCCAGTGACGACAAGTCGATCTGGGTGTTGCGCAGCGTCGCAGAAACGTTCGCACCGACCGCGCCGGACGGCGACACGACCCGGCAGCCGGCGACGGTCACGGGCGATGCGCTGTCCGTGCCGTCGTTCGCAGAGCGGCTGCACCGTGTGTTCGCGACGGAACTCGCTGTTGCCGTCGTCCGCTCCAGACAGGGTGGCCGGCGCCTCAGCGTCTCAGTGCCCGCGAGCGCGGTGTTCGAGCCCGGCCGCGCGGCGCTGCTGCCGACCGCGCGGACGTTGCTCGACGACGTGGTCATCGTCGTCGGTGATCGGCCCGCCGGCGTCGCCGTCGCCATCGACGCCCGGCTGACCCTCGAGGCCCCGGGTGGCGGCACCTCGACGTTGGCGCGCCGGCGCGCCGCCGCTCTGGCCGCCGCGTTCACCGGCCGCGGCATCGCGGCGGACACCCTCAGCGTCGGCATCGCGGTCGGACCGGCCGACGGCGTCCGCTTGGCATTCGTCATCGATCCGGAGCCCAACCGGCGGACGAATGCGCCCATGGAGACCGGCGGTTGAACCGGCACGCGGATTTCCGGGCCGCGCCGCCCCCGGCACCGGCGGCGGATGCCTCTTCGACGCCACGGGACGAAACCGCCGAGCCGGTCTCCGACCTGCCGGTCTCCGACTTGCCGCCGCTTATGCCGCCACCGGTGCCCACCGCGCCGCCGCTGCTCGGCCGGCGGATGTGGCTCGTCACCTTCACCGACCTCGTCTCGCTGTTGCTGGCGTTCTTCATCCTGCTGTTCGCCATGCAGGAGGTGCCGGAGGACCTCTGGCGGTCGACCGTCGACTCCCTGACCCAAAGCCTCGATCCACGCCAAGCGTCCGCGCGTCTGCCGACCGCGGAACGGACCGTCGGTCGCGCGCCCGACGAGCCGGCCAGCGACCTGGATTATCTGGCGGCGATCCTGGCCGAGACGCTGGCGGCCGAGCCGGCCCTCGCGGGCGCCCGCTTGGTCCGCGCGCCGGACGCCCTGGTGGTGGCCCTGCCGCCCGGTCGTGCCGACAGCGAAGAGGGCGCCGACAACGGCTTCCGGGCCGCCGACGCGGCGATGCTGGTGGCCCTGGGCGGCGTGCTGCGCCACATCGGCAACCCGGTCATCGCCATCGCGCGGACCGTCGACCCGCGTCGGGCGACGACCGCCGATGCCTGGTCGGACGCCATCGCCCTCGCCGAGAACGCCGCCCTGGCGCTACGCAGCGGCGGTTACGGCCGCCCGATTGTCGCAGAGGGCCGGGTCTTCGGAGACGCCCGCGAGCGCCGGCTGGAGATCGCGCTGCAGAGCGCGGAGGCGCGGCGATGACCGCCCGCGCGCGTCTGCCCTGGCGA
>CAZVRW010000041.1:10192-20734 GCA_964630265.1 uncultured Rhodospirillaceae bacterium
GGCGATGACCGCCCGCGCGCGTCTGCCCTGGCGACGGCTGCCCTGGCTGCTGCTGCCCTGGCTGCTGCTCGGCGCAATCCTCGCGCTCACCGGCGTGCCGCTGCCATTGGCCGCCACCGAAGCGCCGGCGACGGTGCGGGTGCGGGCCGGCCAGCACGACGGCTTCGGCCGTCTGGTGTTCGACTGGGATCGCCCGCGGCCGTTCACCGCCACGGTCGAGGGCGACCGGCTGATCGTCCGCTTCGACGCGCCGTTCGTGGCGGACTACCGGCGTGCCGAGCGCCTGCTGCAGCCATGGATCGGCACCGCCGAACCGGCGGCGGACGAGCGATCCGTCAGCTTTCCGCTGAAGCGGCCGCTCACCGTCCGCACCTTCCATCACAAGCGCTCCGCCGTCATCGACCTGCTGCCCTCGGCCGCCACGGCACCGCCGCGGCACGACCCGGCGGCCACGCCCACAGCGCCGGCGGCGCCGTCCCCGACCGTCGATCCGCCGGCCCAACTCCCGGCCCAACCGGCAGCGGCACCACTGATCGGCGTGCGCACCGGCGAGCACGACGGCTTCAGCCGCCTGGTCTTCGACTGGCCGCGTCCGGTCGGCTACCGGATCGACCGCACGACGGATCGCGTCACCGTCACCTTCGATGCCGCGGCGCGGTTCCGCCTGCCGCGCGCCGGCCGCACGCCGGCCCGCCGCATCCCCGCCGTCGCCGCCGCACCGGTCGACGCCGGAAGCGCCGTGACCCTCACCGTGCCGCGCAACGCCCGGGTGCGCGACCTGCGGGTTGGCAACCGGATCGTCGTGGACGTCTTTGCCGCCGACACGGCCCGAACCGAGACGGCCCGAACCGAGACGGCAGATCCGGCGGCCGCCCCCCAGCCCGCCCTGTCGGAAGCCGCCGCACCGGAAGCCGCCGCACCGTCCCCCCCTGCTCGAGAACCCGCTGTCACGAAACCTCCCGCCGCGACCGCGCTACCGGCAACCGCGCCACCGGCAATCGCGCCTCCGGCAATCGCGCCTCCGGCAACAGCGATCCCGGCGAGGGAGACGGCAAAGGAGCCGGCGGCAGCGGCGCCAGCAACGACGCCCTCCGGAGACTCGGCAGCCGACTCAGCCAGCCCCGACGCTGCCGTCGACCCTGCCGTCGATGCTGCCGTCGATGCTGTCGTCGACGCCGCCGTCGACCCTGCCGTCGACGCTGCCGTCGACGCCGACCGCCCGCAGGTGCTGCGCTTCCCCTGGTCGGACCCGGTGGCGGCCGCGGTGTTTCGGCGCGGCGACCAGTTGTGGATCGTCTTCGACGCGCCGGCCACGTTCGACCCGGCGTTGCTGACCGTGCCCGGGGTGATCCGTGCGGTGGAGGCGGTACCGGTCGCCCGGGCGACGGCGCTGCGCCTGCACGTGGCCGCCGACGTTCACCCGCATGTCCGGCGCGACGGCTTGGCGTGGCTGGTCGAGTTCGCCGCCGCCCCCCAACCGGCCGACGCGCCGCTGGTCCCCGAGGTCCGCCTGGACTCTCCCGTGGGCCCATCGGTGGTGCTGGCCGATGCGGGGCCGGGGCGCCTGATCACCGTGACCGATCCCGAGGTCGGCGACGAGATCTCGGTCGTGCCGCTGTTGCCGCTGCGTCGCGGTGTCGAGCGCCCCTACGACTACCCGCAATTCCGCCTGCTCGCCTCGGCGCAGGGCGTGGCCATCGTCCCGCGGACCACCGATCTGCTGGTGCGGACGCTGGAGCGAGGCATCGAAATCACCGCGACCGGGGAGTTGCACGTCTCGCAGGTGCCGGCCGCCGCACGCTCCCGGCAGGCGCTCGGCGCGGGCGAACCGCTCAGCCGCGCGCTCGCACCGGAGGATTGGCGAGAGCCCGGCGACGTCGCCTTCGCCGCGGAACGCCAGCGCCTGTTGCAGGCCGCCGTCGTCGCCGAACCGGAGAGCCGCGAGCGGGCCCGGCTCGACCTCGCACGCTTTTATCTCGGTCGCGGTTTCGGTGTCGAAGGGCTGGGCGTGCTGCGGGTGATCGCGGCCGATCGCCCGGCCATAGCCGACTCGCCAGCCTTCCGGCTGATGCAGGGGATCGGGCTGTTCCTCGCCGGGCGCCACGCCGAGGCGGCGACGGAGTTCGCCCATTCAAGCCTCGCCGGGATCGATGAGGCGGCGCTCTGGCGGGCCGCGACGCTGGCGGCAGCGGGCCGCCCGGCGGCGGCGGCCGAGGCCTTCGCCGCAACCGGTGCCATCGCGCTCGGCTATCCAACGGCGCTCCGCGCGCCGGTCATCGCCCTGGCCGCGGAAGCCCTGGCCGCGGCCAGCCGCGCCGAACCGGCGCGCCCCTATCTGGACGTGCTCGCCGCCGAGTTGCCCGGCGTCGTCCCGTCCGCCCGCCTCGCCTATCTGGAAGGTCGCTGGCACGAGGCGGCAGGCGAGATCGACGCCGCCCTCGATCGCTATGACGTCGCGGCGCGCGGCACCGACCGCCCGAGCCGTGCCAAGGCGATGTTCGCCGCGACGGAGTTGCGCCTCGAGCATGGCCTGATCGACCCCGCCACCGCCATCGCCGCGCTCGATGCCCTTCGCGTCGAGTGGCGCGGCGATGCCCTCGAGCACGCGGTGCTGCGGCGGCTGGGCGGACTCGCCATTGCCGAGGGGCGGTACGCCGAAGGGCTCCGGGCACTCCGGTCCGCGGCGACGCACTTCCCCGACGCTCCGGAGGCCGCCGATGTCGCCGGCGAAATGGCCCGCACCTTCGAACGGCTGTACCTCAAGGGCGGCGCCGACGCGCTGCCGCCGGTCCAGGCGATCGCCCTTTACGACGAGTTCCGCGAACTGACGCCGGCCGGCGACGCGGGCAACGAGATGATCCGCCGGCTGGCGGATCGGCTGGTCGCCGTGGATCTGCTCGACCGCGCCGCGGACTTGCTGGAGGACCAGGTGCGCCTGCGCCTGGAAGGCGCGGAGCGGGGACGCATCGGCGCTCGCCTCGCCTTGATCTACCTGCTCGACAACCGGCCGGAGGCAGCGCTGGCCGCGCTCGCGTCATCCGCCGAGGGCGATACGGCTGACGTGGACGGCACCACGGCGCTGCGCCAGCAACGCGGCCGGCTGCGCGCCCGCGCCCTGGTCGAACTCGGCCGGACCGAGGCGGCGCTCGCAGCGCTCGCCGGCGACGACGGCGTCGAGGCGGACCTGGTTCGCGCCGAGCTGTTCTGGCGGGTTCGCGACTGGCCGCGGGCCGGTGATGCCTTGCGGCGGGTCGCCGCCGCCTCGGGCGCCGAAGCGGGCCAGCCGTTGGACGAGCAGCAGGCCCGCTTCGTGCTCAACCGGGCCGTGGCGCTGACCCTGGATGGCAACGAGGCCGATCTGGCGTCGCTGCGCTCCGCCTTCGGTCCGGCGATGAACGCGACCGCCTACGGCGACGCCTTCCGCCTGATTGCCGCCGGCGACACCGGAAGCGAGGCCGGACTCGTCGACACGCTGGAGCGCGACGTTGCCGCGGTCGAGGGCTTCCAGGCGTTCCTCGCGGTCTATCGCGACCGCCTGCGCACCGGCGGCCTCAGCGCCATCAACTGACGGAAACCGCCTCGCCGTCGCCCCGCGACCTCCGCGCGCCCGCAGATTTTCCTTGAAGCCGTAAGGCTTTTGCTGTAAAGGCGCGGCCCTTTATCGGTCAACGGCGGACAACAAGGAGGTGTGGATGCCCAAGGATGTGTTCGAAGACGCCACTGCGACACGGCCGGCGGATGCCGGAGTCATGGTGGGGCCTGATTTCTTTATAGAAAAGGACGGTCTTCGATACGCCGGCGGTCATCTGCTCATCGATTTGTGGGAGGCCGACAACCTGACCGATCCGGCGGTCATCGAGCGGGCGTTGTGTGACGCGGCGCGGGCCGCCCAGGCGACCATCCTGCACGCGCACTTCCACCAGTTCGGCGACGGCGGCGGCGTGTCGGGTGTCGTCGTCCTCGCCGAGTCGCACATCAGTATCCACACATGGCCGGAGCGCGCCTTCGCGGCGATCGACGTCTTCATGTGTGGCGCCTGTGACCCGATGAAGACGCTGCCGGTGATCCGCGAGGCTTTCGCGCCGGGACGCATCCACATGTCGGAAAACCGGCGCGGTCTGCACACGTGAACTGGTTCAACGAGGCCCTGCACCTGCAGCACGGCTACGGCCAACGCCTGCAGATCACCCGCGAGGTGCACCACGAGCGCACCCCGTTCCAGGAGATGCTGATCTTCGACACGCCGCTGTTCGGCCGGGTGCTGACCCTCGACGGCATCGTGCAGACCACCGAGCGCGACGAATTCTGCTACCACGACATGCTGACGCACGTGCCGATGTTGGCGCACGGGCGGGCGCGGCGCGTGCTGATCGTCGGCGGCGGCGACGGGGGCGTGCTGCGCGAGGTGCTGCGCCATCCGGTCGAGCGAGCGACCATGGTCGAGATCGACGGCGCCGTGGTCGCGGCCTGCCGCGCCCACATGCCGTCCCTGAGCGACGGCGCCTTCGATGATCCGCGCACCGAGTTGTTGATCGACGACGGCATCCGCTACGTCGCCGAGGCCCGTGACTCCTTCGATGTCATTATCGTCGACTCGACCGATCCCATGGGCCCCGGCGAGGTGCTGTTCACCGAGGCGTTCTACGCCGACTGCAGGCGGTTGCTCGGCGCCCATGGCGTGCTGGTGACCCAGTGCGGTGTGCCGTTCATCCAGGGTGCCGAGGTCCGCGACAGCACCGCGCGGCTGCGGCCGCACTTCGCCGACGTCGGCTTCTATGTGACCGTGGTTCCGGGGTACATCGGCGGCTTCATGACCCTCGGCTGGGCGACGGACGACGCGACGTTGCGGCATGTCCCCGAGGCGACGCTGGCCGAACGGCTGGCGGCGCTCGGCTTTCAGCCGCGCTACTATTCGCCGGCGGTACACCGGGCGGCGTTCGCGCTGCCGCCGTTCATCGAGAAGCTCGCGCGCGCCTGAGGCGTCGCGCGCGCCCGGCTCAGCGCGGCACGACGGGGACTTGGCGCGCCGCCGCGCCGGCATCGTCGCCGCGCGGCAGGACGATGGTCAACAACCCGTTGTCGAAGCTGGCGGCGACGCGGTCGCGATCGACCTCGGGCGGAATCCCGAACACCCGGCGGAACGTACCGTAGCGGCGCTCGCGCAGGTGCAGGCGCGTCGTCTCGTCGATTTCGCCCTCGTCCTTGACGCCGGAGACGACGATGCTGTCGTCGGTCATCGCCACCTCCACATCGTCGCGCACCAGCCCCGGCAGTTCGACCGTGAGTTCGAAGCCATCGGGCCGCTCCGTCAGATCGGCGGGCGGCCGAATGGCGTCGCCGCCGCCAATCTCCAGTTCGACCCGGCCGAAGGCACTGTGACCGGCGCCTCGCCAGCGTAACGGCGGTGCGAACTCGCGGACGAAGTTCTCCAGCACCCGGTCGATCTCGGTGCGCAACACGACGAACGACTGTTCAAAGGCCGGTGTCGGCGGCTGGGCGTCACCGGTGTCCAGGCGTTTCGGATCCTTTGCCATGCGGACTTCCTCTCCCAAGCGTGCTTGCCGGCGCGGCGCCGCCCTGAAGCCACGCCGCCACCGGATTATCCCTGCAAATTATATAGCAAATTCGCCGACGCGAGACCCAAGCGAAATCGCGGCCGCTTCAGCCGCCGAAACTGCGCACCAGGCTGCCGACCACGAGATACCAGCCGTCGACCAGGACGAAGAAGATGATCTTGAACGGCAGCGCGATGATCACCGGCGGCAGCATCATCATGCCCATGGACATCAGCACCGAGGCAACGACCATGTCGATCACCAGGAACGGCACGAACACCAGAAAGCCGATCTCGAAGGCCCGACGCAATTCGCTCACCATGAACGCCGGGATCAGCACGCGGGTCGGCGGCTTGCCGGCCACCGTCGCCTCGTCCAACTCGGCCATATCGATGAACAGCGCCAAGTCCTGCTCGCGGACGTGGCTCATCATGAAGCTCTCGATCGGCGCCAGGGTCCGCTCGAATGCTTCCTGCTCCTCGATCTCGCCGTCGATCAACGGCCGGATGCCGGCCTCGTAGGATTGCTCGAGCGTCGGCATCATGACGAACAGCGTCAGGAACAGGGCGAGGCTGACGAGCACCTGGTTCGGTGGCGTCTGCTGCGTGCCGAGTGCCGCGCGCACGAACGACAGCACGACGACGATGCGGGTGAACGACGTCACCATCACCAGGATCGACGGGGCGAGGCTCAGCACCGTCAGCAGCGCGATCAACTGGACGATGCGCCCCGTCGCCGCCCCGTCATCGACGCCGACGTCGAGAGACAACGTCTGGGCCGCCACCGGATCGGCGACGGCGAACAGGACCCCGGCAGCGGCGAAGACGTGCAGCAGCGCGAGGCTGAGGCGCCGGCTCATGGCGACGTCTCCGCGCGGGTCACCGACCGGACGGCCGCGGCGAAGTCGGCCGTCGGCGCGCTGATCCGGGTCTCGACGACGGTTTCCGATCCGGCGCCGAGCACGAGCAGGTGTTCGATGTTGTCACGGCGGATGAGAACCAAACGGCGACGGCCGTCGATCGGCAGGCTCTCGACGATCGCAAGGCGGCGTTGCCCGCGCGACGTCGGCAGAGCGCCGCCCAGTCCGAGCCGCCGGGCGGCGAGGGCGAGCACGCCGATCAGCGCCAGGACGAACACCAGCGCTAGCAGGAACTGCGCATAGGTGCCGACATCGAGGCTCATGGCTCGCTTCCCGCCCCGGTCTCGCTTGCCGGGGGCGGCAGCGTGCCGTTGGCCCGATAGACGTGGACCAGGATCTCGGCGACCGCAGCGAACGCGGCGACGGGGATATCGGCATCGAGATCGACCGCGGCGAGCAGCTCGGCGAGGTCCGCATCCTCGCGGACCTTGACGCCGTTGGCGAAGGCAATGGCGAGGATCTGCTCGGCGACGGCACCGTGACCACCGGCGACCACGCGCGGCGGCCGCTCGCTCGCCAGGTCGTAGCGGAGCGCCACGGCGACGGCGCGTTGGCCCGGACGCGGGCTCTCGGGGGCGGCGGACATGGGCATCATCCCGTTGCCTCGAACGCCCGGAGTCTGGTCCGGCTATGGCTAACGAAGGGTAAACGCGCGCGGCATGGGGGGCAGTTTTTGCCGGCCGTGCCGTCGCCCGTCGGTGATCTTGACCGCCGCCCTTGACCGACGCGGGATTCAGGCGGGAGTGCCGGCGGGCTGGCCGTTGCGGCTCGCCAGCCATTCGGCGAGTGACGCTTCCCAGATGGCGTAGCCCCGCCGGCTCATATGCAGCGGATCCTGATCGTAGCAGGCGCGCAGGTCGGCGATGCCGCGGCCGACCATGCGGCGCGTGATGTCGAGATACTGCACGTCGGCGCGGGAAAACAGCGAGCGCTCGATGATGCGGTTGGCGTAGGCGATCTTGTGCATGATGTGGAAGCGCGCCGGACTGATCTTGATCGAGACATAGGCCATCGGGATCGGCCCCAGCGCCGCCCGCTTGCGCAACAGAAAATGCTCGAGCCGCTCGCGCACCAATTCCGGTGAGGCGCCGTTGTCCAGGTCGTTGTCGCCGGCATAGAGGACGACGGCGCGCGGCGCCATCGGCGCCACCAGCCGGTCGAAATACTCGTTGCAGTCGGCGAGCGTGGCGCCGCCGAAACCGTGATTGACGGCGGCGATGCCCGGAAACCGCGTCTCCAGGTCGTGCCACAGGGTGAACGTCGAACTGCCGTAGAACAGCACCAAGTCATCGCAGTCCCGCCGATGGCGCGTCCGCCGTTCCAGGGCCTCCACCTCCGCATCGAACCACTCGGGCATGGCGCGGCTCAGGCAGCCCACCGGTGGCGCGCGCGTCCGCGACCGGCATTATGCATCATCGGACCACCACATCCCTTCATTAATCTGTCATCAAAGACGAACACTTCCAATCGTCCATGATACTGTTGTTTTCGACCATCTCCAACCAAGAAGTATGCTTTCCTCTTTTAACCATAAATGCTAAGAGCGCGATCGCATCTTGATCATCTGCGGATAGTCGCACGAACATCATGGGCAACGACTGTCAATAAACTGTAATCTTCATGAAACGGGACTATCACAAGTGGTTCTGCAGCGCCCTCGGGCGTGACATGGAGCTCCTCGTCTTCGGCCACGGTGGCGCCCGCGTGCTCGTCTTCCCGACCCGCGTCGGACGTTTCTTTGACTATGAAAACATGGGTTTGGTCGACGCGTTGGCGGACAAGCTGGACAACGGCTGGCTGCAACTGCTGTGTGTCGACAGCGTCGACCACGAAACTTTCTACTGCAACTGGAACAACCCGCGCGACCGCATTCTGCGTCACTGCCAGTATGAGCACTACATCCTGCACGAAGTCTTGCCATTCAGTTGGCATATCAATCAGACCCCCTACCTGATCTCGCACGGCTGCAGCTTCGGTGCCTATCACGCGGTGAATATTGCATTGCGCCATCCGTCCGCCTTCAACCGGGTGGTCGGAGTCAGCGGCCGGTATGACCTGACCCAGCCGATCGACGGGTTTCGTGACCTGTTCGACGGCTACTACGACTCCGATATTTATTTCAACATGCCCAATCATTACATGGCCAATCTGGACAATGACGGCGTCCTCGAAGCCATTCGCCGCCTCGACATCAAGCTCGTGGTCGGCGAACACGATCCGTTCCTCGCCGACAACCGCAGGCTCAGCGAGCACCTCTGGGGCAAGGGCGTCTGGCACACGTTCCAAGTGTGGAGCGGTCGCGCCCATGGTCCACGCCGCTGGCGAGAGATCGTCGGCTGGTTCTTGTAAATCAAGCGCCTACCGTCCCTCGGGCGAGGCGAACAGGTCGACGGCGATCTGCCGGATCAGGGCGGCGAAGCGGCGATCCTCGAGGCCGTCGCTGCGGCCGAGCCGCCCGCGCACCGTCACCAGCAACGTTTCGCCCGCACACAGGCTGGTGATGGCGCGCACCCTGCCGCCCGGATCCGGGTCGCCGCCGGCGCTTTTCCCGGCACACTGCGTGAAGCCGTCCAACCCCTCGCCGCCGTTGAAGGTCATGACCATGCGGACGCCGCCGGTGATCAGCCGATCGGGGTCGGCCGCGAATCGCGCCGTCGCCGTCCGCGTGACCGCGACCGCGAGCGCGCTGGTGACGGCGCCGGCGATCCTGTCCGCATCGGCATCATAGGGGCGTCCCTCGATGACCACCGGCATCGGCCCTGCCATCAACGTCGCTTGCGCGAATGCCCAGGGATCCTCGACCTGATGGACCACCGTGGTCGTCGGCACCTCCTCGCAACCGGCGACGAGCGCCGCCACCATCGCCAAGGCGCCGACGCGGGCGCAGGAACGCGGAGACATGGGCATGGGACTCGGTGTTGAGAGACGTGATGCTGTCGGCGCCGACCATGCCGGACGCCGCGTCCTCGGTAAAGAGTCTCCCCGTCCGCCGGGCAGGTCCATCCCGCAGGCTCATCGGGCCGGTCCGTCGGGCCGGTCCGTCGGGCTTGGGCCTTTTGCTGCCGCAACTGGCGATGCAGGCGCCGCGGCCGCATCTGAGGTGTATCGCAGGACAGCAGAGGGACGCGAACGCATGCGCAACGAGCAGCCCATGACCGGCAAGACCTGCCTCGTCACCGGGGCCACCGCGGGCATCGGCCGGCTGACCGCCGAGGCGCTGGCCGACCAGGGCGCACGGGTGCTGATCGTCGGTCGCGACGCCGTCCGCGGCGCCGCCGTCGTCGCCCGGCTGCGGGCCGCGCACGGTGACGAGGCTGCCCACTTCTTCCCGGCGGATCTGTCCCGCCAGGCCGATATCCACCGGCTGGCCGGCGCCGTGCTGGAGCGGGTGCCCAAGCTGGACGTGCTGGTCAACAACGCCGGCGCCATGTTCGGGGCGCGCCGACTCAGCGCCGACGGCATCGAGATGACCTTCGCCATCAACCACCTGGGCTACGTCCTGCTCACCCGCCTGCTGCTGCCGGCTCTGCGCCGGGCGGCGCCGGCGCGGGTCGTCATCGTCGCCTCCAACGCCCACCGCCGCATCCGCCTCGCCTTCGACAACCTGCAGGGCGAGCGCCGCTATCTCGGCTGGCGCGCCTACCAGCGCTCCAAACTCTGCAACCTCTATTTCACCTACACCCTGGCGCCACGGCTCAGCGGCGACGGCATCACCGTCAACGCCCTGCATCCCGGCTTCGTCAAGACCGACATCGGCAACGCCAACGGCTGGACGATCCGTCCCGTCTGGCGACTGATGAGCCTGCTGGCCATTCCCCTCGAGCAGGGGGCGAGCACCAGCATCCATCTGGCCAGCGCACCGGAAGTGGACGGCCTCACCGGCAAGTACTTTTTCGAGAAGCGGCCGATCGCCTCGTCACCCGTCTCCTACGACGCGGCGGCGGCGGCCCAACTTTGGGGGGTCAGCGACCGCCTCCTCGGCATCCGCTGGAACTAAGCGCCGGGCCCGACCTTGGTGTCAGTTCCCGGCGGTGTCAGTCGGCGGCGGTGTCATTCGCCGCCGGTGTC
>CAZVRW010000041.1:20834-29297 GCA_964630265.1 uncultured Rhodospirillaceae bacterium
TGGTGTCAGTTCCCGGCGGTGTCAGTCGGCGGCGGTGTCATTCGCCGCCGGTGTCGGCGCTCCCCGCATCCGCGCCGGCATCGCCCTTGAGCGGGATCAGCGCCAGATGGCGGCCGTTCACCGCCAGGGCCAAGCGCCCGGCGCGCACCTCCAACGCGGCGTTGCCGAAGACCTCGCGGCGCCAGCCATGCAGCGCCGGCACGGCGGCCGCCTCGCCGTCGATGGCGATCGCCTCGATGTCGGCGGACGACGCCACCAAGCGCTGGGCAACGGCGTGGGCATCGCATTGCACGCGCAACAACACCTTCAAGAGCTCGACGGTCGCACCGTACCGGTTGGGCACGTCACGCCGCGCCGCCGGTTGCGGACATTCCGCCTCGGGGACCGCCATGCCGCGGGCCACCGCCTCCAGCACCGCGGCACCGCCCGGCCCTTCCGCCAAACCGCGGCCGAGACCACGGGTGCGCGCCAGATCCGCCACCGTCCGCGGGTGGTGGTGGGCGATCTCCATCAGCGCCTCGTCGCGGAGGATGCGGTTACGGGGAACGTCCTTGTCGCGGGCCAGCCGCTCGCGCCAGGCCGCCACCTCGCGCAGCACCGCGAGGAAGCGGGGATTGCTGCTGCGGCACTTGATCCGCTGCCACGCGTCCATTGGATCGATCTCGTAGATGGCGGGATCGGTCAGCGTCGCCATCTCCTCGTCGAGCCAGGCGCCGCGCCCATCCGCCTCGATGCGCTGGCGCAAGCGTTCGTAGATCCGGCGGAGATGGGTGACATCGCTCAGTGCGTAGTCGATCTGTCGCTCGCTCAGTGGCCGGATCGCCCAGTCGGTGAAGCGCGACGCCTTGTCCACGTGCGCCTTGGCCAGGCGGGCGACCAGGGTCTCGTAGCCGACTTGGTCCCCGAAACCACAGACCATGGCCGCCACCTGGGTATCGAACACCGGCGCCGGCATCCGGCCCATGAGCTGCAGGAAGATCTCCAGGTCCTGGCGGGCGGCGTGGAACACCTTCACCGTCTCCGGGGCCGCCAGAAGATCCAACAGCGGCGCCAGATCCATCCCCTCCGCCAAGGGGTCGATCGCCGCCGCCTCGTCGGGTCCAGCGACCTGCACCAGGCACAGCTTCGGCCAAAACGTGCGTTCGCGCATGAACTCCGTGTCGACGGTCACGTAGGGGCTGCCGGCGAGCCGCTGGCAGAACGCCGTCAGGGCTTCTGTGTCGGTGATTAAGGTCATGAGGCGTTCTGATACAGGGAAACGCCGCCGCCGCAAACCCGGTGCTGTACCGCGGTCCGCTCAGATGGTGCGATCGTCGAGCAGCGGCGGCAACCAGGTGAGATCGGGGATGCGGTGCGTCTTGGGCGGAAACGGGTCGGGATCGCCGTCGCGCACCCGGCCGACGAAGCCGATGCCGGCCGCCGTCGCTGCCTGCAGATCGGCGAGACCGTCGCCGACCATCAGCGCGCGCGCCGGGTCGATGCGGTACGTCCTCAGCAGATCATGCAGGACCGCCGCCTTGCCGGGCGGCGAGCCGAAGACGCCTTGGAAATAGTGCGCCATGTTGCGCGCGGCGACGATGCGCTCCAGTTCCGCCTGCGGCGTCGCCGAGACGATGAACAGCGACGGCGTGCCGGCGTGGCCCCAGAGGAACGATTCGGCGCCGGGCACGAAATCCGCGGCAACCACCTGCCCCTCGACCATGGTGCCGAACCGGTCGCTGAGCCGGCGCACCTCTTCGTCACTCGGCACGCGGCCGAGGAGGCGCTCGTGGCAGTGGCGAATGCGCTCGCCCCGCGGCACGCCGGTGGTGGCGCGATAGTGGGCGACCGCCGCGTCGGCGACGGCCTCGCCGAAGGGGGCGTAGAGCCCGCGGAACGCGGCGACCTTGGCGTCCAGGGAGTCCACCAGGGTCCCGTCGAAATCGAAAAACAGCACCGCGACCGCCATGGCCGGCCTCTTATCGCGAAGTCGCCGGTGACGGCAAGGGATCCTTCACCTCTGGCCCTTAGCCTCCGCTTGACAAACGGCGGCACCCGGTGTCGGGTGCGCCGACGAGTCGTTCCGGTCTCACGCTTTTCGGGTCAGCCATGCATCCTTTCCGCTCCCACACGTGTGGCGCGTTGCGCCTCGAACATGTCGACTTCGTCGTGCGCCTGTCCGGCTGGGTTCACCGCAAGCGCGACCACGGCGGTCTCCTGTTCGTCGACCTGCGCGACCATTACGGCGTGACGCAGTGCGTCATCGAGCGGGAGAGTCCGCTGTTCGCCGAGATCGAGGCGACGCGCCCGGAGAGTGTCGTCACCATCGACGGCCACGTCGTCGCGCGCAGCGACGAGACGGTCAACGCCGCCCTGCCGACCGGCCACATCGAGGTGCGCATTGACGCCTTCAAGGTCGAGGCACCGGCCGAGCCGCTGCCGATGCCGGTGTTCGGCGAGGTCGAGTACGGCGAGGAGACGCGGCTGCGCTATCGCTTCCTCGACCTGCGCCGCGACCGGCCGCACGCCAACATCGTGCTGCGCAGCGCCGTCATCGCTTCGATCCGCCGGCGGATGACCGAGGCCGGCTTCCTGGAGATGCAGACGCCGATCCTCACCGCCTCGTCGCCGGAGGGCGCCCGCGACTACCTGGTGCCGAGCCGCCAGCACCCCGGCCTGTTCTACGCGCTGCCGCAGGCGCCGCAGCAGTTCAAGCAGCTGCTGATGGCATCGGGCTTCGACCGCTACTTTCAGATCGCGCCGTGCTTCCGCGACGAGGACGCCCGCGCCGACCGCTCACCGGGCGAGTTCTACCAGCTGGATTACGAGATGGCGTTCGCCACCCAGGACGACGTGTTCGGCGCCATCGAGCCGGTGTTGAGCGGCATCTTCGAGGAGTTCGGCGGTGGCCGCGCCGTGACGCCGCCGCCGTATCCGCGCTTGGCCTACGACGAGGCCATGCTGCGCTACGGCTCGGACAAGCCGGACCTGCGCAACCCGCTCACCATCTGCGATGTCACCGAGGTGTACCGCGGCTCGGACTTCGGGCTGTTCGCCCGCAACGTCGACAAAGGGGCGGTGATCCGCGCCATCCGCGCGCCCGGCGCGGCCGGCCAGCCCCGCAGCTTCTTCGACAAGCTGAACGACTGGGCGCGCGCCGAGGGGGCCGGCGGCCTCGGCTACATCATCTTCGAGGCGGCCGGCGCCAAGGGGCCGATCGCCAAGCACCTGGACGACGACCGCCTCGCCCGCCTGCGCGCCGCCACGGCGGCGGCCGATGGCGATGCGGTGTTCTTCGTCTCGGCGCCGAAGCGGGCGGCGGAGAAGTTCGCCGGTTTCGCCCGCGACCGCATCTGTGACGACCTGGGGCTGCGCGCCAGTGGACGCTTCGACTTTCTCTGGATCGTCGACTACCCCCTCTACGAGCTCAACGAGGACACCGGCCAGATCGAATTCAGCCACAACCCGTTCTCCATGCCCCAGGGCGGCATGGCGGCGCTGGAGAGCCAGGACCCGCTGACCATCAAGGCGTTCCAGTACGACATCGTCTGCAACGGCGTCGAGCTGTCGTCGGGGGCGATCCGCAACCACCGCCCGGACATCATGATCAAGGCCTTCGCCATCGCCGGCTATTCGGAGGAAGAGACGACGGCGCGCTTCGGCGGCCTGTTCAACGCCTTCCGCTACGGCGCCCCGCCGCATGGCGGCTGCGCCCCCGGGATCGACCGCATCGTCATGATGCTGGCCGACGAGCCGAACCTGCGCGAGATCATCGCCTTCCCCATGAACCAGATGGCCCAGGACCTGCTGATGGGCGCCCCGGCGCCGGTGGACCCGAAGCGGCTGAAGGAGTTGTCGCTCCGTCTCGACCTGCCGAAACCGAAGGCGACGGGCACCGGCGGCGGCTGACGCGCGGGCGGCCGGCGGCAACGCTTTGGGCGACCGGAACGCTTTGGGCGACCGGAACGCTTTGGGCAACAGTGTTGCCAAATGTTGCCAGAAAACGCCGCCTGCTGATCGGTTTTTGACGCGTTTTTCACGATCAACCCGTTGATAATGCTCGATTCACCGCGTTTCGGCGGTGAAAATGTCGGTTTATGTAGGATTATGTAGGAAAAAGTAGGATTTTCCGCCGGCACCATGCCGCCCGCTGGCCGCAGCGTGTCACGCTGACCCCAACTTTTTCCATATATCCGCGAGAACAATCCGGGCAACCCGGTCGCAACCACGAGGCCGTTGCGCTGGCATTTCGCTGAACCTTGGGATGAGAGCAGGATTCATGCGTTTGATGGTTTCCATCGAACGCGATCCTGCTGTGGCAGCGGCGCGCCGTCCACCGGGGCGCCGAGCGACATGGCCGACGACTGAGCGGGAGCGGGAGCGGGAGCGCGCACGCGCGCCCACGGCAGCGCCCTTCAGCGCCGGGCCGGCGGTTCTCAGTCGGGGGCTTGGTCGACGCGGACGGCGAGGTCGACGAGGCGACCGAAGCCCTCGCTGATGGCGCCGGCGGCCGCGTGCGTCGGCGCATCCTCGGCGAACATGGACGGATCGAACACCATCTGGCGCGGCCCGGCGAAGGTGAGCAGGGTGACTCGGATGCCCTCCGGACGGCCGGTGGCGCGGGCCGCCGGTTCGGGCGTCCAATAGGTCAGGCGCTGGCCGCCGGCGAGGATCGCGTCGGTGATCGCCAGCGATGCCGGGTCGTTCGCCGTCTCCCAGAAGACGCCGCGACCGGTGGCGTCGAGGATCCGCCAGCGGCCGTCGGCGTAAGCGGCGAGATACTCGACGCCGGTGTCGACCGGCACCTCGTAGACGACACCGCGCACCTGATCGGCGATGGATGCCGGAGGCACCTCGCCCAGCCGGCGCAGATTGGCCCAGGCCCAGAGCGCCACGGCGGTGGTGCTGTCGCCGCCCTGGAGGATGGACCGGAGGGCGGCCGTGGCCGCGGCGGTATCGCCCCGCGCCCGCGCGTCGCGGGCCTGTCGGAACTGCCGCCACGGCGCCAACTCCGGCGCGTCGCCGATTTCGGCGATGGCCATCACCTCGTCCAGGGTGGGCTCGCCGAACAGGCCGGAGAGGAACGCCCGCGGATCGGCGCTGCCGCCGGCCGCTTCCGTTGCCGCCGCGTCCGCCGCAGACGGCGTCGGTGCCGTCACCGCCACCCATGCCAGGGCCAGCAGCAGGGTGGCCACCAAGCGGCGCGAACGACGACCGGGCGACGGGGCGGTGGCAATCATCATCGGCGGCGTTGCGGAAACCATTGGCGTTCCCCGGCAATCGGTTCTTGTTCGGCAGCGTGGGCGGGGCGGCGCCGGCCCGGCGCGCCGTCAGCCCTCGACCAACTCCGGATCATAGGCGAGGTTGGGGGCGAGCCAGCGCTCCATGTCGGCGAAGTCCATGCCCTTGCGCCGGGCATAGTCCGCCACCTGGTCGCGGTGAATGCGGCCGACACCGAAATAGCGGGCGTCGGGATGGCTGAAGTAGTAGCCGCTGACCGAGGCCGTCGGCACCATCGCCATGGACTCGGTCAGCGTGATGCCGACCGTCCGTTCCGCGTCGAGGAGCCGGAACAGCCCCGGTTTCTCGGTGTGATCGGGGCACGCCGGATAGCCCGGCGCCGGCCGAATGCCACGGTAGTCTTCGGCGATCAGCTGGGCGTTGGTCAGTTGCTCGTCTGCCGCGTAGCCCCAGAAGTCCTTGCGCACCCGCTCGTGCAGCCGTTCGGCGAAGGCCTCGGCGAGGCGGTCGGCCAGAGCCTTGAGGAGGATCGCGTTGTAGTCGTCGTGCGCTTTCTCGAACGCGGCGACGCGCGCGTCGATGCCGTGCCCGGCGGTCACGGCGAAGCCGCCGATCCAGTCGGCGATGCCGGTCTCGCGCGGCGCGATGAAGTCGGCCAGCGCCAGGTTCGGGCGGTCGCGATCGCGCGTCATCTGTTGGCGCAACGTGTGGACGACGCCGAGAACCGCCGCGCGGTGTTCATCGGCGAAGATCTCGATGTCGTCGTCGCCGATGCTGTTCGCCGGCCACAGGCCGACGACGCCCTTGGCGGTCAGCCACTTCTCGCCGACGATGCGTTGCAGCATGGCCAGCGCGTCGCCGTAGACCGCCGTCGCCGTCTCGCCGACCACGGGATCCTCCAGGATGTGCGGCCAGGTGCCGGCCAGCTCCCAGACGCGGAAGAACGGCGTCCAATCGATGCGGGTGACCAGTTCCGCCAGATCGTAGTCATCGAACACCGTGATCCCCGGCTTCAGCGGCCGGGGCGGTTGGTAGCCGTCCCAGGCGATCCGGGCGCGATTCGCTCGCGCCTTGGTCAATGGCAGCGCATCGCGAGCGCCGCGGCCGCGGGCGTGTGCCTCGCGCAGCTTGGCATAATCGCCGCGAACCCCGGCCATGAACCCCTCGGCCGCCGTCGGCGAGAGCAGATTGCCGACGACGCCGACGGCGCGCGAGGCATCGACGACGTGCACCACCGGCGCCGCGTAGTGGGGCGCGATCTTGACCGCGGTGTGGACCTTGCTGGTGGTCGCGCCGCCGATCAGCAGCGGCAGCGAGAAGCCCTCGCGCTGCATCTCCTGGGCGACCCAGGTCATCTCCTCGAGCGAGGGCGTGATCAGGCCGGAGAGCCCGATGACGTCGGCGCCCTCGGCGCGCGCCGCCTCCAGGATCTTGGCGCAGGGCACCATGACGCCCAGGTCGATCACCTCGTAGTTGTTACACTGCAGGACGACGCCGACGATGTTCTTGCCGATGTCGTGCACGTCGCCCTTCACCGTCGCCAGCACGATCTTGCCATTGGACGACTGGCGGCCGGACTTTTCCGCCTCCATGAACGGCAGCAGGTAGGCCACCGCCTGTTTCATCACGCGGGCACTCTTGACCACCTGCGGCAGGAACATCTTGCCGGCGCCGAACAGGTCGCCAACCACGTTCATGCCGTCCATCAACGGCCCTTCGATGACATGGAGCGGCCGTTCCGCGGCGCGCCGCGCCTCCTCGACGTCGACCTCGACGTATTCGGCGATGCCGTTGACCAGCGCATGGGTGAGGCGGGCGTTGACCTCGGCATCCCGCCAGGAGAGGTCCTGGACGCGTTCTTTGGCGCCGGTCTTGAAGCGGCCGGCGATCTCCAGCAGGCGCTCGGTGGCATCGGGGCGCCGATTGAGGACGACATCCTCCACCCGCTCGCGCAACTCGAGTGGGATCTCCTCGTAGACGGCGATCTGGCCGGCGTTGACGATGCCCATGTCCATGCCGGCGGCGATGGCGTGGTAGAGGAAGACGGCGTGCATCGCCTCGCGCACGGCATCGTTGCCGCGAAACGAGAACGACACGTTGGAGACGCCGCCGGAGACGTGGCAGTAGGGCAGTGTCTCCTTGATCCGCCGGGTCGCCTCGAAGAAGGCGAGGGCGTAGTCGTCGTGCTCCTCGATGCCGGTGGCGATGGCGAAGATGTTGGGATCGAAAATGATGTCTTCCGGCGGGAAGCCGACCCGGTCCACCAGGATCCGGTAGGCGCGGGTACAGATCTCCAGCTTGCGGTCGGCGGTGTCCGCCTGGCCCCGTTCGTCGAACGCCATGACCACCGTGGCGGCGCCGTAGCGGCGGACCTTCTGCGCCACCTCGATGAACGCCGCTTCGCCTTCCTTGAGGCTGATGGAGTTGACGATGCCCTTACCCTGCAGGCACTTCAGCCCGGCCTCGATCACCGACCACTTGGAACTGTCGACCATCACCGGCACGCGGGCGATGTCGGGCTCGGCGGCGATGAGCTGCAGGAACCGGGTCATCGCCGCCTCGGCATCCAGCATCGCCTCGTCCATGTTGACGTCGATGATGTTGGCGCCGTTCTCCACCTGGCTGCGGGCGACCTCCACCGCCGCCGCGAAATCGCCGGCGAGGATGAGCTTGCGGAACCGGGCGGAGCCGGTGACGTTGGTCCGCTCGCCGATGGTGACGAAGGAACGGATCACGAGGCGATTTCGAACGGTTCGAGGCCGGAGAGGCGAAGGCGCCGCGGCACCTCCGGCACCGGACGGGGCGGCAGCCCGTCGACGGCGTCGGCAATGGCGCGAATGTGCTCCGGCGTGGTGCCGCAGCAGCCGCCGACGATGTTGAGCAGGCCGTGCTCGGCCCACTCGCGCAGCTCAACCCGCATCTCCTCCGGCGTCTCGTCGTACTCGCCGAACTCGTTGGGCAGGCCGGCGTTGGGATAGGCCAGCACCCGGGTGTCCGCCACCCGGGCAAGGTCGGTGATGAACGGGCGCATCTGCTCCGCGCCCAGGGCACAGTTGAGACCCACCGCGAACGGTCCGGCATGTTGGACCGAAATCCAGAACGCTTCCGGCGTCTGACCCGAGAGATTTCGCCCCGAAAGATCGGTGATGGTGCCGGAGACCAGCACCGGCAGGCGGAGCCCACGCGCTTCCAACACCTCCGCGATCGCATCTTGCCGCGCATGGACGTCTCGCTCCCGCCTTG
>CAZVRW010000042.1:0-27321 GCA_964630265.1 uncultured Rhodospirillaceae bacterium
TCTCGATCGGCGGGGTCCGTCTCCTGCTGGAGCTGAACCACCGCGTCCTTTGCGGCAAGCAGCCCGATCGGCGGGCAGGCTACGCCGAGCACCTGCACGCGACGCAGGAGCGCTTCCTTACCGACCACGCCCCAGGGCGCGGGGGGCTTCTGCGAATGGGCGGCCATAGTGCGCGGGCATTCGCCGAGGCGCTTCGCCGCCGCGGTGTTCGTGCGCATGGTGAGTGCGCCGCAACTTTTCCTCGAGGGCAATCAGCGCACGGCGACGCTCGCCGCCAGCCACGTTCTCGTGCGTTCGGGGCTGCCGCCTCTCGTGGTGACCACCGAGACACGCGCTTCCTTCGCCGCGATCGCCGCCTCGGCCCGGGCAACCGACCGCGATCATTGGAGCTCGCCCGTCCTCATCTGGCTCGTTCGAAGGCGGATGAAGCGCTTCCTCGATACGGTCCTCGACCCCCGCTTCCTGCGCGTTGAGGGCGCTGCCGTCCCATAGGCGCGGCGGCTCGCCAGGGGGTCGAAAGCATCCGCCGACCGGTCAGGCCCGTGGTCAGGACGCGGGTGACGCGGAGCCGACGACGATCTTATCGACGAGCGAGAGTGCGCGCTCGCGCATCTCTGGAGGAAGCGGGGTGTAGTGCAGGTCCGGAGCGTGGCGCTGGCCCTCGGTCAGGGTCCAACGCAAATAGGCGACGAGCGCCGCAGCCCTCTTCGGGTCGTCGAGATAGGTCAGGTCGCGATAGACGAGCATGTAGGTGAACCCCGCGATCGGCCAGGAAGCGGCACCCGGCGCATCGACGATCGATGGCTTGATCAGGGCCCCCGGCGTGCCCGGCGTATTCTCCTCTGCCGCCTGAACGCTGTCGTCGGACGGCTCCACGCGCACGCCGTCGCGATTGATCATCGCCGCGTACCGTAGGCCCGCATTCTGAGCATAGCGCATCTCGACGTAGCCGATGCCGCCCGGGAGCAACAGGATCCGCTGGGCGACGCCGTCGTTGCCATCTCCAGACCAAGCCGTGCCTGTCGGCCAGGGGACGCGGGTGCCTTTTCCCACCTCTTTGTGCCAAGTCTCGCTCACGTGCGACAGGTAGTCGGTGAAAATCGAGGTGGTCCCGGATCCATCGGAGCGCATGGCCGCGCGGATCGCCAAGTCCGGCAGAGCAGCGCTGGGGTTGAGCGCCTGCAGCGCCGGATCGTTCCAGCGGCGGATGCGCCCGAGATAGATATCGGCGACGACCGGTCCGCTGAGCATCAGTTCGCCATCGAAGTCCGGCAGATTGTACGCAAGCACCACGGGTCCCAGGGCCAACGGGATGATCAGCAGATCACCCGGCATGTTGCGCAGTTGTGCTGCGGTAGGTAGCGCGTCCGAGCCGGCGAAGTCGTGCGTGCGTGCCGCGATCGCCTCAATTCCGGCGCTCGAGCCGGACGGCTTGTAGTGCAGCTTGATGTCCCTGTGCTCGCGATGGAAAAGCGCCATCCACCGCGAGTACAACGGCGCCGGAAAGGTGGCGCCGGCCCCGGTCAGTTCGATGGTGTCGGGCAAGCACGCGGCGAGGTGTGCCGCCAAGGTGAACATGATCAACAGCACCGAAACGCACCGGCGCAGACGGGTCATCGGGGGGGCTCCGGTTCGACGTCGAGATTGAGCCGTTCGGCAATGTGTGTCGCCACGTCGCTGCCAAGCAGGAGAGACCGCTCGGCCTCCCTCTCGCTCTCGCGGATCAGTTTACGGAGTTGCCGCTCCTGCACGACGGCGGCAACCGTCGCGAATTTCTCCTCGACGAACCGGATGCGAGCGTTTGCCATGTCGCGAAGCTCCACGTAGTGCCTGCGGCAAGCCGCTACGTCCTCCGGGTCGGCACGCGAGAACTCCTGCAGACGGTCGATGCGGTCGAGGATGGCCGACGCTGCCGTCGCAACGGCGTGCGCCTTTTCGTCGGAGGCGAGAATCCGCGACCATCGACGCTGACCGGCGAAGCGCTCGCCCGGCAACCAGTCGAAGAAGGTCCGTTGCAGCCACCAGCCGATCCGCGTCGGCAGCGGCTGGCGGGTCGAGTCGGGCAAGTGCGCATGCCCGGTCATGTCGATTTCGTCGTGCCGCAGGTGCCACTCCAATTCGCGCAGGATCTCCCACGAGATGAACCCGTCGCGGAAATGCTGGCGATAGGCGTGGTGCTGGCTGACAAGGGCGCCGAGCCAGAGAAGCCGGCGGCGGGTCGCGCGATCGTCACCGATGGAACGGCGCACCTCCTCGAGGCGCTGAGTTGCCGCCTCCAGGCCCTCCCTGAGTTTCCGTTCCTCTGCGACGAGGATTTCGGCCCCGGCGGCATCGCAGCCTTGCCCGGTGCGGCTCTGCAGGCGCTCCAAGGCCGCCCGTTCGCCGGTCGCGCGGGCATACGTGGCGGCGAACTCCACGAGCGGTGCGGGCTTGTCGAGCCCCAAGCGCGCAAGCAGCCAGCCGATCGTGGTCGCATTGACCAACAGCAGGAACAGCGTGACACCGAACGCGAAGTCGATGATTTGCCAGCGGTAGGGGAAGTGTGACGGCAGGCTCATGGCGAGCGCCACCGCGATGGCGCCGCGGAGCCCGCCCCACGCCAGCACCGCCCGATACCGATGATCGATGCGCCGCGTGCCCGGGAGTGCGTTGATCAGCGGCACCAGCGAATAGACAACGAGACCGCGACCGAGCAAGACCACGCCAATGACGATCAGCACCGGCAGCAGCAGGCCGTTCACGTTGTTCTGGGCATGGATCACGAAAACGTATTCGCTGAGCCCCAACATCAGGAAGATCAGGGAGTTCGCGACGAAGGCCGCGTCGTCCCAGAACACTTCGAGATACTCGCGCACCTGCCTCGTGTAGAGCACGGGGCCGTAATAGCCGACGACCAGGCCGGCGCCGAGAACCGCCATGATGCCGGACGTCTCGAACATGTGGTCGGCGACGATGAATGCGCCGTAGGCACCCACGAGCGTCAGGGTGTTATGGACGAGCGGTTCGCTGCCGATGATCGGAATCAGGCGGACCAGGAGGTAGCCGAAGGCGAGGCCGATGGCGAGGCCACCGAAGAAGACGACAAAGAACTCGATGATCCCGTCGACCACCATCTGGACGTCGAGCACGCCGATGATGACGACCGCCAGCAAGATCTGGAAGGTCACGATCGCGGTCGCATCATTGAACACGCTTTCGCCCTCCATCAGCACCGAGAGCCGTTTGGGCGCGCCGAGGTCCTTGAACAGGGCGATCACCGCGATCGGGTCCGTGGCCGAGATCAGGCAGCCGAAGATGAGCGCTGAGCCCAGAGGCAGGGGCGTCAACAGGTGCGTGAGGACGCCGATGATCGCGGTCGACAATAGCAGCCCAGGCCCGGCGAGGACGAGGGTCGGGACGATGTCACGCTTCAACATGCGCACGTCGGTGTTGAAGGACGACTCGAAGATCAGGACCGGGACGAACAGGAACATGATCATCACCGGCCCGAGCTTCAGTTGCTCGAGCAGGTGGCCGACATCCGGGAGATCTTCGGCGACGAACGCGACGGCAATGCCGAGGACGACGAGGCCGACGGTGTAGGGGAAGCGCAGCCGCTTGGTGACCACCGCGGAAACCGCGGCGACGAGGAGCAGCCCGATCACCGCCATCACGGTCCCGACGAAACGCTCTTGGTCCATCTCGCCACCCGATCCCCGATGCCAGAAGAATCCTATCGGCCGCGGTGACTGTTCGGCAAGCGCTCTTCGCACCTGCACAAGGGCGTCACCAAAGGTTCATCCCCTTGGGAGCGAAACGGTGCGCTTGGCGGTGTCGCATCCTGCGTCTCGGTCGCCTCGGTCGCGATCGAGTAGGACGGTCAGCCGCTCGTCGCCCGCGCCGCCGAGCCGAGACTTTGCATCCCGGGTGTCGCTTCGGGAGGCGTGGGGCGTCCCTTCCCGGCACGCGTCACTTGGCGGTGAAAGCAGTGTCCGGACACCGCCGCAGCGTGTCGCGAGGGGCGCTTGGCCGGGTTATGCGGTGGGCTCGGTCAGCTTCGTTCGCGAAGCCAAGAGGCAATGCCCAAGGGGATGTCACGCTGTGCCCGGCCACTGACGTAAATTCCGATGTGCCCGCCCTTGAAGGTCATGGTCGAGTAATCGGTCGTGCCGACGCACTCCCCCAAAACAACTGAAGATTCGGGCGGAACGAGATGATCCTCGGTGGCGTATATATTCAATACGGGCATGGTCACCTTTTTGAGATCGACCGTCTGGTCGCCGAGCCGCACGCTCGCTGTCATCAGGCCGTTCTGCTGAAAGAAATCCTTGACGAACTGGCGGAATGCCTCGCCGGCCTGATCGGGGCTGTCAAAGATCCACTTTTCCATTCTCATGAAATTCTTGACCTGCTGCGGATCGTCGAGAAGGTTCACCAGGTCGATGTACTTCTGCCCGGTCAACCGATACGGGCGGAGCGACAGAAAGACGACATTGAGAAGCTCGCCAGGGACGTTCCCCAGTGTCTCGACCATGAGATCGACGTCGATGTTGCGACCCCATTGGCTCAGGAGGTTTGAGCCGGCGTGGAAATCGACCGGCGTGACCATCGTGATCAGGTTCTTCACCCGCTCCGGATGCAGAGCGCTGTAGCAAAGACTGAACGTGCCTCCCTGGCAGATTCCCAGGACGTTGATGGCCGGCAGGTTATGACGTTCGCAGATCGTCTTGGCACAGCGATCGATATAGCCGTTGATATAGTCGTCGAGGCTGAGATAGCGGTCGGCGCCGTCCGGATACCCCCAGTCGATCAGGTAGAGGTCGATACCGGTCTCCAACAACCGGCGCACCAGCGAGCGATCCTCTTGCAGGTCCGTCATGTAGGGACGATTGACCAATGCGTAGACCATCATCACCGGGATCTCGAATGGCGTTTCCACCAGCGGCTTGAACCTGTAAAGGACCAGCTTGTCCTCGCTGTAGACGACCTCCTTGTCGCTGGCGCCGACATCGACCGGTCCAAGGTTTCCGAGCGTGTTGAGGCCCTTCGTAAGCTTGTCGTTGAACGCGATCAGCTCTTGCATTGCTTCGTCGGGACGCATGGCGAACGGGAGCATGGATCAACCCTCAGCTGTCGTGGAGTCCGTCGGTTCGCTCTTTGCGGCGGCCGTGCGCTTCGCCGGAGCGGCGGGCTTGCTGACGGCGCCGGCGGCGTCCCTCGTGCGACGCAATTCTGCTCGAAGCTCTGCGATCTCCGCGGCCAGCTCCGCGGTGGACGGCCCTTGGCTGGGTCCCGGCTGTGCGTGCCGCCCTTCAAGGTCCCGCGTTATGCGGTTCAACTGACGTTTGAGCTGATGGACGTGCCGATGGGTGGTATCCAGCTCGCTGCGCGTCGGCAGATTGGCGGCACGCGCCATGTTGTCTGACATGGTCTGGCTGTACCGCTTGAGCGCCATGGCGGCGTTCGTGAGTTGCGCGCTCACCACGCCGAATTCATCGGCCGAGACGGCCTCGCCGTAGGCCTCTTCAGCGCAGTCCACATACAGGTCGTAGGCTTCGCGCAGGCTTCTCAGCGGTTCGTTCTTCGCCTGCCGCGCCGAGAGGCGCTGCTGCACGAGCCGCAGCGTGTGTTGGCCAATGCGGACATTGATCTGCGCCAATGCCATCAGCGCCTGTTGGAACTCGAGAACATGGCGCGAGGCCATCTGGCCCTGTTCCTGATACTCGCGAGCATAGCCGAGCGGCGGCATCGCCAAGAACTGCTCGACGCTTTTTTTGCCAGCCTCGCTCAGCTCGCGAAGACTATCCATTTTGGAAACACCGGACGGGTCACCGGGAACCGACGACAATGACGACATCACGCGGCTCCACATGTCCATCGGCAAGCCGGTGAGGGTCATCATGCCGCGCGCCATGGCGTTGCCCATGGGGTCGACGGGGCTTCGGCCGCCCTTGGCCGGGGAGCCGTAGAGGCCGGCCCAGGCAGACGTCCAGTCCTGGCCCGCGGCGCCTTGGGCCGTGGCCTGATGCAGCGACGCGACCATCTGTCGGCCCATGGTCATGAAGCTCATCCACTGATCGGCGATGCTCAGCGAGGCGTTGGCGGTCGCGGGATCGGCGAACTGCAGGAAGGGCTTCCACCAGAGGTCGAACCCCGACGGCCAAGCGGTCCCCGATCCTTGGACTGCGCCGGCGCGGGCCTGCGGCTGCGACGCGGCTATCCAAGCCTCCCCCACGCGGCGTTGCGTATCGGCCCAGGCGTTCATCCAGTTGGTGAGAGAGGCGGGGGTTGCCTGCCCCTCGGGCTGCGCCATCGCCATCCAGCCTTCGAACATGCGTCGCTGCATGTCCGCCCAGGCAGTCAGCCAGTTCGCTGCCGTGCCGGACGGCATCTGCCCCGCCGGCTGGGCCAGTGCCAGCCAGCCCTCCCACACTTGCCGCTGCATTTCGGCCCAGGCGTTTACCATGGGCAGACTGGGAATGGGCTGGTCAGTCATGGGCCCTCCGGGATAAAGGCTGTCCAAGGTCGCCGCCCCGACGTCGGGGCGGAAACCCACGATCGTTACAGTTTACGCAGACTTATGCGCGGCCATGTCGAACAACTGCTCGATCTGCTTCAGCCGGTCGGCACGCAGGCCTTCGGGCTTGCCGGTCGCGTTGACCACGGCGCGGATGCGCTCTACGGCGTTCTTCCGCGCCGTAGCGTCATCGGGAAGCATTCCCGGCAGGGCCGAGATCGCCCCATTCTGATCGAGCAGCAGCGCAAAGAATTGCTCGCGCAGCAGGTGTTTAAACTGCTGCAGCGTCATGTCGCCTGCGTACTCCGCCCAGATCTTGTTGAGGACCGCGAACGAGCGCTCGTCGGCGCCAGGCCCGCCGAGGCCGATGTAAACGAGGCTCCGGACGACCGCCTCGCGGAGGCCGCCGTCGGCGATGCGCGAGCGAAGCTCGTTCATGCGTGCCTGGATGAACGCGATCTCCTCGGGCTCGAGGCCGGGACGGCGCCTGGGCGCTCCGTCGGTCGCGCGCAGTCCGACCATCGCTTGCAGAACCGGATTGCCATAGGTTGCCAGAAAGATCTGCTCCAGGGTCTGGTCCCGCAGGTCCCGGAAGGCGTCGAGCGCCGCGACCATCTGCTTGGAGAAGGTTTGCTGCATCTGAACGAACGGGTTGTCAGGCGATGCCGGTGCCCGCTGCTCGCGTACCTGCTCGGCCAACCGCGCAACCTGTTGCATCATCGGGTTCTCGCTGGAGAACAGCCGATAAGGCATTTCGGACGGGTGGCCCTTGACCACCGTTTCGGAGACCTGATCATTGACCCACCCTTTGAGGTAGGGCTGCATCATCGTGCGATAGAGGCCGAGATTGATCTCCGAGACGCGCCGCACGGTCGCGAACCGCCGTTCGTCCTCGACGTTTGGCTGGACGATCGAACGCACGTCCGCCAGCGACCGGCGTTCGAAGCGGGTGATCCAGTCGCCGTAAACCAACGCTTCCCCGGCCTTCGCCTCCGACTTTGGCACGAGCACCGCCTCGTAAATGCCGGGGGGCAGAACGTCGATCAGGTCGATGTTCGACGTGAACTCCTGATGCTCTTTCTTCGCGACGCCGCCAGAGACGAAGATTCCCAGGTGCCCTACGTCCTTATGCACCGCGTAGACGATCGTTTGCTGGTGAGCCAGGATATCGTCGTCCTTCTGGTAAAGATCCGTGATCCACCCCAGCGCCTGCTGCGGAGGCGTGATGTTGTCGCCATCGGAGCAGAAGCAGACGATGGGCGAGCGGATGTTGCTGAGGTCGATGCGAACGCCGTCGCTGGTCGTCAACTCCGCCGTCGCCAAGCGGTTACCGATGAACAGTTCGTCGACAATCCATTGGATCTCTTCGGCGTTCAGGTTGACGTGGCCGCCCCACCACTTCTCGAACTCGAGGAACCGTTCCGCCTCCGTGTCCACCTGCGACCAGACGTTGTAGTGCTTGGACCAGAACGTGTTGGAGGGATTGAGAGTCTCGAAGTTGCTGACGAGGTTGCCGCCGGCGAACTTGCCGCCGTTCATGTCGCAACCGATCGCGGTGAGCCAGCTGCCGCCGAGGAGGCCGCCGGTGTAGCGCATGGGGTTCTTGCCGCGAACGCCGGCCCAGTAGGAGAGCGGCGCTCCGGCGACGATGATCGGGCCGAACAGCTCCGGCCGCACCGCCGCCAGCATCATCACCGCCCAGCCGGCCTGACAGTTGCCGATGACGCACGGCTTGCCTTCGGCCTTCGGATGCATCTCGATGACCTTCTCCAGGAAGGTCGCCTCGACGTGCATGATGTCTTCGATGGTCTGCCCCGGCATGGGTTCCGGCGTGAAGCCGACGAAGTAGGCGGGATGACCCGCGCGCATGGCCATGCCGATTTCGCTGTCGGCCTTGAACCCGCCGATACCGGGGCCGTGGCCGGCGCGCGGATCCACGATCACGAACGGCCGCTTGCGCATGTCGAGTTCGACGCCGGCGTGGGGCTGGGCCCGCACCAGAAGGTAGTTGGCCGGACGCTCAAGGGTCCGACCATCCAGGATCAGGTCCGTCTCGAAGCTAAGCACGTGGGGAACGCGCATCGCTCTTTGCGCATTGAAGTCGTCACTGCGCCGGCGGAGCATGTCCCAAAACAGGACGGTCCGTTGCATGGCGTCGAGCATGTATTCGCCAACGGGCCCGCCCATCTGCCGCGCGGCAGCCATCATATCGGTGCTGGTCTTCTCCATGGCGGCGGTCATGTCACCACCGGCGGGAAAGCCCAAACCGAACGGAATTCCGGCGCCGAACGGCATGAACGCGGCTGCGGCGTCTGGCGCGCCCGCCTTCGGAGATGGGGTCGTGTCACTGGAGATCAGGCTGAGACGCTCGTCTGGCATGTCACTGTCCCTCTGTTCGGGGGGCACCCTGGGTCATGCGGCGGGACGCTTGAAATAACCAAACCCCCCGCACCTGCGACCCACGTGTATTCGTGGCGGCGACCACAATTTACCGCCCGCAGGCAAAAGTATCCGCCACGGATTGACCCTCTCACTATTTCGTTTGGGGTTCCTCTCGGCAAGAGTCGTTTTGATGAAATTTTTGCATTTCGTACGGTGACAGCCGATCCTTGGCCGCATCACACACGTTAGGAGGCGGGCTCCGCGGTTGCGGTGGTTGGCGGTCGATCCGGCGGCAGATGATCGTTCATTGCGGTGGACGCGACGGGCTTCTCGTGAGCGACGTCCGCGGTTTCGGTGGCCGGCCCGTCGGGCGGCAACGTGGCGCGGCGCGCCTGGGCGATCTGAACAGCCGTATACCAGACCAGGGTGAACGCCTGGATCGATTCTGGCGTGATGCGATCCTCGTCCAGGTCATGGAAAACCCTCTTGAAGATCGACATCAGCTCGTCGCGAACCGCATCCAGCTCCCTGGCCGTCGCCACCTTTTGCGCCCGCTCTGTCAACGCGATGATCTGGGCATTGTAGGTATCGGCCCGGTTCTTGGCGCGGCGATCCGCCATCAACTTGACCTGCCAGAAAACGGAAACCAGGACCACACAGGCCGACAGCAGGAAGCCCATGGTCTCGGCATACTTGACCACGAACAGCGGCTGGTCCCGGCGGAAGAACGCCGCAGCACCGGCGTGGATCGGCACTCCCTGGTCGAACGGGTCGGACACGGAATCGATCAACGCCATGCGTGGATCCAAGGACTTGAGTTCGTGGCGGGCTTCGGAGAGAATCTTGACGATGTCATAGACGTCGTCGTCATCCACACTCGACGCGGCGACCAGAAGGGTGCGGATCCCGACCGAAGGAAGATCCTTTGCCGGACTAGGTTTGTCGCCCGCGTAGGCCCCTTTGGGAATGATCACTGGATGCAAGGCGGGCGACTTCAGCCGCAGCGCCGCCGCTTGATCGATCGGCAGCAGTTCGACGCGCGGATGGTCGAGGATGTTCTGGATGTGTGCGCTCCCCAGTGCCGCGACGCGAAAGTAGGCGTCCAGCCTGTCTTCCGCGAGGTAAGCCGCTGCCTCATTGGGCTGGACAGTGATTATTTTAACATCGTAGCGGTCGATTCCATAGTGCTTGAGCAGGCGCTCAAACAAAATGCGCGACATATCGCCCTCGGGTGGCAGTCCAACGATGCGCCCACGCAAGTCAGCAATGCCGTTTAGGCCAAAATCTTTACGAGCTATAAGGTGGTAAACTGTCGGAAAAAGGAAATCAACGACGCCTGAGCCATTATCTAATTGAGTATTGCTGTCAATAAGGGCAAGCTGAACGGTTCCGTCCGCCAACAGCTCGATGTTTTCCTCAGATCCGAAAGTCTCGATCACGCGAATTTTCAGCCGCGGCTGATTCTTCTCGACGGCATTGGCGAGAATGTTTGCGAACGCGTATGACTCGCTGACCTTGCTTCCTGCAGCGAGGACGAGCGTGCGTTCGGCCCTGTGTTCTTCATGCCAGAGCCACGCGAAACCGGCGCTGACAACAACGCCTGCGGCAATGATAAACGGGATCAGCTTCGAGCGCATGCGCGGTGTGGGCGTCCGTCCAAGGACGTGTCCGACCGGCTTGCCCTCGGCCGCACCGTCCCTCCTTGCGGCCGACGACCGCTGCCGCTGCGGGCTCCGCCGGCACGGCCCCGACCATCGATCGACACCGAGAATTATAGGGCGCGATTGCGATAAGACAATTTCAGAAATGTGACAACACTGCGCGGCGCCTCAGATATCACCTAAACATCATCGAAGGGCCACGGCAGTGTTACGTGTCCGGGCGATAGTGTAGAGCCTTAGGTGCGGGGCACCGCTTCGCCGGCCGACGGCACCGTACCGCTGCATCCTCCGCGCAGACTGGCGAAGGTGCGCCGCGCACCATCTCGACCCGCTCATCCGCGCATGACTTCCAGGCCCAACTGAAGGATTCCGAGATGTCCAATTCGCCGCACGCGATAGGCGCACGTTTCGAGAACAAGACTTTCGATGAGATCGCCATCGGCGAGACGGCGAGTATGACCCGGGCGCTCGACAAGGGCGATGTCGAGACATACGCAGCGCTCACCGGCAACGTCAATCTCATCGACCTGGATCCCGGGCCGGCCGACACGTCCATGTTCGCCCAAGGCGGCGGACAGGCGGCCTGGGGGGCGGTCCTGTTCAGCACCCTGGCGGGGACGCAGCTGCCGGGCATCGGCTCGATCACAGAAAAAATAGACGTTCGCTTCTCGAGTCCCGCGGCGCTTGGCATTCCCGTCACGGCCACCGTCACGGTCATCGAAAAACGCCCGGAAACGGGGACCGTCATCCTGGCGTGTAGGGCAACCAATCCGGCGGGCGAGATCATCGTCGAAGGGACGGCTGAAGTTCGAACGCCATTGGCGAAGATGAACCATGCTCTCGAGGAACTGCCGCAGGTCCAGATCCGTCGAGATGACCGCTTCATGCAGCTGCTCAGCGAGTGCGAGTCGCTCCCGGCCATGTCATGCGCGGTCGCCCACCCGTGCAGCGTCGACGCGTTGGCGGGTGCCATCGATGCGGCCGAGAACGGGCTGATCGACCCGATCCTGGTCGGCCCCGAGCGGAAGATCCGTGAGGTCGCCGCCGAGGCGGGCATCGACATCTCTCCCTACCGGCTTGAAGCGACGGCCCACAGCCACGAGTCGGCCGAACGGTCGGTGGCGCTGGTCCGGGCCGGCGAGGCGGAGTTGCTGATGAAAGGCAGCCTGCACACCGACGAAATCCTGTCGGCGGTCGTCCATCGCGAGAATGGCCTCCGCACGGAACGCCGCCTCAGCCACTGTTTCATCATCGCCGTGCCGACCTATCCGCGGGTCATCATCGTCACCGATGCGGCCATCAACATTTCGCCGGATCTCGCCACCAAGCGGGACATCATCCAGAACGCCATCGAGGTTGCCCTGTCCCTCCGGGTCGATCAGCCCAAGGTTGCGATTCTGTCGGCGGTGGAGACGGTGACGACGCGAATTCCCTCGACCATCGAGGCGGGCGCGCTGTGCAAGATGGCGGAACGCGGGCAGATCACCGGTGGCATCCTCGACGGGCCGCTGGCGTTCGACAATGCGATCGACGTCCACGCCGCAGAGGTCAAGGGCATCAAATCGCCTGTCGCAGGAAGTGCGGACATCCTGGTGGTGCCCGACCTGGAGGCCGGCAACATGCTGGCGAAGCAGCTCACCTTCATGGCCAACGCGGACGCCGCAGGCATCGTGTTGGGTGCCCGCGTGCCCATTGTGCTGACCAGCCGCGCCGACAGCGCCAAGGCGCGCCTCGCGTCCTGCGCCGTCGCCGTCCTCTACGCCGAAGCCCAACAACGGGGCATGGCCATGCTCAAGGCCGCAGCGGAGTAACGGGTCATGCAGGACGGCATCCTGGTTCTCAACGCCGGGTCCTCGAGCATCAAATTCGCGGTGTTCGCGGCCGGACGCGACGCCGAGCCCACGCTCCTGTTCCGGGGACAGATGGAAGGGATCGGCAGCGATCCCGAGTTTGCGGTGAAGAACCCCGCTGGCGAAACCATCTTCGAACATGACGAGTGGCCGCGAGGGTCGACCCTGACCCACCTGGGCGCCACCCGCTTCATTCTGGACCAGCTGAATGACCGCGGCGACGAGATCCACATCATCGGCGCCGGCCATCGCGTCGTCCACGGTGGCCTTGATTTCGTCGGTCCCGTTACCGTGTCGCCGCAGGTGATTGAGTCACTGGAGGCGCTCGTCCCGCTGGCGCCGCTGCATCAACCCCACAATCTCGCCGCCATCCGCGCCGTGTCCGAACTCGACCCGGCGATGCCGCAAGTAGCCTGTTTCGACACTGCCTTCCACGCGACGCAGCCGCGGGTCGCCAAGCTGTTCGCGCTGCCTTGGGAACTGACGGACTCCGGCATCCGCCGTTACGGTTTCCATGGCCTGTCATACGAATATATTGCTCGGCAGTTGGTCGACCTGCCGGGCGGCGTTCGCCGCGCCGTCGTTGCGCACCTGGGCTCCGGCGCCAGCATGTGCGCCATCCGCGACGGCAAAAGCATGGACAGCACCATGGGCTTCACGGCCGTCGATGGCCTGCCCATGGGCACCCGCTCGGGCGCCCTCGACCCGGGCGTGCTGCTCCATCTCATGCAGGAGCTGCACTATGACGCACCGATGATCGAGACGCTGCTGTACAAGCAGTCCGGGCTGCTGGGGGTCTCGGGCGTGTCCAACGACATGCGCGATCTGCAGGCGAGCCACGATCCCAGAGCGGACGACGCTGTCGATCTCTTCGTCTACCAAGTGAGCAAGAATGTTGGCGCGTTGGCGGTTGCCCTCGGAGGGATCGACGCCCTCGTGTTCACTGCGGGCATCGGCGAGAACGATCGACGGATCCGTAAACGCGTGTGCGACGCCGTTGCGTGGCTCGGCATCCGGCTCGATGCCGACGCCAATGAGCGTAACGGCCCGTGCATCACGGAGACCGGAAGTTCCGTATCCGCCTGGGTCATCCCGACCGATGAAGAACGGATGATCGCGTCACACACCCAAAGGCTCGTCAGCCGAGCGGAAGCTGCCGAGTAGGGCTGCTTCTCCAACCAATACCAGCAAGACAGGGGATCGATTCCATGACCGACCAGGAATCACCGGAAGAATATTTTGACAGATTGCGGAAGCACATTGAGGGTCCGGATGGCGCCCTTGAAGGGAAGAAGGCGCTCGTTCTCGGCATCGCCAATGATCAATCGATTGCGTATGGCTGCGCTTTGGCGTTCCGTGCGTTCGGTGCCGATGTCGCGATGACCTACCTCAACGAGAAAACAAAAAAATATACACAGCCGCTTGCCGACAGACTCAATGCAGGGATGTATCTGCCGTGCGATGTCAGCCAAGACGGTCAACTGGAGGCGGTATTCGCAGAGATCGAGCGCAATTGGGGCAAGCTTGATATCGCGTTGCATTCTATTGCGTTCGCGCCGAAAGAAGATTTGCACGGTCGGGTTGTCGATTGCTCCCGCGACGGTTTCCTGAAGGCCATGGATATCTCATGCCATTCTTTCATTCGGATGGCAAAACTCGCGGAACCCTTGATGGAAACCGACGGCGGCGTGCTGATTACGATGACGTATTATGGCGCTGAACGGGTTATTGAACATTATAACGTGATGGGTCCCGTCAAGGCGGCTCTGGAGGCTTCCGCTCGCTATTTGGCGGCCGAGTTGGGCCCGAAGAACATTCGCGTCCACCCGGTATCGCCCGGCCCCATCAGGACCCGCGCGGCATCGGGCATCAGTGGCTTCGACGAACTCATGGAGCAGGCTGCTGCCCGCGCGCCTCGACGGGCACTTTGCACGATCGAGGATGTCGGCGTTGCGACCGCCTTCTTGGCAAGCGACTATGCCAAACTCATTACGGGAGATACGATGTATATCGATGGAGGGTACCACATCGTGGCGTAGCGCTCCGGTGAGCGAACGCCGCTGGTTGCCCACGCTGCAAGACCGAGAGAAATCCCTTCGGCGAGTCACCTCAAAGCCTCGTCGAAAGGGCCTGGATTGTCATCGTGTCGAGTCCGCGCCGCCCGGCGTGACCAAGGATCGGCATCGGCGCCGGCCAACGCCCGTCCTGAACAGACCGATCGGTTCGCACTGCCTTGGCCTGCCGCTCCGCATCCACCCCGAGCGTCCGTTCCAACTTGGACCTCCCTCGAATTGGTGGACACCTTTGCTTAGCGCCGCGAGGGGCAGGGCGACTGCGTTAGGTGGTGTAGCCGCTGCTGAGGCGGCGCGGTATCCAGGCGGGCCGGCCCGCCTCAGGCGTGCGGCAGGGTGGCGTTGCCGGAGCCGAGCCAGCGTTGCATGAAGACCACGTCGAGCCAACGGCCGAACTTGAACCCGACGGCATCGAGCGTGCCGGTCTGCGTAAAGCCGAGCGCCGTGTGCAGGCCGATGGAGCGGTGGTTGGCGCTATCGCCGATGACGGCCACCATCTGGCGATAGCCGAGCGCCTCGCACTCATCGATCAGCCCGGCAAGCAGCCGCCGGCCCAGACCCCGCCCGATCATCTCGGGATGCACGTAGACGGAATCCTCGACCGTGTAGCGATAGGCCGAACGGGGCCTGAGGTACGACGCGTAGGCGAACCCGGCCACGTGGCCACCGACGTCGGCCACCAGGAACGGCATGTTCTTGGCGCGACTGGCGTCGAAACGCTCGGTCATCTCCTGCAGATCCGGCGGCTGCTCGTCGAACGTGCCCGTCCCGTGCAGGACGTGCTCGGCATAGATCGCCGAGACGGCGGCCAAATCCGCATAGCCGCCGCTCCGGAGCAGCGGTGCCGCCACCAGCGGTGGCGTCGTGATCGCCATTCGGATCCCCCCGCCTCAGACCGGTCAGCCGGCCGCCAGGACCGCCGGCTCGATGGCCGCGAGACCGCCGATCAGTTCGGCGACGTGCTGCTTGATCTGCGACAACGCCGGCTTCGGCTCGACCCCCACCTCATCCATGTACAGCGCACGGTTGATTTCGATCTGCAGTGCGTGGACGCCTCGCCGCGGCCTGCCATAGTGGCGCGTGGTGAAGCCGCCGGCATAGGGCATGTTGCGGCGCACCGTATAGCCCAGGCCCTGCAACAACCGCTCGGCGGTGTCGATGATCGCCGGCGCGCAGGACACGCCGAAGCGGTCGCCGAGGACGAAATCGACGCGACGCAGACCCGAGTCGCTGTCCATCGGGCCGCCGATCGACGGCATCGAGTGGCAGTCGACCAAAAGACAGGCCCCGAAGATGGCGACCGTCTCCTCGGTCATCCGCAGCAGCATCGCGTGATAGGGATCATAGTGCCGTTCGATCCGCCGCCTGACCTCGCCGAATGCGAGCTTGCCGCGATAGATCTCCTCGCCGCTGGTCACCACCCGGGCGATGGTGCCAAGGCCCGCGGCAACCCGCGGCGAGGTGACATTGGCGTCGGCGGGCAGCGGGCCGTCGAACATCGACGGATCCAGTTCGAAACGTTCGCGGTTCGGATCGACATAGGATCGAGGGAACAGCGCCTTCAGCAGCGGTGCCCCATGCTCCGCGGCAGCACCGAACAGGCGGTCGATGAACGCATCCTCCGACCGGCGCAGGGTCAGCAGGTCGAGCTGCGACGCCGCCAGGAACTCCGGGTCATAATCATGGCCGCTGTGTGGCGAAGCGAACACCAGCGGCGCCGTACGCTGACGCGGCTGCACCACCGCGATCGGCGACTGGCAGTCGACGGCGGTGTCGCCGTCGGACGACGAGAGGGCGTCGTTGGGGGCCACGGGTCTCTCCGGCATCGATCGGGCCATGGACGCAAGGCTCGATACGATCATTTGGTTACAGGGACGCGACGCGTCTGACAACGTTCGTATTTCAACATGGGGCCGGCCGCGGCGCGGGCAAGCGGCGGGTCGGGGTTCTTGCCAAGCGGGCGCCGGCCGATTATGAAGTTTTCTCGTCGGCGCCGATGGATGCCGTGGCGGGCGCGTAGCTCAGCGGGAGAGCACTACGTTGACATCGTAGGGGTCACAGGTTCAATCCCTGTCGCGCCCACCATCCATCGCCCACGCCCCCAACCGTCCCGCCTTCAGAACGGATAGCGGAGGATGGCGGTCAAGGCGCCGCCGCCGGGCATCTCGTCGCCGCGGAGCGCCAGCACCGACGCGCCGGCGAGCATGGCGCGCGCGACGATCTGATCGACAACACCGTGGGTCTCGGCGCTCGCCGTGTCGGCGAAGGTGACGCTGCCGTCGTCGTCGTCGACGACGCCCGGCACCTGGGCGTCGATGTCGAAGGCGATCGCCGCGACGGCGCCGAAGGTCGCCGCCCTGGCGGCATGAGCAAGGTCGGTGGTCGTCCGTCCCTGGTTCGATCGCAAGGCGAACACGTCGGCAAAATCCCGCACGCGCCGGGCGTGGATGGCGTCGAGCACGCCGCGCGCGGCCACCGCGAGATCGTGATCGGAAGTGGTCTCGGGGTTGCCGGCGATCGTCTCCTCGGCGAGATGCGGATAGGTGCAGGCGGCCCGAAAGATGCTGTCCAGCGGTGGCGCCGCCGCCAGGATCAGCGGCGTCTCGCGGCCGGCGAGCAGATCCCGAAGCCGGGCATTGACGGCGCGGGCGTACTGCGCCATGCGGACCTTCTTGCCCTCCGATCCCTGGATACGGCCGCGCGGCGAGCGGCTGTCAAGCCCGCTGCGGCCGACGGCGTCGCTCATGTCGCTGGGCAGGTCAGGCACGTTCACGGTCTCCGCCGGCATGTCGGCGCTGACCTCGACGAGGCGCGCCGCCCCTTGTGCCAGCGCCAACACGAAGGCGTCCTGCTCAGTGGTGACGGCGCGGAGCAGCGGCTTGACATGGAAACGATCGGCCACCTCGATGGTCGGCGTGAGCTGGTTGGCGAGGCGGAACGTCATGACGCGGCCGGCCGTCGCGAAGACCGCCAGGCTGCGCGCCTGCATCGACCAGAACGCGCTATCGTCGATCAGGTCCTCGAGAAGTTCGCCGATCGCTTTGATCGTGGCCGAGTCGTGACCACCGGCCTGCAACTGCGTGGCGGCCTCGCGGGCAAGGTTGCCGAGCGCGATGCGGTCGGCCTGCGCCTCCTGCGACAACGGCGTCGTCGGCAGATAGATCGACACGCACGCCGGCTCACGCAGCCTCATCAGGTGATCCAAGTCGGAGCGGGTGGGGACGTCGACGTGCAGCAAAAGAGCCTCCTCGACCTCGGTTGGGACGGCGGCAAGGTGGACCGGTCGGCGATGCGTGTCCAGTCGATCAGACGCGCGGCATCAAAGGCGGTCGGTCGAGGGACCGGGGGGACGGGGAACGACGGCACTTTCCCACGGGGGCACACCGCACGCCCCGCGGCCGCAGCGGGTTCGGGGGCCCCAATGACGTGGACGCGCCTCAAGACATGCCGGTTGGGATGGTGCCCAACGGATGCGTCCCATCCGTTGGGCCGTAATCGGCAGGGGACAACCTTGACGATGTGGCTGATCTGACGCTTGCATCGCAAGCGTCAGATCGGCACCTTCAGGGGTTTCCCTGGCCTCCGATGGTTTGGGTCGGCACATTATCGGGCGTGTAAATCGGGCCCAAGTCGCCGGTCACCTGCAAGTTCATCCCGTTGGTCGGCACCGTGAAGACCGGCAGAAAGGTCAGACCGTCAGACCGAGTCGGACAGTAGCTGCAAAAACCCTCCGGTACGACGGGGTGCCGCCCGTCGCCGATGACGGTGATCTCCGCCCGTGACTCCTGGTTCCATAGCCATGCCATCGGGTGCGGCTGGTTTGCGGGCCACACCCAGGTCACCACCGTATCTCCGGCGGTAATCCCATCAAGCTGCCGCTCCGTGAGTGACAGCGGCTCTCCCGCCTGTGCGGCGGTCCCCATGACCAGCAGCCCGGCGCCCGCCATCAAAAATCCCCATCGTGGCAGTGTCATTGCGTCACTCCTCCTTGCATTCTCACCATGCCGGCCTCGGCGTTTCACCGTGCCGGCTCATCTGTCCGGAACGATCGTCTGTCCGGGACGATCATCTGTCCGGGACGATCGTCTGTCCGGGACGATCAACGCCCACGGCGGGTGCGGTTCGGACCATTTCATCCATCGCACCCCAAAAACACGCAAAAGTTGCGAATTCCCCGTTAAATCTTCGCTGAGCGTGTCTCATACTTGCCAAAAAAGCTCAACGCAAATCTCACAATAACGATGATCCTGGACTCTTCCTCTGTTGTCAACCGGCAGATTCTTTAATGATCTTGTCTCGCGTTCTCCATGTAGCCCAGCCACGCGGCGTCGCCGCTCGAACAACCCAATTGGGTGAAGCTGATCACGCGCCAAAGGTTCGGCCGCTCTGACGCTCGGCCAACCTGAATTGCGGAAGGCAAGCGTCGGATGTGCTCCACCGGTCAGCGGTGGCGCCGGCCGTGCGCCTGACGCCGTACCCCGCACAGCCAATGCGCGGCTGGGACTCCCGTGGCCGGCGTGTTAGTCTCGGGCGCAGTCGGCGTGGGCGCAAAACGGCGCCGGCCGCTCCGGGAGGCGTAACCAAGCGTGTACGGCCATGAACCTTGAAAAGGTCGTTTTCGGTTTTTTCCTGATCCTGGCGTTGACCCTCAACGTCGGTTTCGTCGTCGGCGACATCGAGAACCCGCATCACCATCATGTCGCCGAGTTCTTTTTTGTCGTCGTTGTCAACATGGTCGCCACCGTTCTCAAGCTCGGCGACCGCACCCAGATTGGTGCGTTGCTGCTCGCCACCAGCTTGGTCGCCGACCTGCAGCTGATCGCTGCCTCCACCGTCTGGGTCTACGCCAGTCACGTGGCCGCCGCCGGCTTCCAGCCGCACGACATGGCGACCATCGTGTCCCTGGCGGCGGGGGCCCTGGTCGCCAACGTGGTCTCGGTGACCGTCCTGGTGGCCGAGACGCTGATGCTCCGCCGCTGAGGTCCGGCCATGGCCGGCGCCCTCGGCACGCAGCGCGTCATCTTCATCATCCTCCGCTTCATGCGGGGGCCACTGTTTGTGCTGATTACCGTTTATGCCACGTCCATGCTCGGCTGGGCCCTGATTCCCGGTCCGGAGGGGCAGCCGGAGCCCATGGGCTTCTTCCATGCCTTCTACTTCCTCACCTACACGGCGACGACCACCGGTTTCGGCGAAATCCCGCACCCGTTCTCCGAGGCGCAGCGGATGTGGGCGATCGTCTCGCTCTACGCCGGGGTCATCGCTTGGCTCTACGCGCTGGGTGCGATCTTCCATCTGTTGCAGAACCCGCACTTCCGTGCGGCGCAGGCGGAACGCAGCTTCACCAAGGAGGTGCGCCGGCTGTGCGAGCCGTTCGTCATCGTCTGCGGCTTCGGCAACCGCGGCAGCCTGCTCACCCGCGGTCTCAGTGACGCCGGCATGGCCGCGGTGATCGTCGACGGCGATCCGGACCGGATCAATGCCGTGCGACTGCGCGACTACAGGGTGCCGACTCCGGCGCTGGCGGCGGATGCCCGCGATCCTGAGCGGCTGGTCGAGGCGGGCGTGACGCGCGCCGACTGCCGGGCGGTGGTGGCGCTCACCAGCAACGAGGCGGCCAACGCCAAGATCGCGGTCTCGGCGCGGCTGCTCAACCCGAACGTCCGCGTCGTCACCGAACTCACCCAAAGCACCTACGAAGAGCCGCTCACCTCATTGGGGACGGGCATTCACATCATCGACCCGTTCCAGGCGTTCGCCCGCTACCTGGTCGCCACCATCCAGAACCCGGCGGTGCACATGCTCTACGAATGGCTGGTGGGCGCGCCCGGCGCCAACCTCGCCATGTACTCCGAGATCTCCAAGGGCACCTGGATCATCTGCGGCTATGGCCGCATGGGCCGGGCCATTCGCGAGGCGTTGGAGGCTTTCGGCGTGCCGACTGTCGTCATCGATCCGGAGATGTCGCCCGAGGAGGCGGCGCTCGACGGGCGCCTCGCCGAGCGGGCCAGTCAGCGCACCCTGCTCAGCGCTGGTATCGACACCGCGGCCGGCATCGTTGCCGGCACCGCCACCGATCACGACAATCTCAGCATCGCGCTCAATGCCCGCGCCCTCAACCCGGACATCTATGTCATCGTGCGCCAGAACCAGCACCGCAACGAGCGCCTGTTCGCGGCGGCGCGCGCCAACCTGGTGATGCAGCCGACGCTGGTGAGTGCCAGGCGCGTGCTGTTCCTGCTCATCGCCCCCCTGCTTCGCCGCTTTTTCGATCAGATCCGTGAATATCAGGTGCAGTCGCATCACCAGTTCCTGATGGACGTGATCGCGCAATTGAACGAGCACGTGGGCGGCGCCGTGCGCCCGCGGCTGTGGACCGTCGCCATCGGTCCGGACACCGCACCGGCCCTGCTGCAGGCGCTGCAGGACGGGTTCGTCGTCACCCTCGGCGACGTGCTGCGCGACCCCGCCGACCGGCAGGCCCGCCTGCCGTGCGTGCCGCTGGTGATGCAGAGCGGCGAGGCGGTGACCGTGATGCCGGCGTTGACGCGGCCGCTGACCGTTGGCGACGAAATCCTCCTCTGTGGCCGCGAGCACGCCCTGCACCTGCTCGAATCGACCCTCGCCAACGACTACACGGTGCGCTACCTGATGACCGGTTATCACGAACCGCGCAGCCATGTGTTCCGTTGGCTGACCCGGCGGATCCCGGCGCTGCAACGGGCATCGGCCGGCTGAGCGCCAGCGCCGTCCAACTCCAGCTCCGGCCCCGGTCGCGGCCGCCGTCCGGGCCGGCGCCGCTGTTGCTAACGCGCCACATTTGCAAGCGACGCCTGCGTGAGGACGGCAGAGGCGGGTGGCCAGGCCGCTCGCCACTCCTATATTCCGCACGAAAATTAAGGGCGGACAACGCTCCGCGGCATCACAGGTCTGGAAGATGACAATGACCCACTCCGCTGACCGCTGGCATGAGCGGCACTGTGAGGACTGCGGTGACACGGTCACCGTGGTCGACGAACCGGTGCATCACCGTGCCGACCATCCGCACTGGGCCGAGGCCTACACCAGCGCCGACGACAACTTCCAGCTCTGCTGGAAATGCGGCCGCGTGCTCTGGTCACCGCTGGAATTAGGCGGCTGATCCACGCACGCCGGCGGCCGGCGTCGCCACTCCATGCATCGGCCGGTCCAAGCACGGGCTGGGCCTGGCTAGACACGGGCCGGGCCAAGCATGGGCCGGTTCAAGCATGAAATCGCGTGTGACGGGTCGCTCCGATCGACCGATTCAGGTCGATCGGAGCGACGACCTCACGTTGCTGAGGCGCGCCTGCCAGCAGTTGTTTTTGGCCGCGGCTATTGCGCGGCGCTCATCGCCTCGGCGACCCAGCCGTCGAAGGTCTCCCGGTGGCCGCGGATCCAGGCGTCGGTGTGACGCTCGATGTCGGCGCGCGATTTCTCGCCGTCGCGCATCCGCAGGTTCTGGGCGCTGATGTCGTTGGCCGAAATCTGCATGATCTCGAACAGCTTGGCCGCCGCCGGATTGTTCTCGGCGAACTCCAGATTGGCGACGATGCGCTGGTTGTTGGCCTGAAAACCATAGTTGCTGCCATCGGGCAGGCTGGTATCCACATCGGCGCGGATGCCAGGCAGCGCACTGAACGGCACGTTGAGCCAGACCACGTCTTCGCCAGGAACGAGCACGCCGCTGACCCAATACGGCGTCCATGTGTAATAAAGGATCGGCTGGCCCGCCTTGTACCGGGTGATCGTGTCGGCAATGATCGCCGAGTACGATCCCTGGTTATGCGTCACGGTGTCGCGCAGACCGAAGGCGTCCAATTGATGCTCGATCACAGGCTCGCACCCCCAGCCGGGATTGCAGCCGGCGAGATCCGCCTTGCCATCACCGTTGGCGTCGAACAGCTTGGCGATGTCGGGATCCTTGAGCTGGCCGATATTGGTGATCCCGTGTTCGTCCGCGGTCTTCTTGTCGATCAGGTACCCCTGCAACGAACCCGGGGCATAGACGCCCTTGCGGAACAGCTTCTCGTCGCCGCCGGCGTTTTCATAGAAGTCGATGTGCAGCGGATCCCAGTGATCCGCCAGGAACGTCGCGTCGCCCTGGGCGATGGCCAAGTGGCCGGCCGCGTACTCGATCTCCTTGATGTCCTCGACCGTGTAGCCGAGCTTCTCCAGAGCGCGCATGACCAGCAAAGTCTGGAAGGTTTCCTCGGCGATGGAACTCTTCAGCGGTTTCACGGAGACGCCCGCTCCCGGCAGGAAGCCCTGGGCGCCGGCCGGCGCCGTGGCGAGCAAGAAACCGCCGAGCGCCAGGATGACGAGCCGAACTCCCGATCGCGGCATGACTCGGTTCAGGATGTGTTGCAACATCTTTGGATGCTCCTTCCGTCTTCAAGTGGGTCGGCGCGGGTGCGCCCTCATTCGGCCGCAGGCGCATGGTGCTCGGGCCGCCTGCCGCCATTCAGGACGAGACGCCGGAGCAGTCCGACGGGTCCCGTCTCGTACCAGAGCTGATTACCCCTTTCGCGCCCGGACCGGCCGATCGCTTGGGTCATGCGGTCGATGATGATGGCCAGCAGCACGATGCCGATGCCGCCGATGGTCGCCAATCCCATGTCGAGCCGACCGATCCCGCGCAGCACCATCTGCCCCAATCCGCCGACGGCGATCATGGAGGCGATGACCACCATGGACAGGGCCAGCATCAGCGTCTGATTGACCCCCGCCATGATCGTTGGCATCGCCAGTGGCAGTTGTACCCGCCACAGCAGTTGCCGCGGCGATGCGCCGAACGACCGCGCCGCCTCCACCAGATCGCCGGGCACCTGGCGAATGCCGAGGTTGGTCAGGCGGATCAGCGGCGGCAGCGCGAAGATGATCGTGACGACGACGCCGGGCACGTTGCCGATGCCGAACAGCATGACGATCGGCACGAGATAGACGAAGGCCGGTGTCGTCTGCATCGCGTCGAGGATCGGTCGGACGATGGTCGCGGCACGATCGTTGCGGGCGAGCCAGATGCCGAGTGGCAGGCCGATGACGATGCAGAACAGCACCGAGGTCAGCACAAGGGCCAGGGTGACCATCGCCTCGGACCATGCGCCGATGGCGCCGATGCAGATCATCGAGATGAGTGCGCCGACGGCGAGCCGCAGCCCCGACGCTTGCCAAGCGAGCAGGGCGACGATCACCAGGACGATGATCGCCGGCGTCGTCAACAGGGCGGTCTCGACGCCGGTCAAGGTTGCGTCGATCGGCCAGCGGATGGCCTGGAAGACCGGTCGGAAATTGCTGACCACCCACTCGAGTCCCTGATCCACCCACGTGGCCAGGGGAATCCATGCTTCGGCAAAAGGGTCGAGCCAGTCGAAGCGGACCACCTCCGCCGGCGCGGCGCCGCTCAGCCAGTCGTCGGCCGGTTCCGTCGGTCTGCCGGCGCCCCAGGGGTTGGTGCCATCGCCCGCCGCGGTTCCCTCTCGGGCTTGGGCCAGCAGCAAAAGGTTCGATTGGTCAGCCACGGTCATCCATCCCGGTCGAGGGTTTCCAGCAAAACGGCCTTCGAAATGACACCCAGATAGCGGTTCTCCTCGTCGACCACGGGCAGGCCGCAGGGCGCTTCAGCGACGCAGCCGAGCAGATTGCCGACCAGCGTATCCCGTGTCACCGGCTCGACCGTCGTCAAGAAGGCGTCGCCCAGCCGGGGCTCGCTCCGGCGCAGTTGCTCCTCCAGAGAATCCTCGGACACGACACCGTGAAAGTGCCGGTTCTTGTCGATGACGTAGCCGAACGGCCGATCATGTTTGTGCAGGCGCTGCAGGGCCGCGCGGACACCGGTTCCCTCGCGTTGAATCACCGTCACTTGGTCTTTGCGGGCGACCTCGCCCGCGGTCAGCACGTTCGAGACGTCGACGCCCCGGAAGAACGACCGGACGTAATCGTCGGCCGGGTTCTTGAGAATCTCCTCGGGCGTGTCGACCTGCACGACGCGCCCCCCTTCCATGATCGCGATGCGGTCGCCGATCCGCATGGCCTCGTCCAGATCGTGGGAGATGAAGATCACCGTGCGTTGGCTCTCCTCCTGCAGCTTCATGAGTTCATCCTGCATCTCCGTGCGGATCAGCGGATCGAGCGCGGAGAAGGCCTCGTCCATCAGCATCACCGATGGATCGTTGGCGAGGGCCCGCGCCAGACCGACGCGCTGTTGCATGCCACCCGAGAGTTCGTTGGGATAGGAGCCGGCCCAGGCCAGCAGCCCGACCTGGTCGAGGGCGGCGCGAGCGCGCTCCAGCCGTTTCTCCTTGGCGATGCCAGCCAATTCCAGGCCGAACGCGGCGTTCTCGACCACCGTCAGGTGCGGCATCAGGGCGAACGACTGAAACACCATGCTGACGCTCTTGCGGCGCAGATCCAGGATCTCCGCGTTCGTCATCCGCGCGATGTCGCGGCCGTCGATCTCGATGCTGCCGGATGTCGGCTCGATCAGGCGGTTGAGCAACCGCACCAACGTGGACTTACCCGAGCCAGACAAGCCCATGACAACGAAGACTTCCCCGCTGCAGACGGTGAAATTGGCGTCACAAACACCGATCGTTTGCCCCGTCCTGTCAAATATTTCATCTTTATTCAAGCCATCACGATACAAATCGATGGCGCCTTGAGGATTGCCGCCAAAGACCTTGAAGAGATTTTTCACGACGACTTTTTCAGTTGCCTCGGACACACACACGATCCTTCGCTTTTTGTTCCGCGAATGTACCAGTTTGAGCGGGGTGGATGACCATGTCTAACCAATATGACCGGCATGTCAAGCGACAGGCGGGTGACGTCGTCACCTCCAATCCTTATTGATTTCTGGGGTGATTGGGCTCCCGAAGGCTCAGAACGGCTCGGGATCTGTCGGAATTCATGCGGCGCTGTGACCCCGAGCGCCGCCGCCCGCGCCCGCCGGCCTCGCTTATCGCCCCTGCAGCTCCTCGTGCAGCAGCTCCAGGGCGAGCCATTCGTCTTCGGTCTTGGCGAGCTCGGTGGTGGCGTCGTCGAGGCGGGCGGCGGCCGCGGCGAAGGCGTCGCGGTCGCGGGCATAGAGCTCGGGGTCGGCGAGCACCGTCCGCATGCGGGCGATCTCCGTCTCCAACTCGGCCATCCGAAGCGGCAGGGTCTTTCGCGCGTGCATCTCCTTGAACGAAAGCTTGCGCTTCGGTGCGGCGGCCGGCTCGACCGGCTCGGGCGCTTCGGTCTTCGCGCGTGGCACCCTTGCGGAGGCGCGTGGCGCGGCGGCCGGAGCCGGCCGGCGCTGGCGGGTCATGTCGGTGTAGCCCCCGGCATACTCGGTCCAGCGGCCGTCGCCGTTCGAGGCGATCACCGAGGTGACGACACGGTCGAGGAAGTCGCGGTCGTGACTGACGAGGAGAACGGTGCCGGCGTAGTCGGCCAGGATCTCCTGGAACAGATCGAGCGTTTCCAAGTCGAGATCGTTGGTCGGCTCGTCAAGGACGAGGAGATTGGACGGGCGAGCGAGCGCCCGCGCCAGCATCAGCCGGCCACGCTCGCCGCCGGACAACGCGCCGATGGGCTGACGCGCCTGCTCAGGGGCAAAGAGGAAGTCCGTCATGTAGCCGACGACATGCCGCGGCCGACCGGCGACGAACACCGTGTCGCCGCCGCCGCCGGTCAGCGCGTCCCAGAGGCTCACGTCGGGATCGAGGCTTTCCCGCTGCTGATCGAGGGTCACCACTTCCAGGTTGGTGCCGAGGCGGATGCTGCCGCTATCGGGGGCGAGGGCGCCGGTGAGCAGGTTGAGCAGGGTCGTCTTGCCGGCGCCGTTGGGGCCGACGATACCGACCCGGTCGCCGCGGAGAATGCGGACCGTCAGCTCTGAGATCACCGGCCGGCCGCCGAACGACTTGCTGATGCCCTCGGCTTCGGCGACCAACTTGCCGGAGGCCGCGGCTTGCGCGAGGGTCATCTTGACGGAGCCGGCCTCGCGGCGTTCCTCGCGGTGCTGCCGGCGCAAGGTTTCGAGGGCCCGCAGCCTGCCTTGGTTGCGCTTGCGCCGGGCGGTGACGCCGCCGTGATGGAGCCAGTCGGTCTCGGCGGCGATCTTGCGGTCGCGCTTGTGGCGGTCCGCCTCCTCCTTCTCGAGGAGGTCGTCGCGCCAGTCCTCGAACTCGCGGAAGTTGCGGTCGAGCCGTCGGACGGCACCGCGGCTGATCCACAGCGTCGCGCGCGACAGGTCTTCCAGAAAGCGCCGGTCGTGGCTGATGGTGATCAGGGCCGAGCGGCCGCCCGCCAGCGTCGTCTCCAGCCATTCGATGGTGGTGAGATCGAGATGGTTGGTCGGCTCGTCGAGCAGCAGGATGTCGGGCTCGGGCGCGAGGACGCGGGCGAGGGCGCCGCGCCGCGCCTCGCCGCCCGAGAGCTCGGCCGGATTCGCGCCGCCTTCAAGGCCGAGCTGTTCGAGCAGATAGCGGGCCCGGTGCGGATCGTCGCCGGGCGCGAGCCCGGCTTCCACATAGGCGAGCGTCGTCTCGTGCCCGGCAAGGTTCGGTTCCTGCGGCAGATATCGGATGGTGGCGCCCGGCTGGACGAAGCGCTCGCCGCGGTCGGGCTTGATCAGCCCCGCGGCGACCTTGAGCAGCGTCGACTTGCCCGAGCCGTTGCGCCCGACCAGACACAACCGGTCGCCCACGGCGACGGACATCTCGACCCCGTCGAGCAGCGGCTCGCCGCCGAAAGTGACGAGGATGTCGGTGAGCTGGAGAAGCGGAGGCGCCATGCTCCGCGCATCTAATTCCCCGGCGCGGGCAACGCAAGCGGACGATTGCGCGGCATCGGCTCAG
>CAZVRW010000043.1:0-26670 GCA_964630265.1 uncultured Rhodospirillaceae bacterium
CCCTTGACCCGCGGCGCGATCGCGGTATCTCCGTCAAATGGTGCGGCGGGCGCCGGGGCGAACCGGCGGCGGCCAGCGACGAAAAATCCTACATCTGGCATACATCTGGCAAAAAGGCGGGCTTTTTGGCATACATTCGGGGCGATTTGGCAACCATCAGGCAACGAATCGGCCCGGATTTGCCCGACAAAATCCTACTTTATCCTACAAAAACCTACATTTCGCACGTCGGCGCCGTTTCGCCCCCGACGCTGCGGGTTCGGTGAGGGCATTCGTGACGGAAACCCCCTTCCTCGATGCCGCCGGCGTCGCCCATGCGCCGGCGGGCGATGGCGCCCGTATTGTCTCCCTGGTGCCGAGCCTCACCGAGTTGCTGTTCGACCTGGGCCTGGGCGAACAGGTGGTCGGCCGTACCGCCTATTGCCGGCATCCGCGCGGCCGGGTGCGGGCGGCGGTCAGCGTCGGCGGCACCAAGCGCGTCGACATGGCGAAACTGGACGCCCTCCGCCCCTCGCACATCATCGTCAACGTGGATGAGACGCCGCGCGGTCTGGCCGAGGCCTGCGCCGCCCGCGGCTGGCGCGTCATCGTCACCCACCCCATCGCCGTGCGCGACACGCTGGCCTTGTTCTCGCTGCTCGGCGGTGTGTTCGGGCGGGAGGCCGAGGCGGCGGCCCTCGCCGCACGCTTCGAGGCGGCCCATGCCACCGTCCGGGCAGCGGCGGAAAACCTTTCGACGCGGCGCGTGCTCTATCTGATCTGGCGGGAGCCGTGGATGACCGTCGGCCCCGACACCTTCATCGCCCGCATGCTGGCGGAGGTGCGCTGGCGGACGGTGCCGGCCGAGGCGGCGGTCCGCTATCCGGAGGTGCGCCTCGACGACGCCACGCTGGCCGCCTGCGACTTGGTGCTCTTCGCCTCCGAGCCGTTTCCGTTCAAGCCGCGGCATCTGCAGGACTTCCGCGCGGCATGGCCGGCGCATGCGGCGAAGGCCCATGCCATCGACGGCGAGATGGTGTCCTGGTACGGCAGCCGCACCATCGCCGGGCTCGGCTATCTGAGCGATCTGGCGGAGCGAATTGCGCCGCTGAAGACCATCGGTTAAGAACATGCGGAGGGCGTGGGTGACGCACGGTTCGGGGATGTCACGACGCCGCGCCGACCAGGGGAGGACAGCATGAAGGTCGAACGATATCTTGGGAAATATGGCGGGCCCGTGTTCACGGTGAGCCCCGAGACCACCGTGGCCGAGACGGCCCGTCGGTTCGGTCACCACATTGAGGGCAAGCGCTATTCCGTCGCCGTGGTCGTCGACGGCACCCAGCGGGTGGTCGGCATCGTCTCCCTCGGCGACATCACCCACGCGCTCGGCCAGCACGAGGCGCGGGCACCGCAAATGGCCGTCAAGGATATCATGACGACCCAGGTGCACACCTGCGATCCCGACGTTATCGTTGAAGACGTGCTGACGATGATGGCCGAGAAAGGCATCCGGCACGCGCCCGTGGTCCAGGACGGCAAGCTGGTCGGGCTGGTGGCGCGTCGCGATGCCCTGGAGTTTCTCTATCAGTGGGCGCAGGTCGACGTTGACCATCTGACCGAGTGGCTGTTCAGCTCACACGCCCGCTATTGACCTCAGTCCTGCGGCAGACGGGCGGCCGCGTCCGGCGGCAGCACCGAGCTGTCCCAGAGAGTCGCCTCGGCGCCCCAGGCCACGGCGATCTCCAGGGCCGCCGCCATGTCGGCGCCGGAGGTCAGTCCATGGGCCAGGCCGGCGGCGAAGGTGTCGCCGGCGCCGGTGGTGTCCACGGGGGTCACCGAGCGCGCCGGCAGCCGCAACTCGCCACCGTCGCCGTAGGCGATGACGCCGTCGGCGCCGCGGGTGACGACGATCCACTGCAGCAGATCGCCGGCGACGGCGCGCCCCGCCGCCATCGGGTCGTCGAGGATTTCCGGGCCGACGTCGGATGCCGAGACGACGAGCACGTGCGCCGGCCGCGAGCCCGGCGCGTCGGGCGGGACGTGGGCGATCACCAGCGCCGAGCGCGCCGTCTCGCGCAACAGCGGGGCGAGGTCCAGGCGGCGACTGCGGACGTAGACGCAGTCCGCCGGAATGTCGAGGAGGCGACGCGGCGGGTCGTCTTCGTGGGTGCGGACGACGTTGATGATCGTCCGCTCGCCCAGGCCGTCGACCAGGATCAGCGACCGGGTCGTCGGCTGGTCGAGAAAGGTGAGCTGCGAGGTGTCGACACCGATGGCCCCGAGTTCCGCCACCAGCCCCGCGCCGGCGTCGTCGCGACCGATCGAGCCGATGACCGTGACGTCGTGGCCGCGATAGGCCAGCGGCACGGCGGTGCAGGCGGCGCCGCCGCCAAGGCGCACGCCCTGTCGGGTCCCCGAGAGATGGGTGCCTTCACGCAACGGCTGGTCGAGCTTGACGACTTCGTCGAGGGCGACGGAGCCGATCACGACGATGCGGGCCATCGGCCCCTGCTCTCCCCCCGATCTCGCATCCGCACAATCTAGCGCCTGCGCGGGCCGAGCGGCAAGGACTTCGCTGACATGACCGGCTGCCCCCGGATGCGCCGTCGCCACATCCATATCGCCAACGGGGCCGCCAGCCGGGCCGGAGTGGGGCCGGCGCCGTGACCACGACCATGCCTGCGACCGGGCGGCGCGACACGGCGGTACGCCTGTCGGCCTTCTATGCGGCGACGTTTCTGGTCATCGGCGTGCACATGCCGTTCTGGCCGGTGTGGCTGCAGGCCCAAGGGCTGGGCGCCGCCGAGATCGGCATCGTGCTGGCGGTCAGCGTCGGCGCCAAGGTCCTCGGCAACCCGATCGCCGCGCACATCGCCGACCGGCGCGGCGAGCGGCGGCGGCCGATGATCGTGCACGCCCTGCTCGCCGCGCTGAGCTTCGCCCTGTTCGCCGCGGTCCAGGGCTTCTGGCCGGTTCTCGCGGTCAGCCTGCTGTTCTTTCTGCTCTGGCCGCCGCTGCTGCCGCTGTCCGAGAGCCTGACCATGCTGGCGGTGCGCCGGGATGGTCTGGACTATGGCCGCATCCGCCTGTGGGGATCGATCGCCTTCATCCTCGGCGCGGTCGGGGCCGGCCAGGTCCTCGCCCGCGCCTCGCCCGCGATCGTCTTTCCGCTGGTGCTGGCGGCACTCGGTGGCGTCTGTGTCGCGGCGTTCCTGCTGCCCGACCTGCGGCCGGCGGTGGCGCGGCCGGCGCGGACCTCGATCCTTTACGTCCTGCGCGGGCGCGGCTTCGCCGTGTTCCTGGCGGCGGCGGCGGCGGTGCAGGCGAGCCACGCCGTCTACTACGGCTTCGCCACCCTGCACTGGCGGGCGGCGGGCTACGACGACACGTTGATCGGCGGGCTGTGGGCGCTCGGGGTGATCGCCGAGATCCTGCTGTTCGCGGCCGGCGATCGGATGGTGCGGCTGGCAGGGCCGGCTTGGCTGATCGGCATCGGCGGCCTCGCCGGCGGCCTGCGCTGGGCGGTCACCGGCTCGACCACCGAGCTCTGGGCGCTGGTGCTCGTCCAGACCCTGCACGCCCTCTCGTTCGGGGCGGTGCATCTGGGCGCCATCCATTTCATCGCGCGGGCGGTGCCCCCGGAGTTGTCGGCGACGGCGCAGAGCCTCTATTCGTCGGTGGTCATGGGGCTCGGGCTCGGCCTGATGCTGTTTGCTGCCGGCCCGCTCTATGCCGCGGTCGGGGCGCAGGCCTTCCACGCCATGGCCCTGTCGGCGATGCTGGGCGCCGCACTGGCGTTATGGCTGGCGGCAACGCTGCGCGACCCGGCCGCCGCGCGGCCGGCGCGGAAGCGGTGACACGGGCCACCTCGTCCGAGCGTCAGCCTTGCTGCGCCCAGCCGCCCTGCTCGCCCTGCTGCCAGTAGGTGACGGTATGCCCCGCGGCCCGGCGTGCCGTCCAGCGGTCGCGGGCGGCGGCCACCGCCGCCGCGTCGTTGCCGTCGAACAGGTCGAAGCAGCGCTCGTAGGCGGCGACGTCGTCGACGTCCGCGCCGTCGGTCAGGAACAGGAATGTGGCGTCGTTCGGATTGTCGGCGCCGGCCGTCAGCCAGATCGGCTGCGCCTCCGGAAAACCGTCCCGCGCCGAGCCATGTGGCAGCCAGGATGCCGGGTCATACGTCCACAGCAGCCCGGCGAGCGCCTCGACCCGCGCCTCGGAGCCGGCGACGACCACGGCGCGCTTGCCGGCGGCCAGCGTCTTTTCCAGTAGCGCCGGCAACACCGCCTCCAGCGGCGAGCGCTGCAAGTGATAGAACGCGACGTCGGTCACCGGCGCCCCCGAGACGGCGTGCGCGTCACTCGCTCTCGTAGTGCTCGGCGACCAGCCGGTCGAGCAGCCGCACACCGAAGCCACTGGCGCCCTTCGGCACCACGTCCCGGGCTTCCTTGGCCCAGGCCACGCCGGCAATGTCGAGGTGCGCCCACGGCACATCGTTGACGAAGCGCTGCAGGAACTGGGCCGCGGTGACGCTGCCGGCGGCGCGATTGCCGATGTTCTTCATGTCGGCGGCGTCGGACTTGAGAGCCTTGTCGTATTCGGGGCCGAGCGGCATCCGCCACGTCGGCTCGTCCACCGCCAGACCGGCGGCGATGATCCGCTCGGCCAAGTCATCGTCGTTGGAGAACAGCCCCGCCTTGTGGTGGCCGAGCGCGATGACGATGGCGCCGGTCAGGGTCGCCAGATTGATCATGAAGCGCGGCTTGAAGCGGTCCTGGGTGTACCAGAGGGCGTCCGCCAGCACGAGGCGGCCCTCGGCATCGGTGTTCAGCACCTCGATGGTCTGACCGGACATGGAGGTGACGATGTCGCCCGGCCGCTGGGCGGTGCCCGACGGCATGTTCTCGACGCAGCCGATGACGCCGACGACGTCGGCCCTGGCCTTGCGGCCGGCCAGCGCCTTCATCAGGCCGACGACGGTGCCGGCGCCGGCCATGTCGTATTTCATCTCCTCCATGCCGGCGGCCGGTTTGATGGAGATGCCGCCGGTATCGAAGGTCACGCCCTTGCCGATGAAGGCGACGGGATTGCTCTCGCCCTTCTTCTTGCCCTTGCCGTCACCCTTGCCCGAGGCGCCGCGCCACTGCATGACGACGAGCTTCGATTCGCGGGCGCTGCCCTGGCCGACCCCGAGCAACGCCCCCATGCCGAGCTTTTTCATCTCCTTCTCGCCGAGCACCTCGACCTCGACACCGAGTTGCTCGAGCCCCTGCGCCGCCTCGGCCAGGGTCTCCGGATAGACGACGTTGCCCGGCTCGGAGATCAGGTCGCGGGAGAAGAACACGCCGTCGGCGACCTTCTCATGCTGGGCAAATGCCTCGCGGGCGCGGGCATGGCCGTCGCAGGCGAACGTCAGTTTCGCCAGCTTCGGGGTTTCTTCGGCCTTTTCCTTCGTCATGTATTTGCCGAAGCGATAGGAGCGCAGGCGCGCCCCCAGGGCCATTTCGGCAGCGATTTCCGCCGGCGCCAAGTCGCAACCGTCGATGGCATCGACCAGCACCGTCACCTGCTCCGGGCCGTCGCCGGCGACGCCGGCAAAGAGGCGGCCGCCCGCGGCCAGAACGCGGCGGCTGTCCAACTCGTCTGGCTTGCCGAGGCCGATGAGAACGACGCAGTCGAGCGACGTGCCGGCCGGCGCCCGGACACTCAGCAGTTGATCCTTGCCGCCCTGGAACCGGCTCGCGTGCATCGCCCGGCCGAGGGCGCCGTCGGTCCGCTCGTCCAAATGCTTGGCCGACGGCGTGAGCACGCGCCCGTCGACGACACCGGCAACGACGACGCCGGAGTCCGGCACGGAAGGGGCGGAGAACGTGATCTTCATGGGAGAGACCTTTGCGACAGGGCGGCGACAGATGCGCGGGGCGGGCCGATGCGGGCGGCTCGGGAGCCGACCGGCACGACATGGTTTTCAACCTCCTCAATCTATTCCCTCGCCGACAAAAAGGAAGGGGCCGCACACGCGGCGACCGGGGCGGTGGTCAGCGCCGGCGGCCGTGGCCGGCAACGCGTTGGCAGACGTATTCCATGGTGGCGATGCGATTGAAGACGTTGGCGTCGTTGATCTTATCGATGTGGAACACCTGCCGCAGGTACGGAAACCCGACATCCAGAACCGACGTCAAATAGTCGGCACCAAGGTAGTAAGGTCGCGGCGCGGCTGTCCGCCGTTTGATCCGGTACGCATACCGGCGGAGCAGCGGCGGCCGCCGATACGTGAGTTGTGACTTGAGGATGTAGGATCGCGGTGGGTCGGCGGCAAAGCTGAAGCCGTAATTGGTCGGATATGCCGCCAGCGCCGGATGAATCGCGCGGATCATCCGGCCCTCGAAGATGCCATAACTCTTCAACGCGATGGGAATGTTCGGTGTTCCCTTGATCATCACCGGCTCGAGAAACGGGAACAGACATGGACCGAAGTATTGATTCAAGGAAATTTCCCGCGCCGTCCAGAAACGGCCGCGAAACAGCGGATAGACGGCTTCGACGTGCGCGCGATCGAGGTGCGGCCCCGCGGCACCGATGGCGCGGGCAATTTCGGCACCGATCGCCGTCTCGTAGGCCTTGGGGCTGAACAAGGGCGTGCAGGCCGAAGGCGCGTACTGCGAAAAAAACGACCATACGACCTCCCGCAAGGCATAGCGTCCGTCGGGCAGATAAAAGAAGTTGCGATAGATCTCACCCAATCCGCCATTCACCTTGACGCGGCCATCGCCGACGCGGGCCTGCCGGTCAGCGGCGTCGACGCCATCATCGAACAGCCCGTCCACCTTCCAGCCGTCGAACCGGCAGTAGTTGCCATCGACGTGATCCGGGAAGGCTTCGAGCGGGATCGTCTCCTCAATGGACTTCTCGACGATCTCGAGCTCCAGGTTTTCCTTGCCGGCGATGTGCTCGGCGACGTGATGGTCCTGGAGGCCGGCGACCCGGAAGGTGAAGACGTGCGGCCGCACTCCGGCGTCGAGCGCCAAGGCCAGCGCCAGGCGCGAATCATAGCCGCCGGAGAGGGAAATGCTGAGACGGTCGCCGAACGTGCGGGCGTAGAGCGCAAAACTGTCGCGCGCCCGCTGGACGTGTCGGTCGACCAGCCGCTTTGGGGCTTCGTCGACGGCGTCTGGCTCGAACAGGTCGAGCGCCGGCAGGGCTACCAGACGAGGCGATCCGTCGAGACGCAGCGCCTGGCCGGCCGGCAGCGCCCTGACCTCGCGGAGGAAGGTCTTGTCGCCGGACGGAACATGCGCCCAGGCGTACTCGTAGCATCCCTGCTCGTCCAGGGTGACGGCATCCAGGCTTTCGGCGACGCCGATGAACGCCGAAGCCACCACCGAGACGTCTGGCGTATGGTAGATCTTGCCGCACCCGAGGGCATCGGTGAAACAGAGGGTGCGGCCCGCCTTCCGCGCCAGGACGCAGAACTGGCCCCGCGTCCCGGCCAGGGAGGGCCGTTCGACATCAAGCCCGGCGAAAAAGCTGGCGAGGGCGTCCCGTCCGAACTGCCCGTCAAAGAAGAACATGCCGGACGCGACGACGAAGTTTTCCGGGTCAACCGCGTGATGGGTCGCATGCGCGCCGACCAGGCCGTCGCGGATCAACAGGGTTTCTTCGGGCTGCTCCGCGAACACCTTCAACGGCAGGTCCCGCGGCCCGATCCGCCGCACGATCGTCCGCGCCGTGGCCGCCGCCCGCTGTCCCCTGCAGAAAACGAAGTGGTTCATGGTGCCGCCTGTGGAGCCGACGATGGTGGGCCGGGCGCACCGATCAGCGGCTTAAGCGCCGCCGGTGCAACCGTCAAGGTGTGGGGATCGCCGGGAACGGGTCGAAGCCGGCCGCGGCGCGAGTCGGATACCAGAAGTTCTGGTCGAGATAGTGGGTCGGCGGGCCGCCGACGAAGGTGTTGTTGCGGATCGTCTTCGACTGGACGTCACGCAGATGGAGGACCTGGGTTCCCTGCGTGCGGTCGGAGATGATGATGTTGTCCTCCAGCACCAGGTTGCTCTCGGCATGATCCTGGCCGCGGCTTCGGCCGCGCTCCAGACCGATGCCGAGCATGTCCACATTGACGCTCTGCGGGCCCTTGTGAATGACCGACTTGCGGATGATCACGTCGCCGCCATTCGGCACATCGATGGTTCGGCTGTCCTCGCCATCCAGGGAGGCGATGACGCTCTCCTCGATGACCGTCCGCGCGGCGCGGCTCTTCACCTCGTGGCCCTGGTTACCGGCGGCGAGGACGCGGCTGCGTCGGATCACCAGTTCACCGCCGCCGATGTAAATGTTGTGGCCGTAGGCGGCGCCGGGGAAGCCGTTGCGCTCGAACAGACTGTCCTCGATCAGGATGAGGCCGGTCCGGTCGCCGCTCAGCAGGCCCATTTCGTTGTGGTGGACATGCAGCCGCCGCAGCGTCAGGTTCTCCCCCTCCAGGCGGATGCAGGCGCCGTTGCCGTCACGCACGCGGGTCTGGGAGCATTCGATATCTTCAACGACGGTGTCGCGGCCCTGCAGGACCAGCGCCGCCTTGCCGCGCACCGCGGCGTCCACCAGTTTCGCGCCGCGCGCGCCGCGGATGGTCACACCGTTGGCCCGCAGCACGCCGCCGTCGGCGTGCACACCGCCGAGGACGGTGACGACGTCGCCATCCTTGGCCGCATTGAAGGCGGCCTGGATGTTGGCGTACGAGCAGTCATCCTGGACGCACGCGACACCCTCGGCCTGCGCGGCTGCGGCGCTCGCGGCGGCCAAGCCGACAGCGACGAGGGCAGCGAGGGCGGCCGGGGGCCTCCGCCGGACCGCCGGTCGGAGATGACCACGGACGACGTGACGCCGGACCGGTCCTCGCTCCCCGGTCCCCGGTGCCGTCGTCCTACCACCCATCCTCGCCTCGCTTCACGGATTCAAACACGCGAGACGCGAGTATAGGCGGCGACGAACGTGGGCGCTACCGCAATGGCGCCGAAGCGCCGCTGCCCGGCTCCGGGGACGCGGCGTCCGTCGCCGGCACCGGAAAGCGGATCGGCTGGCGCTTGCGGCCCCAGGTGCCCGGCGCGCCGTCGAACACCCCGGCGCACGCCGTGCCACACCATTGGCAGCGTCCGGCCTCGTCCAGGTGCCAGTCGGTGAGATCGTACCAGTCGCGGCCGATGACGACGCGACCGCAGCCGGAGCATAGCGTCGAGTCGCCGGCCCGATCGTGGACGTTGCCGGTGTAGGCGTAGCGGACGCCCGCCTGCATGGCGATGCGCCGCGCCCGCGACAGCGTCGCCGCCGGTGTCGGCGGGATATCCAGCATCTTCCAGTCGGGATGGAACGCCGAGAAGTGCAGCGGCACGTCCGGTCCCAGGTTGGTGACCACCCACTCGGCGAGCGCCGTCAATTCCGCGTCGGAGTCGTTCTTGCCGGGGATCAGCAGCGTCGTGATCTCCAGCCAGACGGACGTCTCGCGCTGCAGGTAGAGGAGCGTGTCGAGCACGGGAGCCAACCGCGCGCTGCACAGTTCGGCGTAGAAGTCCTCGGTGAACGCCTTGAGGTCGACGTTGGCGGCGTCCATGTGCGCGAAGAACTCGCGCCGCGCCTCCGGGCAGATGTAACCGGCGGTCACCGCCACCGTGCGGAGGCCGCGCGCGTGACACGCCTTGGCCGTGTCGACGGCATATTCGAGGAAGATCACTGGATCATTGTAGGTGAAGGCGACGCTGCGGCAACCGGTGCGCTCCGCCGCCTCGGCGATCATCTCCGGCGTCGCCCGTGAGGTCAGGCTGTGCATCTCGCGGGACTTCGAGATATCCCAGTTCTGGCAGAACTTGCACGTCAGGTTGCAGCCGGCCGTCCCGAACGACAGGACGGGTGTCCCCGGAAGGAAGTGATTGAGCGGCTTTTTTTCGATCGGGTCGATGCAGAAGCCGCTCGACCGCCCGTAGGTGGTGAGGACAATCCGGTTGTCCTCGCGCGCGCGAACGAAGCACAGGCCCCGCTGTCCCTCGTGCAGCTTACAGACCCGAGGACAGACGTCGCACTGCACGCGGCCGTCGGGCAACGCATGCCAATAACGGCCGGGAAAGGCGATGTCGAAGCGTTCAGGCGTGATCGTGTCGGGCATCTCGGACTCCTCGCGGGCGGGCCACCGCGAAAACGGGCTGCCAGCCCCGCGCCTCCATGATTATAATACTATAGCACAAGGAGCCTTGCGTATGAGCCATGTCAGGCATGCCGCTGTCGCCGGAATGTTCTATCCGGAGTCCGCCGGCGCCCTGAGCGCCGCGGTCCGGGGCCACCTTGCGACCGCTGCTGCGACCGCCGCTGCAACCGGTGCCGCCGGTGCCGACACGCCGGCCCCGAAGGCGATCATCGCCCCGCACGCCGGCTATATCTACTCGGGGGCCATCGCCGCCCAGGCCTATGCCCGTTTCGTGCCGATCGCCGCGCGGGTGCGACGCGTCGTGCTGCTCGGTCCCTGCCACCGCGTCGCCGTCCGCGGGCTGGCGGTCAGCAGTAGCGATGCCTTCGAGACGCCGCTCGGCCGCCTCGCGGTCGACGCCGCGGCGCGCACCGCCATCCTGGCGCTGCCACAGGTGAAGGTCTTCGATGCCACCCACGCCGAGGAGCACAGCCTGGAGGTGCAGCTGCCGTTCATGCAGGAGGTGTTCGGCGACGTCGCCATCGTGCCGCTGGTGGTGGGCGAGGCCACGGCGGACGAGGTGGCCGAGGTCATCGACCGGTTGTGGGACGGCGACGAAACGGTGTTCGTCATCAGCTCGGACCTCAGCCATTTCCTCGACGATCAGCGGGCACGGGCGCTGGATGCCCGGACGTGCGCCGCCATCGAGCGGCTCGATCCGGACGCCATCGGCACCGATCAGGCGTGCGGGCGTGTGCCGATCACCGGCATGCTGACGGTGGCGCGGCGCCGCGGCCTCAGGGTGACCACCCTCGACCTGGGCAACTCCGGCGACACCGCCGGCGACCGGCGCCGCGTCGTCGGCTACGGCGCCTGGATGTTCACCGAACCCGCCACCCGGCCGCGCCCGGGCACGGCGGAGGGGGAGGTCCAGCGGGAAACCGAGCGGGATGGTGGCGTCGCCGCCGCGACGCAGACTCTGCTGAATCGACATGGCGCCGCGCTGCTGCACCTCGCCGCCGCGTCGATCCGCTCAGGCCTCGAACGCGGACGGGGGCTCGCCTGCGATCCGGGGGAGCATCCGGCGGACCTGCGGGGCGAGGGTGCCAGTTTCGTGACGTTGCACCGGGAGGGGCGATTACGCGGCTGCATCGGCTCACCGACGGCGCGCCAGTCGCTGGTCCAGGACGTTGCGGCGAATGCCTATGCGGCCGCCTTCGCCGATCGCCGCTTCCCGCCGCTGACCGCCGACGAGACCGCGGATCTGGCGTTGTCGGTGTCGGTGCTGAGCCCGCCGGACGAGCTGGTGTTCGCCACCGAGCGGGAGCTGCTGGCGCTGTTGCGGCCCGGGCACGACGGCCTGATCATCGACGGCGGCGGGCGCGGCGCGCTGTTCCTGCCGCAGGTGTGGGCCTCGCTGCCCGATCCGGCGGCGTTCCTCGGGCACCTGAAGCAGAAGGCCGGCCTGGACGCCGGCACGTGGACGGGTGACCTGCGGGCATGGCGGTTCCACAGCGTCGCGGTGACGTCCACCGATCTTGCCGATCCGGCCGCGCTATGGCGTTGAGCCCCAGACGCCGCACGGCGGAGGCCGCGTGATGGGCCGGTTCGGGCTGGGGCAGCCGGTGCGGCGCACCGAGGATCCGCGGCTGCTCACCGGGCGCGGTTGCTACGCGGCCGACGTGTCTCTGCCGGGTCAGGTCCACGCCGTCTTCTTGCGCGCGCAAGACGCCCATGCCGAGATTATCGGCATCGACACCACCGCCGCGGCGCATGCGCCGGGGGTGCTGGCGGTGCTGACCGCCGCCGAGGTGGCTGCGGACGGACTCGGCGATTGTCCCTGCGCGGTGCCGGTGTTCGACCGCGCCGGCGACCCGTTGCCGGCCCCCGGCCGCCGGCTCCTGGCGCGCGAGCGGGTGCGGTTCGCCGGCGAGCCGATCGCCATGATCGTCGCCGAAACCCGCGATGCCGCCACAGCCGCGGCGGCGCTGATCCACATCGATCTGCGGCCGCTGCCGGCGGTGGCAACGATCGACGCCGCGTGCGCCGGCGACGCGCCACAGCTCTGGGAAGGCGCGCCCGACAACATGGCGCTGTTCTGGGAGCGGGGCGACGCGGCCGCCGTCGACGCCGCGTTTGCCACGGCCGCGCGCTCGGTCACCCTCGACGTGGTCAACAATCGGGTCGTCGCCTGTGCGCTGGAGCCCCGCGCCACCGTCGGCGCCTATGAGGCCGCGAGCGGTCGCTATACGCTCTGGACTTCGTGCCAGGGCGCGCACGTCATCAAGACGACGCTGGCACAGCACACCCTGCGGGTGCCGGAGGAGAGCATCCGGGTCCTCGTCGGCGATGTCGGCGGCGCCTTCGGCGCCAAGTTCGCGCATTACCCGGAAGAGGCGTTGACCCTGTGGGCGGCGAAGCGCGTCGGCCGGCCGGTGAAATGGGTCGCCACCCGGCGCGAGACGTTCCTCGGCGACGTCCACGGGCGCGATCACCTGAGCCGCATCGCCGGCGCGTTCGACGCCGATGGCCGACTGCTGGCGCTCCGGATCCGGACGCGCGCCAACCTGGGCGCCTACCTCAATTATTTCGCGCCGGCGATCCCCTCGCAGATGATGGGCTGCATGCTCACCGGTGTCTACGCCGTGCCGGCGATCCATGCCACGTGTGAAGGCGTCTACACCAACACCACCCCGGTGGACGCCTACCGCGGCGCCGGCCGACCGGAGGCGACCTATCTGCTCGAGCGCTTCATCGAACATGCCGGCCGGGCGTTGGGATTGACGGCCGAAGACATCCGCCGGCGCAATTTCATCCGCCCCGAGCAAATGCCGTACACCTCGCCCATGGGCCCGACCTATGATACCGGCGACTTCGCGGCCCGCATGGAGGCGGCGCTTGCCGCCGCCGACCGGACCGGCTTCGCGGCGCGGCGCAGCGAGGCGGCGGCGCGCGGCCGGCTGCGGGGCATGGGCCTGTCCACCTATATCGAGATTTGCGGCTTCGATGCCGAGACCGCGTCGATCCGCTTCACCGAGGACGATCGCATCGAGGTGCTGATCGGCACCCAGTCCTCGGGCCAGGGGCACGAGACGGCCTATGCCCAGATCGCCGCCGACGGGCTCGGCGTGCCGCTGGAGCGGGTGCAAGTGATCCAGGGCGACACCGACCGCATCGCCACCGGCAAGGGCACGGGCGGCTCGCGCTCGCTGCCGGTGGGCGGCCCGGCGGTGCAGAACGCGGTGGCGGCGGTAATCGCCCGCGGCCGCGTCGTCGCCGCCCGGCTGCTGCAGACGACGCCCGAGCGGGTCAGCTTCGACGACGGCCGCTTCAGCGTCGACGGCGGCGCGCGCGGCTTCTCGGTGCTGGAGTTGGCCCGGGCGGCGCGCGCCCCGGACAACCGGCCGCCGCCGCACACGCCGGGCCATGGCGGGGGCGAGAGTGACGGCGAGGTCGCGGACCTGGATGCCGATGCCCGCTTCCGCATCGCCGCGTCGACGTTTCCCAACGGCTGTCACGCCTGCGAGGTGGAGATCGACCCGGAGACCGGCGAGACGGCCATCGTCGGCTACTGGGTGGTCGACGACTTCGGCACCGTGGTCAATCCGCTGCTGCTGACCGGGCAGGTGCATGGCGGCATCGTCCAGGGGATCGGTCAGGCGCTGATGGAGCACGCGGTCTTCGACGCGGCGACCGGCCGACCGCTGGCGACGTCGTTCGGCGATTATGCCCTGCCCCATGCAACCGACGCGCCGGACATGGCGGTGGCGTTCGAGGGCATTCCGTGCGCCACCCATCCGCTCGGCATCAAGGGGGCTGGCGAAGCCGGGACCATCGCCGCCTGCCCGGCAGTGATCAACGCCGTGCTCGACGCCCTCGCCCCCCATGGGGTAACAACCATCGACATGCCGGCAACGCCGGAAGCCATCTGGCGCGCCCTCGCCGCCGCACCCGGAGAGAGCCCTTGACCGTCACCATGACTGCCGACCTCGTCGACCGGATTCGCGACATCGCCGAGCGCGCCGGCCGCACCATTCTCGAGGTCTATCACTCGGACTTCGCGGTCGAGAGCAAGGACGACAACTCGCCCGTCACCGCCGCCGACCAGCGCGCCGAGGCGCTGATCCTGGCCGCCCTGCGCGCCGAGGTGAACGACACTTGGCCGATCGTCGCCGAGGAGGCGGTGGCGGCCGGCGATATTCCGGTGGTCGGAGACGGACCCTTCTGGCTGGTTGATCCGCTGGATGGCACCAAGGAGTTCGTGTCGCGGCGCGGCGAATACACGGTGAACATCGCGCTGATCGAGGATGGCCGCCCGCAACTCGGCATCGTCCACGCGCCGGCGCTAGGCGCGAGCTATTGGGGCAGCCCCCTCGGGGCGTTCGCCGCGGACGGCAAGGGAACGCGGACGATCCATTGCCGACCGATGCCCGAGCACGGCCTGATCGCCGTCGCCAGCCGCTCGCACCGCACACCGGAGACCGATGCCATCCTCGCCCGCTACGACGTCGCCGAAGCGATCTCGTCGGGCAGTTCCATCAAGTTCTGCCTGGTCGCCGAGGGCCGCGCCGATCTCTATCCGCGCACCGGCCGGACCATGGAATGGGACACCGCCGCCGGCCATGCCGTCGTCCACTTCGCCGGCGGCCGCGTCACCACCCTCGACGGCGGCGCCTTCTTCTACGGCAAGCCGGGGTTCGAGAACCCGTCCTTCGTCGTTTTCGGCGCAGCGCGGCGCTGAGGGGCCGGAGGCACCGAAGGGCGAGCGGGTGAGCGCGCGCATCGCCTCGCCGGAGCACATCGCGGCGGCCGCGGCGGCGATCCGGGCCGGGCGGCTGGTGGCGTTCCCGACGGAAACGGTCTACGGCCTCGGCGCCGACGCGACCAACGATGCCGCCGTTGCCGCCGTCTTCGAGGCCAAGGACCGGCCACGTTTCAATCCCCTGATCGTCCACGTGCCGACCCTCGCCGACGCCGAGGCGCTGGCGGTGTTCGACGAGCGGGCGCGGGCGCTCGGCCACCGCTTCTGGCCGGGCCCGCTGACCTTGGTGCTGCGGCGGCGGGAGGCGAGCGGACTCTCGCTGTTGCTCAGCGCCGGGCTGCCGACGGTGGCGCTGCGGGTGCCGAACCACCCGGTGGCCGCGACGTTCCTGCGCGCCTGCGGACGACCGGTGGCGGCACCGAGCGCCAACATCGCGGGACGGCTCAGCCCGACCACGGCGGCGCACGTGATCGCGGCCTTCGACGACCGGCTGGCGATGCTGCTGGACGGCGGGCCGTGCCCGGTCGGCCTCGAGTCGACGGTGATCGATGCGACGGCCGAGCCGCCCCGCGTGCTGCGCCTCGGCGGCCTCGCCGTGGAGGCGGTGGAGCGGCTGATCGGCCCGGTGGCGGTGGCCCAGGCCGGCGACGCCGTGCAGGCGCCGGGCATGCTCAGCCGCCACTACGCGCCCTCGATCCCGCTGCGCTGCTATGCGATGGCGCCGCTGCCGGGCGAGGCCTTCCTCGGCTTCGGGCCGGAGACGCCCGACGCCGATCTCAATCTCAGCGCCGCCGGCGACATCCGCGAGGCGGCGGCCAACCTGTTCCGCATGCTGCACGCCCTGGACCAGCCGACCTTCACCGGCATCGCCGTGGCGCCGGTGCCGGAAATGGGCCTCGGCCGGGCGATCAATGACCGGCTGCGCCGCGCCGCGGCGGCGTCACGACCGGCCGACGACTGGCTCGATCGCGGTCCATCGGGCCCGTGCGTGCTGCCGGACGAGGACCCATAGACCGGGCTGTCTGCGCGCCTACAGGGTGTCGTGGTGGCGGCAGAGGATCTGCTCGCCGAACAGGCTCTCGACCAGTTCGACGATCAGTTGGGCGGTGGCGTTGCGGACGTCGAACGCCGGGTTCAACTCCATAATGTCGAGCGAGCCCAGCAGCCCCGAGTCGTGGATCATCTCCATGCACAGCTGGGCCTCGCGATAGGTCGGCCCGCCCGGCACCGTGGTGCCGACGCCGGGGGCGATGGCGGGATCGAGGAAGTCCACGTCGAGGCTGACGTGCAGGTGGCCGCCGATGGCGGCGAGGCGGCCGAGGGTGGCCTCCATGATCTTCGGCATGCCGACCTCGTCAATGCGCCGCATATCGTGAACGGTAACACCGTTCTCCCGGACCAGCCGCTTTTCCAGATGATCGATGGAGCGGACACCGAGCAAGGCGATGCGGGAGCGGTCGAGCATGGGATCCAGGGCGCAGAGGCTGGTGAGCGCCAGCGGGCCGTGACCGGTGACGACGGCCAACGGCATGCCGTGCAGGTTGCCGGTGGGCGTTGTCGCCGGCGTGTTGTAATCGGCGTGGGCGTCGAGCCAGAGGACCGAGAGCGGCACGCCGCGCGCCGCGCAGCGGGGGGCCAGCGCCGCAATCGAGCCGATGGCCAGAGAATGATCGCCGCCGAGCACGATCGGCAGGCGGCCCTCGTCGAGGGCGGCGCCCACCAGATCGCGCACCGCGGCGCACCAGGCGGCGACCTCGTCGAGGTGGCGGTAGCCGCCGACCGGCCGCGCCTCCGGATTGCCCGGACCCGCCAAGTTGCCGAGATCGACCACGGTATGGCCGAGCCGGCCGAGTGCCGTCCCAATCCCGGCGACCCGAAGCGCCTCGGGCCCCATGGCGGCGCCGCGATGGGCGGCGCCGACATCGGTGGGCGCGCCGATCAACGCGATCGTTGGGCGGTTCACACGGCGGTCCTCGGCCAGATGACGGGAGGCTGCAACCGCTCAAAAGGCGCGCGGGGACGTTCGTGTCAAGGCCTTGTCGGGATGCACGCCGGCGGGTCGGCGTGAGCGCTGCGACTCACGGCCGGGCGAGCAGCATCAGCGCCGGGGTGACCAACACCTCGATGGCGGCGGCGACGATCAGCATCGGCAGCAGCAGGCGGAGATACAGTCGCCACGCCTCGCGCAGGATCGGCCGGAGGGTCACCCCCGGGCGGCTCAGGCGGCGGACGGCGGCGATGCCGAGGCGCAGCCCCATGGCGGCGCCCAGCAGCGCCGCCGTCAGTTCGATGATGCCGTGCGGCAGCAGCCCGGCGGCGAGAACCAGCGGTCCGCCCACCGCCAGGATCTTCGCCGCAACGATCTGCAGGATCATGCCGTTGAGCAGCAGGAAGGCCACCGGCACGAGACCGAAGGCGATGCCGAGGAAGGTCATGGCCAGGATCTTCACCGTGTTGTTGACGGCGATCAGCAAGAACAGCTGAAACGGCGACAGATCGCGGAGAGTGGCGACCAGTTCTTCCAACTGCTCGCCGACAGTGGCGGCGGCGTCGGGGGCGAAGACGCCGCGGAGAACGCCGAGCAGCACGCCGAAGGCCAGCAGGCCGGCGCTGGCCACGACGAACGGCCACAGCCTTGCCAGGGTGACGCGGAGGGGCGGCGGGGTCATGGGACGCGCGGGCTCGGTCCGTGTCGCGACGGGGCGGGGCGTGTCGCGCCCCGCCCCCGCCGGTCAGGCCAGATAGACCCGTTCCAGGGCGCTGCGGGCGACATTGCCCCAGCGGTCTTCGGCCTCGATGTAATAGCGGATGTCGCCGGCACCCACCGGCAGGTCGGCGGTGCAGTAGTCGGCGGTGATCTGCGCGCCGGTCTGCGTCGGATAGGGGCCGTGGTTGTGCATCGCCTGCCGGGTCTCGCCGGCGTCGGTGCGCAGCACGATCTCGACCCGCTTCAGCCCCGACAGGTCATAGACGAAGGTGCGCACCGTCGCCTCGCGCGGCGCGTCAAGCAGGCACCCCTGGCCCCAGCGCTTGCCGCCCGGGTTCTCGGGGATCACCCAGGGTGCGAAGATGGTTGGGCCGGTGCCGTCGCGTCCGTCGGCGGCGAGGCTCTCCGCGGCCGCCTTCACTTGGCTCCAGGCCAAGTTGGCGGCGTTCGTCACCTGCCGGTCCCAGACCTCCTGGCCGGTCCAATACCAGTAACAGCTGGTCTCGGCGGTGAGCATCAGCCGCAGCACTTCCGGCAGCGCGATCAGATCGGGAACCGCATCCTCCAGGGAGTGGGCGACGTTCTGCAACGCCGTCAGCACCGCCCAGGAGTTCAGATCCGGCGAATAGGGCTGATCGTAGCGGCTGAACCATTTCATGAACTGCGGATCGCCGTTATCGGCGCCGGACCAGGAGCCCGGTTCGACGTGGATGGCATTCCCCGGGTCCGGCCGAAAGCGCTCCAGGTAGTCGCGGACGGTGGTCAGCTCGAAGCGCGCGTCCCCTTGCAGCCATTGGACCAACGCGCCGGTGTTGTGCATGTAGTAGCTGTCGGCGCCGCCGCCGTGGTTGTCGCCGTCCGAATGCAGCAGGAAGAACGGCGGATGCTTCGGATCGAAGCTGCCGGTCTCGACGATGCGGTCGTAGACTTGGCCGAGGACATCGGGATACTGCAACGCACCGAAGCCCCCGCGGGCGTCCTCGTTGCCGATATAGCGCTCGGCGGGCACGCCGATGATGCGGTAGGTGCGGCCGTCCGGGTCCTCGTACTGCACGTATTCGGGCCGCAGCAGCGACGGCGCGATCTTCGAGCCGGCCCAGATGTTGTGGAGCTGCAGCCAGTCGTCGACCGGCGGATTGACGCACTCGGCCGGGTTGGGCGGCAACATGCCCTCGTTCATGCCGGCATAGGGGTAGTCGCGGCAGGCGCGGAAACGGTGAATGGAATCGTAGATCACGGCCTCGACCCCGGCCTCCAGCAGTGCGGGGATCATCCGCACGTGAAACGCCGTCTCCGGCGGGAACATCACGGTGGAGGCCTCGACGCCGAAGGCCTCGCGGATGATGCCGCGGTGCCATTCGACCTGCCGGACGATGTTGCGATGCGGAATCAATGGCATCAGCGGGTGATAGAAGCCGAAGGCGCTGAAGTCGACGCGCTGGTTGCCGAGCACGGTCTTCGCCTGGGCGATGCCGCGCAGCGAGTCGTTCCAGTTGGTGAAGGCGCCGCCGACCATGCCCTCGGCGGCGCAGCGGTTCAGCTGCTCGATCAGCGAGCCGCTCCAGGAAGTCGACAGGCCGGCGTGCGGCAGGCCGCCGTCCAAGTACTGACGCACCGCAGCTTCGATGAAATGGGTGTAGTTGCCGGCGCGCGAGCCGAAGATGCCGTCCTTCTCGCCATCCCAATACTTGAGGTCGGTGGTGTTGTAGTACGGCTGGTGCATGTGCTTGTGGATGCCGAAATAGAGCTTGACCTCGGCACCGCCGGCACGCGCCGTCGCCGGCCGCGGTCGGGGCTGCAACGGCGCGGTGACCATGAGGGTCTCGAAGACCTTGACCCAGTCGCCGCCGCCGGCGCGGTGGTAATCGGCCTGCTTGCAGCCTTCCACCTGCACGGTCACCTCGCCCGGGCCCAGCAGGCCGGCGGGGACGCTAGCGACATAAGAGACCTCGGTGTCCGTGCGCCCGGTCTCGCGGATCGCCGCGTCCTTGATGAGGTGCTGCTGGCCGCGCGCATGCAGGATCATCTGCGGAAACGGGATCTCGCCATCGGCAGCAAACGCGATCTCGAAGGCAGGCGCGCGGCGGGCTGCGTCGCAGGCGATCTCGGCCGGCAAGGTGACGCGCAGGATGCGTGAAAAGACCGTCATGGTGCTCCCCGGTTCGTTCGTTGGTTGACACTGTTGGATCGGATCTGGCGTGTGGGAACCAAGCATCAGATCCGAGCCACTGGCACGACCGGGGCCGGGGCGGCAGCGTCCGGCCGACGCCCCCGATGGCACCCGGTCAGTGCACCACGACGTGATAAACGCCTTCGGTATCGGCGGCAATGCGGTCCCAGTTGAAGCGGTCCTCCACCGCCTGGCGACCATTGGCGCCGAGTGCCCGGCAATGGTCGTGGTCGGCGAGCAGCGAGCCGATGCCGTGCGCCAGCCCGCCCGGATCGGTGTTGACCAGGAAGCCGTTGACGTCGTGCCAAATGAATTCGCGCGGTCCGCCGGCCAGCGTGGCGACGACGGGCTTGCCCGCAGCCCACGCCTCAAGCACGACGATGCCGAAGGGCTCGTTGCGGCTGGGCACGGCGACGATGTCGCAGGCGCGCATCAGGTCGACGTACTCCGCGCGCGGCAGGGCGCCGAGGAAGAGGATCGTGCCCTCGGCACCGACCTCCCGCGCCCGGTGCACGACGAAGTCCTTCTCCGGCCCCTCGCCGGCGATGATGAAGCGCACGTCGGGATAGACGTGACGGACCATCGGCACGGCCTCGACCAGCATGTCCATGCCTTTCTGCAGTGTCATCCGGCCCGGCGAGAAGATCGTCGGCGCCAGCGGCGCGATGCTGTAGCGTCCCTTGACGAAGGCGGGATCGACGACGCCGTCGAATTCGCGGTAGCTGACGCCGTTCGGCACCACGTGAATCTTGCTGTCGGCGATGCCATAGATGCGCCGCAATTCCTCCGCGAGGAAATGGCTGACGGCGATGACCACCGAGGCGTTGTGGCAGCCCGCGGCCTCGGCGTCGCGGATCCAACGGGCGAAGCCGTCGAAGAAAACGTTGCCGTCGCGGCCGTATTCCGTCGAGTGCATGGTGAGCACGCCGGGGACGCTGAAGCCCTCCATGGCGTACTTCATGGCGTTGGCGGCGAGCCAGTCGTGGGCGTGGACCAGCTCAAACTTGCCGATCATCGAGGTCACCTCGTGGAAGCGATGGGCCATGGCCTTGCACATATAGTCCATGCACTCCACGAAGTTGTCGCTGAGACCGTGATCGACCCGGTGATAGCGGACGCCATCGATGAGGTCGTAATGCCTCTGGCCTTCCTTACGTCGCGTGATCACGTGCAGGTCGTGGCCGCGGCGTTCCAGGCCGGCCGACAGTTCGGTGACGTGCACGCCCAGGCCGCCGCTCGAGATGGAGTGAAGTGATTCCGAGGAAAACATGGCAATGCGCATCGGTCAGTCTCCTGTTTTCGTCGCATGACGTGCCCGCGCGGCTTGGTTCGCAACGCTCTGTCGCCCCAAGGTCTTCTGATGTGGATGGTGATGACTGGCTGTTGTCGGGAGCGCCACAGCCGCCGGCAAGACGGGTGCGTGCCGGATGACCGGCGATGCCGACAGCCGCAGGGGGTTTTCGCGCAAGCGGTGCGTGGACCGGGACATGGTCTCAACCCGCGAGAAAATCTGCATGTTAGACTATCTTTTTGCACCCGCGAAAGCAATGCCGCTATCTTTCGCGGTCGCAAAAAAGGGTCCCGGCAGCATCGCGAGGGGCCCGGGCTGCCCGGCCGCCGTCCGGACGGTCCCGGCCTTGCCATCGGTCCGGAGCCAGCCATTGTTCGCCGGCCGCGCAGGCCTTACGTATCGAACGCCATGAGCACCTTGAAAACAAAGCCGGGATTCGACGCCGCCGCCCTCGCGGCGATGCGCGAGATCGTTGGTACGGCCGGCTGGATCGACGATGCCAACGATCTGGAGCCGTATCTGATCGAGGAACGGGGGCTGTTCCACGGCCGCTGTGCGGCGGTGGTGCGGCCGGCGAACACCGCGGAAACAGCGGCCGTGGTCCGCGTCTGCGCCGAGGCCGGCATCCCGGTGACGCCGCAGGGCGGCAATACCGGCCTCGTCGGCGGCGGCGTCCCGGACGGCGGCATCGTCCTCTGCCTCAACCGGATGCAGCGGATCCGCGCGCTCGATCGCGCCAACCGGACGATCACGGTGGAGGCCGGCGTCATCCTCGCCGATCTGCAGGCCGCCGCCGACGACGCTGGGCTGCTGTTCCCGCTCAGCCTCGCCGCCGAGGGCACCTGCCGGATCGGCGGCAACCTCGCCACCAACGCCGGCGGCATCACGGTGCTGCGGTATGGCAACGCCCGCGACTTGGTGCTGGGTTTGGAGGTGGTTCTCGCCGACGGCCGCGTCTGGGACGGGCTGCGGGCGCTGCGCAAGGACAACACCGGCTATGATCTGAAACAACTGTTCCTCGGCGCGGAGGGAACACTCGGCATTATCACCGCCGCCGTGCTGAAGCTGTTTCCCAAGCCGCGAACGAAGGTCACCTCCCTGGTGGCCCTCACCGATGCGCCGGCGGCGCTGGCGCTGCTGGATCGGTTGCAGGACCGGTGCGGCGACACGCTGACGGCCTTCGAGTACATGCAGCGGCGCGGTATCGACTTCTGTCTGAAGAACGTGCCGGGCATCGTCGATCCCTTCGCCCAGCCGTACCCGTGTTACGTGCTGATCTCGCTGACCAGCCCCAGGCAAGGCGATCCGCTGGAAGCGACGCTGGAAAGCGTGCTGGCCGACGCGTTCGAGGCGGAGAGCGTCAGCGACGCGGTGATCGCCCAGAACGAGAGCCAAGCCGCCGCTCTCTGGCGCATGCGGGAAAGCATCCCCGAAGGTCAGAAGCCCGAGGGCGGCAGCATCAAGAACGACGTGGCGGTTCCGGTCTCCAATGTTCCGGCGTTTCTCGACCGCGCCCAGGCGGCGGTGGAAGCGGCGCTCCCCGGCATTCGCGTCGTCGCCTTCGGCCACCTCGGGGACGGCAACATCCACTTCAATCTCACCCGACCCGTGGATATGGACAGCGCGGCGTTTCTCGCTCAGTGGGACCGCTTCGACCGGATCGTCAGCGACATCGCCGTCTCGCTCGGCGGCACGTTCAGCGCCGAGCACGGCATCGGCCGGCTGAAGACGGTGGACATGGCACGCTACAAGACGCCGGAGGCCATCGACTTGGCGAAAGCCCTGAAGCGGGCCCTGGACCCCGCCGGCATCCTCAACCCGACCAAGGTGATCGGCGGCTGATGGCGGCGTGGCGGCGTTGGCTGCCGCCCCGCCGACGTCAGACCGCGGTGCCGCCGACGGTGAGGCCGTCGATGCGCAGGGTCGGCTGACCGACCCCGACCGGCACGCCCTGCCCCTCCTTGCCGCAGGTGCCGATGCCGGGATCGAGTTCCATGTCGTTGCCGACCATGGCCACCTTGGTGAGCACGTGCGGGCCGTTGCCGATCAGCGTCGCCCCCTTCACCGGAGCACCGACGCGCCCGCCCTCGATCTTGTAGGCCTCGGTGCAGGAGAAGACGAACTTGCCGGAGGTGATGTCCACCTGCCCGCCGCCAAAGGCGACGGCGTAGAGGCCGCGGTCGACCGAGGCCAGGATCTCCGCCGGATCGCGGTCGCCCGCCAGCATGTAGGTGTTGGTCATCCGCGGCATCGGCCGGTGGGCGAAGCTCTGGCGTCGACCATTGCCGGTGGAGCGCTGGCCCATCAGGCGGGCGTTCATTCGGTCCTGCATGTAGCCGACGAGCACGCCGTCCTCGATCAACACCGTCCGCTCGGTGGGCGTGCCTTCGTCGTCGACGGTGAGCGAGCCGCGACGGTCAGGCAACGTGCCGTCGTCGACGACGGTAACGCCCGGCGCGGCGACGCGCTCGCCGATGAGGCCGGAGAAGGCCGACGTCTGCTTGCGGTTGAAGTCACCCTCGAGGCCGTGACCGATGGCTTCGTGCAACAGAATGCCGGGCCAGCCGGGGCCGAGCACCACCGTCATCTCGCCGGCCGGGGTCGGCACCGACTCGAGATTGACCAGGGCTTGGCGCAGCGCTTCGTCGGCGGCGGCCTTCCAGGTTGCCTCGCCGAGGAACCGCCCGTCGACGACGCGGCCGCCGACCCCGTGCGAGCCGGACTCGCGGCGCCCGCCCTGCTCGACGACGATGCTGACGTTGAGGCGAACCAGCGGCCGGACGTCACCCACCGGCGCCCGGTCGGGGCGCAGGATGTCCACCACCTGCCATTCGCCGGCGAGCGAGGCGGAGACCTGGACGACGCGCGCGTCGCGGCCGCGGGCGTAGGCGTCGATGGCCGCCAACAGCGCCACCTTGTCGTCGAAAGGCGCCGCGGCGAGGGGGTTGGCATCGGCATAGAGGCGGACGTTGGTGCCGAGCGGCGGCGCGGCCAAGGTGCCGGCATGACCGTCCTGCACGGCGCGCACCGTCTCGGCGGCGCGACGGATGGCGTCCTCGTCCAGCGACGACGCATGGGCATAGCCGGTCGCCTCGCCGGCGACGGCGCGCAAGCCGAAGCCCTGAGCGGTATCGAAGGTCGCCGCCCTCAGCCGACCGTCGTCGAAGACCAGCGACTCCGATTGCCGGTATTCCAGGAACAGTTCTCCATCGTCGGCATTACCGAGAGCATGCTCGACGATGCCCTGGACGCGCGCGGCATCCAGGCCCGTGCGCTGGAACAACACGTCGCGGACGAGCGCCTGATCAGACATTGAGACCTCCGGTTGGCTACGGTGCATCTGATATGGCGAGAGCCGGGTCCGCTGTCGACCCGGGCTGCAGGGAGGGCGCCACTGACGGCTCGGAAGGTGGGGGACGAACTGGCGATGCGCCGGCGCCTCTGCTAATCTCCGCCGCGACGCACAGCGCCGGACCGACAGGGGGCCGGACCGACACGGGGGGAGAACCGATCATGCCGTCGATCACGTCCACGGCCGCCTGGCAGGCCTTGGCAACGCATCACGCCGACATCCGCGACGTCCACATGCGCGATCTATTCACCGCCGACTCCGAGCGGTTCCGCCGCTTTTCGCTGCGATTGGGCGACATTCTCCTCGACTACTCGAAGAACCGGATCACGGCCGAGACCATGGAGAAGCTGATGGATCTGGCGCGCGCCGCCGACGTCGAGGGTTGGCGCGAGCGTATGTTCGCGGGCGAAAAGATCAACGGCACGGAGGGGCGCGCCGTGCTGCACGTCGCCCTGCGCGCGGATGCGACGGACGTGATCACCGTCGACGGGCAAAACGTCGTGCCCGAGGTCCATGCCGTGCTCGACAAGATGCGCACCTTCTCCGACGCCGTGCGCGATGGCGCCTGGACCGGGCACACCGGCAAGGCGATCACCGACGTGGTCAACATCGGCATCGGCGGCTCGGACCTGGGGCCGGTGATGGTCACCGAGGCGCTGAAACCCTATCAGCAGCCGGGCCTCGGCGTGCACTTCGTCTCCAACGTCGACGGCACCCACATCGCCGAGACGGTGAAGCGGCTCAACGCGGAGACGACGCTGTTCATCGTCGCGTCCAAGACGTTCACCACGCAGGAAACGTTGGCCAACGCCAAGTCGGCCCGCGCTTGGCTCGTCGACGCGCTGGGGCAGGACGCGGTGGCCAAGCACTTCGTCGCGCTGTCCACCAACACCGAAGAGGTGACGGCGTTCGGCATCGATCCGGCCAACATGTTCGCCTTTTGGGACTGGGTCGGCGGCCGCTTTTCGCTGTGGTCGGCCATCGGCCTGCCGATCGCTATCGCCATCGGCATGGACCGGTTTCTCGAACTGCACGCCGGCGCCCGCGCCATGGACCGGCACTTCCGCGCCGCGCCGCTGGCCGAGAACCTGCCGATCGTCCTGGCGATGATCGGCGTCTGGAACAGCAACTTCCTCGGCGCCGGCACCTATGCCGTCCTGCCCTATGACCAGTACCTGCATCGGCTGCCCGCCTACCTGCAACAGGCGGACATGGAGTCCAACGGCAAGTATGTCACCCGCGACGGGATGCGCGTCGACTACACCACCGGGCCGGTGCTGTTCGGCGAGCCCGGCACCAACGGGCAGCATTCGTTCTACCAACTCATCCATCAGAGCACGCGGTTGGTGCCGTGCGACTTCATCGCCGCCGCCAACTCGCACAACCCGATCGGCGAGCACCACCCGATCTTCCTCTCCAACTTCTTCGCCCAGACCGAAGCGTTGATGAAGGGCAAGACCGAGGCCGAGGCGCGCACCGAGTTGCAGGCACAGGGCCTGAGCGCGGACGCGCTGGCGGCGCTGCTGCCGCACAAGGTGTTCGACGGCAACCGCCCGACCAACTCGATCCTGGTGAAGACCTTCGATCCGCATACGCTCGGCATGCTGATCGCCCTCTATGAGCACAAGATCTTCGTCCAGGGCGTGATCTGGCAGGTCAACTCCTTCGACCAGTGGGGGGTCGAGTTGGGCAAGCAGCTGGCCAAGCAGATCCTGCCCGAGCTCGCGGGGCCGGCCCAGGTCAGCGACCACGATGCCTCCACCAACGGGCTGATCAACACCTACAAGGCATTGCGCGACCGGCGATGACGCTGATCCGCCGGCTGCCCGAGACCGTCGTCAACCGCATCGCCGCCGGCGAGGTGGTCGAGCGGCCGGCGGCGGCAGTCAAGGAGCTGGTCGAGAACGCGCTCGACGCCGGCGCGCGGTCCATCGACGTGGCGGTGCGCGACGGCGGCCGGTCGTACCTGTGTGTCGCCGACGACGGGGCGGGCATGACCGCAGAGGAGCTGGTGCTGGCGGTCGAGCGCCACGTCACCTCCAAGCTGCCGGACGACGACCTGACCGCCATCGCCACCCTGGGTTTCCGCGGCGAGGCGCTGCCGTCGATCGGCGCGGTCAGCCGCCTGACCCTGACCAGCCGCGCCCGCGGCACCGCCGGGGCGTGGTGCCTGGCGGTCGAGGGGGGCCGCGCGTGTGAGCCGGCACCGGCGGCGCTCCGGTCCGGCACGCGGGTCGAGGT